>CANNQP010000095.1 GCA_947507875.1 Verrucomicrobiaceae bacterium | reverse complement strand
CGTTCCTCACCATGACCGCCACCACCAAAGCCCTCCTCGTCACCGGCACACTCGCCGCTGTTTCATTGCCCTTTGTGCTTCCTCGAACGGAGAACAAGCCCACACCCAACAGACCACCGCCCGAGACCAAGGGCTTCACAACGAATTCGCTGGCCAAGCTTCCCTCAGAGATGAGCGATGAAGAAGTATTCGACCTGCTGTTTGGCGGTGACTCGGATCGGTCAAAGCAGGCTCGTTCGTTGGTGGATGACTATCGTGCAGCTCATCCGGGCAGCACCTTGATGGAATCCCTGAGGCATGATGCAGACATCGGATCTAAGACTTCCGAACTCCTGCAGGTGATGGCAAGGAATCCGAAGCAGTTCAAAGTGCTCACGGAAGCCGCGCGGTTTGCCATGAAGATGAAGGGCATTCCGCCTTCGCAGCAGACCCAAGTGAAACTCGAACTCGACGATGCCTTCATGAGGACAGAGGCTGACGCCGAGCGGTTTCTTGGCGCGGTCCTTTCCAAAGATGCTGATGCTTTGGCTGAGGTTTTTTCCAACGTTATCAATTCAGCCTCCGTCGAGATGGCGCTCGATCCCAGCACACAGAAGACTTCCAACGGAGTGTCGATCAACAAAGGTCCACTGCCACCCGGCACGAATGTCATTCAGTCGGATCCGGAAGATTGACCTGGTCGGGAACATGACGGCTTTTTGACAAAGTTTGGCCGAACCTCACCATAACCGTAGCAGCTGGATCAGGTTTGATCTGCCATTGATTATTCTTTTCGTCACCAGAATGAGATCCTTGATCCTCATTCTCTCCCAGGAGCGGCTCTTCCGGATCGACGAAGTCTTTGGTTTCGACAGCATCTAACGGGCTCCGCAGTTTCTTTGCATAAAACCAGGATGTGCGGTGACATGATTAATGGACGGTGAGCTTGGCCGCCTTCTTCAGCCTCATGGACTCTGATCTGAACCTCCTTTCACGCTATCATCGCCTTGGCGATGCGGAGGCGTTTCAGGCCCTTGTCTCGGCTCACGCGGCCATGGTTCATGGCACCGCGCAGCGCATCACTCACGACGCCGTGCTGGCCCAAGATGTGGCGCAGGAGACGTTTCTGGCTCTGGCGCGCAGCAGTGGGGTCGCGATCCGCTCAGTCGGAGCATGGCTTCACCATGTCGCTCTCATGAAGGCGCAAAACGCAGTGCGCGCGGAGGCCCGTCGGTTGAAGCACGAGTCGGCGGCTGCGAATCTCAACCAACCTGGTGCAGACAGTTCTTGGGCGGAGATCGAGCCTCTGCTGGACGAAACGCTGGCCGAACTGCCTGAAGCGACACGCGCTCTGTTGATCGAGCGTTATTTGGAGGGCCAAACTCAACAAGACATCGCAGCGCGCTTGGGCGTGAGTCAATCCACGGTTTCTCGTCAGCTTGATGAGGCCATTCATCAGTTGCGTGACCGATTGAAAACGAAGGGCATTCTCGGTCTCGCAAGTCTCGCGTCGATCCTGAGCACTCCTCACCTACACGCCGTGCCACCAGCCCTTACCGCATCGCTGAGCAAGATCTCTCTCACCGGCATCGGCACCTCATCGGCGATCCCCGCCGCCTCCGTCACCACCACGCTCATTACCATGACCGCCACCACGAAAATCCTCATCAGCAGCACAGCCGTTGCCACGATCGGTTTCTTCCTGATACCTCAATTTGATCCCAACAAGCCCGCTCCCCAAGATTTTGTTTCCGAAGCTAAAGCAACGAACGCTCGAGTGGCTGCAAGTGCACCTCAACCGAAACGCTACCGGCCCGAAGCATCCTCGGCTGAACTACAGCGAAGGGTGGATGAGTTCATTCGTAAATTCGAAGGTCTGCCGTTTGAAAGGATGATGGCTAGTTTTGAGTTTGAAGAGGCGATGCAAGGCATGGCTCAGTTTCTCGAATCACCAGCAAATCAAAAGATGATTCGCGAAGCCGTTGAAGAGATCAAGAAAGCCAAGAACATGCAACACGGCATGCTCAACATTGCCATCGATACGGAGGAGAGTCTTGGTTCACCCAAAAATCGTGCGCTAATTGAAGCTTCCATGTCACGAGATCCGAAAAAGATCGAAGGCTGGCTGAGAGGCGCGCTCGAAGGTGCGATTTTCGAGTATTCGTATGATCCTGATTTGAAGAAGCCGGCTGGTAGCATTTCGGTTCAGGAGACAGATCGGTTGAAGTCTCTTGAGCGAAAGTGATGGATTCCTGGCCTCGTGGTATGGGTTCGATCAAGCAATGGTTCGTGTTCAACCTTCAAATGGAAGGGCCTCATCGTATCACTCCGAAGCCAAATCAAAAATCCATCGCGCTTCCATGGTCGATGATAGGCTCACGGAGTGTGGAAAAACGAAGCTACTTTTTTCAAACGATAAGCGCATAAAATAGCGGCATCGTGCAACTCTCAAGAGTACACATGCTCACCGATCTCCAGCGACTCCAACGCTACGCCAGTCATGGCGACGCTCACGCCTTTCGTGAGTTAGTGCAGGCGCATGGATCGATGGTTTATGCCTTGGCCCTTCGTGTCACACAGAATGCTGCCGTGGCCGAGGAAGTGGCCCAGGAGACTTTTCTGGAGCTCACACGAAAGGCAGGCAGCATCACCCAATCCGTCGCTGCATGGCTGCATCGTGTGGCATGGCTGCAAGCCTGCCAAGCCGTGCGCCGCGAGAGCACACGCAAACGGGTTGAGAAGGCCATGGCGGAGACGTGGCACACGGATCGTGAGGCGACGTGGCTGGACATCGAGCCGCACGTCGATGCCTCGCTCAACGAACTGCCCAATGAGCTGCGCGAGGTGCTCGTGCTCTACTTTCTCGAAGGTCGCACGCAGGCCGAAGTCGCACGACATCTTGGGAAAAACCAAGCCACGGTCTCGCGAGCCATTGAGCGAGGCATCTCGGCCATGCGGGAGGCCTTGCGCTCGCGTGGTGTCATCGCGGGCGCAGGTCTCGCAGCCTTGTTCACGGCTCAAAGCGCCCAGGCCATGCCCATCGCGGTGCAGGCTTCTTTGGGAAAACTGTCCCTCACCGGCATCGGCACCAGTTCTGTGATCCCCGCCGCCTCCGTCACCACCACGTTCCTCACCATGACCGCCACCACCAAAGCCCTCCTCGTCACCGGCACACTCGCCGCTGTTTCATTGCCCTTTGTGCTTCCTCGAACGGAGAACAAGCCCACACCCAACAGACCACCGCCCGAGACCAAGGGCTTCACAACGAATTCG
>CANNQP010000094.1 GCA_947507875.1 Verrucomicrobiaceae bacterium | reverse complement strand
TGGTCGTCTTTCTCCATCACGGAACGCGCACCTTCGCCGTTGAGCCACGCTTTGGCTTCGGCGTCGCCTTTGAGGAAGGCATCCCAGAAGGCGGTGCTGAGGGCGAGGATAACACGGTGGTGGTTGGGATTGCGATTGGCACCTTCGCCAGGGAGGGATCGTTCGCCGAAGGCACCATGATCAGCTTCGTGGAGGACAAGTTCGTATTTGTTGCCAGGAGGCAGCGCGGGATAGACAGCGAGGCGGGATTGCGCGTCACCGCCAAGGCGGATACCACCCAGGTGAACCACATCCCTGGTGCCGGTCATGAGCAGCCACGGAATCTTCACGCGGCCGAAGGCTTGCGCCGCATTTCCTATGGCTGGGACACTGGGACTCATCGCAACGGCGGCCTTGATGCGTGAATCCGTCAAGCGCGGGCCACCGACAGACAGACTTTGTCCGCTGACGGCCTGCGTCGTCACCGCACCGAACGAATGGCCAGCCATGCCCACGCGGGTGAGATCAAGTCGGCCACGCAAGGCATGCATATTTTCTGAATGCCAGCGGGTGAGCTGATCGAGCACCGCCGGGATGTCGGCCACGCGCAGCATGAACTTTGGGAGGCTGGCAGCCTGCTTCATCGCCATCGGGATCTGCGCGGGGCGTTGGCCGCGCCACACGGATTCATCGCTGCCAGGATGCTGCACAAAGACGACCGCATAGCCGCGTGCGGACCAGTGCTTGCCGAGGTAGGGGTTGTTTTGGCAAGAACCGCCGAGTCCATGGCTGAAAAGCACCACCGGCGCTGCTTGGGTCGCCACGGGCAGGTACACGCGGATTGGCAAAGCGCGGTCGCGGTTTGCATCCCGCACGGTGAAGTCAAGCGGAGCCGCCAAAGTGACCTGCGGCACCTTCATCGGGTCATACGCAAAAGCCGTCGTGACGGCGAAACTGATGAAAAGAGCGAAAACGAGGGACTTCATGGCTTGGGAGGCTATTTGGAACTTCGGACCGTGGAAGTAGTCGCTTCATGGATTCACATTCCAGCTCGAAAGAGTACGCCCATCGGCCAAGTTCACATTTCATCACCATCCAGAGCCTCTCCATCATGATTGATCGCCCCATCGCCTTCCTTCGCCTCGGTCTCATGCTGCTCGTCAGCACCTTGGCTGCTCATTCCGCTGACAAAGCTCTGCCGCGGAGCACGCCGGAGCAGCAGGGCATCTCGTCGGCTTCGGTGCGTGACTTCATCGAGACGGCGGACAAGCAGATCCACACGCTGCACAGCTTCATGCTCGTGCGTCATGGTCACGTCATCGCGGAGGCGTGGTGGAAGCCGGAGTCGGCGGAGAAACGGCATGTCATGTGGTCGCTGAGCAAAAGCTTCACCTCCACCGCCATCGGCCTCGCAGTCGCGGAGGGGAAGCTGACGCTGGACGATCCCGTGCTGAAGTTTTTCCCCAAGGAGGCCCCTGCAGAGGCCAGCGAGAACCTCAAGGCCATGCGCGTGCGTGACCTGCTCTCGATGAGCGGCGGCCACGAGGTGGAGCCCAAGTTCAGCTTCGAGACCGGCCCGTCGGTGATGGGGTTCCTCGCGCACCCAGTGACGCAGAAGCCGGGCACGTTTTTCCGCTACAACACGCCTGGCAGCTACATGCTCTCCGCCATCATCACGAAGACCACCGGCCAGACGCTGCTCGATTACCTCAAGCCACGCCTCTTTGAGCCGCTCGGCATCGAAAGCCCCGTGTGGGATGCGAGCGCGGAGGGCCACAGCCTCGGCGGATATGGCCTGCACATCCGCACGGAGGACATCGCGAAATTTGGTCAGCTCTACCTGCAACGCGGCAACTGGAACGGGCAACCGTTGCTCTCTGAAAAATGGGTCGCAGAAGCCACCTCGAAGCACGTGGACAATTCCAAAGCGCCCAGTGGCAAAACGTCTGACTGGCAGCAAGGCTATGGCTTTCAATTCTGGCGCTGCCAGCACAACTGCTTCCGTGGCGACGGCCGCGACGGTCAAATCTGCCTCGTGATCCCGGAGCACGACGCTGTCATCGCCATCACCGCACAAACCGGCCAGATGCAAAGTGAACTCGACCTCGTGTGGGAGAAACTGCTGCCCGCCTTTGCCAAAGATGCGCTCCCTGCGAACGCCACCGAACACACAAAGCTCCAGCAAGCCGCCGCGAACCTCACCGCGCACCCCGCGCTGTCGAAGAAGGCAAAGTGATGATTTGTAGGTTTTGCATCCTGTTGTGAGAGTTCGTTTAACCGCTGATAAGACGCTAATCTGACGCTGATCTCAGAGGTTTGAAATCAGCGTCTAGTTAGCGTTAAGTCAGCGGTTTTTTATCTCTGTGACACACCTCCAAACTCCCGCCATCTAACGGCTCAATGTCTAAACCATGCTGATCGACCATTCCATCATGAAACGCCTGCTCCTTGCTCTCGCCTGCTTCACCTCGCTTCAAGCCGCCGAAACCTACACCGAGAAACCCAGCAAAGAGGGTGATGGAGCGTTCGAAGTCGGGCCGGAGTATCGCATTGACCCCGATCTGACGGACAAGGGCAATCCGAAGGGACGGAAGTTTGAGTTCATGATGAAGCTAGCCGATAGCAAGATCTTCGACGGCAAGGACAAGACGCTGGAGCCGGACAAGAAGAAGGTGAACACGGAGAGAAAGATCACGGTGTATGTGCCGGCGGCTTACCAAGATGGCGCGAAGGCTCCGCTTCTCGTCATTCACGATGGACCGGGCCCGTTGAAGCTCATCAGCAACGCGCTCGACAATCTCACAATCTCGAAGGATCCGAAGCGCAAGCTTCCGGTCTTCGTCTGCATCGCGGTGCAGAATGGCGGCAACGATGGGAAGAACAGCCAGCGCGGCCTGGAGTATGATACGATGTCCGATCGCCTCGCCCGCTTCATTCACGACGAGGTGCTGCCCACTGTGCTCGCGAATGCCGAGATCCGCGCGGCGTATCCGAAGTTCGCGCTCACCGAGAATCCGTGGGGCCGTGCGGTGATGGGTTGCAGCTCCGGCGGGGCCGCGGCGCTGACGATGGGCTGGTTTCGACCGGATTGGTTCCGCCGCATCATCGCCTACTCCGGCACCTTCGTGGACCAGCAGGACGACGACGCGCCCGAAGAAGCAAACTATCCGCTCGGCGCGTGGGAGTATCACTCCGGCATGAAATTGATCGAAACGAGCGAGCGGAAGCCGCTGCGCATCTTCACCCACGTCTCCGAAAACGACAACCGCGCCAACGATCCCGAAGAAACCTACCACAACTGGGTCATGGCCGGCATGCGCACGAACGTCGCCCTCGATCAGAAAGGCTATCACCACCGCTACGTCTTCAGCAAAAAAAGCGGCCATTGCGACAAACGCGTCTTCGAGCACACGCTGGCCGACACGCTCGTGTGGCTGTGGCGTGGATGGGAGGGGTGAGAATGTTCAACAGAGTGTTCAGACCTCGAATGTCGCGCAAGCAAAGTCGTCATCTCGCTCCGTCGAGATGAACTCGA
>CANNQP010000093.1 GCA_947507875.1 Verrucomicrobiaceae bacterium | reverse complement strand
GGAGCACGGTGGATCGTCGGCTCACAGCCACGGTGGCGGCGGCGGCACAGAGACAAAGCAAGCTGGTGAGATGACACTGCTGGAGAGCGAGGTGCACGGCTCCAGCGAGATAAACCAACGTCAGTGTCAGCGTGGGGAGGAGATTGGTCAGGCGGTGGCGGAAGCGCTGGTGCCAGGGACGGCGTTGATTCATCGGGCGCATGAGGTTGATTGTTCTTGGTTCTTGGTTCTTGGTTTCGAGGGGGTCACGCTGGCAGCGGTTGCTCAGGGCTGCTTGCCTTCCTCCTCCTTGACGATTTGATCCATCGACTTGGCATCGTCCTCCAGGGCTTGAGCGTCCATGTTACCTGAGGCCTTCATGCGCATGGCTCTGACTTTGCGAGACCAGGAGGCGCCGGTGGCTTTCACACCGCCAAAACAGAAGCTGACCTTGCCACTCAGATGTGGGTCCATTTGCATGGCGGCAGCGGAAGCAATCGCATCCTGATTCGCGGCCAAAAACAGGAACTCCCAGTTTTTTTGATCGCGGCCGTGGCGGATGAGATCCCCGACGCGTTTGGCGCTGTATTCCCGAGAGGCATTTTCCAGACCATCCGTGAAAATAGCGAGGATGACTTTCCCAGGCTTTTCGGCCTCAGGCAGGGTGCTGAGGCGGTGGTCTGTTTCTTGAATCGAACGGCCAATGGCATCCAACAGCGCAGTAGTGCCCCTTGGCTGATACGTGGCCGAGGTAAGGCGAGGGACCTCCTGCAGGAGGGTCGCAGAGACGATGACCTCGTAAGCGTCGTCAAACTGAACCAGCGTCAGGCGGGCCTGCCCAGGAACATCAAGCTGAGCCTTGATGAAGTCATTGAATGCAGCCATGGCAGGCTCTTGCATGGCTTGCATGGAACCTGAGCGGTCAAGAATGTAGACGATTTCGGTGAGATTTGGATTCATGGAAGACCCATCTTGTTTCAGGGGGTCGGACATTCGCAGGGTGACAGGCAAACTTTTTTGGATTTAAGCTGCAATGCATGCCCAAACCATCCTCATCTCGCCCATCTGGGGCCAAAGTGGTTCGCTCGTCGAATGGACCACCGCGGTCAGGAACCAGCCGTCCGGCCCTGTGGCGGGTGATGGAGATTCACAAGATCATCCGCACTGGCAAACATCCCAATTGCTCCACCCTTGCAAAGGAGATCGAGGTAACGCCGAAGACGATTCAGCGGGACATCAGCTTCATGCGGGACCAACTCGGGCTGCCGCTGGAATACGATTCAATCAAGCACGGCTACTTCTACACGCAGGAGGTCAATGAGTTCCCGATGCTGCACTTGTCGCGCTCTGACTTGGTGGCCTTGTTCCTGGCACGTCATGCCTTGGAACCCCTGCGTGGAACGCGCTTGCAAAGAATGCTGGCGGACAGCTTCAGCAAGATCGCCGAGGCATGCCCCGGTGAGGTGTCGATTGAATGGCACGAACTGGACGATGCTTTTTCGGTCAAGGCGTCTGGCGTGCTGCCTGCGGACGTGACCTTGTTCGGTGATTTGCTGGACGCCATTCGTGGGACTAGAGAAGTGACCTTTGATTATCACAAGCTCGCGTCCACCGAGCCGGAGCGTCGTTCGGTTCGTCCCCATCATCTCGGTCAGATCGAGCATGGGTGGTATTTGATCGCCTTTGATCCCGCTCGTGAAGCGATGCGCACGTTTGCCCTGCAACGCATTTCCAACCTTGAAGTTCACAAGACCACATTCACCCGGCTGGCGGGGTTCAATGCACGCGATCATTTGGGAGGCGGCTTTGGTGTCTGGAGCTATGCCGGAAATCAAAGGAGCCCACAGAAAGTGCAGATCCGACTGGAGGGGTATGCCGCGAGAATTGTAGCAGAACGTCAATGGCACCCAAGCCAGACCCTGCGAAAGATCAACGCAGATGGCAGCCTCCTCGAGTTTCAAGCTAACCTGGCGGGGTTGGAGGAAATCACCCGATGGGTGCTGAGTTGGGGCAGCAAGGCAAGCGTGATCGGACCTCCCGAGCTGAAGAAACGGGTGCGGGATGAGGTGAAGAAGATGCTGAGCTCCAAGGGGGCAAGGTCGATCACCCCAAAAAGAAGCGCTGAAGGTCCATGATGAACTGCTCCCTTCCGTGGTTCAGCCAATTCAGCACGTGCGTTGTTCGCAGAAACAGCGACTCCGTAAGGCCTTAGGGCTCCGCGCCTCCCCTTCCCTTTTCACGCAACCAACCCTCACGGGTCCAACTTCAATCGCACTTCCACCCAACACGGCTGCTCTGGGAAGATGCAGCGGAGAGGCTTCCTTGCACACCACGACCCACGATGCGTCTACGGTTTGCGATGGTCCTTGTTTTGTGTATGCGACCCAGAACTTAATCCACCGCCAACCCAACCGTTCCCCATGCCCGAACTTTCCTCCACAAAACCCAAGAACCCCACGGACCTCTGTTCCCCGTTGAAGGAAGCCTTGACCCAGGATCCTCGAATCAAGACTCGCTTGTCACGATCCCCCCTGCCCCGCGACTGGTCCACTTTGCCCGGAGGGCATGAGTTGGTGTTCTCTTCGGATGTCTTGGTTTCTCCGGACTCCACCCTTTGCGCCAAAGTCACCGTGTTTGAGGATTACCAAGCCCTGTGCCGCTTTTGGACCAAGGCTCTGGGAAGAGACAAACCAACTCCCGAAACACGGGCCATCACGAGTGAATTGGACTTCATGGTACGCCCCTTCGATGCGAGCGCTGGAGAACGTGACCTGGTGCGCGAGGTTGATCCAACGTATTTTGCCGCCATGGGTTTCATCCTGGATTCGATAAATGTCGAATTCATTGCCCATGAATGCACCCATGCCGCCATCGCTTACCATCGTCGCGTGGGTAAGCGTAAAACTTGGCCAGATGCTCACGACTTTCCTGAGGAGGCGATCTGTTATCCGGTTGGCAAAATGGCCGGGCACATCAATAGCCTGTTCTACACCGAAGGCATTTATGCGAGGTCTCGCGTTCGCATCCTTTGATGCCCCCTGCTGCGACACTTGATCGTGATGTTTTTACCCTGCCTCGCCCCTTGAGATCCAACGTGCATGTTGCCGTGGATCGACCTTGGCGAAATGAAGTCCCCAAAGGTGCGTGCCCTAACATCAGGTTGCCAACACGGCAACCGCGCGACCAAACGCTTGCCGATGCCAGCGGCTAGCTAAAGAAAAGGAATTCAGCAAGGCCTCCAGCCTCACCAAATCCCCTTTCCTTTTCATGCGGCCAAGCCGACGTGCGTGTCCAACAACCCGTGCAGGGCTTCCGTGCGCTTGGGCAGTTCGGCGAGGTTGCCGTTCTTCAGGGATTCCGTAAACGCGTTGAACAGGCTCCAGACGTTGCGCCCCTCAAAGGCATCATGACGGGGCTCGCGCCACTCATGCAGCACTTCGGGGATCAAGCGGTTGGAGCACACGCTGACATCGGTCGCCCGGATGATCAGGTCGTGGGCTTCCGTGTCGGTGATCTCCGCCTCTTTGTAGGCCGCGATGCGTTTGTCTTGATCGTGCCATTTGGCGAGCAGGAGGCCAAT
>CANNQP010000092.1 GCA_947507875.1 Verrucomicrobiaceae bacterium | reverse complement strand
TGCCATGTGTCACCGAGCCAGCGGGCTGATTGAACGACCACCGATTGACGACATCGCCACGTGTGGCTGCGATGCCAAAGACCAAAAACACAAGCACTGTAAGATAGGCCGAGTTCATGACAGGATGGATGAGGGATTAATCATTTCGAGGATAATGCCTATGAGGAACAAGGTTTGGGATAGGCAATTGGTGGAGAACGGAGGGGGCATTTCCTTCGCTTACGGCGTCACACTGACCACGGCAGGATGGGCCAGCGAGTTCCAGCAGGCGTCGAAGAGGTTGGCGTCGGGTTCACCGTCGGTGACGATGCAGCGGTAGCGCGTCACGAAGGGTTTCCCGGGCTGGATCGAGAAGGCGCCGAGCTTCTGTGGGACGATCGAAAAGTAAGGCATGTCCGGGTGCAGGCGCAGAGGCATCGGGAAGCGGAAGTTGTCGGGGAAACCCAGCACGGCGGTGCCGGAGACTCCGACACCGGTCTTGCCCCCCAGGTAGCACCAGCGGGCACGGGTTCCGTCGCCCTGCTTGCGGTCGGTGATCCCTTCGGAGGTTAGGAAGAGCGCGCCCTCCTTGCCGTTCCATTCGTCGGGGCCACGCAGGCCGAAGCCGCCGTAATGATACTGCGGCAGCTCAAGGGCATCCTGACCCGCGCAGACCTGAGTGGTCGTGAGGTCGAAGACGACCATGGGCTTGGGCCCCGATGGAACGTGATACAGTCGCAGCGTCCAGTGGTCATGAAGTGCGGGGATCGGCGCAGGTCCGGTGAGGTCCGTCATCGTCAGCGTGGCCGCGAGTTGTTCGAAGACAGGATGCCCTTTGCCCGCCTGGCCCGTCGGGAGGAAATCGGCGTGAGCCAAGTCCACACGGCCTTTCTTGTTTTGCATGTTCCAGAAATCGGTCTCCCGTCCTTGGAAGACCGCCTTAGTGTAAGGCGTCCAGATGCCGTGATGGTGCGGATGGTTCGACGGATAGTCGCCCGTCACGACAGCTCCAGATGGCGAACGAATCGGGTGCAGGTAGCCCGCACGCAGGATGTCAGGACTGATGTCAGCGCGGGGCTTCCTCGCCTTGTCGGTCCTGAAGTTGAGTTGCTCCTGGCCTCTGACGGTAATTGTCAGTCCGTCTTTGCCATCGCTGTCGCCACGCACCAGGTCCTTGGCTTCCCTTTGGCGGAGTTTGAGGCTGACGCTCTGGTTCGCTGGCACGAAGCCGAGCACGAGGATGAGGTGACGCGGGTCTTCTTCTTGCAAAGGGTAGGCCCGCCCGTCGGCATCGAAGGCGCAGAGCCCATTGGGGTTCACTCCAAGACCGGAGGGTGGCAGCGGCACTTTGACCACCAAGGCGGCGCGGTCCACCGTTGCTGGCGCGATCATGACCGTAGGTTCCGCGGCCCGAAGAGAGGCAGCTAGCACCAACGATAAGATCATGAGGAGGCGTTTCGGCATCATGCTTCGAAGGGGTAAGGCATGGACCGTTATCTGCGCCACACCCGCACGCGATGCGTCTCGCTGTCGCCGATGAAGACGCTGCCGTCCTGATCGACGAACACACCATGCGGCCGGGCGAGTTGGCAGTTGAGCGGGTCGTTGCCATCGGGGCCGTCGCCTTTCTTGCCGTTGCCGACGAGCACTTCGAGCGTGCCCTTTTTCACATCGAGATAGCGGATCGAGTGCGATTCGGTGTCGGCGAGATAGACATTGCCCTCGGCATCGAGACCTACGGCTTTCGGACCCGCGAGTCTCGCATCCAGTGCGGGGCCGCCGTTGCCGGTGAAGCCCGATTTGCCCGTGCCAGCGACGCGTTTGAGCGTGTTCGCCTTCGGGTCGAGCAGGAGCAGCGCATTGCCCTCACGCAGGGCGAGGTAGCACTTGCCATCCGCACCAAAGGCCAGCGCCCGCGGGCCATTCAGCGATGCTCCGGTGATCGGCGAGCCGTCAGGCGCGGTTTTTGCCTCGCCCGTGCCGCTCCAGGTCGAGATGAGGCCGGTCTTCATGTCGATCTTGCGCACGCGGTGGTTCATGATGTCGCAGACGTAGAGATCGCCCGCCGGATCGAAGGCGAGGCTGTGCGGTTGATTGAACTGCGCCTCCGTCGCGGGTCCGCCATCACCGCTGAAACCCGCTTTGCCCGTGCCCGCGATCGTGGTGATGATGCGGGTCTTCGCATCCACGCGGCGCACGCCGTGGTTGGCCAGCTCGACGATGAACAAATGGCCCGCCGGATCCCAGGCCAGCTCATAAGGCATGTTCAGCGAGGCCTTGTCCGCCGGGCCGCCGTCACCTTGGCGCCCACGCACGCCATTGCCCGCATAGGTTTCGATCTTGCCGTCCGGTCCGACTCGCCGCACGCGGGCGTTGTCCATGTCACAGATGTAGAGAAAGCCATCCGGCCCACGAGCGACGCCGAAAACGTTGTTCAGTTCCGCCTTGTCCGCCGGACCACCATCGCCGGAGAAGCCCTTGGTTCCCGTTCCGGCAAAGGTGGTGACCGTAGCAGCCTTGGCGCTGATCAAAGATAGTGCGAAAAAGGAGAGAAAGGAGAGGAGAGCTTTCATGGATCAAAAATAGATTTCAGGGGGTGGTCACGCGCAGTCGCATGAATCTCATGACGGCCGGCGGGCTGGCGGTGAGGTCGCGAGCCGTGGTGGTTAGGTGGGTGGTTCCATCAAGCCGCTGCCATTGCTGTTGAACGTCCGTCGGGGCACTAGACCAGTTCACGAGATCGCTGCTGACTTCAGCGCGCACCGTGATGCCAGTGGCGTTTTTGCTCTGCGTGTAGGTCAAGGTGAGATGACCCTCTTCCTGTTTAGCCGCAGGCTTTTCGCTTGGATTGGCGAGACGCGGCAGTGAGCCCAGGGCATATTCCACCAAGTTCGCCAATCCATCTGCATCGGGGTCGGCGGCGGGCACCGCAGAATCATGACTTAGACCTCTCGCATGAGCCCAGTCCGCGTACGGCAAGTCCATCTGAAAGCCTACATCAAGCCAGTAGTTGGAACCATTGTAGCTTTGGCTGGGAAAGGAGCGTTGAGCACCCACTGCGAACACACCATTGCCACCCGCAGCAGGTGCCATCAGGGGACCTGACATGCGCGAGGAGGAAAGTCCGCCAGGTTGGGATAAGTAATTCTGTGCTGCGGCGACTGCATAAGAGACGACATAGGTTTCATTCGGATCCAGGGAGATCGGGGCACTCAGCGCTCCTTCGATCCACGCGTTGGCTGTGGTGGCGGGAACGGTGAGGTTGGCGAGCACTTCCCCGCTTTGCGAACCCGTAACCCGCCACAGGCGGAGGGCGTAGGTGGAGGGCCCCCCGGCCGGGTGCCAGACGCGAAGCGTCAGCAGGCGACCGCTTGCTGAGGTGCGGAAACGCATGCCCAGCTCGTAGTGGTTATCCGAATAGGTGTCGCCCGTGGCGGGCGCGGATCCAAAGAGGGTGTAGTCGATGTCCTCCGAAAAGGTGGTGGCGCTGGCCTGAATGGCATCGGATGAACCCGACTCATTCAGCGCCTGAAGTCGATAGAATCGCGTGCTGCCGGGAAGAAGGTCGAGATCCGTGTAGCTGGCGGCGTTGGCGGGGAGACTGGCCAGTGTGGTCCAGAGCGAGGACTCGGAGGATCGAGCTTCCAACAGGTAGGATGTTTCATCGGTGGCAGCGTCGGTCCAGGAAAGATCCACGCGGCGGATGGAGCGGGGGGTAGCGATGAAGTTGGCGG
>CANNQP010000091.1 GCA_947507875.1 Verrucomicrobiaceae bacterium | reverse complement strand
CGCGCTTTGCATGCGCCAACGCGCCGCGGCTTCATCTACAGCCTGGGCGCTAGCCTCGGCAGTGTCGCCTTCAGTTCCTTGCTCGCCGAGGAGTCGAAGAAACATCCGCTCGCACCGAAGCAAGGCCACTTCCCGGAGGCGAAGGCGAAGAACGTCATCTTCCTCATGATGGAGGGCGGCCCCTCGCACATCGACACCTTCGACCCCAAGCCCGCGCTGGCGAAACTGCACCTCAAGGAGTTCGTCCGCGAGGACAAGCAGGCCTCCGCGATGCAAGGCGGCAAACGCTACTATGTGCAGAGCCCCTTCAAGTTCATCAAGGCCGGCCAAAGCGGCGCGGACATGGCGAACAACTGGACGCACCTCGCCAAGGTCGCGGATGACCTCTGCTTCTTCCGTGGCTGCACCGTGGACAGCGTGAACCACCCGACCGCGATGTATCAGATGAACTGCGGCAATCGCTTCGGCGGCGACCCCGGCATCGGCGCTTGGGTGAACTACGGCCTCGGCTCGCTCAATCAGGACCTGCCCGGTTTCATCGTGCTGCCCGAAGTCAGTTATCCGCAAGGAGGTGCCGCAAACTGGAGCAACGGCTACCTGCCCGCCAGCTTTCAGGGCACGCCGCTCCGGGCCAAAGGCTCGCCCATTCTCGATCTCACGCCGCCGCCCGGTGTCAGCGAAGCACGTCAGCGCAAGAACCTCGACCTCATCGCCAAACTCAACACCGCGCACGCCGCGCAACATCCCGGCCATGACGAACTCGCTGCGCGCATGGACAACTACGAACTCGCCTTCCGCATGCAGATGCAGGTGCCCGAGACGCTCGACCTCTCCAAGGAAGACGCGAAGACGAAGGAACTCTACGGCATCGGCAACGACGCCACCGATTCCTTTGGCCGCAAATGCTTGTTAGCCCGCAAGCTCATCGAGAAAGGCGTGCGCTTCGTGCAGCTCTACAACGGGTCCTGGGACAGCCACGACTACATCGAGCGTGCCCATGGCAATCTTGTGCGCGGCGTGGATCAGCCCATCGCCGCCCTCATCACCGACCTCAAACAGCGCGGCCTCCTGGACAGCACGCTCATCGTCTGGTGCGGCGAGTTTGGCCGCACACCCGACAACGGCGTGCGCGGCGGCACCGCCTATGGCCGCGACCACAATCCGAACGCCATGACCGTCTGGCTCGCCGGTGGCGGCTGCAACGCCGGGCACACCATCGGTGCCACCGACGACCTCGGCATGACCGCCGTCGAAGGCAAAGCCCACGTCCGCGACTTCCACGTCACCCTCCTCCGCCTCCTCGGCCTCGACGACAACAAACTTACCTACTACCACGCCGGCCGCTTCAAGCAGCTCAGCCAGTTCGGCGGCACGGTGATCAAGGATCTCATCGCATGAAACCCACCTTCAAACTTCTCACCGCTTTGATGCTCGCGCCGCTGGGCGCTCTGCACGCAGCTGACAAATCACCTTCACTCGACATAACCGGCGTCACTTTCCGCACCGCCGACGCCAAGTTGCAACGGTTGTTTGAAGCGGCGGAGGCACAGGCCGCAGCGAACCTCAAACCGTTCTCGCCGACGATGACCATTCTCGTCGAGGGAGCCGGTTATAATGCCGCATGGCTCGAGACGCAGCCGATGGGTGGGGCCATGTATGCGAAGCGGAATGTCGAGGTCGCGCTCAACAATCAGCTCATCTTCATGGCTCATCAGCGGGAGGACGGACGACTCCCGGGGTCGGTTCAATCGTTTGACGAAAAGCGATGGGCGAATATGATGCGCGACGATGGCTGGCTACCGGGAGCGATTGCGGTGGGCCAGAACGGCGTTCTTGCAAATTTCAAAACCCTTCAGGGACACTGTTTCCCGCAGGAAGCGCTGGACGTCTATTTCTGGGCAGGCGGGGACCGGGCCTTCCTCGAACAGCTTTATGCGGTCCTGGAGAAGCACGACCAGTATCTCTGGAAGGTGCGGGATTCGAACCGCGATGGCTGCCTCGAGGCATGGAGCATGGGTGACACCGGGGAGGACCACTGCACGAAATTCGGCGACTCCTACCACTTCTGGAGCTTTGACTTTCCTCCCACACCGGAGCGGGTCACGAGCCTGCAGCTGGCAGCATTGAAGCGCCAAAAAGTGACGTGGCAGCCGGACTCCTCGGCAGATCGGAAGCTCGAATCCCCAATGCCTGTGGAGTCCATGGATATCATGTCGTATTCCTACGCCAACCGCCGCACCCTTGCCGCGATCTCGAAAATTCTGGGCAACGGCCGCGAGGCACACTGGACCGGGCAGGCCGCCAAAGTAAGCGCCAAGATCAAAGACCACCTCTGGATCCCCGAAAAGAAGGCCTGCTTCGATCACGATCGGAATGGAAAAATCATCGAGATCCTGGTCCACAATAATCTTCGCTGCATGTATTTCGGCAGTTTTGACCAGGAGATGGCCGATCAGTTCGTGCGCCACCATCTGCTCAATCCCAAGAAGTTCTGGACGCCGGTGCCGCTGCCGTCTATCGCGGCGAACGACCCAAAGTTCAGAAATGTCCCCGGCAACGACTGGAGCGGACAATCCCAAGGGCTGACCTTCCAGCGCGCCATCCGCGCCCTGGAGAACTACGGGCACTATGCCGAGCTTTCGTTGATCGGAACCAAGCTGCTCGAGACCATCCAGCAGGATAAACTCATCTTCGGGCAGCAGTATGACCCTTTCACCGGAGCCACCAAAAATCGCACTGGCTATGGACCGACCATCCTGTCCGCGCTCGAATACATCTCGCGGATGCAGGGCGTTCATCTCAACCTCATCAACGATCAGGTCTGGTGGTCAGCGTTGGAAGGTGAAGATTTCACATATACGCAGAGATGGGGCGACCGGACCTGGACGGTGACCGCGACGAAAGGCCGTTTCACCGCCAGCATCGGCGACAAGGAGGTATTCTCCTGTGTGCGCGGCGTCCGCGTGGTGACTGACCTTGCCGGTAACGTGTGCGAAGTCGTCGGCATCGCTCCCGAACCGCACAGCGTCGTGCTTCAGATTGCTGGTGTCCGTCATGAACTCACCGTGAAGCCAAACCAAGTGTGGCGGCCTGATGCCGCCAAGCCGGTGCTGCTCCGCGCGGCCCCATTCGACTACCCCTATCAGGAAAACGCTAAGTGACCATGAAACACACCCTCCCCCTCCTCACCGCCCTGCTGCTCGCGCCACTGGCCGTATCCACGTCGCAAGCGGCGGAATCCGAACGGCCGCCGACGCATTTTTCGACGTTCGCGCAGGCCACTATCCACGAGTCGCCCTTGCTGAATCGGATCAAGCTGGCGAAGCAGCGGGGACGATCCTACCCGATGGATTCACTCGATTTCATCATGGTGGATTTGGAGCGGCCGGAGACCCTGACACGGCACGCCGATTTCTGCACCGGGGATCTGACCGGGAGATACCTCGACTTACTCGCCACCAGTGCGCACCTCGAACCGTCTGACCACGATCGAATGCAGGCGCTGTTCACGCGCATCCTGAAGTGCCAGGCTCCTAACGGGGCTTTCGGCAGAGTCCAAGTCCAGGACATGGGCGTTTCCAAGGATGAACTGGCCTGGTCGGCCTCGAGCAAGGTCTTCATGGGATTGCTGCGATATTATCAGGAAACGCGAGATCCCAAGGCGCTCACCGCGGCGCGAGGCAACGCGGAGTTTTTCTTCGCGAACCTGGATCGGATCAGGGAGGCCTCGATTCAGCATAAGAAACCGGAAGACCTCCGCCAATGGATCAGGTCCGCAGGCGGGCTGGGTGACGTCGGCAACTGGATCACCGAGCCCATGGCAGAGCTGTTCGGCATCACCGGAGATCAGCGCTGCCTGGACGTGTGTCGAGCGGTGGTCGAGGCGCAGCAGTCACGCCCGCTTAAGG
>CANNQP010000090.1 GCA_947507875.1 Verrucomicrobiaceae bacterium | reverse complement strand
AGTGGTTTTACTTCTTGCCCTTCAGGTCGTTGAACATCGCGAAGCCCTGCTCCGGCGTCAGGCCTTCATGCACCACCCCGCGCACCGCTTTCATCATCGCGATTGGATCTTCGCTCTGGAAGATGTTGCGGCCCATGTCCACGCCGCTCGCGCCTTGCTGGATGGCGTTGTAGCTCATCTTCAGCGCGTCGAGCTCCGGCATGAAGAAGTCCGCCTTCTGTGCCTTTCGGGACGCATTCCAAAAACGAGGCAATCCTCTGGGTTGATGCACTGAGATGATCGCTTGTGTGCGCTTTGTGGCGAAACAAGGTCAACCTACGCAACATCTCGCCCGGCGGCAAAGGTTGCGCAGGGCCGCGTTCCTGTCCATGCTGCGCTGGTGGGACGGGACCTGGTCGAGTCTCATGGGGAGGGTGGTGATTCATACCACCATTCTTGCCGTGATCCAGCCACCGCTGATGTCACGGGCATCAAAGCCCTGCTGGAGCAGCAGGCGCACGGCGTAGTAGGCACGTTGACCTACGCCGCAGTACACATGCAAGGTTGGGTGCTCGGGTAGTTCGCTGAGACGATCGCGCAGTTGGGGGAGCGGGATGTTGAGGGCACCTGGGGCGTGGCCTTCGGCGAATTCCTCGGGGTCTCGCACATCCAGGAGGAAGGCATCAACGGGCAATGCAGCCCAGTGCGAGAGGGGCAAATCGCCGCGCAGGTGATTTGCGGCGATGAAGCCGGCGTAGTTGAGGGCATCCTTGGCTGCACCAAACTGCGGGGCGTAGCAGAGTTCGGCTTCTTCGAGGTCGAAGACAGTGCCGTTTTTTTGAATCAGGGCGGAGACGACATCAATCTTGCGAGCAACATCGCAGTGGCCAACAGCCTGCATGCCCAGGATGCGGCCATCGGGCTTGGAGAAAAGGAGCTTGAGATGCAGGGTTTGGGCACCGGGGTAATAGCCGACATGGTGCTTGGGGTGCAGGTAGATCTTTTCGTAGGAGGTGATGCCGGCTCGTTTCAGGGATTTTTCGGAGGCGCCGGTTTGCGCCACGCTGAGATCAAAGAGGCCGCAGATCGCGGTGCCCTGCACGCCGCGGAAGGCGCTGTCGCGTCCGGCGATGACATCGGCGGCCACTCGCCCCTGTCGGTTGGCGGGGCCAGCGAGGGCCAGCAGGATGTCGCTGTCGGTGATGAGGTCGTGCACTTCCACCGCATCGCCAATGGCGAAGATGGCCGGGTCGCTGCTGCGCATCTGAAGGTCCACGGCGATGCCACCGCGCTGGCCCAGAGCAAGGCCCGCCGCTTTGGCCAGTGCGGTTTCCGGTCGCACACCAAGGCCGAGGATGACGAGGTCCGTGAGCAGGCTTTGATTGACGAGCAGCTTGTCGCCCTGCTGAGCTACGCTGCTCAGTGCAGTGTTGAGTTTGACTTCGATGCCACGGCTTTCCAGGTGGGCCTGCAGGGGCCTGACCATCTCCGGGTCCATGGAGGCCATGAGCTGTGGTCCGTTTTGCACCAGGGTGACTTCAAGGCCGAGGTGGCGGAGGTTTTCAGCCATCTCCAGGCCGATGAAGCCGCCGCCAGCCACCACGGCATGCCTTGCCTTGGTGTTGGCAATCCATCCGCGAATCTCGCGGCTGTCGGGGATCGAGCGCAGGGTGAAGACCCCTGGCAGGTCCAGCCCTGGGATGTCTGGTTTGAGCGGGGCAGCACCGGGCGACAGCACGAGGGCATCGTAGGAGTCCTCAAAGGATTGGCCGGTGAGGAGGTTCTTCACGGTGACGGTCTTGCGGTCGCGATGGATGGCGGTGACTTCGTGATGCACCTGAACGCCAATGCGGAAGCGCTCATGAAACAACTGCGGCGAGGCAAGCAGGAGGCTGGATTCCTCGGCGATGACGCCGCCGACATGGTAGGGCAGGCCACAGTTGGCGAAACTTACGAAGGGGCCGCGGTCATACACCGTGATGTGGGCCTGTTCATCAAGCCGGCGCAGGCGCGCCGCGCAGGAGGCACCGCCGGCTACTCCGCCAACGATGATGACTTTTTGTGTAGGTTTCATGGGAGTTAGGCGCAGCAGGAGTTATTTGAGCAGGAGCCTTGGCTCACGCGGTTCCAGGGCATCTTGGCCAGCAGAAGCGCCAGGCCGCAGAATCCACTGAGGCCGGCAAAGAGAAGGCCCGCGCCAAAAAACAGGCTCACATAAACCCAGCGCGGGTCCACCCAGATGGCCAACAGCGAGGCCAGCAGCACAAAGAAGCCCACGGTGATCTGCACCTGACGCATGAGGGGCATTACGGCCTTGGTGGCCTTGGCGCAGGGCAGATCAGCGGCCTGCCAGGCGAGGATCCCACCCTGCAAATTGCGCACCTCGGCAAAGCCCTTGGCCAGAAGCTTGTCCGCAGCCGCTGCTCCGCGCTTGCCTGAGCGGCACATGACGATGACTGGGAGTGAAGGATTGAGCTCGCCGCAGCGCAGTTCGAGCTGGCCCAGCGGGATGAGTTGGGCACCGCTGATGTGAGACTCGGCGTGTTCAATGGGCTCTCGCACATCCACAAGCTGGCAGCCCTGTTTCAAGGCCTCGGCGAGTTCATGGGGAAGGATGGAGGTCTGCGTTTTCATTGGCGTGGGGGCTGGGAGGTTGTAAAATGGATTTTGTTTACCTTGCTATATTGCCATATAGCGATATATTGTCAATCGTCAATAGTTACCATGCCCCCCAAAAACCACCCCAGACGCGATGGTGCCGCCAAGCCGCTTACCGATGCCATGCTGGAGCTCATCGCGCAGCGCTTCCGCGCCCTGGCCGAGCCGTTGCGCCTGAAGCTGCTGAACACCCTGATGCAGGGCGAGAGGAATGTGACGCAACTGGTGGAGGCAGCGGGCACTGGCCAGGCCAATGTGTCCAAGCATCTCTCCGTCCTCAAGCAGGCCGGCATGATTGCCACGCGGCGCGAGGGGCTTGTTACCCTTTGCTCGATTTCAGACCCGAGCATCAAACAACTCTGCGAGATCATGTGCGCGCGGCTCAAGGCCGAGCATGAGCAGCGGGCTAAACAGTTCGAGGGCCTGTGAGGATCGAAGGAGCCGTCTGGTGAGGGTTCGTGCCGATGCGGGATCTAGCCTCGTGGATGAAAAAAAGCCGCCGGGAGGGTCCCGGCGGCTTCAGAGGTGTCTTGGAGTTGGCCAGTGGCTTACTTCTTGCCCTTCAGGTCGTTGAACATCGCGAAGCCCTGCTCGGGGCTGAGGCCTTCATGCACGACGCCGCGCACCGCTTTCATCATCGCGATCGGGTCCTCGCTCTGGAAGATGTTGCGGCCCATGTCCACGCCGCTCGCACCTTGCTGGATGGCGTTGTAGCTCATCTTCAGCGCGTCGAGCTCCGGCAGCTTCTTGCCACCCGCGATCACGATCGGCACCGGGCAGCAGCTGGTGATCGTCTCAAAGCCTTCGTCCGTGTAGTAGCACTTCACCACATGCGCGCCGAGCTCCGCCATGATGCGGGTGGCGAGGCGGAAATACTGCGCGTTGCGAGCCATCGCACGGCCCACGGCCACCACGCCCATCACCGCGATGCCGTAACGGGCACCGGCATCGACGAGATCCGTCAGGTTTTTCAGGCTCTGGCGCTCGTAAGCGCTGCCGATGAAGACCTGCACGGCCAGAAGGCTCGCGTTGAGACGGATGGCCTCTTCGATGTTCAGCGCGGTGGACTCATTGGAGAGCGGCTCGAAGCCGGGGCGACCGAACTTGGCTTTTTTGCCGTCGATCTCGCCTTCCCATTCTTCAAACGGGCTCACCATGGAGGTGCCACCGGAAGCGCGCAGGGCGATGGCCTTTTGCGTGGAAGCTGGGACGATGCTGCGCTGAATGCCACGGGTGAGCATGAGGCAGTCGGCATAGGGCTCCAGGGGAAGAATGGTCTGATCGACACGCTCCAGGCCGGTGGTGGGGCCCTGGAAGTAACCGTGGTCAAAGGCGAGCATCACGGTGCGGCCGTCTTTCGGATTGAAGACCTTGCTGAGGCGGTTCTTGAGACCCCAGTCGTACTGGTGGGAACCTTTGAGGAAGAAGCCCGGCGTTTGCTGGGGCGTGTCGAGGAAGTATTCCTTTTCCTTCTTGTCAGCAGCGGAGGTGGTGATGTCGGCCATGGTGGTTAGGTT
>CANNQP010000089.1 GCA_947507875.1 Verrucomicrobiaceae bacterium | reverse complement strand
GCTTCAGATTTCCAACCGCCGCCAAGGGCTCGGATGAGTTGCACGCTGGCAGTGAGGCGTTGTCCATCGAGCTGGGCTTGAAGCAGGCGTGTGGTTAGCACGGTGCGGTCAGCGTCCACGACTTCGAAGTAGCTGGCGAGCCCTTTTTCATAACGAAGACGCGCGAGGCGACTGGTTTCCTGTGCGGCGGCGAGTGCCGCACCCACTTGCTTGCGCTGGCGGCTGTAGGCGTTCAGATCCACCGTGGCATTTTCGACCTCTTGCAGGGCAGTGAGCACGCTTTGGCGAAAGTTGGCCACGCTTTCCTGATAGCGTGCCTGAGTGGAGCGCAGGTTGCCGCGCAGCCTACCGCCTTGGAAAAGAGGCACCGTGAACTGGGGGCCGATGCTGCCTGCTTTGTTTTTCCAATTCATGAAATCTTCCGCTCCGATGCTTTCGATGCCTCCGCTACCGATGAGCGTGAAGCTGGGGAAAAATTCGGCGGTGGCGATGCCGACGCGTGCATTGGCTTCACGCAACTTTAGCTCGGCGACACGGAGATCTGGACGACGGCGAAGCAGTGTCGTTGGCATGCCTGCAGTGATGCGCGGCGCAGGGGGAAGAGAAAGTGAACTGGGCAAATCCAGTTCGGAGGGTGTCGTGCCGCAGAGGGTGGCCAGTGCATTGAAGGCATTGCTGCGCTGACGTTCGACGCCTGTGAGATCGTTTTCAGCGAGGGAAAGTTCGGTGCGTGCGCGTGCAACATCCATTTCGTTGGCCAATCCGCCCTGAAACCGACTTTGCTGGAGTTTCAGTGCTTCTTGGCGCAGGGAGATCGTTTCGCGCAAGATGGAGCGTTGGCCATCCAGAGAAGCCAAAAGGAAACTCGTGCGTGCCACTTCAGCAGCAACGATAAGGCGCCGCGCAGCGACCTCTTCCATCGCTGCGTTTTCTTGGGCACGGGCGGCCTCCACACTGCGCCGGACTTTGCCCCAGAGATCGAGCTCGTAGTTCAGCGTGAGGAAGCCTTGGTAACGATCGCGCTCCAGCGGTGGCAGAGGAATACCTGCGGGCAGGTTCGCGCCGAAAATGCTGCCTGAGATGCGCTCCAAGTTCGCTGAATTTTGCATGCCGAGCTGGGGCAGCCAAGCGGAGCTTTCGACGCGAGTCATGGCACGCGCCATCTCGACTCTTGCGAGGGCGGCTGCCAGGTCTTGATTGTTTCGCAAGGCCTGATCGATCAGCCGATTCAAGGTGGAACTGCGATACAGCGTCCACCATTCATCTGGCAAATCAGCCGTGGCTGTCGTGGCATGTCGCCAGCGGTTGCCAGTGGGGGCCTCTGGTGCCTGAAAGTCTGGGCCAACTGTGCAAGAGGCAAGCAGCAGCATTCCGAGGGCCATGAGCCCATGCTGACGAATGGCAGGAAAATGAAACAGGGCAGGGGGGCTCATGGGTGAGGACGGCTCAAGGCATGAACGTGGCTGATCCTAGCTGGGCCGCACGAAAGCTTGATGTCCATTGTTCCTGCATCGTCGAGCTTGATGCAATGAGAGAAAGTGCTCTACAGCAAAGGGGTTGGGTTTTTCTCTTTGCCTCTGTCCGTGGACTTCTCTAAACAGGAGTCTCTCATGGAATCTCAGACCTCTCCTTTCCGCATCGGCGTGGCCGGTGTTGGTGCTATTGGCAAAAATCACGCGCGCATCATGGCCGAGATCGCGGCGAAGAGCGATGGTGGTGTGCAGTTCGCGGCTGTGTACGATGCCGATCCTGCACGTGCGGCCGAGTTCGCGAGCCAGTATGGCACCTATGCGGCGACGAATTTGGCTGACTTTGCCACTCGTGTTGATGCTGCAACGGTGGCTGTGCCTACCATTTTTCATCGGCCCATCGCCGAGCCCCTGATGAACGCTGGCATCCACGTCCTGGTCGAAAAGCCGATTTCCGAGAGCTACGTGGAGGCACAGGCGATGATCGCGCTGGCGCAGGAAAAAAATGTGATTCTGCAGGTCGGGCACATTGAGCGATTCAACCCGGTGCTCCGGCAGTTGGAAGAGCGGATGAACCAGCCTCGGTTCATTGAGGCTCATCGGCTTTCACCTTTTCCCAATCGCAGCATGGACATCGGAGTGGTGCTGGACGTGATGATCCATGATATCGAAATCGTGCTGCACTTGGTTAAGAGTCCCCTCACTCAGATCGATGCCGTGGGCATTCAGGTTCTGACCCATCGGGAAGACATCGCGAATGCGCGGCTGAAGTTTGCGAATGGCTGCATCGCGAACATCACGGCGAGCCGGATTAGCCCAGAGAAGATGCGAAAGATTCGGGTCTTTCAGCAGGATAGCTACCTCAGTCTCGATTATCAGGAACAGAGTGGATGGATCTACCGCAAAGATGGCATGGCTATCGTGCGCGAGGCGGTGGATGTCGAAAAAGATGAGCCGTTGAAGCTGGAGATTGCCGCTTTTGTCGAGTGTGCACGTCTGGGGAAACGCCCCGTCGTCACGGGGCAAGAGGGAGCCGAAGCCGTGCGCATCGCTTTGGAAATCACCGATCAGATCGAAAAGAATGCAAAACTCGCTAGCTGACTTTTCCAGTGCTCTAGTGCCTTGAGATCACCCTGCGACTTGGGATCAAATCCGTGATTCGACCGATGCCCAGCGCTGCTCATTCCTGACTTTCTTTTTCATGCACCTTCACTTCATCGCTGGAGAGATCAGCGGAGATACCCACGCAGCTGGGTTGATTCGCGAGCTGCGTTTGCTCCGGCCTGATCTTCGTGTCACAGGCCTAGGTGGACCAAAGATGCAAGCAGAGGTCCGGGAAGGTATCCACGACTGGGTGCAAAAAGCCGGTGTCGTGGGACTTTGGGAAGTTCTGAAAATGTATGGCTTCTTCAAAGAGAAGATGGATCAGAGCGTCAGCCAGATTCTGAAGGAAAGACCGATGGCGGTCGTGCTGGTGGATTATCCGGGCTTCAATCTTCGGCTCGCCAAGGCTCTTCGAGAAAGGGGCTATTGTGGAAAGCTGATTTATTACATCAGCCCGCAAGTCTGGGCCTGGAAAAAGGGCAGGGTGAAGATCATGGCCAAGGTTCTCGACCTGATGATCTGCATTTTCCCCTTTGAACAAGAATTCTACGAAAAGAGTGGCTTGCCGACGGTCTTTGGTGGGCATCCCATGGTGGATCGTGTCTTGACCCTTCGCCGAGAGGGAAACCGCGAGCCTGGACTCGTCGGATGGTTTCCAGGGAGTCGCCGCAACGAGGTCAAGAAGCTTTTGCCCATCCTGCTGGGAGCCTCACAGCTTCTGCGCCAAACGGTGCCTGACACCCGCTTCGTTATTTCTGCAGCGAATGAGACGCTGGCAGCGGTCATGCAAGACATCGCCGACCAAGTGGGAATGCCTGAGGCCAAGGGGTGGATCGAGGTCGGAACCGTCTATGACCTGATGCAGCGGTGCCAGGTGGGAGCAGTCGCCAGCGGAACGGCGACCCTCGAGGCTGCCTGTTTGGGCTTGCCTTACGCACTGATTTATCAGGTCAATCCACTGACCTACCTCGCGGCCAAGATGGTCGTCCGGATTGAGCGCATTGGCATAGTCAATATTTTAGCGAAGCGTGATGTGGTGAAGGAACTGGTGCAGGGGGATTTGTACTCGGAAAGTCTGGCTCAAGAAATGCAGAGCCTCCTTACGGATCACGAACGACGCCAGCAGCTCGAGCAAGAATTGGCCACGGTGACTGCCATGCTGGGGCGACCCGGGGCTTACCGTCGTGCGGCTCAAGCAGTGCTTCATTCGGTGGTTTAAAAACGGAACGTGGCCCGAGGGGCAGCACCTTACGTCGTCTAAGCCAAGAAGGTTGTTCCCAAAGTTGATAACGTGGAGATTTCTCTGCCGTGGGTGACCTGGGAGACGGGCCAAATTGGCACGCACTTTGCTTGATAGTCTGTGAATCGGTTCACTGAGCCGCCAACACAAATCACACACAACACTAGACAAGATTATGCTGACCAAACAGAAATGGACTGGATGTCTGGTTGCCGCTGCTGCGGCACTAACCTTCTGGGGGCTCTCTGTGGGGCCTCCGGCTTATGCCCAAGACGCAGCTGCACCTGCTGCGGCCGCTCCCGCCGAACCCGCCGCTCCTTCCATTGAGCAGCGTGTTTTTGACTTGGAAAAATACGTCACCAACGGGCAAGCCGGCAAAGACGGCGAAACCGTATGGAAGTCCAACATTGCAGGCCCTGGCCCAGGTCACAATGCCTG
>CANNQP010000088.1 GCA_947507875.1 Verrucomicrobiaceae bacterium | reverse complement strand
CTGCCCCTGGCTGTGCGGGGTGCGGCCAAACTCGCCGCCCCAGATGACGAGGGTGTCCTTCAGCAGGCCGCGCGTTTTCAAATCGGCCAGCAGACCGGCGATGGGTTGGTCAATCTGGGTGGCATTGCGTGGCAGGGCGGCTTTGAGATTGAAATGCTGATCCCAGTTGCCGTGCGTGATTTCGACAAAGCGCACGCCGGCCTCCACCAGCTTGCGCGCCATGAGGCACTGCCTGCCAAAGGTATCGGTCTCGCCCTTGCCGATGCCGTAGAGCGCCTGCGTGGCGGCCGCAACCCTTGCAAAGCCGTGGGGGCACACGCTAAGTGACACTGGATTCTTGGAAAGGCATCACCGATGCCGCCTCTTTCGCCCATCCCGCAATCCCCGCAACTGCAAACCTCCTGCACGGGTTATTCCAAAAGCGAAAAAACACGCATAAACGGACTTGGCGAAGTCGTACTCCTACGTTTGAGTCTAATTTCGCTCGTTTTTTTCGTATTCCCCGCCCATGAATCTCCGCCTTTTGCCCCTGCTTTTGTCACTGCACGCAGGTGTGGCCGCCGCCGAGCCCGTCAACTCAGCCAGTGAGCTGGAGAACTTGGCCGCTTCGTTGGCCAGCCCTGCCCCCATCAAAGACATCCCTCTGGCAGCCGCTGCGGCATCCAAAAGCAAAGTCGCCGTTCTATTGATCCGGAGCTCCTCGCCCCTCGAGGCCTCCCTCACCGAATCCTTCGCGCAAAGCCTGCGCGCAGCCTTTTCTCAGGGCCCGTTGCAACTTACGACCTTCGAGGCACTCAACGCCGACGCGCTGCCAGCGACGGCGCCCACGGAAGCTGCGTCCACCAAGGCTCAGAGCCTCGGGGTGGACTTGTTGCTCCTGGCCGAGATCGCCTCCTACAACCTGCGCCAACATGAAATCGCCGGTCGCCGCATCCACCAACTCGACCTACGCGCCGGCCTGACCCTGCACAGCGCCTCCCGGGGCGCCGCACTGCACAGCAGCAGTCAATCCCTCAGCCGCCGCGGCTTCGACGCACAAGCCCTCGGCCTGCAGGCCCTCTTTGATCTGGGCGGTCAACTCGGTCAGCGCAGTCGGGAGTGGAAGATTGAAGCGGCGGTCGGCAAGCCTGTCATCGTGGAAGTGCGGGTGCAGATGGATGGACTGCAACTGCCCTTTCTGCCAGGGCCAGACGCAGCATTGGTCAACCAACCCCTGCCCCTCTATGCCCAAGGCGCCAGCGTTGAAGTGGACGGTTTGCTCGTCGGTCAGGCCCCCTGCAGGATTGAGCTTTGGCCAGGCCTGCATCGCCTACGCGCCAGCCGCGATGGCATCGGCTCGCGCGAAGTCAGCGTCAATATCACTGCGGCAAGCAACATCGAATTGACGCTCACTCCGGATGCCGCGGCCCGCAGCGCCTTCCAGCAGCAACTCTTGGCCATGGAGCAACTTCGCCAGATGCAGCGCGAGGGCCGTCAGCGAGAGCAAATCCTCAAGGCCAAAGCCGAGGCCATACGCGGTTTTGCCGCATTTCTGCGCCAGAGTGGTCTGCGACTGGACTACCGCAAGGTCGAGGACAAGGACAAACTCTCCACCCTGCCCTCAGCAGCAGAACCCAACGCTCAGCAAAACGCCCCCTCAAAGCTATGAACTCACGACTCCTCCCATGGATTGCCGCCTGCCTGTGCGCGACTCTGAGCCATGGGCAGACGCAGAGCACCCCAACCCCTGCCAAGCTTATTACGCTTGAGAAGATCGAACTCGGGCAGGGCTTGGTTTCGCTCGAGGTGGCAGAGCGCTTCGGGCTGCAGCCCGCCTTGGTGGAGAGCAGGCTTCGCGCTGCCTTTGCCGCCAATCTGTCTGCCCAACTCTCTTCCTCCAGACAAATCAAGCTGAGCGCCCGCGAGGAGTCACTGAACAAGTTGATGAAGGAGTGGGAGATCGCCGAAAAGCTCGGCAACCCTTCCGCCGATGGCGCAACCGTTCCAGGAGTGGACAAGGCGGATTATGTGGCCAACGCCCTGATCACGGATTTCATTGCGAAGCGCGAGACACTGGTTCTCGGTGGCGAAGTCGCTGCCGCGAAATGGAAGATGCAGATTGAGGCAAGCATCGAACTCATCGAGGTCAGCACCGGGCGCAAACTCGAAGTGCTCACTCAGCGCGCTGAAAAGGCCGGCCAGTCGCGTGGCTCCGCCAACTTCACCACTCTGGAAATTCAGGAGGTCAACCGCGAGTTGGCTACCCAACTTGCCGCCCGCGTGACCGACATCCTCTCGCCCATTCGCATCGTCGCCATCCGTGGCGATGACTTCATCATTGACCGCGGCAAGGCCGCCTCCATCAAGGTGGGCGATCACTTCACCCTTCTGGAGCCAGCCGAAGGCAGCGATGATCCCGATGCCGCCTTTCCCATCGGCGAAGCCAGCGTGGTCCTGGTCACCGAAAAAACCTCCAACTTGCGTCTCAAACGCGAGAAGGATGGTGCCACAACAGTGCTGACCAAGAGCATGCGTTTGATCCGCGCCGACTCCCCTGAATCCAAGAACCCTTGACTATGAACCGCCTCCTCATTGCCATCCCGACACTGCTGCTCAGCGCCTGCGCCACCAACGACCGTCTTCTGAACGCGCAGCGCGCCATGCGGGCCGGGCAATTCAACTCCGCCGCCTCGATGCTTGCCGGGGCAGCAGCCAAGGCTGCACCTGACAGCAAAGACGCCGTCATCCTCAAACTAGAAGCCGGCTCTGCCGCCAGCCTTGGCGCTGACCCTGCCCAGGCCCTGAAGCTGCTGAGGTCCGCCGATCAGGCCATTGAGGCAGCCAATCAGAGGGCTGTCGTGCAACTTGGGCGCGAGGCCGGCGCTTTGCTGAGCAACCTCAACACCCTACCCTACACCGCATCTCCAGCCGACCAAATCATGGGAGCGGCCTACCTTGCCTTGAGCTTTGCCCAACAGGGCAGCCTTGATCAGGCCCGCTCGGCAGTCAAGCTAGCCAAGAACCGACAGGCCGATGCCTTTGCCAGGGACGAGCGCGAAATCGAGCGCAACCGCAGCGCCATGAATCAGGCCAGAGAGCAGGCTCAAGTGCCCTTCAAACTCGATGAATCCAAGCTCACTGAGGTGTCCTCCACCATTGAGGCCAACCTGCGGCAATACGCACCCTACGCACAGCGCAGTGTCCCCTACGCTGAACTCATCGCAGGCCTGCTGCTGGGCTGCGGCGAGAATGCGGAGCCCGACCGCGCCAGAGAGAGTTTCACCCGAGCCCTGGCTGCATCCCCTGGAAACAGCGCCTTGGCGCAGGCCGCTTATGGCAAACTCAGTGGCCGCCTTCACTTCATCCTGGAAAGTGGAGTGGCTCCCTCACTGATCGAGAACGCCGTGCACCTGCCTCTCTTTATCAACGGCAGCCTGGTGATGTTTTCCGCAGCCTACCCCCGCATGGAATTCCACCCCCTCGTTGGCGAATCCAGCATCTCGGTCTCCGGCAGCAGCCCGGCCACTTTCATGGTCTGTGACTTCGACCGCATCGAGGCTGAGCATTTCCGCCGCCGCCTGCCAGGCATCATCGCCCGCACCACGGCGGCCTCCGTCACCAAGGCGGTGGTCAGTTATGTAGCCCAACAAGCCATCAAGCAGCAAAATTCTGACTACGCCATGATCGCGGGTCTGGTTGGCGCCGCCTACAATGTGGCCAGCGCAAAGGCCGATCTCCGCATCTGGGCAGGCCTTCCCAAACAGGTCAGTTACGCCAACCTCGCGATGCCGAACGACGGCAAACTCACCATTGACGGCAGATCCTATGAATTGCCCAAGGGCAAGACGCTAATCGTGCGTGTGCGTCAGGTGGCAGGCCACCATGCCGTGCAAATGATCGCCCTGTGATTGCCCCTCCACGCCCTTCATGAACGTAAGTCGCATATCCACGATCCTCCTCGGCCTTTGCCTGCTGGTGGCCACGCCTTCCTGCCGCAACGCACCGCCAGCGCAGGCGCAGCTCATCGAATTGGGCAACGGCAAGCGCATCGAGTTTTGGGTGGTGCCCGAAAGCTCAACGATGGCCAAGAAAATCAGTCTGGGAGCACCCAGCGCCCGTGTCGGTGCCGCTGGCTTCGTGACCCTGCAGTTGCCCATCGTCAGCGGTCTGTGGCCTCTGTCCTACCGGGTGGATTGGCAGGACGCCTCAGGCATGCAGGCCTCGGATCCCACGGCCAGCGCTTGGCGCCGCATCAATCAGGACAGCTCTCACCCCGTGCCCATCGGAGCCACCTCCACCATTGCCAACCCTGTGCGAGCCACCTTGCGGCTGCGCACTGATCACTGATCACCCATAACGCCCCCTCCCTGCCCACACCCATGAAAGCCCATTTCATTCTTCATGCCGCCTGCAGCCTGCTGCTAAGCTCCTGCGCCACCTACAGCGTCAGTCGCGTGACCACCAACCAACTGGCCACCACCACCGGCCTTGACCCCAGTAACGTCGCAGAGATCTCCGCTCAAATGACGGAGTCTCTCCTGGCCTCAGGCGCGCTCAAACGAAAGGGCAATGACGGGCGAAGCATCGTGGCAATCTCCACCTTCCGCAACAACACCAGCCTCTATGACTTCGACCCCAACCTTGTCTTCAATCGCATCAAGGTCACCCTCAACCGCACTGGCCAGGCCTACAGCTATGTGCAAAACGACCGCTTCGTCAGCGCCAACCGCAGTGCGGTGAGTCGGGAAAACAAGGTCCGTGAATTCCTCGGCGAGACCAAGACTTCATCGGGCCCCAGTCCTCAGTACACCCTGACCCTTGAGCTGATCGAAAACCATGCCCAACTCGGTGCCAGAGTCACCCAAAAGGCCTACCAGATTCACATGACCGCCAATGACATCAACAGCGGCTTATCGGTCTGGGAGGACCTGCAGGACATCGCCAAGGTGGGAAGACGCAGCGCCATCGGCTTCTAACATGCGGCCTGTTCCACGGTCAACCACCTCTGGGAAGTGACGGTGCGCGGTGCAGGGTTGGTTTGAGATGGCAGCCTGGCTTGAGGCTCGTGGCCTTGAGATGGT
>CANNQP010000087.1 GCA_947507875.1 Verrucomicrobiaceae bacterium | reverse complement strand
GAAATCCAGTCCATCTTTGAAAACGGCCATCCCAAATGAGGCTGCTCCTATCCCTTCTCCTTCTTCCATTACTCTCTCCTGCACCGGAACCCTTGGTGGAATGCGACCTTGTCGGCCTTTTCCCGCCTCACGCCAGTTGGCGCGCCATCAGCTCCTGCCATGCGGGCTGCGAGGGGGCACAGTGGGTCGGCGACACGCTGCACTACGCCGCGCATCATGACGGCTTCGCCTTCAAATGGACCGAGGTCACCGGTCTCGTCGTCTGGCGCAAGGACTCGCCCGAGGCGACCAGCTTCCGTCCCGATGGCGCGGGCGGCTTTTATGTCGTTGAGCAGACCACGCGGCAGCTCACCCGCTGGAACGCCCAAGGTGAGCGTGCGGAAGTGCTCGCGGATACCTTTGAGGGCAAAAAGCTCAACCGCCCAAATGACTGCGTCGTGTCGTCAAATGGCAGCGTTTGGTTCACCGATCCTGACTGGCTTTTCAGCAAGCGCCCCAATGACAAAAAAGAGCTGCCCGGCCAGTTCGTGTTCCGATTTGATCCGAAGACCAAAACGCTCACCAAAGCCGCCGATGGCTTCGAGAAGCCGAACGGCATCGCCTTCTCGCCCGACGAGAAGCATCTCTTCATCTCCGACAGCGGCACGCCGAATGTCTTCCGCTTCCCGGTCAACGCGGACGCCACTTTGGGGCCGCGCGAAGTCTTCGCCACCTTCAACGAAAAAGGCCTCGACGGCCTCGCCCTGTCCCCGCAGGGCCAGCTCTGGGTCTGCACAAAGGACGGCATCCGCATCACCGCCTTAGATGGCAAAGCGCTCGGCCTCCTGAAAATCCCCGGCAAGCCCACCAGCATCGCCTTCGGCCCCGAAGGCCGCCTCGCCGTGACCACGCGGGACGCCTGCTACGTCACCCAACTTCAGTAACCCACCTCCCTCAGACACCATGACTCCATCCGCCACCCCTCGTCGTTCCTTCCTCAAAACCGCCGCCTTCGCCGCACCGGCCATCGTGGGCCTCAACTCCATCGTTCGTGCGCAGACCGCGAATGAAGGCAAACTCGGTGTCGCGCTCTGCGGCTTGGGGGGCTTTTCCAAGCAATCCATCGCGCCGGAGCTTCCAGGTGCGAAGAACGTCTATTTCGCCGGAGCCATCACGGGCGATGCCGCCAAGGGGCGCGAGTGGGCGGCGCAATACGGCTTCTCAGAGAAAAACATCTTCTCGTATGCCGACATGGCAAAGCTGGCCGAGGCAAAAGACATCGCCATCGTTCACGTCGTCACGCCGAACTCGCTGCACGCGGAGCACAGCATCGCCGCAGCCAAAGCGGGCAAGCATGTCATGTGCGAAAAGCCCATGGCGACGAGCGCCGAGCAGTGCGAAGCGATGATCGCCGCCGCGCAGGCCGCCAATGTCTATCTCGGTGTGAACTACCGCCTGCAATGGGAGCCGCATCATGTGAAGGCCATCGAGGCGCTGCGCGGTGGCGCGGTGGGCGACCTCTCGAACGGCAACTATGAGTTCTCCTGGGGCTATGCCGCCGGCCTCGCCGACCCGGTGAGAGCCGCGACCATCAAGAAATGGCTGCTGGACCCGAAGATGGCTGGTGGCGGCGCGATGTTCGACACGGGCGTGTATCCCGTGCAGGCCGCGTGTTACCTCACCGGCAAGGTGCCGGTGTCCGTCCGCGCCTTTCCGGCCACGCGGCACAAGGACCTCTTCCCCGAAGGCGTTGAGGAAACGATGAGCTTCGAACTGATGTTTGACGACGGCTTCCAGGCTCTCTGCCGCGCCAGCTACAGCAACAGCTTCCATCAATGCACCACGCTCGGCCCGAAAGGCAGCGTGGAAATCCTCCCCGGAGACAAAGGCAGTGTCTATGGACAAAGCGGCGGCAACAAACCCAATCCGAAGCGCCTCGTGGTGAACAAAAAGGAAGTGCCCGCCGAAGACACGCTCCAGCTCGCCGTGCTGCTCGACGAGTTCGCCAAGGCCATCACCAGCAAGTCGCCCTTCAAAGCCGACGGCGCGATGGGCCTGCGCGACATCCGCATCGTCGAGGCCATCTACGCGTCCGCCAGACAAGGCGGAGCCAGCGTGGCGGTGAAGTTGTGAGCCTTGCCCACATGAAGTCCACCGAATGAAAACGCCAATCTCTGTTCCTGTTCTTCTGTTGCTCACCGCCGCCTCATCACTGGCGGCGGATGACAAAGCCGAACTCCTTTTCGTGCGCCGCGTTGCGCCGCTCTTCCATGAGAAGTGTCTCGCCTGTCATGGCAAGGATGAGGCGAAGATCAAGGGCGGGCTGGACATGCGAACGCTCGCTTCCACGCTGAAAGGTGGCGACAGTGAGAAGCCGGGGTTCATCGCTGGCAAGCCGGACGAGAGTCCGCTGTATCTCGCGGTGACGCGGAAGCACGATGATTGGGAGCCGATGCCGCCGAAGGAGGCGGACAAGCTTTATGCGGAGCAGATCGCGTGGATCAAAGACTGGATCGCGGGTGGTGCGCCGTGGCCGGATGATTCACGGGTGCAGGCCATTGCGAAAGCAAACGAGGAAAAGTGGTCCGCGGAGGATGGCATCACGGTGAAGACGACGGGTGCCTTGTCGCCGGAGTGGGCGAATCGCAAATACAAGCCGGAGGGGCTGTGGGCTTATCAGCCGGTGACGAGCAAGAATGGCGAGAAGGCGTTGGATGACTTCATCACGGCGAAGATGCCTGGCGGCCTTGAATCTGCGCCCGCCGCCGACGCCCGCACGTTGATCCGCCGCGCCTCGTTTGACCTCACCGGACTGCCGCCGACGCCGGAGGAGGTCACGGCCTTTGGGCGCGATTACTCGAAGAACGCGAACGCGGCGGTGAAGGCGCTCATCGACCGCTTGCTCGACTCTCCGCATTACGGCGAGCGCGTGGCGCAGCATTGGCTGGATGTGACCCGCTACGCGGATTCCTCGGGCTTCTCGAATGACTACGAGCGTGGGAATGCCTGGCGCTATCGCGATTACGTGGTGCGCGCCTTCAACGGCGACAAGCCCTATGACCAGTTCATCAAGGAGCAGATCGCTGGGGATGAGATCGACGCCAACGACCCTGAGAAGATCATCGCCACGGGTTTCCTGCGCACGGGGCCGTGGGAGCTGACCGGTATGGAGGTCGAGAAGATCGCTCGCCAGCGGTTTCTCGATGATGTGACCAACAGCGTGGGCGAGACCTTCCTCGCGCACTCACTTCAGTGTGCCCGCTGTCACGATCACAAGTTCGATCCAGTGCCCACGCATGATTACTACTCGATTCAGGCGGTGTTTGCGACGACCCAGCTCTCGGAGCGGGCCGCGCCTTTTCTTCCAGAAGAGAACACGCAGGGCTTCGAAGAGCGCGCCTATCTGGAAAAGAGTCTCGCGGAATATGAGTCCGTCCTTACGAAGCTGGACGCCGTGTTGCTGGAGAACGCCGCGCGTTGGTTCAAGGACAACGGCAAGGACCCGACCCAGTGGGATGCCGCCGTCGAGGCCGCACGAAATCCTGCGGCTCCGAAGCAAGGACCCGCCAAGAGGCTCGGCAAGTATTCGGACCTGTTCCTCGCCGCCCGAAACGCGCTCACCAACGCCGGGGTGCCGGAAGGCGACTTCCCTCCGAAACTTGTCGGCTTCACGCCAGAACAGTTCGGCATGGAACGAGTGGCACGAAAAGGCCTGGAGCGACTCCGGTGGGAACTGGATCGCTACGAACCCTATGCTCTCGCGGTCTATGGCGGTCGCACCCGGCAATACAAAACCGTCTTCGCTCCGCTGCGTATGCCCGCCGACCGGATGAGCGCGGGCGAGCTGGAAGAGACCTGCATCCTCACCGGTGGCGATCCTTTTGCCTCCGGCACCAAGGTCAAGCCCGGCGCCCTCAGCGTGCTCGACTCCGTGCAAAAGACGCCCATCCCCGACACCATCGAAGGTCGTCGCAAGGCCTTCGCCGAATGGGTCGCCAGCGCGGACAATCCGCTGACCACGAGGGCCATCGTGAATCGTGTCTGGATGTGGCACTTCGGCCAGCCGCTCGCGGGGAATCCGAACAACTTCGGCAGCACGGGCAAAAAGCCAACCCACCCCGAACTGCTGGACTGGCTTGCGGCGAAGTTTGTGGAGAGTGGCTGGAGCTTCAAAGCACTGCACCGTCTCATCATGACTTCAGAGGCCTATCGTCGCAGCGCCACGCATCCGGATCTGAAGGCCCTGCGGGAGAAAGATCCGCTCGGCACCAGCTACGCCGTCTTTGCACCGCGCCGCCTCAGCGCGGAAGAATTGCGGGATGCCATGCTAGCCGCCACGGGCGAGCTGAATCGCACCCTCGGAGGCATTCCGAACCGGCCTGAGATCAACCTGGAAGCCGCTCTGCAACCGCGCCAGGTCATGGGCACCTTTGCCTCCGCCTGGGTGCCCAATCCCAAGCCTGAGCAGCGCCACCGACGCTCACTCTACGCCCTGAAACTGCGCGGCCTCACGGACCCGATGCTGGAGGTCTTCAATGCGCCCGCGCCAGACTTTTCCTGCGAGCGCCGCGAGGCCAGCACCGTTACGCCGCAGGTCTTCAGCTTATTCAATGGCCAGAGCACGCAATCCCGCGCCCTCGCGCTGGCGCATCGTGCAGTGAAGGAAACGCGCAGTGATGAGCAAGCCATTGCGCGGGTCTTCGCCCTCGTGTTTTCGCGTGCGCCGAGTGCGGAGGAAGAACGTGACTGCCTCGCGCACTGGCGGGAAACCATTCCACTCGTCCAAACCGCGCCCGCGCCTGCCAAACCGCCGCTCGAAGTCCGCCGCGATGCGGTCGAGGAAAACACCGGCGAGAAGTTTTCCTTCAACGAGAAGCTGCACGCCTACGCGGAGTTCGTGCCCGACCTTCAGCCCGCCGATGTCGATGTCCGCACCCGTGCTCTTGCCGATGTCTGCCTCGTCCTGCTCAACTCCAACGAGTTCGCTTATGTCTATTAAACCCTTCTTCCCCTGTGCCGGGGGCCGAGCTTTGCACGCGCCCACACGCCGCGATTTCATCTATTCGCTCGGAGCCTCGCTCGGCAGCGTCGCCTTCAGTTCGTTGCTTGCCGAGGAGGCGAAGAAACATCCGCTCGCACCGAAGCAAGGCCACTTCCCGGAGGCGAAGGCGAAGAACGTCATCTTCCTCATGATGGAGGGCGGCCCCTCGCACATCGACACCTTCGACCCCAAG
>CANNQP010000086.1 GCA_947507875.1 Verrucomicrobiaceae bacterium | reverse complement strand
TCACACTCCGAGGCAGGTTTGATTTTTGCCGGCCAAGACACGATCAGCGGCACATGCACACCTCCCTCGTAGGCACTGCCTTTGCCTAGGCGAGAGGGGCTGTTGTCCGTGGGGCCGCGCTGCCATCCCTTGGCCCCGACCGTGCCGGAAAGCCCCCCATTGTCACTGGTGAAGATGAAGAGCGTGTTTTCCCACTGGCCGAGCTTTTCAAGCTCTGCCCGCAAACGTCCGACACTGTCATCCACGCTCTCCACCAGTGCCGCGTAGGTGGGGTTGCCGTGGCCGTTCGTGGCGCGCTTTTTCTGATACTTCTCCACGACTTCCGGCTTACCCATGATCGGCGTGTGCACGGCGTAGTGTGGCAGGTAGATGAAAAACGGCGCGTCCTCCGCGCTGATGAAGTTCAGCGCTTCCTGAGTGAGCCGGTCGCTCAAGAATTCGCCCTTCGGTCCATCCTTCAGCGTTTCAATGCCGTAAGGAGAAAAGTAGCTCGGGGGCTGACCACGATCGTTGCCCGCGATGTTCACATCGAAGCCTTGCTTTTCAGGATAAAATTCAGGACCACCCAAGTGCCATTTGCCGATGCTGGCGCAGCGATAGCCGAGAGGTTTCAGTCGCTCTGCCAAAGTCACTTCCTCCAAGGGCAATTGTTTGGTCCAGTCCGGGATTTTCAGGCGCGCTTTGGGACGATCATGCCCAGCAATCCAATCCGTGATGTGGAGACGTGCGGGTGACTTGCCCGTCAGCACCGCTGCCCGTGTGGGAGAGCACACGGTGCATGCCGAATAGGCCTGGCTGAATTTCATCCCTTCGCGTGCGAGTCGATCGATGTTCGGCGTCTCATAGTACTTGCTGCCATAGCAGCCCAGGTCCGTCCACCCCATGTCATCGATCAGCATCAGGATGACATTCGGGCGCTGCGGCACACTTTGACCGTGACCACTGGCGACCAAACCTAAAGCAAGCGCGAGGGGAGCAAAAATGAGGCGAAGGTGCATAAAACAAGCTGAGGCGAAACAGAGCCAAAAAGCAAGAACGCAGGAGCGATGATCGATCTTGATGCCAAAACTGAGCCAAAACTGAAAGAAAGCGGATGGCTGAAGGTATTGCCTTAATTTCCCACAGGTTAAGTATAGTTTCGCTTGACCGGAATTCACTTCCCATCCAGACATCGCGCCCCTTCTTGGGGCCCTAACACGCATGGAGCACGACATCATCATCTACATCATCGCCGGTTTCGTGGCGCAGTTGATCGACGGCGCACTCGGCATGGCCTATGGGGTTTCGGCATCGAGCCTACTCATGGGATTTGGCGTGCCTCCTGCCGTAGTGAGCAGCACGGTCCATGCGGCTGAGTGCTTCACCACAGGAGCCTCTGCGCTATCGCACCATGCCTTCGGCAACATCAGCCGAGATCTTTTCCGTCGCCTGCTCATTCCCGGAATCATTGGCGCAGCCCTGGGCGCTTACGTGCTCAGTTCGTTCGATGGCGATATCATCAAGCCCTACATTTCCGGTTATCTCATCATCATGGGCATCGTCATCATCGCCAAAGCCTTCATGCCCTTTCCTCCACGGGAAGTCACCACACGGCTAACGCCACTGGCTTTGGTCGGCTCCTTTCTCGATGCCGTGGGCGGAGGTGGCTGGGGACCCATCGTGGCGACCAATCTGATCGTTCGTGGCAATTCGGTTCGTGAAGCCGTCGGGAGCGTGAATGCCGTGGAATTCTTCGTGACGCTCTCGGCCTCGATCACCTTTTTCATGAGCATCGGTCTCGGTCACTGGCAGGTCATCGCAGGCCTCGCCGCGGGTGGTGTCATCGCTGCCCCGCTGGGCGCTTATCTAACCAAAAAGCTGCCACACCGCCCGATGATGGTCGTCGTTGGAGCCTTGGTCATCGCGATCAGCCTGCGCACACTACTGCGCACCTTGGGCTTTTCGACCTGGATCTAAGCACCTGGCGATTTCAGAAAGCCTCATCCATTTGCTGATGGCCTCAACCGGAGGCTGCGCGAGGTTGCTGCATTGCCAGCTTTGCCCCCTCCTCACCCCTCTGATATCAGACACCTGTCGTCTTGCCTTTCAGTCTGTCTGATCGCCATGATCCTGAGATGATGACCTCCGTCGCACCAGATGCCGCACGCTTTCGCCTTCTCGCTGAGAACATCGGGGACGTACTCTGGCTCAAAGATCTAGACCCCTCACACTACAGCTACGTAAGCCCGGCCTTTGAGCGGATTTGGGGATACCAAACGAGTGAGCTGAGCCGCCATCCCAATCTTTGGGAAAATGGCATTCATCCCGATGACCTTCCCAGTGTCCACGAAGCCTTGCGGCAGTGGTTCAATGGCGAAAAAACCGATTACAACGTTCACTACCGCGTCATCCATCGCCAAGGTGAAATCCGTTGGATCGCAGATCGGGGCATCATTCTAGGTCGCAAGAATGGCAAGCCCTACCAGATCGGCGGTATCGCCCGTGACATCACGGAGCGCGAAATGGCTGAGGCCAGCCGACGCTGGTTAGCTACCGTAGTGGAAAACTCCGATGATGCGATCATCACCCTCAACTTAGACGGTGTAATCCAGACCTGGAATGCTGGCGCTGAGCGCATCTTTCAATACAGCGCCCCAGAAGCCATTGGCCGCAATGTGTCATTTTTACGCCCTCAGGAAGCCGCCGATGACGAAATCGTGTTTCGCCGCATGATCCGCCAAGGCAAGCGGATCGAGCACTACGAAACTCGTCGTCTCCGCAAGGATGGCTGCATCATCGACATCTCCCTTTCGATTTCACCTTTGATCGACTCGGCAGGACGCATCGCAGGCTACTCCAAAATTTCTCGTGACATCACGCAGCGAAACCTAGATCGGCGCATGTTTAGTCGGCTACTGGAAGCAGCGCCCGATGGCTTTGTTATCCTCGACTCCAAAGGCATCGTGCGCATGGCCAACGCCCGCACCGAGATGCTCTTCGGTTTATCCAAAAAGAAAATCATCGGCTCCCCCTTCGAAAGCTTGTTACCGCCTCAAGAAAAAAAGCGTTTCAGGGCCAGTCGCCGCGAATTTTTGCGCCAGCCTAATCACGCTGAAAAGTTTCGTGGCATGCACCTTGACGGCCTGAGAAAAGGAGGCGGCATCTTTCCCATGGAAATCAGCCTCAGCCAAGTGGAGGCCAGCGAGGGACCGCTGATCATCATCGACATCACCGACATCACCGAGCGAAAAGAGGCCGAACAGACCATTCGGCGACTCAATGCAGAACTCGAAGAACGCGTGCAGCAGCGCACGACAGAATTGATGCAGCAGATCGTCACCCGCATGCAGCTGGAAGAAGAACTGTTACAAATCAGTGAGCGTGAACGCCGGCGAATCGGCCAAGATTTGCACGACGACCTGGGCCAACAACTAGCGGGTGCCTGGATGATGGCCGACGTTCTACAACGACGCCTGGAGGCCGGCCAATCTCCGGAACCAAAGTCCGCAGAACGACTCTGTGAATTACTCAAAAAAGCGCTAAATCACACGCGCCATCTTGCCCGCGGACTCCATCCTGTAGCACCAGAACAAGGAGGATTAGCCAAGGCACTAGAGACTCTCGCCGCACAATCGAGCGCACTCTTCAACATCAAGTGTCGCTTCAAATGCGTCGAAGCCATAGCACTTACGGATGAAACGGTGATGACACACCTGTATCGTATCGCGCAAGAAGCTGTAAGCAACGCCGTCAGGCATGGCCAAGCGTCCAACATCTTGATCAGCCTTGATCGAAACCTTCTTTGCATTCGAGATGACGGTCGATGGAAACAGCCCAGTGAAACCAACGCCGGCCTAGGCCTACGCATCATGCGCTACCGAGCTGAGCTGAATGGTGGCAGCCTCAGCATCCAAAAAAACTCAAAACGCGGCACCACGGTCACCTGCCAGTTTGTCGTTCCATCCGCACCCCCAACTACACGCCCGCGAAAGGTAAGACGCCCTATCACTTGTGACGAGCCCACCCCATCCGACAGCCATGCCCAAGACAAAAAGCCCTGCTCCAACAAATCCCGAACCCCCAAAAACCCGCGTACTCATCGTAGATGATCATCCTGTATTTCGAACAGGACTCGCGGGCCTCGTGAACTTGGAAAAGGATCTCACCATTTGTGGTGAAGCCCAAGATGCAACCCAGGCCATGAAAGCTTTGGAACTCTTGAAACCAGACCTCGTGCTCATGGACCTCAGCCTGCCAGGCAAAAGTGGACTGGAGCTCTTGAAAGACTTTCGCGCCATGAGCCCACGAACACCCGTACTCATGATCTCCATGCACGATGAAACGTTGTACGCAGAACGTGTCATCCGCGCAGGAGGCAAGGGCTACATCATGAAGCAAGAAGGCCCGGAGCGGATCATTCAGGGCATTCGCAAAGTCCTTTCCGGTGGCATTTTCGTCAGCGAACGCATCTCCGCCCTGATCCTTGATGCTCTATCAGGAACCAAAAGTGGAACCTCCCCCGTGTCTTCTCTCACCGACCGCGAATTCGAAGTCTATCGCCTGCTCGGCCAAGGCCAAGAACCCCACGAGATTGCTCACGTCCTGCATGTGAGCATCAAAACTGTGGACACGCACCGCATGCACATCCGACGAAAACTCAGCTTGCGTAACGCAACTGAACTCATCCACCACGCCACCCGCTGGGTAGCAGAACAAGTCTGAAAGCACGCTTCACCCCAAGCGACGTCAGCCTGGGCAGAAGCAGCGATGGCTTGGCATCTCCCATGTCATCATGGAACAAGGCTCCTAGCTGGGGGATGAACGAATCTCATCCGTTTGCTGAACGCCATCGCGGACATCTGCCCATAGCAGATCAAATCCCAAACAGGCAACTTTCGTCCATGAAGTTAGCCGACCTGCTGAACAATTCACCCCAGAGGGCCGGCCTACATCATGCCGTGGTTTTGTGCAGCGAAAGACCCCAGCAAGCTTTCCTCAAACTCCGAGAAACCCTCGCACATGCAGCAGGCGGGCACGAAGAGATCTGCATCAACAGTTGGACCTTTCATGAACTCGAAAGACTTGATTTCCGTGCGATGGCTCGGCGTCGAGCTGCCAACGCCTCGATCTTCGTGCTGGCCGCCGATCGTCTCGATGATCCACCAACTCACATCAAGGCATGGATCCAACAAAGCTTCACAGCCGCAGCGCCCTCAAAACCACTCGTCATTGGCCTAAAAACGAACTCGTCGAAGTGCACTAGCTATCTTCAAACACTAGCAAACTCCTGGGACAGTCCTTTACTCACCAGCGACGACTTAGTCAGCCAGGTCGGGCGAGATCAATTTCGCCAACTACTGCACCAAAGATTGGCATCGTCAGTCGAACAAGCAGCAGTTGATCATGTCAGTGCTAAGCCACTGCCAAGCTCCCAGAAATCAAACACCAG
>CANNQP010000085.1 GCA_947507875.1 Verrucomicrobiaceae bacterium | reverse complement strand
TAAAGAAATCGGTTTCAGTCTGTTCTCGAGCGTTGCAGCGATTCTCTGCTCCAAAGCCAAAGACAGGCGGGCACGCTGAACATCATGCTGCCAAGCAGGGACATGATGATGAAGGCGAGCCATCCGGGCGCTTTCAAACCTTGCCGGTGAATGAGCCACGCAAACAAAAACATCAGCGCAAACGCTTCGACGATGAACACGAGGGCAATCGGGTTCGTCATCGCGGAGACGACCAGATCCCAACGCGTGATGGACAGATAGACAAAGGCTCCATTGGGGACCACGAGGCCGAAGATGGCCATCACGAGGAGCAGTGTTCTTTGGGGTTGGCTAAAGGAAAGCATAACAGGGTTTTACGCACTTGGATGAATCCTCTCCATCAGCGGGTCGGCCGCGGGGTGAGTTGAATAAAAAAGGTGTATCAGTCGGTGCTTCGAGAAGGCTTGGCAGAGTGAGCGGGCCTGCTGCCTTGAGGTTCTTTGGAAGAAGGGGCGGTGGCCTGCTGGGCGATCTGTTCTTGCAGCCTTCCTTCCAGTTCCCGGAGTTTATCTGCGTGTTGCGCCTCGGCAGAGAGATCCTGGATTTCGTGAGGATCAGCGGTCAAATCGAAAAGCTGAGTGCGGTGGATCCGTGGATAATGGAGCAGCTTGTAACGTTCATCGCGAATCGCCCGCTGCACGTCACGGTAGGCAAAGAACAGCGTGGAGCGTCCAGGCAGTCCAGGATGGCGGACGATGGCGCTAAGATCCTGTCCTTCACTGGTTGGCGGAGGCGTGACGCCGCAGATCGCCCCCAGCGTAGGCATGACATCAAACAGGTAGCACATGGCATCGGTCTTCTGGCCGACAGGAATGCCGGGACCGGCGATGATGAGCGGTACCCGCAGCGAGTGCTCATAGAGGTTTTGCTTTCCAATGAGCCCATGGCTTCCACGGGCAACGCCAGAATCGGCGGAGAAGACCACGATCGTGTTGTTGGCAGCCGGGGAGGCATCAAGCGTGTCGAGCACGCGACCGATCAGCATGTCGAGGTAAGAGATGTAGCGATAGTAATCGGCCAGCATGCCGCGGACATCGCCGGGACGGCGAGGTTTCGGGAGAAGCTTCTCATCGCGAACCATCATCTCCCCATTGTCGAATGGGTGGATCGTCAGGAAGTTGGCTGGGAGTGGAATCTTAGCGGGGTCGTAGTGGACCGGATAATCGTCGGGGACAATGTGGGGATCGTGCGGTCCATCAAAAGCCAGGTAGGCAAAGAATGGCGCGGCATGCTTCTCTTTGAGAAAGTGGATCGTCTCCTCGGAGAAGACCTCGCAAGCATGCTTCTTGCTGACCCTGGCGGGGGTCATTCGGCCCTCTTTCAGACTGCTTAGCGGGGCGTTCAGTGGATTCGTCATTCCACCCGTGAACAGGCTTTGAGCACGCTGGAAACTAAGCGGCACCGAGCTGGCTGTGTTATGCCATTTGCCGCTCATGAAGGTGGTGTAGCCTGACCGGCCAAAGGCGGCTGGCCAGGTCTCGTCACGTGTCAGCTTCTCATCGATATGAAACAATGAACGACCAGACAGCAGCATGGCGCGTGAAGGAACACACGTCGCGGGTTGCATGCCGCCTTGCATGTAGGCACGAGTGAAAGTCAGCCCTCTCTTCACAAGACGGTCAAGGTTTGGCGTTCGAAGGTGTGCGTTACCCAAAGCGGAGATGGTATCAGCCCGCTGATCATCGGCGAAGATGAAAAGGACGTTGGACTGGGTGGCCGCACCGAGCACACAGGCAATAGCGCTGAAGAGGAGGCAAGCGATGTATGGTTTCATCAACAGCGAATGTAGTTTTGGACTCAAGGTGAGTTGAGTTTGCCAGCAGAGACCAAGGATTCTTGACCATCAGTGCAGATGGCCGTTAGCTTGTATTCGAGAAGAACAAGAGGATCCGGCAGGTGGGCTTCGAACTCGAAAGGATAGGTGTCGTCTTTGGCCCACTGCCAATCGCCATCGGCGATCCGGTATTCGAGCTTCGCGGACTTCCAATGGTCCGTCGTACGGTCAGAAAATAGGTAAAAATCAGCGAATTGAGGGAAAGTCTGCATGATCATCGCGGTGGTGGTCCCCGCGTTCACCTCATCTCGACTCTCACGAATAAATCGTTTCCCTGAAGGAGCGGTGATGTCTTTCGCTGCATAGCGATCCAGAACCGCAGCCTGGGCGTCAAGCCCCTCGATCTTGTAAGCCATGAGTCCGTTAGCGGGGATCAAAACCTCCAACTGACCCTTCATGAAGCGTGTCGTGCCTTGCACCGTCCCTTTGGCGTCGAAGATCCGAACCTCATAGATTTGTCCTTCATTCCAGGGAATGACCGTCGGATTCAGGCAAAGCGTTTGCCTTACGGGATGGGGACTTGTGTTGGCGAGTGCGAGAAAAAGGCCGTCCTTCCGAATACCCAAGAGATGGTTCAGGGCAGAGTTTCCGGACTGGAAGGCCTTTGCGGGCATCCATAGCCGCACGTTTTCATAGCCCATGAATTTTCCCGGCAGATGACCATAGGTTTTGCTAGCTATGAAGTTGTATCCCGGGGCGTAAACGGAAGGAAAATCTATGCCCCCCTTGGACCTGTAGAAAAAATCGGAGACCAGAAAATCCATAAGCAACGCCAGATGTGGCCAAACATGATTGTAGAATATGGCGTTATACTTCACATCCAAGAAAGGATGATTCGCGTAGTCAGCTCGCTGATACACGTCCGTTTCGAGCGAGGTGAAGTAGTATCCAGGGAAGTTCTCATATCGCCCAAGGATGGCGTTATAAGCAGCGTCATGCAGCAGGTCATCACCCGTCATCTTGGCCAAGCGCAACATCCAGGCGGCGTGGTGTGCGAGCATCACTGGGCCGAACATGTAAGTATTCTGAGCCTCGGGCAAGGTGCCTACCAATGAAGTTCTCCAGGCGGGCACGCGTTGCTCTGGCACCCAGCTCGTGACATTCATTTTAACAAAGGAGTTCTGTCCCTCGACACTGTTGAACCTGCGTCCGGGAAAGATGCCCTCGACATTACCACCTGGGTTGACTGTGATTGTGGAAGTGGGCGCTGCGGGATGGCTTCTTGACCAGAGAACGATGTGCCGCGCTCCAACACTGGCAGCGTCGAGATAGCGCTTGTTCCCGGTGACCTCATGCAGCTGCAAGAGGTCGTAGATCTTGATTGTGAAGTCGGTAGTGAACTCGTGAGCAGGAAAGTCCTTAAAGCTGGTCGAATAATTGTCGAACACCTGTTTCAGATAATGATCCGCACCAGCCTTGGCTTTTTGCAGATCCTCAGGATTCTTATGGATCTGATAGCGGGCCAGGTAGTCCTGCCAACTGCCGCCACCGGATTCGACTTCGAGGTTAAGCTTGCGAGTCTTGCCGAAGAGGCGCTTCGTTTCCTCAGCAAAAGCAATGGTGCGCCCTTGGGTCATGAGGTGGAGGCCAGCCAGTTCGCCGATTTCCGCGCAAGGACCAGTCAGACGGTGCGAAGGCCCCTGCCCCTGATTGGGGGTGGTGTCTTTAGAAAAGAGGAACCGCTCTCGACTCATGACATACTCGATCATCGGCAGCGCCCGCAGCCGATAGATTTCCGGGTTCCCGGTGACCAGCGCGAGGCTGAGCGGATGCAGCGCGGAGACATTCTTGACCGCTCCTGGCACATCGAAACGGTAGTTGCTTGCCTTCAACTCGGAGTTCCAGCCGCTGTAGGTGTCGTTCATCGCGAACGCAAGCATGTTGTCGAAGGTGTCGTTCAGGCTGCAGGTAGCATTCTGGCGTTCGTTGCGATATTTGAAGATGTTCCTAAGCAGGAATTCACTACCAGCCAGCCAATCTCCCGGGGTCAGAAGGTACTTGCATGTGAACCTGTAGGTTGAGCCCGCTTTAAGGAAGGAATTCGTGCCACCGAGTATGGGGGCAAAAAGCGTGGGCTGGGCCAGTCCCTCGTTGTTTCTAACCGACAGTGCGAAAAGACTGTTACCCTTGGGACCGTTGGTCGGAAAATCCTTCCACATGCGGTCTCGGAGATCACCTGCCTTGTTCCAGTGTGCACTCAAGGCATAGCGGTAGGGAATCATTTCTGGCGCGGGGGCAATGCCTTCCGTGAAGCCTGCCATGTTGATGAATGCCGCCGCCGTGGTGGCATAAGCTTCTTCGGTGAGGCACGACTTTTGCGGAAACCGTTTCCATGACCAAGTGAGAGGCTGATACAGGAAGTCCAACTTGCTCGGACTCACGGAAGCAAGGCCGGTAAACCCCAGAGAGAACCATCCCTCACGCACGGATTGAATTTCCATCGTGATTGAAGGGGCTTCGTTGCCTGGCGGCAATGACACTTCTAGCTTGGCTGCACCATAAGGATTCGGGGTGAGTGTGAAAACTATTCTTCCATCCCATGTCGCGGATTCAGTCGCAGACACATTCGCCCCTTCGCTGTGGTAAATGTTGTTGTCGGGTGCCTTGCCGCCTTTCTTCCAGCCAACAACACCTGGAAAGCCCTCCGCACTGCTAGACACCAGTTCAGGATCAGTTCCTGAGAAGGCGATTCGCATGGAGGGTGCTATGCTGCGAGTCATTCCTGTTGCTTTATGTTCGACCGTCAGGACAGGATCAGCCCCAGATGGCGACGTTAATGAGACCCTGTAGAGGTCGTTCTCAAGAGGTGCTGCGGCGTGGGCAAAGCCAATCGCCATGGCAAACGTGAATAGACTTGTGAAGAGACTGTTTTGCATTTGAGGGCTTTTGGCTTGTCAGTTTGGTTTACTGAATTTGATCACGTGATTCATTAGTCTAACATTGGCATGGCAGCTCCGCGTCCTTGTTAACAACCGTAACTCCATGGCTTGTTGAGCCAGATCTCGAAGCAATCGCGAACTCAAAGACCGCGCCATCCAGCAGGTTCATGACGTAGTCCTGCGCGGGCTGCGGATCATCCGAAAGAGCCGCCTCCAGCCAGGCACGGGCGTTGGGTGAGGTCAGATCGTGAAGATCAAAGCTCAGCGTGCCATGCTCGATGCCTTTCACGGCTTTCATTGCCTCGATGGCTTGCTTGAGCTTTGCCTGAAACTCTGGCGACTCCAAATGCCGGCTGAACTGAGCCCCGAGCTGCTGCATCTCCGCGCTTTGTTCCAACTGCGCCTTGCTCATGCCCCGATGTCTCGCGGCCACCGCATCTGCCTTTCTCCGCACGCTTTCCGGAAGAGTGGCCGGACGGTAGTGCTTGGGGGATTCATCACCCGACGACATGGAGGTAACCATGGGCGGCACTGGCTTCACCGGCTGGGCTTCATTCACGGGGCTGGACTGCGGCTGATCTCGAACAAAGAACCAAGCCATCGCTAGAATGGCTGCGAGGAGAATGAGGATCGAAGGTCTCATGCAGGTGACGAAAGGTGCCATCATAGCTGTCGCAGCTAGCGCAGGTATGGTGACGATCTGCCAAACTTTGTTGAAATGCCGCCACGCTGCTGCTTTGCGTCAATCCTTCGACTCTTTCTGCATGTCCTGAGGCAAGACAGCAAAGGCCGTTTGCTCGTGAAGACAGCGCAGAAAGAGGGCATTCAAGACACGTGTGGAGGAATGAATAAAAACTAAAACTCCGGCGGGCCGTTGAGGTGCTCGCATTTCTCGGGTTGGCCCGGGAGGAAATCGATAACCTGGTTTTGGGCGCGGAGGTTGTCCTGAAGGGCGGCGACATTCACCCTTTGCACGGGGATTCCTTCTTTCACTGCCATGGCAGCG
>CANNQP010000084.1 GCA_947507875.1 Verrucomicrobiaceae bacterium | reverse complement strand
TGCCGACGACGACAAGCAGCCGAACGGCAAAAAGATCGGCGTGCGCGAGGGCTTTGTGAACGTGCCCGCGCTCGTCGGCACGGAGCCGGGCGCGGAGTTCGAGTTCAGCTTCGAAGGCACCGGCTGCGGCCTTTTCATCGCCTCCGGCCCCGATGCCGGCCAGATCGAGTTCAGCGTGGATGGCGGTCCGCCGCGCATGCTCGAAACGCTGACGCACTGGAGCAGCGGCCTGCATCTTCCATGGGCCTTGATCCTCGATGACCAGCTCAAACCCGGCCCGCACAAAGCGCGAGTCCGCCTCGTCGCCTCCAAGACCTCATCCAAGACCGCGCTGCGGGTGTTTCACCTGCTGCTCAATTGAGATCGAAAATTTTTCCGGCAAATGAGCGCATGGCTGGCGACGACTAGGTTGTAAGCCACCCATGTCACCGCCATCCGAACACGAGCGCCATGCCCAGTTTCTCCGCCATTACGCGGAGAGCGAGCTGGCGTTGCACACGTTTGTGAGGTCGCTGGTGCCTACGCGGCAGATGGCTTCGGAGGTGATGCAGGATGTGATTCTTGTGCTGTGGGAGAAGTTTGATGCGGCGGCTGATTTCCAGGGCTGGGCGTTTGGCGTAGCCAAGAATGTCGCCTTGCGCCACCTGCGTCGGCAAGCGCGGGACCGACATGTGTTTGATGATGAACTGGTGAACCAGCTCGCCGACGATGCCGTCACCCTAGTGCCCGTGCATGACGAGCATCGTGAGGCCCTGGAGCGTTGCCTCGACAAGTTACCCGCCTCGCAACGTGAACTGGTGCTCACCGCCTACACGAAGGGCACCCGCATGGATGAGCTGGCCAGCCGCCGTGGGCAGACGCCGATGGCACTCTACAAATGGCTCCACCGCATCCGGCAGGCCCTGCTGGAGTGTGTGGAGCGCACTCGCGCCCAGGAGGAACACGCATGAATTCCGACTCACACGATCTCATCCAGCGCCACATGGCCGGACTCCTCACGAACGATGAAGCTGTCGCCCTACAAACCCGCCTGAAGGCAGACACGGACCTGCGCAGGCTCTACCTGCACTACATGAATCTGGACGTGGCGCTGGAAGCCCAGGCAGGAGTTCGAGACCGGGGGATAGACCTGCTGAGGTCAGCCCCGATGGCTGAAAACAAACGCATCGGGCGCTGGCTTTCCTGGCGTCCGCTCACGGCGGCGGCGGCGGGGATTGCGTTTGGCATGTTTTGCTCGTCGCTGGTGTTTGGTTTCGTTGGACAGCATGGGGTAAAAAAAACTTTGCTGGCTGTGCATGAGCCCAGTTTCGAGGATGCTCAAATGTCTTTGGCGAAGGGGTTTCCCGTCACTGCATCGCTTTGGGCCGGCGATGTGTCGAAGGTGGTGCCTGCCGAGAATGGAGTGACGCCTAAGGATGGGCATCACATGCTCAGGCTGGAGACAACCGCCTACGGAAGATCAGTTCTGTTTCCGCGATTGTATCAGATCATCGCTCTTCCTCCCTCCGGCAGCGAACTGCGCGAGATTGAAGTCAGCGCTTCCTTCGCCAGTGCAGATCCTAGTAGCTCGCCCTACTACACGGTTCGAGCTTATGCTGTCAATGAAGCCCCCGAGCGGCTTGGGCCCGATTGGTTTGCCAGACATTGGTTTATTGAACGGGACGAATTCATCGCGTCTGCAGAAACAGGCTTCGAGAACCCACCTGGCAATGCCAAGTGGCAATCCATCGGCTTGCGAATGCAGGTTCCGGGCAATGCGCGTTGTTTGGTGGTTTTCTTGGGTGTCAAAAACCAAGCCAACTCCCAAGCGAGCAAACCTCATTACCTGGATGCCGTGGAGGTGTCCTCTGTCGAAGCCTCATCCATTCCTTGATCTGATTTCATGCGCCACTTCATCCAACCTATTTTGCTCTTCGTTGCTCTGATTGCACTCCATGCTGCCGACGTCCCACTCGTGCAAAATGGGCAACCTCTGGCAGAGATCGTCATCGCTGAAAAACCGGCGAGGATGACCAAACTGGCTGCCAAGGAGTTACAAAGCACCATCGCGAAAATGTCAGGTGCTGCGCTGCCGGTCGTCACGGAGCGCACGGCGGGCAAAACGGCCATCTTTGTCGGGATGAGCCACTTCACCGAGGAATTGGGCCTTTCCACCCAAAACCTCAAGCATGGAGCGTTTCGCATGGCATCGGGCAAGGACTGGCTGGCGCTGCTGGGCGCGGACAAGGACTTTGTGCCAATCGAGCCCTGGGGGCGGAAACGGGACAAGAATGAAGCGGCCCGCGTGAACGCCGAATGGGACAAGATCACGGGCGATACGTTTTGGAACACGGCGAGCGAACTCTACCAGCTCTACCACCCAGAGCTCGATGTGTGGATGACGGACGATGCGGGCACCTTCAATGCGGTGAACGAGTTCCTGCGCGGTCTCGGCTGTCGGTGGTTCGCGCCAGGGGAGATCGGCGAGGTGGTGCCGAAGGTGGCCACCATCACGCTGCCGCAGGTGGACCGCACGGTGAAGCCGGACTTCGGACTGCGGCGCTTCGTTTACTACACGCAGCACACGGGCATCGGCGAGCGGGCGCTGTGGAACCTGCGGCTCGGCGTGAACTTCGGCGCGGAGATCGCAGGCTTTCCGCAGCTCTGCCATGGGATGAAGTTCGTCATCAAACGCGAGGAGATGAAGCAGGCGCATCCCGAGATGTATCTGAGCATCGGCGGCAAGCGTGACACCACGCACCAAGGCGATGGTGTTCCAAATCTGCTCTCCCCGATGCTGCTCGAAAAACAAATGAAGCACATCCGCGCCATGTTTGATCACTTTCATGAGCCGATGCACAACATCGACCTCGTGGATGGCTACTCCGGTCTCGTGGCGGATGACCCCGCATGGAATGCCCAGCAGACGCCGCAGCGCGGCTGGAGCGGCGCGATGTCGGATCATGTCTTTGGCTACATGAATCGCGTGGCGCAGGAGGTGCATCGCACTCATCCCGACCGGCTGGTCAGCGCTCTGGCCTACGGTGCCTACACGCAGCCGCCGGAGAAGATCGAGAAACTCAGTCCGAACCTCGCGCTCATTGATGTGCGGCATCGTCAGGAGTTTTGGGAGGAGTCGAAATGGAATGAGCGGCGAAAGTGGCGTGCGGATTGGCTGAAAAAACTATCTCCAGGCAACTACATCACCTGGGACTTTAGCACCAATGCACGCCCCGAGCAGGCTGGACGCCCGGTTTATTACACAAAACAAATCAGCCGCGATCTGCGTGAGCTGAAAGGTGTGAGCCTTGGCGAGCAGGTGGAGATTTATGCGCATCCAGCGGGCAAGGAGCAGTCCTTTGGCTACCACGACCTCGCGATTGAGCACTTCAATCTCTACGTCACCGCGCGGCTTTACTGGGATGCCCATCAAGACGTGGGAGCGCTGCTTGCAGATTACTGCACGAGCTACTACGGCCCCGCCGCCGAGGCGATGAAGGCCTTCATCACCCACGCAGAGGCCAACTGGATGCACATGAGTGCCGACGCGGTCAAAATCGGCGAATCATACGATCTGCTGGCCAAAGCGAAGGCCGCCGCCGATCCCATGAGCCTCCCCGGCCGTCGCATTCAGCAGATCAGCGACACCATGAAGCCGCTGGAGGCTCTGCGCGTGCAACTCAGCCGCAAGCGCGAAACCGACCTTGACTACCGTGCCCTCGAAACCATCAACACCGGTGCTAAACCACTCGGCAGCAAACCGCTCGACGGCAACGTGGACAAAGCCTACTGGGGCACCGTGCGTATCGCGCCGCTCCTCAAGCTGCGTCCACAGGACCCGCAGCCAAAGTGCAATAGCAGCTTCCAAATTCAACGTGATGGCAGCACGCTGCACATCGGCATCGTCTGCCTTGAGCCGGACATGAAGGGCCTGCAAAGCAGCACGAGCAAGCACGACGATCCGAAGCTGTTGGTAGGCGATCATGTCACGCTGCTCATCGAGACCACCTCGCGAAGCTACTACGAGATCTCCATCAATCCTGCCGGTGCCGTCTATGATCTCGACCGCGCCCCCGGCGGCCAAGGCGTGAATTGGACCAGCGGTGCGCAAGTCGCCGTGCATCGCGGCGCAGACCGCTGGAGCGTCGAAATGCGCCTCCCCATCGTCGGTGCGGAAGCCTTCACCCTCGATCCTACAAAAGGCATCGACGGTGCCCAACCGAAGGAACTCTTTCCCTGGCACTTCAACCTCGGTCGAGTCCGTGTTCGTGATGGCAAGTTTGAGCGCACTGCCTTTTCACCAACGGGTAAAGATGACTTTCACATCGCCGAAAAGTTCGCGAAGCTGTGGGGACGATGATGAGGCTCTTCTGCGTATCGCGTGAGTGCGACGTATTCCCTTTCTTCGGCGCAGCACCCGAATCATCGAGCCTTCTGCTAGCGTATGAGCTTGCTCGCTCATGAAACGCTCCGTCTTTGCTCTCGCTCTTCTCCTCGTCGCCACGTCCACTTTTGCTCTTGAGTTGAATCTGACCTCGCCGCTCGATTATCAGGTCGTGCAGCGGACCAGTCCGGGGAAAGGCTTGCTGCGCATTGCGGGTGAGTTGTCGGAGGCGGTGTCTTTGCCAGACATCACGATGGAAGCGCGTGTGGTGGGTGAGAAGGGTCAGACGTCTTGGCAACGCATTGGTGGTTCGGTTTCTGGGAAGAAGCTGGCGGGCACAGTCGAAGCACCAGCGGGTGGTTGGTGGCGGCTGGAGGTGCGGGTTTCGCTGGGTGGAAAACAACTCGTGCTCGGCAGCGTGGCGCATGTGGGGATTGGCGAGGTGTTTGTGATCGCGGGGCAGTCGAACTCGGCGAATCACGGCGCGGAAAGGCAGACGACGAAGACGCGGCGCGTGGCGTCGTTCGATGGCAAGGCGTGGCGCATCGCGGATGATCCGCAGCCGGGCGCGAGTGGTGGTGGCGGTAGTTTGGTGCCGGCGTTCGCGGATGCGGTGGTGGCGAAGGAAAACGTGCCCGTCGGCATTGTGGCGTGTGGCATCGGCGCGACGAGTGTGCGCGAGTGGCTTTCAAAAGGCGCGACGTTTCCGAATCCGCCGACGCTCGTGAGTCGCGTGGAGCCGCTGCCGAATGGTCAGTGGGCCAGCAAGGGGGCGGCGTATGAGGCGTTCATCGCACGGATGAAGTCGGTGGGGCCGCTGGGATTTCGTGCGGTGCTCTGGCATCAGGGCGAGAGCGATGCGAATCAGAAGGACACGACGCGCACGCTGTCGGGAAAGCTTTACCGCGAGTGCTTGGAGAAGATCATCCGCGATTCACGCCGCGACATCGGCTGGAACGCGCCGTGGTTGGTGGCGCAGGCGAGTTATCATGTGCCGGGCGATGAAGGCAGCGATGACATCCGCGCCGCGCAGGCCTCGCTTTGGAAGGATGGACTCGCAGTCGAAGGTCCCGACTCTGATGCGCTTAAAGGCAAGCTGCGCGAACGCGAGGGCCAAGGCGTTCACTTCAGTGGCGAGGGTTTGCGCGTTCATGGTGCGAAATGGGCCGAAAAGGTGCTGCCGTGGCTCGCCAAGCAATGGACCGAGCCTCGCCAAACGAACGATGGCACCGAGTGGAGTGATTTTGCGCAGCTTCCCGAATGCCACAGCCTCGGCTGGGTGAGCGCGAACGTGCAGGCGAAGGACACGAAGAGCTGGAACGGCGTGCTCGACGAGGCGAAGTGGGGCACGCCCGATCCGCAGCAGGTCGTGAGCCGCAACTGGGACTGGAAAGTGAGCGATGCGCAGTGGCGCGAGGCCGTGAAGCAAAAAGGCGAAGGCAGGCGCGAGGAGGTGCGCTTCGATCTTTGGCTGCCGAAGGACCTCCAAACCGCTCGCGGCATCGTCGTCATGTCCGGCCACGGCAGCGGCGAAGGTCTCTTCAAGCGTGCTGACTTGCGAAAGCTCGCGCAGGAGCTGGGACTCGCGTTGTTCAAATTCACCGGCAATCCGATGCAACGCGGCTTTTGGCCTCAAGGCCTGCTTTTCGAGCACTTGCGGCAGTTTGGCGAAAAAAGCGGTCATCCCGAGCTTCAGCACGCGCCGCTCTTTCTCTACGGCCACTCGAACGGAACCGGCTTCTCCGC
>CANNQP010000083.1 GCA_947507875.1 Verrucomicrobiaceae bacterium | reverse complement strand
CCCGTGGCGATCGACATCTGGTTGGCATTCAAGCCGATGGGAGTCAACTCGGCGCTAAAGCTGCTCGTGGCGGCGGTGAGCAGGGTGATGAGGAACGGGATTCGCATGTCCCGCCGAGAGTGGAGTAGCTCAACGCTCAACTCAAGCCTGTCGGGCCACATCACCATCGACATCAGCTCAGCACCTCGATCAGGTATCGCAGTTCTTCGTCGATATCCTCAGTGGCGGGCACGGTCTGGGCGATTTCGGCTTCCACGACAGCGCGGAAGGTTTTGCGGAGGCGGTGAATCATCACTTTAACCGCGCCGGTGGTGACACCGAGCTGGTTGGCGGCGTCGGCCTGGGAAAGCTGATCCGTATCGCCGACGAGCCAGGGCTTGAGCGCCTCGAAATGGGCGGATTTACCTGCTTTTTCGAAATCGGCCTGCACGGCCTTCAAACTGCGATCCATGACCGCAAAAGCCCACTCGCGGTCAAAGTGCCTGTCGCTGATCGCCGCACTGGCATCGGCGATTTGCAGTCCGGGAGCGGTGTCGTGCATGGTGGCATTGAGCGACTCCACCACGGCACCGCCACCGCGTTTTTCGCGGCCTTCATTGCGACGGCGTTCGGCGAGGAAGTGCTTCAGGGCACCGAGCAGGTAGGAGCGAAAGCGACCCTTCGCCGGGTCGGCCCCATCGAAACCACCTCGCGTGAGCAAGCGGGCAAAAAACTCCTGCGCCAGCTCACGGCTGTCATCTTCGGCGCGGCCTTCGCTGCGCAGAAAACGAAACACCGGAGCCCAATACACCTCGCACAGCTCACCGAGCGCCCTGCGTGCCTCCGGCGCGTCGCCACGCGATCGCAGCACGAGCGTCCAGCGCGTGCTGTGAAAGGCGGAGGTGGCGGGAGCTGGGCTCATGTCGGGAGCAGGGGTGGGTCTATGTGGCTGGACGCGGCGCTCATTTTTCTGATGCCACCGGCTTTGGCAGCTCGGGCGGCTCTGGATCTCTAAATAGGACGAGCAGCGTGTAGATGCCGAGCATGGTGCCGAACGGGAACTGCAACAGCTGCAAGAAACCCAACACGAGCAACAGCAAGCGAGCCCACTTTTTCCCGTAGAACAAGCCCCACCCGCCAATGATCCCAGGCAGAGAATAAAACAGCATAGAGAAGATCCTAATGACCACAAATGAGCTGCCAATGGACAACGGTATTGCGTGCAAGGACGTGAAGTCTCGGTGCAGCTCCCTGCCGAAACTGAATACCCCGAACAAGACAGGAATTGCAACGAGGCTGCTGATTAGGCTAAACGCGCCGACTCCGATCTGAAATACAGCCAAGATGGGCAAGTGGGTCTTAAGAGAGAGTTTTTGTTGGAAGTCCCGCAGCCGCGAAGGCTGGGAAGGTGAAGACACTGGAGAAGTGGTATTGGGAGGAGGTGTGGCTCCCTGGCGGCTGCCGCTTCCGGTGGCTGCCTGCACTTCCGTCTTCACTTGTTCCACGGTTTGGAAGCGCAGCTCACGTTCGCGCTCGAGAGTGCGCATCACGATTTCATCAATGCGTGCATCGACGGCAGATTTCTTCGAAGGCGGCGCGAAGCGGCCCAGCGGCAGCTCGCCGGTCAGCAGCTCGTAGAGCACCACGCCGAGCGAATAGATGTCCGCACGCTGACCCACGTCTCCAGGCGACTCGAACTGCTCCGGCGCCATGTAGTGCGGACTGCCGAGCGCAAAGCCGCGGTGCGTGAGCGTGAGCAGATCCTGGCCTTCCTCGCCACTGAGCTTCGCGATGCCGAAGTCCGCAATTTTGACCTGCCCGCGCGAGTCGATGAGGATGTTCTCCGGTTTGATGTCGCGATGCAGGATGCCCTGCTCGTGCGCGAACTTCAGCGCCGCGCAGATGTCCTGCACGAGCGCCAGCGCCTCTGGCGGCGTGAAGCGGCCCGCTTTCATCGCCTGGCGCAAATTCACCCCATCGACGAACTCCATCATCAGATATGCAAACGGCCCCGCGACGCTGGAATCGAAGACTGTGACGATGTTCGGATGGTTCAGCCGCGCCAGCAGTCGCGCCTCGCGATCAAAACGCTCTGCAAAGGCCGGATCACCGGCCAGATCGCTCGAGAGCACCTTCAGCGCCACGAGGCGGTCCAGCTTCGCCTGACGCGCCTTGTAAACCGCGCCCATGCCACCCGCGCCGATCATCTCCAGGATCTCCAGCTCGGGAAAATGCACTGCCAGCTCCGCCACGGTCGGCGGGGCCGCGGCTTTCGACAGTCGCGCGACGGATTGGATCTCGGTAGCCGCGCCGAGCAGCACGCACTTGGGGCAGAGACCTTGAGGCGCGCCGTCTGGGATGGTCACGCCGCACTTGGGGCAGATGGATGGAGTTGTCATGGCGGCAGCTTCCTGAGCCGTGAGGAAAAGCTGGTTACAACTTTCACGTTTTTAGTCCAAATGCAGGCTCCAAGTGCTGTCTAGTCCCACGCCACTCGCAAAAACTCCGGCGCGGGGCCTTTCCAGAGCGGGACTTCGTTGGCGGGGAGGCCGTGGTTGGCGCAGAGGCCGAGTTGATCGATTTCGGACCAGCTTGTCGGTGAGCCTTCGGCGGATGCGAAGTCGCTCAACGCGAGCGTGAGGGTTTGTGGAGCATCGGAGCCCTGGATCTCGCGCTGGCAGACGAAGGTGCGGCGCGGGCCGCGGTAGCTGCGCCATTCATTTTGCTGGAGGACGATGCTGAGGCGATTCGTCTGCGGGAGTTTGAGCGTGATGTGCAGCTTGGAGCCTTCAGGGCCGCGCCAGAGGGGATCGGTGACTTTGCGCGTCCAGAGTTGCTGATGCGTGGCATTGCCGGCGTTGAGCGCATACCAGTCGCGCGTGCCGTGAGTGAAGTCGTCGATGAGCGTGGACGTTTTCGCGGTGAGCTTGGGGTTTGCTTGCTTGATTTCGTCGGCGCTGTGCGAGTGCAAAAGGCTGCTGAGGCAGACCTCGGTGACCGGTTTGCCGTAGCCGGGGATCTGCGCGAGCGATTCGGGCTTGGGCAGCGTGTGATAAACGTTCGCGAAGGCGAAGAGCGGCAGGTCGTGCGTGTGGATCGGCAGTTGGGCGATGTAGCCTTCGGCTTCATGATGCACCTCGGCGCTGCGCCAGAAGCGGGCACGTGGATCGGGATCGACGCTGTAAAAGATCTCCACGCGGGCCACGGGTAGCGATTTCGCATCCGGCCGCACGCGCAGCATGGGCATGTCGTCGTTCGATTTGAGGCGAAGTTCGCTCAGCGGCGTCTCCGGCAAAGCGGGGCCGCCTTGGAGATGCTGATCAAACCACAGCGGCATGGTGATGGCGACCTCGGGCGTGAGGCGGTGGTTCATGTGCGGCACCCAACTGTAGCGCGTGGGCTGGTTTGGAATGAGCGCATTCGTGCGATACACGTCGTCCATCCAGCCGTGGAAGTCGTTCGTGGCGCTGCGATGCAACACCGGGCACTGAATGAGCGGCGCGTAGCTTTCAAAACTGAGCATGCGCTTGAAGACCTCGACATCGCCTTTGATCCGGTCCTGCTGGTCCGTGCCGCCGATGAACGAATGCGGCTGCCAGCGCCAGCCCTGACCGCCAACGCCCGGAACGGCGGCCTTCACCCGGCGATCCGTGCCCGCGACATACATCGTGAGGTTTCCACCCATCGAGTAGCCATGCACGCCGAGTCGCTGCGCATCGACCTGCGGCTGCTGTTCGAGAAACGTGAGCCCGCGACGGCATCCGAGCGTGAGCAGATACCAATTGTTGTTCTTCGGATGCTCGCGGTCCTCGAAGATCTGCCCCGGACCGGGCAGCAACGTGCTGTAGCCTTGCACATTGAGCTGCGAGGGATCGACCGCGCCCCAGTCGGTGTTCGGATCGCCGGGCTCGGACTTCTCACAAGTGTTGAACGGCGCCTTGCCCGTGCCGCTGCCGCCCCAGTTCACCGACAGCGCCGCGTAACCTCGCGCCACGAGCAGCTTCACCTCGCTCACCGAGCCGCGCTGCCCGCCACCATGGATGTGCATCACCGCCGGGAGTTTTTCCTTCGCCTCCTCCGGAAAACCATACACCGCCGCCATCCGCGCTGGTTTGTCTTTGAACGTGCCGATGAAATACCGCACATGCCGAAACACCCCGCCGTCCTCCTTCCACTTGCGGATCACCTCGATCTCCAGCGGGTCTTTGCGCGGATCAAAATCCGCCCACAACTCCACCACCGACTGCGGCACGCCCTCGGCGGCAAAGAGGTTTTGTAGATCAAACAGCGTAAGCGAAGCGGCGGTTCCGGTGTGAAGAAGGGTACGGCGGGTGGTCATCGTGGGGTTGAGTTGGAAACGCGATCCAGTTGCTGCTTCATGAACGCAGCCGCCTTGGTCATGATTTCTTTCAACGACAGCGAACTGACCAAGCTGTCGTCTCGGTCAGTCATTCGACTTGGCTTGAATCCTTGACCCTGGGCAAGCTCCGGCGCACAGAAGCATCCCTTTCCTGCCGAATGCCTGCCCCTGCCAGCCTGCCTATTTTTGAAATCCGCGATGCCGTGGTCGCTCAGCTGCGAGATCCGCAGTTTCCGAACTTCTTGCTCAAAGCCCCCACAGGGTCGGGCAAATCCACCCAGGTGCCGCAGTTTGTGCTCGACTCTGGCATCCTGAAGGAAGGCCAACGCTGCATCGTGCTGCAGCCGCGACGCATCGCGGCGCGGATGCTGGCGCAACGTGTCGCAAAAGAGCGCGATGGCAGGCTCGGTGGCGAGGTGGGTTACCAGGTGCGTTTTGACAACGTGACCAGTCGCGACACACGTCTCGTCTATGTGACAGAGGGCGTGATGCTACGCCAGCTCATGGAGGACCCTGACCTGAGCAAAGTCGGTTGCGTCATCATTGATGAATTCCACGAGCGCCATTTGGATGGAGATCTCGTGCTGGCATGGGCGCGAGCCTTGCAGCGAGAACGCAGGCCCGATTTGAAGATCATCGTCATGTCGGCAACTCTGGTGCCCGGCCCTTTGACGGAGTTCATGCAGCCTGTGAAGCTGCTGGAGAGTGAAGGCCGAACCTACCCGGTGCAGGTTCGCTACCAAGCACCGAATCGTGACCTGCGGCTGAATCAAACCGAACCCATCTGGGATCAGGCCGCGAGGGCCTGTGAAGTGCTTGCGAATGAACTTCGAGACGGTGGCGATATCCTGGTCTTCATGCCGGGAGCTTATGAGATCCGCAAAACGATGACCGCGCTGCAAGGCCGCAGTTTTGCCAAAGGCAGACGCATTGTCTCACTGCATGGCGAGATGACGCCGCAAGATCAAGACGCCGCGGTGACTCCAGGCGAACAGCCCAAGATCATCGTCAGCACGAATGTGGCAGAGACGTCGTTGACGATTGAGGGCATCAAGGCCGTGGTCGATGGCGGGCTGGCTCGTGTGGCCAGTTACGATCCGAAACGCGGGCTGAACACGTTGACGGTGCAAAAGATCAGCCGCGCCAGCGCCGAGCAGCGTGCGGGGCGTGCCGGGCGACTCGGCCCTGGCATCGCGATTCGACTCTGGGCAGAGCGCGAGCACCTGCATCGAGCCGAAAGCGAATTGCCCGAAATTCAACGCTTAGAGTTAGGCGAGGCTTTGCTGGCACTCCACGTGGCACAGACCAAGGCCAAGCTGCCAATCGAGTGGTTCGAAAAGCCTGCCGAAGCCGCGCTGAATCGAGCCGAAACTCTGCTGCACGATCTGGGGGCCATTCATGACCAGCGACTGACACCGACTGGCCTGAAGATGTCCGCCTTTCCCACGCATCCACGCTTTGCCCGAATGCTGCTAGCGGCGGCAGAGCAGGGCTGTGTGCGTGAGGCGGCCATGTGTGCTGCGCTGGCTCAGGGACGAGAGATCCTGATGGTGGGGAAAAATCAATCTTCCTTCAAAAACGAAGACTTCTGGGAAAACGACGACCTCAGCGAGTTTCAGGCGCTGCTCCGCGCCTTCATCCGTGCCCATGCGCTGAATTTTGATCCCCAGGCCTGCGCGCCGCTGAATGTACATGCCATGAGCGCCCGCGAGGCAGGCCGGAGCTACGATCAATTCTTGCGCCTGGCTCAGCGGGCAGGTTTGCCTGTGAATGATGAGGTCGCGAGGGCGGAAGCCCTGGCCAAAACGCTGCTTGCCGCCTTCTCCGATCACCTGGGGGTTGAGACCAGCAGCGGCAGTCGTATCTATCGTTTGCCGGGCGGCTACAGCGGCCATTTGGGCAAAGATGCCCACATCCGTCCACCGCGGTTACTCATCGCCTCCGAGATTGTTGAAGTTCAGGGCAAGGCACTGACCGTGCAGCTAAATCTCGTGACCAAGATCGAGGAAGACTGGCTGCGTGAGCTCTTCCCCGATGACTTCACCACCGGCAAACGCGCGCATTACGACAGCGTGAACCGACGTGTGGTGAACGTGGAGGAGGTGCGCTTTCGCAGCCTGGTGCTGAGCAGTCGTGAGCGCGGCGAGCCGGAAGCCAGTGTGGCGGCCAGCCTGCTGGCGGAAGAGGTCGTGGCGGGTCGTCTGCAACTGCCCCTTTGGAATGAAAAGGTGGAGCAGTGGATCACGCGAGTGAACTGCCTATCCCGCTGGATGCCCGAGCTGGAAAT
>CANNQP010000082.1 GCA_947507875.1 Verrucomicrobiaceae bacterium | reverse complement strand
TCTCTGTTCGGTAAGGTGGCCGTTCGGCGAACAAACGAGCAAATATGGGTCTGAGAAACCAATGACTTAAAAAAACTGCAACCAACGCAGCAACAAATATCGACAATGCGATTGGGCTTGGGGGTTCAGCCCAGACAGCGTTTCGCAATGGCGTGTAGCAATAGCTGGCGACTCCACCGCCGACCACTAACCCTACAGTTAGCAAGATGGCAAAAAAGACTGCCCATGCTTCAGCTTCAATGACCGCATTTGCTGCCGAAACCCTTCCGGCTCTTGAGCGGGCCCACATCCGAATAGGCGTTGTAACGAACATTAAGATGATACTCAGAAAACCAGAGATAATCGCTAGCCCGAGCAATCCCACTAAAAGCAACATCACGGTTTGCAGTGAACGGTTCAAAGCACCCGCTGCGACGGCCAAGAGAGCAAAGCGCATCACGATTGAAACAAGTCTAAAGTCCAATTGAGCCAAACGCCATCTCCTCACGTTGCGCGGCATCATGGCAAACTCCAATATCCATTGAGCTGTGAGATAAAAGTGTGCTGCTCCCAAAAGAATCGGCACCGTGGCATTGCTCAAATCCACAGAGAGTCCCCCGACATCAAACACTAGATCCTTAACAGCGAGCTGCGCTGAGGACCAAGCAATACATATCGCACATAAGATCACGAGATTACGCCTCGCGGCTCGGAACGAGTCATTTAGCACTCGGTCAGCATTCGGATCTGGTTTTTCCTCTTCAGGAACTTCGGGTAGCGGCTTGGGAGCCACGTATGAGAAAAATTGTCGAAATGGCTTCACTGAGGTTCCTCCTATTTCCCCAGCATGTGTTAACCAGGACAAATCGAAAGACAGAATATTAACCATCTCACCCCACCGCCTCCGCGCACCTTCCGCAGAGGGTTGGGTGGGCGGCGTGGGTGCCGACGTCGGGGAGGAGGCGCCAGCAGCGTTCGCACTTGGGGTTGGTGCAGACTTCGATGGTGGCGGCGAGGTCGGGGCCGCGGGTGAGGTGGAGGTCGCTGAGGATGAAGAATTCCTGAAGGGCGGGCAGGTCGCTGAAGATGGCGTGGGTGAAGCCTTTTTCGGGAAGGGTGAGCTTCACGGTGGCTTCGAGGTTGGAGCCGATCTGCTTGGCCTGACGCGCGGCCTCGATGGCCTGCTGGATGACGGCGCGGGCTTTGAGCAGGTCTTCGACGGCGGCGGTGGCTTCCGCGCCGGCGAAGGCGGGATTGGGCTGCGGGAACGGCTGAAGATGCACGCTGTCGCTGTGGCCGAGGAATTCCCAGGTTTCGTCGGCGGTGTAGGCGAGGATGGGGGCGAGGAGTTTGACTAACGTCTCGGTGATCTCGCGGATGGCGGCCTGGGTGGCGCGGCGGCGCGGGCTGTTCTCGGCGTCGCAGTACATCCGGTCCTTGGTGATGTCGATGTAGAGCGCGGAGAGGTCGCCGGAAACGAACTGGGTGATGGTGGAGACGACCTTGCGGAAGTCGTAGGCGGCATAACCGGCGAGGCACTCGCTGGTGATGACGTGCAGGCGCTCGAGGATCCAGCGGTCGATGAGGGTGAGATCGGCGGCAGTGTTGGACAGGAGGACAGGAGAAGCAGGAGTGACAGGAGGCTTTTCTTTTCCTTTTTCTTCATCATGCAGATTGCCAAGCAGGACGCGGAAGGTGTTGCGAATGCGGCGGTAGCTTTCGCCGGTTTGCTGGAAGAGTTCTTCGCTGAAGGGGACGTCGTTTTGGTAATCGACGCTGGCGGCCCAGAGGCGGACCATGTCGCCGCCGTACTTGTTGTAGTAGTGGTCGGCGGTCATGGGCTTGGCGGACTTGTCGCTGCCCTGGTCGCTCTTGCTGATCTTTTTGCCGCTGGTATCGACGACGAAGCCGTTGGTGATGACATTTTTATACGGCGCGGTGCCGCGCACGGCGACGCTGACCATGAGGCTGCTCTGGAACCAGCCGCGATGCTGGTCGGTGCCCTCGATATAAACATCGGCAGGGCAGGAGAGCTCGGGATGACGGTCCAAAACGGCGACGGAGGACGAGCCGGAGTCGATCCACACATCAAGCGTGTCTTTGCAGCGCTTCGAGCCGGCGGGCAGGCCGACGAGGTCGCTCCAGAAGGCGTCGTCTTTTTCAAACCAGAGGTTCGTGCCATGCTTCTCGACGGCATCGGCGACCTTGTGCGCGATGGTGGCATCCATGATCGCATTGCCTTCAGCATCGTAGAACACGGGAAGCGGCACGCCCCAGGTCCGCTGGCGACTGATGCACCAGTCCGGACGGCTCTCGACGGTGCCGTAAATGCGATTGCGGCCCCAAGCGGGCAGCCAGTTCACGGTGTCGATGGCTTTCAAGGCATCGGCGCGGAAGTCGCTGATGCGGATGAAGAATTGTTCCACCGCACGGAAGATGATGGGTGTCTTCGAGCGCCAGCAATGGGGATACTGGTGGACGTATTTTTCGTTGCCCAAGAGCGCGCCTTTGCCCTCGAGGATGGCGATGATGCCTTCGTTGCTCTTGAACACATGCTGGCCGACGAACTCGGGCAATCCGCACTCGGCGGTGAAGCAGCCGGCGTCATCGACAGGGCTGAGCACATCGAGTCCGTTTTGCTTGCCCGCGATGTAGTCATCCGCGCCATGACCGGGAGCCATGTGGACGGCACCGGTGCCGGTGTCATCGGTGACAAAGAGGGCATTGATGATCTTCGACGTGCGCGGGAGGAAGGGATGCTGCGCCTCGCTGCCGTTCAAGTCCTTGCCTTTGAACTTCGTCGTGGGCTGGCTGGCATCGAGCATGAAGCCTGTGCTGGCGGTGAAGGCCTCGATGCGTGAGTCGGCAAGGATGAGCTTTTCACTGCGGCCGCTTTCATGCGTGAAGGTGCCGCTGGTGTAGTTGAAGTCGGGATGCAGGGCGATGCCGAGGTTCGCGGGCAGGGTCCAAGGCGTGGTGGTCCAGATGACGAGGGCGGAGCCACTCAGGTCAGGCGAGACGCCTGAACCACACTGGAATTTCACATACACGGCAGGCGAGGTCTTCTCCTTGTATTCCACCTCGGCCTCGGCGAGCGCGGTTTGCGCGCCGTAGCTCCAGAGGACGGGTTTTTTGCTGCGATAGACGAGGCCTTTCTCGACGAACTTCGCGAAGGTGCGCATGATGTCGGCCTCGTATTGCGGGGCGAGGGTGAGATACGGATTCTCCCAGTCGCCAAAGACGCCGAGGCGCTTGAAGGACTGACGCTGGATGTCGATGAACTTGCGGGCGTAAGCCTCGGAACGCGTGCGCACCTCCGCTGGGGAGAGGTCTTTGGCCTCTTTGACCACTTTGAACTCGATGGGCAGCCCGTGGCAGTCCCAGCCGGGAATGTAGGGCGCGTGAAAGCCCGCCATGGTCTTCGATTTGATGATGAGGTCTTTGAGCACCTTGTTCAGCGCGGTGCCCATGTGCACATCGCCATTCGCGAAGGGCGGGCCGTCATGCAGGATGAACTTCGGCTTGCCGGCCATCTGCTTCATGATGCGCTGGTAAAGGCCACCCGCCTCCCACTTCGCGAGGCGCTGCGGCTCGCGGGCCACGAGATCGGCTTTCATCGGAAAGTCGGTCTTCGGGGTGCGGACGGTGTCTTTGTAGCTCTTTTTGGCAGGGGTCTCGGCGCTCATGATCAGGGAAAAAGGAGCGCGAGGGTAGCCAGACGGGGCCAGGGGGCAAGGTGAAGGACAGGGCAAATGCCGTACGGCATCGTCTCACGCCAAGTCCCCGCGATCACTTCACGGGGCTCGTGCTCATGAGGTAGCGGAACAGATGCGTCACCTTTTCCTCGCCCAAGGCAGCGAGCAGCCCCTCGGGCATGAGGGATGAGCTCAGCTGCTGCTGCTCGGCGATTTGGGCTTTTTCGACGATGATCTTCTCCGCCGGAGTCTGGATGGTGAGGGTGCGCTCGCTCTGCTGGGGAATGACGCCCGTGAGGGTGCGGCCGTCCTTGAGCTTGAACACCGTCATGCGGTAGTCAGCTGGCACGATGGCGCTAGGGTCCAGGATATTCTCCAAAAGGTAGGTGAGCTTGTGGCGGTCGCTGCCCGTCAGGTCGGGACCGAGCTGACCACCTTCACCGTAGAGTTTGTGGCAGGCTCCGCAGACGGCGGTAAAGAGCGTTTTGCCCTTGCTGGCATCTCCTTGAGCTAGGCGCTTTTCGGTGAGCTTTTGCATCCAATCCGCCAGTTCGGCTTTTTTCGCCTCGGGCGTGTCGCGCAGCTCGCCCCAGACCGCCGTGAGTTTGGTGGTGAGGTCGGCGTCGTTCAGGCTGCGGATGGCGCGGGCCTGGTAGGGGGTGATGAGTGCCTTTGGAACCTGGCCGGACTTCACGGCATCGAGCAAGGCATGGGCATAAGCGGGGCGAGTGACGAGCGTGGCGACGGTGGCCGCCTGCTGGTCCTCACTGCGACCGGGCCAGGGGTTGAGCAGGGCTTTCGGGAGGTTCGGGTCATCGTAAGCGGCCAGCGTACGGCGCGCGGCGGTGCCGAGGACTTTGTCGTTGATCAAACTACGCACGATGGGCAGCAGCTCGGGCTTGGCGCTGCGGGTGAGGCAGGTGAAGGCGTTGCGCCGGGCGTTGGCATCGCCCTCCGCGTTTTTGACGATGGCGATGAGTTCGTCCGTGGCGCGTCCGCTGCCGAAGATGAGGGAAAGGGTTTGCAGGTGTTCGGCATTCGCGGATTTGGCGACGGCCACAAACTCATCCCAGCCCTTCGGTTTCTTCGCGGTGCTGAACCCGTCGAGTCCGGCGGCCATGCCAGTGAGGATGTCTGCGCGGACAGCGGGTTCCTTCGTCATCAGGGCCACGAGCGCATCGACAGCGGCGGGCTGCTTCTCGATGTCTTCGGCGATGCGGCGGGCGACGAGTCGGCGCACGGTGGGGATCTTCGCGCTGGCGATGAACTCCACGCCCTTCAGCGGGTCCGCCGCGACGGCGGGCTCGATGCCATACCAGATCATGAGCGGCTGCTGCCGGTCCTTCGCGTCTTCCTCATGCTGCGCCAACGCCGTGGCGATGGGCCAGCGGGCGTCGAGCGGCAGCCGCTGCAACGCGGAGGCTTGGCGGAGGCGCTGCATCGGAGGGTCGGATGGATAGGACGGATTCGTCCTATCGGTGCCATCAGACCAACTGATGCGATTTTTCCAATGCTCTGAGGCTTGGCCGCCTCCTTCATACACGATCTTATAAATGCGTCCGCTGGTCCGATGCACGCCGTCGTTGTCGTGGCATTCGCCGGTGTCAGACCAGTCGGCGACGAAGACGTTGCCGTCGGGGCCGGTGAGGAGGTCGATGCCGCGGAACCATTTGTCTTTGGCCTTCATGAAGTCGGGCGCGTGCTTGCCGGTGTAGCCGCAGCCTTCGCGGACGAGCTTGTCCATGTTGATGCGGTTGCCGTGCAGGTTGCAGGTGAGCATGGCACCGTGGTATTCCTTGGGCCAGGTGCCGCCCTGGTAGATCAACATGCCGACGTGGGCATGACCACCGCCGAGTTCGAGGGTTTTGTTGCTGATGCCAGCGCGGATGTCGCTCCATTTCTCGGAGCCGGTGTCCCAATGGAAGTGGTCGGCGGTCTGCTCGATGACCTCATATACGTAGGGGTTCAGATGGGTGCCAAACATGCGGCGGTAATACGCGCCGGGGATGACGTGCCAGAGGTGGCCGATGACGGTGTTGATCATGAACAGTTCACCGTCCGCATTCCAATCATGCCCCCAGGAGTTCGTGCCGCCATGCGCCACGACTTCCAGCACCTTCTGTGTCGGGTGGTAGCGCCAAATGGCGCAATTCATGCGCACACGTTTTTCGCTCGGTGTGCCAGGAGCACCGACGCTGGAGGTATCCGTGATGCCGTGACGGCCATAGAGCCAGCCATCGGGGCCCCAGCGCAGGCCGTTGACGATGTTGTGGCCGATGGTCTTGGTGTTGAAGCCATCGAGCAGCACCTCGGGCTCGCCATCGGGCACGTCGTCACCGTTTTGATCGGCGATGAAGCTGAGGGTGCCGTTGTGCAAAATCCACGTGCCGCCGTGACCGATCTCGACGCTGGTGAGGTAGCTGCCCTGATCCCAGAAGACCTTGCGTCCGTCGTGCTTCCCATCGCCATCCTTGTCTTCGAGGATGATGATCCGATCCCGCAGCGTGGTGTCCCAGCGCGCGGGGTTTTCCGCATAGGTGTAGTTTTCCGCCACCCAGAGCCGCCCCTTCGCATCCCAAGCCATGGCGATGGGCTGCTGCACGTCCGGCTCTGCCGCGAAGACCTGGCATTTGAACCCCGGCGGCAGCTCCATCGTCCGTGCGACTTCCTCGGCAGGCATGGGGGAGCCTTTTTCAGAGTTGAAAGGCGCAGGAAAAGGCTCCGCTCCCCATGCGTGGAAGGTCAGCATGAAAAGAACAAAGCGAGAGCAAGCAAAGCGGGTCATGGAAAAACGAAAACGTGGGATGAACAACCCATCATGCACGACGGTTGCCGTCGGGAGTCTCTAAAAAAAGGCTGCCAGTTTTGGGGTTGAGAATGAAGTTTCCGACCTCACCGGTGAAGTGGTCAGGTCGCGGCTCCGGTGAGTGTGCGTGAAGCCAGCCTTCTCACCTCACCCGATACGCCTCCACCTCGCTGGTGAAGGCGAAGGTGTTCGGGAAACCACCCGCCATCTGCGCGTGGTGGTCGAGGTAGGTGAGGCGGATGTATTTTGCTTCGGTGTCGGGGAAGGAAATCGAGGCGCGGGTGGCTTTGGCGAGGGGGAAGACGTGTTGGCCGACTTCGCGGAAGGTTTGGCCATCGGTGCTGACGGAGATGGCGGCGGTTTTCGTGGAGCCGACCTCGGGTGCGCCGACGAGGATCAAATTCAGCGTGCGCGGCTGCTTGAGGTCGATGGTGACGTGCTTTGGGAATTTTTCCGTG
>CANNQP010000081.1 GCA_947507875.1 Verrucomicrobiaceae bacterium | reverse complement strand
TTCCAATCAAAGAGTTGATCGGTGAACCAGTCCGTCCAACGATCTGCATCTTGGGAAACCCGTGCAGCGTCATCCCAAAGGGTTAAGTCAAAGTTTCGAGTCGCATGCGGTATCGCAAGGACTATTTTTTTAAAGCCGTTCTGCAGCATTCCCTCATCTCCGGTTTGAGTTCTTCTTGATGGCGTCATACTGCCGATAGGCATCCTCCTTCGATACCTTTCTTGTAACCTTGGCCAGGTTTTCCAGAACTCGTTTATTCCGCTGAATATGGAACTGATTCATTGGAAAGGTTTCGCCAGCAAAACCAAGGCCGTTTTTGTTGAGCTGATGCCTCCCGGAGCAGAGAATCTTCTCGGCGACACCACGCCACCACGACACGTATGAATGACGATGCGGGTGATCCTTCCCCGAGTGCATGGAATCAAGCACTTCTCTCATGAAGTCCCTCTGATCGCCTTCGGCCTGCTTTGATAGAATTTGGGCGTAAAGGTCGGTGTAATATTCGTGTCGGCTTGCCAGCGCATGGATTCCTTGAGTGATCAAAAGTCGATAGGCGGTGACTTTCGCGAGACACGGCAGGCATTCCCGATGACTGCGCGCCACCTGATCGATCAAGTCCAGCCAGGATTCCAGTTCCCCATGGGGCAACTGCCTTAAAACGGGCACCAACTGATTGAAATCCTGCATGCCCGAGTGGCCCGCGCGAAAGGCATGAGGCACATGCTCCTCGCGCTGGTTAGTGATCAAGCGGCGTATCCAGTCGCGGTCAACGGAGTCGGAATGATGAGTTTGCAATGTCTGATGTAGGTTAGGGTTGTGATCTTGTCGGCGGTCAGTTCAAGCCAGCATGAGTTCAGCCGAGGAAAACGAACCCCTGCTTGCCTACCGCCCTGGCTTTGCGAATGCCATCTTGGGTGCCTTTGGATTCACCGAGGGGAAAAGCAGCGACCACATCCGCTTCGAGAATGACTTTTTGATGGCGCAAAGGACCCGCAGCCCGGCCGTATGTCGACCACACAGCAGGGATGTGCCAGTGATCAAGGCCGAAGTCTAGGGCGATGCGCTCGCTCAGCGCATCGGCTCCCTTGGCCCCGCCGGAGACGACACGTTCCATTCCAGGCAGACGATCCAGCAAAGCCTGGATGTTCTCCCTCATGAAATCGCAGTCGGTGAAGTTGCGACTGCCAATGAGGGCCTGGTGGCGAGCGGAGGGCGTGGCGGTGCGTTGGGTGGTGTGTTGCATGTCGAGCCATTTTAGTTCAGCTCGCATGAGGCACAAACTCACTGCGGTATCCTGTCACAGTGCCATTTCAGCATGCATCAGAACAGGGTTGCGCAAGCTTTCGGGGAGGTGACTCGCTGCCTTCAGGCGAGCCGCCTGATCGTGGGTGAAGGGCCTCCACTCTCTGCGCAACGAGGGTTGGAGGCACTTTGGCCTTTCCGGTCATTTCTGATTGGACGTCGAAGATGCTGGTTAACAGGGCAGCACGCCTTCGAAACAGGGCATAGCCCACGAGGACTCTTTGATATGGATCAGGCCAAGCATTGGCCGAAGTGCCTCTGCGAGCAACGAGACGTCATCACGGGCATCGTGCCTTCGAAACCCCTGTGTCTGAATCCCCAGTCGCTGAAGAACGGAGTCCAGGTTGTGGCGCACTTGCTGGCCCCAAATCATCATAGAAAGATCGACCGTATCCCAAGCCTGCACCTTTCGAACGTCCATTCCCAGTTGCAAGCAGGCCGCCCTGAGGAAGGGGATTTCACACCGTCGGGCATTGTGTGCGATCACCCATTCAGCCCTCGAGGTAAATCTGGCCAACTCACGCAATGCCGCCTCCGGCATAGGTGCATGGATCAGATCTTCTCTTTGAATGCCGGTGAGCTTCCGGACATGGGTTGGCACGGCCGCCCACTCCTGATGGAGATGGGTTGAAAAGTGGTCAAGGGGACAACCCGAGCGAAGGTCAACGGCAACAGCAGCTATCTGAAAGATACTGTCCTGCTCGGGCAGGTGCCCCGTCGTTTCAAAGTCCAGGATCACGGCTTGCATACAATCCATACCTCAGTTCACCGCCTCCTTGCAGTTTGCCTCGGCATTCGAGATTCCACTCGTTCTCCGACGTGGTGCTGGGATCAAATCACCAATCAACGTCTCCGGTTCATCTTTCCAGAGAGGCAGGCAATCCAGCAGAAGTCTTCGCACCTCCTCCCGCAGGTGCGTATCCGCCAAGGCATCCTCCACGCTTTGCTGCCTTCTGCGACGCAGTTCGTTCAACACGTCTTGGGAGCGCTTGCTTCGAGTCGACCGGGAGGGGCCGGCAAACCATAACATTTCTCCTCGCGCGCGGCGAGCCCAGGCCTCGAATCCAGAGTGACAGCCACGGGCTTGGACGAAGGGAGGACTGTCCAAGCCGAGAAGCACCCTGAGCGCCTCATTGACCCGCTCAAACGTGGCCGCCCTGGGAACAGACTCGCCTTGGTGGTAGATTTGCAAACGGGTATTCAGACAAGTCACTGCCGCTGTGCCCTCGGGCATCACGTCCATGACCTGCGAGTGAACCGGAATCCCCTCAGTCTGGCTCCAAAACAGGGCACAGCGCTCCCGAGACGGGTTGCCGCCATGGATCAGCTCAGCAATCGCAAAGCTGAGTGTCTCCTCCTGGCGAGACGGTCGGCGGGATCGGAACGCATCCATGACCTTTTCCGAGGCTGTTTTGCCCACCACCAGGCTCCATTCGGCCTTGTCGGCAAGCTGCGCAGCCAGTTCATCACTGAGGCCTTCCAGATGCAGGGCCCAGGGCGAGCGGCGCAGCATGTCCTGATAACACACCAGCAATTCCCGCGCACCCAACCTCGGCCTGACCGGTCGGTAGCAGCTGGCAAGTTGTTCCAGAACTTCGCGCCGAAAGTCTCGGCCGGTCTCCTTGGCGAGACATTCTGTAGCTCCGGCATAAACGGCATGTCGCTCCGGCAAACGCTGGATCGAAAGCAGTTCGGCAAAAACGAGGATCCTTCCACGACACGTATGGCAGCCCTGGTGACTGGTGGCGACCATATCAACGGCATCCAGAACACGCGCCAAAACTTCCGGGGGGGCCCCTTCCTGAGTTCTCAACAGGCGGGCAAAATCCTCGGTGCCTGAGCTGCGATCTGTGGCAAAGGGGTGCGTGAAGCCATCGTGGCGATGACGCAGAACGCGGGCGAGATCTTCTTCAATCATGGAGTGCCTCCTTCTTTTGCACGGGTTGGAGTGGTTTGGACACATCTCTGGCCAGCACATCGAGCTGGCAGGCCATGGCACAGCTCAGGTCAAAGAGAGCCTGCAAGGACGGGTTCTGTCGGCCAGCCTTGCCCAGACGGGAAATCACCGTCCGCTCCACCCCGGATTGCCGCGACAGCGCCGAAAAGCTCTGGCCTGAATCGGCGATGCGGCAGGCGAGTGCGGCGCACAGGGAGGCAGCAAGCTCCCCTGCCTGCTGAGCCGGCGTGTCACCTTGGGCAGAGGGGTCTCCAAGGAGGCAGGATCGCCAAGCACAGCGCCTTCCTGCTGGCGTTTTGAATTTGAGTTGGATCGCCTCGCGAAGTACCCGGGCGAAGCTGAGTCGAAGGCCACAGCATAGCCGAATCGCGTACTCACAGCGAATGGCACGAACACCATCAATCAGCAGCTTTAAGGAGCGCAACTCGACCCCGGATGCGCGCGCCCATTGCGCCAGACTCAGACCAGAACCACGATGCTCCCGAATGAGGATGGTACAAAAGGCCTCCAGAAAAGCAGGTTCCATTTCTTCATTCATCTGATCCATTCTCACCCCAGTCGTTGAGACCCGCTCGAAGAGCAAGCCAAGCCCGGTATCCTGCCACATCAGAATGCACCAAACGGCCCTCGCAGAGTGCAGGACAGATCTCAAGTTGCACTCAGGCGGTGCACGAGCGCGGCGGCTTTAGACACGACTAGCCTATGAGATCTTGCCGGTCCAATGCGCCCAGATCATGACCATGGCTGCGGTGTCGAGCTTGCAGTACTGCTTCAGCAGCGTTTCGCGGTTTTTTCGGTATTGGACATCAACTCCATCCCAGAAAACCAATTCCTGGTAGATACGTATGGCACCTGTCCCTTCTCTAACCACGTCCTCATCGTCCTCCCCATCACCACCAAGAGGCAACGGGGGCAATGTCTTGTAAGGATCCATCACCGATCCATCGGCATCCGACTTTTGGTAATCTTGGAACCATGGGTGGCTGCGCAGCGGCTCGGATTGGTTCCATACTGCGGGCAACACCGCCTTGATGGAAGTTCGCCCGAGCATGGTCGGGTGGAAGTAGTGAGCTAAGGCAAGCTTGTGCAGGTCGCGGATGCGGGGAGAGGGGCCACGTTTGCCTTTTGCGTCCTCCTGGCCGAGCAACCCGTCTATCCAGGCCGCCAGTTCTTCGATTTCGTGAGGAGACTGCAAGCCAGCAACCTCTAGCGCCTGATCTGGTGCAGTGGCCATCCATGCATGGATTTGATCCAGGATCATCCGCAGGGTGGTTTGCTCGTAGGGAGACCACACCAACACCGTGCCTTCATCCCCGAGGCGACGTTTCAGCGCCTCAGCAAATTTGAAATTGGGAAACTGATGTTCCGTGTTCAGCCATTCGTCAGGGTCCAGCTTTCCATTTTTATCTAGCGTGTGGCAGCTCCATTGAAAAGCTACCCTTTCATACGGGCGCAGACCTGCATGGTGAGGCAAGACCACGTCACAAGCCTCAAAATCAATAAAATGGAATGGATAGCCTGGCGAGACTTCAAACTTAGCCAACTCCTCCCTCAGCTTATCTGGCAAATGCTCGCTACCTTGGTTGGCTGAATGTTGCCACTGAATGCGCCGACGCTCGGTGTAGGCACCGGGTGATCCCAGTTGATCCTCACGGAGATCCAACAAAGACGCTTTTCGCCGGGAAAGGACCAGCGGGACTGGGTCGTCAACCTTGGTGGAGCCGATCTGGCCCACCCGATGAAGGTCAAGAATATGGGGGCGAACGTTGGCCAGATCACCCCAGCATTCGGAGAAACCGTGCTGCAGAGGTTCTTTGCCAATCGGAAAGCGGTATTCACACTTGCGGCACAGCTTGTAATTGTCCTGAATGGAAATGCTAGGACGCTGCACGCGCCCGTTGGTATCCAACATCGCTGCCAGTTCATTGGCTTTCTGGATCACCTCGGGCATCAGAATCTCGGTGATCACGTCCACTTTTAGCCTGGCGAGCATTTTCGTCTTTTGGAGAGCCTCCACCTCACCATCATACCTCACGACAGGGCGTGACTTGATGTCGTCCTTGGTGCGAACAATAGAGAATCGCCCGGCGGTTTCGTTCTCCGTCATCTGAGCGCCGCTATTGACCACCCACAGCCATGGAACGATTTTAAAATCCGGGAAGGCCAAAGACAGCACATGCTGCTGATACGAGACATCAATCAAATAGGGCTTCCAGCCAGCCTTCACCTTTCGATCCCGCGTCAAAAAAGTCTCCAAGCGGTCCTCGCCCTCCGCCGCATTCACAGAAGATGATTTGACCTCGATCAGGTGCAGTTCCTTGCCTTTGCGATGCAGAATGTCGGCCCGGGCGTAAAACTTGCCGTGGATGAAACCACCCTCAAAGACCACCGCGTCCTCTGATTCAGCCAGGATCTCCCGAGTCTTTGCAAAAGCAGAATGAGGATCACGTTCATTGGTGAGATCCACTCCACTAGGGAACTGTGCCTTCGCGATGTATTCCACCATGAACCCGGAATCTGCCAGGAACGCCATGTATTCGTTATCCTGAAGCGTGGTCGGATAGCTAAGCTTGCGATAATACAGCTTAGCGGAGCAGTCATAGGCGCTCTTGAAGTCGCTTTTGGAAAGAAATGACGACGCCATAGAAAATGTCGAGAGCTAACACTTTTCGAGGAAGTCCATGTAATGAATAACTTTTTGGAGAGATCAATTGTAGGGACACGCCAGTTCTTGACCCCATTTTTTTGTCTCACTATTATCAGGCACTAGCCACGCACCTTTGTGTTTATTTCCCACCAACACCACTTTTTCGTCATTCGATACCCACATATAAGCCAAGACGGCGGCAGTGAGTGCATCGAGGACATCATCAGACTTCTTTGCATCTTCCAGTATAGAGCCTATATCTAAATCCAACTCTTTCCATTTTGCAGCAAGGCGATCGCAGAATTCTGCGCGGATGCTCTGACTCTCTTTTGTTGAACCCTTGTAGCGCCAACCGTTGTTACTCTCCTGGAGCCATTGCCAGATAGCCACTGCTGGATGCACCTCCACAACATGATGATGGTCTGTCAGATAGTTTTTTTGAGAATCTGCTTCAATCAGGGTGAAATCACCGCCAGCGTGAGCCGGATGAAGTTTAGGCAGCCCTAGCATTCGCTGGCTAATTGTCCAATGAGGACAACCACCGTAGCCTCGCACAGATATACCCGGAATTCGATCGATTTTTTTAGCAACCAATGCTTCAATCTCACGACGAGTTAGACTGTGATCCTCCCACGGTTTTTCAATATCGGAGGGTCCCGTAAGTGGAGCATCCCAAGCCATTAGAACGGAGGATTCTTTATTCCATTCCTTGATACATTCATATAGCTCTTGGGTGCTCAGCACTTTCTTATCCTTGCATAACGTGATTGAAGGCTTGCCATTCTTGATATTGATCTCAACCGCAGTGCTGCCTTTTCCAGGCGCGGGGTCGACTCCCACGATTAACATGTCATCCATTGTGTTTATTGGTTAGGTTGGTCAGAGCAAATCTTGGAATGCGAAATTTAAACGGCAGCCACTTCATTGATTTTGCCCTCACTCCCCAAAAGCCTTTGAAAAATGGCATCCACGAAGGCTTTCCGATCCAAGGGTAGCTTACAAAGATTCCGATGCGAAAGATCATGTTTGCACTCGCACAGAAAAACCTTGTCACCGAGTCCATTCTCCAGGGTGAAATAGCGTGTTGATGGCGAAGTCTGACCAAAAGACCGAGGTTC
>CANNQP010000080.1 GCA_947507875.1 Verrucomicrobiaceae bacterium | reverse complement strand
TCGATGCGCCATTCCTCGGCGATGATGCCGCCCTCGCCATTGATGCGATGGTTGCGATTGAAACCGGTGGCGACGATTTGCTCGCGTTTCGCATTCGGAATGAGATCGCCGGCGATCTGCTCGATGGTGAACTGGTCGAAGGGCTTGTTGTCGTTGAAGGCCTTGATCACCCAATCACGCCAAGGCCACATCTGGCGGCTGCTGTCGGTTTGGAAGCCATTCGAATCGGCGTAGCGGGCGTAGTCCAGCCACTGCATGGCCATGCGCTCGCCGTAGTGCTGGCTGGCGAGCAGCTTGTCCACGTAGGCTTCGTATTTCGCATCGGACCAATCGGACAGGTCAGACATGTCGGGCATGCTCGGCGGCAGTCCCGTGAGATCCAAAGCCACACGCCGCATCTGCGTCGCCGCATCGGCAGGCGGAGCCATCTTGAGGCCCTCTTTTGCCAAACGAGTCGCGATGAAGCGATCCACGGGATGCTCGACGCCCGCAACCTTCGGTGGCTCGGTGCGCACCGGCGTGATGAAGGCCCAGTGGCCCTGATATTCGGCTCCTTCGGCGATCCACTGCTTCAAAATGGCCTTTTCGGCGCTGGTGAGCGGTTTGCCACTTTTCTCCGGCGGCATGATATCGTCGTGCGAGTCATCCAGCAGCACACGGGCGATGAGCTCGCTCTTTTCCGGACTGCCCGGCACCAGCGCGATCTCGCCGGACTCCGCGGGCTTCATCGCCTCCGTGCGGAGGTCGAGCCGCAGCTCGCCTTTGCGATGGCTGGCATCCGCGCCGTGGCAGTGAAAGCACTTGTCCGAGAGGATCGGCCGCACATCGCGGTTGAACTGGATCTTCTCCGCGGCCCAAAGCGGCGTGAAATAGGCAAAAAATGTGACAGCTAGAATCGGCTTCATCCAAAACCAATACGCCAGTCTGAGTAGGCTATTGCTAGAGAGCGGCAGAAGTCACGCCATTGCTTGGCGCAGGGCCCCCTGAAGGCGATGAAAGATGTAAAAAACGGTCTGGCTGCGCAGTCGCACCAAATCTGACCCAACGAGGCGTGGGATGAAATCGGAAGACAAGGAGAGGATTTCATCGGCGCTGCTGCCATTCAAGCCACGCGCCAAGATGGCCACGAGCGCGCGCGTGAGCGTCTGAATTTTAGGGCCTAGAGAAACGGCAAAGAAGACCTTGCCCGCCGTATCCAGTCTCAGGTGAATGCCCACTACGTCGGAGCAGAAGCGATCGTGGCGCACCTCTTCGAAAGCAAAGGCCTCGTCTCCATGGGGAGCAAAAGCGTCAGCCTGCTCTGCGAAAGCGATCAGGCTCTCCCGCCGCTCGGACTCGGGCAGGTTTTCCAAAAGATCAATCATTTCCTGGAGGGCGGGTGGCATTGAAAAGAGCTGAGTGACAAATGCGCAGCAGCGCTTATCGAGCAAGCGATGGAGCCGTCTGGATTCTATCTTCTAGGGCCTTAGGCTATCATTGCACCATGTCAGCGATTCTAGACCAAGCCTTTTCTTGCCATCATGTGCCAGGGCGAATCATGGATCAGCTCTGGCGAGCAGGGTGGAGGCATTTTGGCACCTCCTTTTTCCGCTACAGTGCAACGATTGATGAAGAACGAGTGAAATGGATCACCCCGCTACGCATCGACCTGGAGGCTTTTCGGCTGCGCAAAAGCCAGCGCAGAGTGCTGCGGCGCAACAGCGATTTGAGGCACGAGTTTGTTCCAGCCGTGCTCAGCGAGGAAGCCGAAACCATGTTTCAGGCACACAAAACGCGTTTTCGCGACCATGTGCCCGACCGCCTCGGTGATTTCCTTTCCGAATCTCCTGCTGAGGTTCCTTGTTGCTGCCTTGAATGTCGTGTTTTTGATGGAGATCAACGGGTGGCGACCAGCTACATGGATGTCGGCGAGGTCGCCACTTCTGGCGTTTATGGCATGTTTGATCCCACAGCCTCAAAGCGAGGCTTGGGAACATACACGTTGCTTTTGGAAATTGAGCACGCTCGCTTGCTGGGATGCCGCTACTACTACCTAGGTTACGCGACCCAAGAACCCAGCGTTTACGATTACAAAAAACAGTTTCTGGGCCTGGAGATACTGGACTGGGAGACCGGACAATGGGATGGATATGCGATTGACCGCACGAAAGGTGTATCAGACTGATTCCCTCCCCTCCTGCATGAATCCTTTTCACATCGACCCACGCCACCTCCCTGCCGACGGGAAACAAATCACCGGCACGCTACCCGGCACTTTTTTCAAACTGGCGGAAGGTGATCCCGTTCAGGTGAGCTCCCCACTGAAGTATGACCTGAACGTGATTCGTGATGGCGATGATCTGATCATCCTAGGGAGCCTAGAGGCAGAATTCAGCCTTGAATGTGGACGATGCCTGGAAAGATTTCCTCATCAGATCTCCCTAGCGGCCTATCAGGCGGAAATTCCGGTGGAAAAGGAAGACATCACGGACTTGACAGACCTTATCCGAGAGGACATCCTGCTGACCCTTCCGAACTTCCCGCGCTGTGAAGACGGTAACGTCCAACTGCGCGTTTGTCCTGCCGAGGGCCGTTTCGATACTGCTGAGCCTTCCGAAGCAGTAACCGAGACGCCAGGCAATGGCGGTGGAGTTTGGGATGCCCTCGATCAAATTAAGAAAAACTAGCGCCCCCTCTACCCATGGCCAATCCAAAACGCCGTCAATCCAAAGCTCGTCAACGCCTCCGTCAGGGAGCGAATCGCTGGCGTGCTCCCGTTCTGAAGACTTGCCCAGAGTGCGGCACTTCGGTTCCCGGCCATGTGGCCTGCCCTTCCTGCGGTTACTACAAAGGACGTCAAGTCCTCACGGTCACTGCTGAAGAGTAGTCGAAATCGAATTTTAGTTATCTTGAGAGCGCGACGGAATTTCCGCCGCGCTTTCTCTTTTTCTACGAAATCCCACGGGCAGCGCGCTTGAATTCGACTTCGTTTCCACAGGCACCAATCGCCTCGGCCTCGGTGATGTAACCCGCCTCGTAGGCGCGCACGATGTTGGTGAGAAAGGTGCAACAATTCGGGTCATTGCCACGCTGCATGTAATTCCGAATGTTCTCGATGTCCTGCTTCGCGATCCATTGCTTGACCGCGCCGCCATTCTCCAAGTGCTCGACGAGCAGGTGCATCCCCCCTTCGGGGCGAGGCAGCAGCTTTTGACACAAAGCACCAATCAGCTGCTGGGAGAGCAGGTGCAGGCCAAGAGCCGATTGCTCCGGCGGAAACAAATGCGCAAGACGATCCACCGCATCCACCGCGCTATCACTGTGGATGGAAGCGAGGACGAGGTGACCTGTCTCGCTCGCCTGTAGGGTAGTCAGAGCTGTCTCCAGATCACGGATCTCACCCACCATGATAACATCTGGCGCCTGACGCATGGCCGCACGCACCCCGCGCGCGTAAGTAGAAGTATCGCGTCCGACCTCACGCTGCGTGAACATGCTCGACTTGTTGGGATACATGAACTCAATCGGGTCTTCGATGGTGACAATGTGCCGCGCTAGGTTCTCGTTCATCCACTGCAGCAGCCCTGCCATCGTGGTGCTTTTGCCCATGCCCGTCGGGCCTGTGATGAGAATCAGCCCACGTGTTTTCAGCGCCCACTTGGTCAGCAACCAATCCGGAACACCCAAATTGCCAAGAATAGGTAAATCCGTGCGGATGCGCCGCATCACGACACCCAAACGACCAATGGCCCTATAAAGATTGACGCGGTAACGTGTCTGCGATGAAGAGACTAGACCTGAATCTTTGTCGTTGTCTGACTCTGGATTCGCACCACAAGCCTGCCAAAGACCCACCATCTGATTGAGCTGCATAGGCTCTTCACCAAAGAGCATCAGTTGGCCGCTAATCTTCATTCGAGGAACCTCGCCCTCTATCAAAAACACATCGCTAGCTTTGTGTTCATCTGCGGCATTTAAAATATCATCTAAGGACAGTGCCATACGGATCATTTAAGAATCTGATCCGTATGGTGTCTAGTAAGGAATCATATTGACGGCGTGAAGCCATCAAAACCTCAGGCGACTAGTTCACAAGTGACCTGCGCGCTTTTGTCCATTTCTCCGAGCACTACGGCCCCAGAGCCGACTTTGAGTGCTTTTTTGACATGCTTCGAGTCGATGATGGCTACCCAGCCAATGCCCATGTTGAAGGTATCCCAGGCGTCCACCGGATCAGCGTGCTTGAGCACCTTTTGGACGATGTCATTTTGCCAGTAGGGCACCTTCAGATGGCAACCGAAACCACGGCGGGTGAAGATGCGGCCTAAGTTTTCCACCAACCCTCCCCCTGTGATGTGCGCCATGGCTGCAGGCTTGATTTTGGCCCGACGAAGGCCCCAGCAGACCTCATGATAAAGTAAAGTCGGCGTTAGCAGCTGGGCTGCTTCTTTTTTGCTGAGTTTGATGTTTTCCCGAGCGAGGATACGCCGAACAAGGCTGAATCCGTTGGCGTGGAAGCCAGCGCTCGGCCAGCCAACGAGAACATCGCCCTTTTTGATCTCTGCGGGATTCAGGACGTCTGTCTTTTCAGCAGCACCGATGGCAAAACCGGAGAGTTCCACCATGCCATCCAGAACGGCTCCTGGCATCTCAGCCGTCTCTCCGCCAGCCAGGATGCAATGGCAGGCCTGTAGGTATTCCGACATACCCGCAATGATTCGTGTGAGTTGGCGCTTTTGGATCTTATTCACCCCCACGTAGTCCAGGAACATGATCGGGTCAGCGCCACAGGTCAGCACGTCATTGACATTCATCGCCACCAGATCTTTGCCGGCATTTTCCAGTAGATCATGCTTCAGCAAGAGCTCCAGTTTGGTACCCACCCCATCGCATCCGGTAAAGATCACGGGATGCTTGTATTTGCTGAGATCATAACCGGCAGCAAAGAGACCAAAGGCGTTGGCGAGCTTGCGCTTTTTCTGAGTCGCCTTCACCAGCGCTCCGATGTCATCGACAAAGGAGGCTGCTTCATGAATATCAACGCCGGCTTGTTTGTAAGTGTGCTTGGACATGGAAAGAATGCCCCAGAAAGGGGGTAGAGACTCAGAGTGAAGCCTCAGCCCGCTGGATGCAAGCACCAAGCCGCATCTAGGATTTCAGAATCGTCAGATGACACCCTGGGCCGGCCTCTTTATTGACATCTTCCTTATTCTCATGACGACGGATTTTCCCCAACTTTGCAGCACCACAGGAGGCCTTCCTTCTGCTGTGCGCTGGGCACATTTGCTAATGAAAGATCGCCTGCGACCCGGAGATGCAGCCGTGGATGGCACTGCCGGCAATGGCCACGATACGCTCTTTTTAGCCCACTTAGTCGGTAAGGAAGGAAAGGTCTGGGCTTTCGACATCCAGGAAGCAGCAGTCACAGAAACGCGCCGCCGACTGGCTGCCGCAGGCGTGACACAGGCCGTGGTCTTTCACGCAGGTCATGAAATCATGACGAACTATGTACCCCAAGAATGGCAGGGGAAGCTGAAAGGCATCATGTTAAATCTAGGCTATTTGCCAGGCTCGGACAAAATCCTAACCACCCAGGTAGAGACCACGCTTCAAGCGGTTCGTAGTGCGGTTGAAATGCTTGCCCCGGGCGGATTGCTGACGTTAGCCGTTTATCCAGGGCATGAAGGGGGAGCCCTGGAGCAGTCTGCCATCGAAGCTTGGGCTTCCAGCTTACCCACCAGAGAATATGAAGCGCAGCTCATCCGTCCGATCAACCGATGGTCGGCTCCACCCGAATGCTGGGTGGTTTGGAAGCGGTGAGGATTGTTCTAACCGAGAGAAACCGAGATCAATGGTCTTCAGAAGAATCTGGCGCGAAGCGTGCTTTATTTTCGACATGAAAAACCATTAACAACGAGCTTCATCCTGCCTAAAATTTAATCTCTCCTAGCTAAACGCAACATTGCGACCTCCAGACAATGAGTCCTTTTGTCTAGCTTTAATGCGCAAGGATCCACGCTCAGAGTGGACACTAGCGCTCCATCCATCATAATCTGTCTTTCATGGAACCGACGTCTTCTGGCTCCCAGCCTACGATCCCCCCGTCTTTCGCAGTGGGGACAGGATACCCCACCACCAGTACGATGGGTGGGGAAGACTACATGGACCGGACGATCGTGATGAAGGTGCCAGGATCGGGCATGACGGTCTTCAATCGCTACAAGCTCCAGAGAGTTTTGGGGCGTGGCGGCATGGGGGTCGTTTGGCTTGCGGATGACCTGAAGCTCGAGCGCCCTGTAGCCCTAAAATTTCTACCCAGCTTAATTGGACTTGATCCAACTGCTGTGAAGGAACTGAAGACAGAAACCCGCCGTGGATTGGAGCTCTCTCACCCACACATTGTTCGAATCTATGACTTTGTGGATGATGAAGACACCGCAGCCATTTCGATGGAATTTGTCGATGGCAAAACACTGTCCGAACTCAGGCTAGGCGTGGAAGGCGGTGTTTTTACTGTGGCTGAAGTTTCGAAATGGTTACTCGGTGTCTGTGATGCCTTGGACTATGCGCATTTTCAACGCAAGCTCGTTCACCGTGACCTGAAGCCTGCCAACATCATGCTCACCGCACGCGATGACGTGGCTAAAATCGCTGATTTCGGCATCGCGCGCAGTCTTTCTGATACAATGAGCCGATTGTCTGTAGCCAACATGGGAGCGAGCGGCACGCTCCCTTACATGAGTCCCCAACAGGCAATGGGAGAGCGCCCACTTCCCACAGACGACGTCTATTCCTTGGGAGCGACTCTTTATGAACTCTTCAGTGGTAAGCCTCCTTTTTATCGCGGCGATCTGCCGATGCAGATCAACTCCAAAATTCCTCCGTCAATTGCAGAGCGTCGAGGCGAGCTAGACATCACCGCACGAGAAAATCTGCCTCAGCTATGGGAACAAGCAATCGCCGCCTGCTTGAGTAAAGATCCTAACCTGCGCCCCTCTTCCGCAGGAACCCTGGCAGAGATGCTGGGCTTGAAACCCAGCACAGCGACGAGTCAGAGCCTCAACTTTGGCAGCACTCAGCGAATCAAAAATCCTGCTCAATCAGAGACTCCGAAGAAAGAACCCACCCCCCTGCCCTGGATCGCGGCCGCAGCCACTGCGACTTTTCTCGCAGGAGGGGCTGCCTACTACTTCGGCACGCAACCCGAGACTACAAAAATGCCTAGCTCGGCAGTAAGTTTCAACTCATCGCCTAATTCCAAAAGCTCAGAGCTCTCCAAAGCACTTGCCTCGAACGCAGCGAAACAATCTGACGCAGCCACAACGACAACACACGCCAAGCCAACCGCTGAAAAGAAGCCGACTCATGAAGAGGCCCGCTCCCCTCTAGCCACCTCGATAGACGCGGGTGCTGGAGTATCCATGAGTACCCCCG
>CANNQP010000079.1 GCA_947507875.1 Verrucomicrobiaceae bacterium | reverse complement strand
CTGGAGACCGGCGATGAAGTTGCCATTGAACTCCAAAATCGCGGCATCGATGCCAAAACGGGCCAGGAAACCTTCGCCGAGTGACCCCGGATTGCGAAAGCTGGGCAAGCTCGAACCTTCCACGAACCAAGTGTGCTCACGCAGGCAGGTTTCGAACAAGCTCATGCGCTTGAGGTGCCTCTCTCCCTCAGGTCCCTCAGGCCGGCTGAGGTGCAGCTTGCCGCTGCCGTCGTTGTGAAAATCCAGCGCCAGGGAAGGGCGACGCCCAGCCTGGATCTCGGCTTGCAACCAACGTTCCAAGGCTGCGTTTTCAGGCGCATAACGCGGATCGGCGGGCTGATCCCACTTTCGGTTCAGATCCCAACCCCCCAGGTTAAAGCGGGTGCCTCCGCGTGCGACGCCGTCCTTGTTGGCCATGGGCAAGATGCAGACTTGATAGAGGGCGAGGTACCGCTGCGCGTCTGCATCGCCCCGCAAAAGACGGCGCACGAGACCTTCGACGACCCAATTTCCCGCAGGCTCCCACGGATGCGCCCGCGCACGGAGGAAGATGCGATGCGTGGCCTGCGGATTGCCTACGCGAATGATTTCCAGATTTCGCCCCTGAACGGTCTGTCCAATCGGTTCAATGCGAACGCTCGGATGCGGGCGGATTTCTTCCAAAAACCGGTCCAGATCAGACAGGCGGTAAGGCTCGGCTCGCGCGACAAAAAGCGCTTCGGCTGGCATTTCCAGCGTGACCTGGACCCGACCCGGCTCGGGCGAATGCGTGGGCACGGGCGTCCAGTGTTTGCCATCCTGAGAAATCACGACCTGAAGCAGCTCCCTCGCGACGGAACCCGGCTTCGAATTCCACACATTGTCCAGGTTTTTGAATTCCAAGGTCAGCTTACGCCCACGCGGTGCTTGGAGTCGGAAATGCACGTGACCTGCCGCGCGGTTCAGCGACTGGCGCTGCTGATCGTAGATCAAATGAACCAGGATCGTACCATCGGCAGCCACCTCATACCATAGGGGAGAGGCATTTTCGAAACTGGTGTCGATGAAATCGACTGGCGAATCGGGAAGCCCCTCAACGGCGATGGCCGCGGTGGTGATGGCAAGCAGGATGGCGAGAACCAGTTTCATAGAGGATAGACGTACAGGCTTACCGACTGGGATTGTTCAGACTTGCAGCCGGTTTTGTCATCGCCCCCTCGCGGACGTTGGGGCAGATGACGTCTTCTTCGCGCTCCTGCCCCCCTCAAACGGACCTGTACTGCTGGATGGCGCTGAGGAAGTCAGGGGTAAAGCACGTCAGCCGACGCGTCGCACGCACGAAGGTCATTCCAGCACCTTGAGCTGAAGCCGACGGTACTCCATGACCCCACGGTCACCTTCCAGCCCGATCGGGCCAGTGGTGGGCAGGGCCAGCGCCGCGTCCAGGATCTCGCCGTTGCAGGTGCAGTGGGCGACACCGTCCTTCACGATCACTTCGATCTGGTTCCAGTCCTGAGCTTTGTAGCGCTTCAGCGCCTTGTAAGGACCGGCCACCAGGTAGTCGCGGCACTGCAACTGGGGCTTGCGGATAAAGATGCCGCTATCGGCATTCACACTGGCGCGGAATTCTAGCTTCAGGATAAAGTTTTGGGGAAACTCCTCCACGGTGTACAGTTGGCCGGTGAGCTTGTCCATTTCCGTGGGGAAGGTCACGGCGATGACGCCATCCTTCACAAGATAGCGTCCGGCATCGGTGGCTTCGGTCTTGCCATCATGCTTTTCCAAAATGCTGCCTGGACCGGGGTGGTCCTTCTTCGTCTTTTCACGAAAACACCATCCGCTGAGATCCCTGCCGTTGAATAGGCTTTTGAAGCCCGGCTCCGGCTGCCAGTCATCGGCATGCAGCAGGGTCGTGGAAAGCAAGGCGGCAGTGAGGAGAGTTTTCATGAAGGTCAGGGGTCGGGGGCAGGAAACGCCCTTTGAACCACGAATGTTCCGGGATTTGTCCACGAAGGAAGTGTTTGCGTCCATCTGCCCTGCCAGAACGAACTTCAGCCAGACGTTTCCATCGACAGGCAGGACTGCTGCCGCGAAACTGACCCACCCCTACCCCATGAAAAAAACCATGCGTCTCCTCACCGCTGTCTTTGCTGGTCTCTTTGCCAACGCCCAGGCGGGCGAAGGTGAAAAGGTCGATTACCCGGCTCCTGAAGTCTCTGGCATCAACCAGGACGGAGCGACTGTGAACTTGGCCGACGTGTACAAGAAAGGCCCTACCGTGGTCTTCTTTTACCCCAAAGCCGATACCCCTGGCTGCACCAAACAGGCCTGTTCCCTCCGCGATGCCTTTGCGGATCTCAGCAAGCAAGGTGTCCAGGTGCTTGGCGTCTCCTTTGACAAGCCAGAGGCGCAGAAGGGTTTTCGGGACAAATTCACCCTGCCTTATGACCTCATTGCCGACCCTGAAGGCAAAATCGTTGATGCTTTCAAGGTGGATCGTATGGCCAAAGGACTGCTGAACCTCGCGACTCGCCAATGCTTCCTGATCAAGGATGGCAAAGTCATCTGGCAGGACCGCAAGGCCTCCACCGACCAGCAAGCCGCTGACATTCAGCGTGTTCTGGCGAGCCTGAAGTAAGGCTCAAGCCAAGAAAAAGCGGGGTTGGCGATGAGCCAACCCCGCTTTTTGTGTATCAAAGGAAAGTCTGCGCGGTCAGGCCGCAATATTTTTCAGGCCAGAACTCACCAGCAACTGCGCCAACTCAGGCGAGTAACGCACAATCTCATGGGCCAGCATTTCCAACCGAGTCTCCGACCGCCAGGATCCGCGCAGGCTGCGGTCAGCATCGTCAAGCGCATGAGTCATGGTGATGTTGAACACCATGGTATCATTATGAAGTTCGAGTTGCGTGGGCATCGGGAGCTAGGAGGATAGAGCTGTCGGCTCGGTGGATTTCACCTCGCCATCTTGAACGATGAACTTCTTCCGGATCAGCACTCCCTCTTTGATCTTCTGCTCGATCGCCTGGCCGAGAAGCAGACGAGCTGCTTCCGACGGACTGCAGCCATACAGCCCATCGGCGGTCAGGTCCTCCAGATACGATTTGATCTGGGGAGTGACTGCGATGGTCATGGTGACCGAATCGAAGCTGTTGGATGGGCGTGCCATTGGATTAAAACCCGGAATTAATGGCATAATAACCAGCTCAAACCCGAGTCGCAAGAATGAACTCGATTATTTTGGGGTTAAAACAGGGTAAAAATGCCCCAAGAGATTAAGTAAACTTAAATAATTTCGCGGAATTCTCACTTTTGAGAGGCTTCAACCCATCGAAATCGGCTAAATCCCTCAACCCGCCGCCCCATCGACCTGCGCGCGTTTTTTCAGTCGCTTGATGGAGTCACGCTTCTGCAGACGTTCCCTGCACCCCATGAAAACACGGTCTTTTCTTTTACTCCTTTCTGCCCTGCTTTCCCCTAGCCTGCTGCCTGCCGAAGATGGCTGGCAGGAGTGGTTCAAAGACGGCCTGGGCGCAGATGCCCAAATCGTCAGTGGCCAAGCTAGCTACAAGGTGGAACATGGCGTCCTCGTCGGCACCACCACCGAGGGCAGTCCCAACACCTTCCTCGTCAAAGGTCCGTTCAAGGACTTCGAACTCCAGTTCGAGGTGCAGGTGGACAACGAACTGAACTCTGGCGTGCAGGTGCGCAGCCACCTCGCCAAGGAAGGCGACCCTGCGCCTGAGGGCAGCAAGAACGGCAAGCCCCTGCCCGCAGGCCGACTCTACGGACCGCAGTGCGAGATCGCCGTGAATGGTACCGCCGGTGATTTTTACGACGAGGCCCGCCGTGGCACCTGGTGGAGCATCCTGACGCAGACAGAAGCCGTCCGCACCGAGCAAGCCAAGGCCGCCTTCAAGAAAGGCGAGTGGAACCACTACCGCATCGTGGTGAAAGGCGACCACTACCAGAGCTTCGTGAACGGCGTGAAAACCGCCGACTTCCACCAGCCCGGCGACCCCGAGGGCTACATCGGCTTCCAGGTGCATGGCATCAAGAAAGGCACCGGCCCCTACACCGTGCGCTGGCGCGCCGTGAAGCTGAAGACGCTGTAAGCGCTTTCATTCCACTCCTTCCCCTCAACACACTCTCCCTCCAAGCAGGCGGCTCAGCTCTGGTCAGTGGGGGAGAGAAAGGGCCATGATCGTCCATAAACCCGATGAGCCCTGCCTTTGGGGTGAGTGGCGAGCGAATGATTTTTCGATCGTTACCCAAAAACAACCAAGTGCGTTAGCAGGCTGCTGCAAAACGGCTGTGGAAGCCGTTTCGGAGCGCGACGGAGCTGGATGCACGGCGGCTGGTGCAGGCACTATCGAAGGAGACAGAGCCAAACCCGCCCCGATGCAGGTCCGGAGCCAGGATGCGCACCAGCGGGCGCTCCTTCCTCACCAGCTCCTGCGCCGCCTTCCCTGCAAACGGAAACCTCCGGAGGGTCTGATTCGTGTTTCGTGGGGCGATGAGCCGCGCCCATGGCGGCTTGGGCCATGCAGCGTCGGTGCCCTTCACGGACTCAACCCTTGGAGGCACTCGCGCCATACGTTCGGATAAAATCGAACTCGGCCTCAAAAGGGGCCTGCTTCTTGTCGCCGAGCAAAACACTCACCCGGCGGACTTTGGAGGTGTCAAGCCGCTCCTCGGGCAAGTCCAGGCCTCGGAAGCTGCCTTTGAAGCTGGCAAAGGGAACCTTCACCTCGATCCACTCGCCCTTTTGCGTGGCGAACTCGGCCGCAAAGGACACCTCCATGCCGCGAAACCGAGCATCCGTCGCCAGCCGCAACTGATACCTGCGACCATCGCCCTTCACACGCACCCGCAGTCCGAGCGCGTGGCTGAGGTCCAGTTTCAAATCGCCACTGCGGAAGGTCGAAAAGCCGCCGTTGTTCTCCAGCGATAGCATGCCGCTGAACCGCAAGGTCCCGGCTGGGTTCGGCGTCAGCTTGCCCTCTGAAAGTCCGCCCATCACGCCATCATTCACCACCAGCCAGTTCATGCCATCCTGGCCATCAAACTCCGTGATCGATTGCACCCGCGCCACCGTCGTTTCCTCCGCTTCCTTGGCATCCGCGGAAAAGCACCCAACCAGCCCGCAAGCCGCGACAAGAGTTCGATGGAGGGTTGCGTGAACCATAATTCAGACAACGCCCGCTGAGCCAGGGCGGATTCAGCAGGGTTGCCGTGGGGGCTGGCGTCCTGCCTGCGCCAAAACAAGCTCATGCCTCATATCTCAGACCATGCGCTGCCGCCGATAGGCGAATCTCATGATGTTCAGAGGCTCGCTTCAAGCGGTCTCACGTGGCCATTTGATGCGCTTCCGCGAGGCGGACAAGATTTGATGGATCGGCTGAGACGGGGTGGCCAGTCTTCCTGAAGAAGATGGGTTCAGCATTGTCACTGACCCCATATTCCCATGCCCGGCCATTTACGACATGATCAAAGATGCCCAGATTGAATGGATTCAGGGCCGCCTGGTCGTGATGGTAAGTAAGCTGCCAACGAAGGAAATTTGTCGCTTTGCTGCATGAAGTCCTCGGCGGGATTCCTTTACAACAAACAAGCCCCGTGTGTTGCACGGGGCTTGTAATGAATGTTGCTGGTTACTAAGTTTAAGTTGGTGGCAATCCCGCCGACTTTGGTGTTGCCTTAGCAGGAGAAGCGATGCCAGCTCCCGAGGTGCCGCCAAACGTGCTGCCCATGTTTTCAGGGTCATCCTTGCGATGGCGGTCTTTGAGGCTCTTGTTGCCACCGAAGTAGAGGCGGACTCCGCCAAGAACCTGTCGGTAGTTGTTGTCGCCGACCCCGCCATCCACAAAGAGTGCGACACCACGGAGTGGGGTCTGATACTCCAGGCCGATGACGTAGAAGTTTTTTCCGAACCGGTTCTGCCACTCTGCGGAAATCATCAGATTATCCACGGGATAAATGGCAGCAAAAAGGCGTGCGGCGGCGAAGTCACGCTGAGTGTTAACGCAGGATGCAAAGGTGGACAGCACGCGAGTGTCATAGTTGTTGTAGCCCACGAAACCACCGATGGTGAATTTGTTAAAATAGAGCTCGCCTTCGATGCCGGCCAGAAGGTCGTTGAAGTCAGTGCTGTGCGTGCCGCCAACTGCCAGACCAAAAAGGCCCTTGGAGGGATTGCGGGTGAAAAAGTGGCCGCCATATCCCAAGATGTCCGTGCCAAAGCCGCGGGCGTAGAGGCCGTCGAGCTGGAGTCCGAAGCGCTGACCGACAGGAATTGAGATCGTGCCAGCGGCACCGCGCAGGTAATTATGATTAACGGCTCCGTAGAGTCCATCAATCTTGCCATTAACGGCCGAGACTGCTGGCTCATCCGCAGAAGCTGCGATAGTGGAAGTTGGTGCTCCGGCAAACGCGGAGCCTGACGTGAGAATGAGTGCGACGACTGCACTCATGAATTTAGGTGTCTGAATGTGTTGAATCATGGCAGATAAATCGTTCATAATCATGGTTGATGCCTGCAAGGCAATCATTATTTGAACCATACCTCAAATCTCCGATATTTTCTGAACTGATTCAGAACGAGTCATACAACCAAACGAAACGGAGAACGGGGTCATACTGCAACTGGCTGACAAAACTGGGAGTTCATTTTTTTGATGCATTCAGTCAACCGGTTGCAGCCTGACCCAGTTTCCCCTCAGCAGGTCGCCAGCGCCTCCAGTCCTGCCCTTGCCTCCTGAGTCCTCAAGCTGAAGACCGCAAGCATCGCTCCAGCCATTCGTCTTGGCTGCGACTCTTTCGGCGCCAGAGATGCTGCGGAATGAATGCCGCGCTCCCGTTCAGCCCCGCCGCCAAGCTTTCCAGCAGGAGATGAAGCCTTTGGCGAAGTCCTGCGGGCGGGCGCTGATCCAGTCTTCGATGATCTCGGGGGCGAACCATTCGCCGCAGGCAATTTCTTCGGGGAAAGGGCGCATGGGACCGTTGTGGCGGGCGAGGTGGAGCTCGACGAATTCGTGGTCGGTGTGGGCTCCGGCGGGCAGCTGGGCGGCGAGTTCGGTGCGGTCGATCTCGATGCCGATCTCTTCACGCGTCTCGCGGATGGCGCAGGCGGCGTAGCTTTCGCCGACATCGAGATGCCCGGCGGCGCTGCTGTCCCATTTCAGCGGGGAGACATCCTTCAGGTGGGAGCGCTTTTGCAGATAGACCTCCCCGCGGGAGTTGATGACGAAGACGTGAACCGCGCGATGCAGCAGCCCTTTGGCATGGACCTCACCGCGTGGCAGCTGCTGGATGACCTCGTTGCGCTCATTCACCACGTCGAACATCTCGCTGGCCTTTTGTCCGGCATCGGTGCCGCTGCGGTTTTCATACCAGCGGCTCAGGTTCACCCATTCCTCCAGGCTCAGTTCCTCGGCGCGGAGCGTGGCAGGCTTGCCCAGATGATCGACCAGCGCCTGCCAGCCTCCAGGCGGCTCGGGCAGCAGGTTTTTCATCTGCTTGCGGCGCTGGCTGAAGCCGAGGCGCACCAGCTTTTCAAAGGTGCGGCGGTCGCACACGGGCAGCGTGCGAGGATCGCGCGGCGTCAGGCGCACCACGGCGCTGTCCACCTTCGGCTTCGGTTTGAAGACCTCCGGCGGCACAACGCGCAGCATTTCCACGTCCCAGTCGCGCTGCACCATCAGGCTCAGCGCGCCATAGCCGTCCTGGCCGACCTTGGCCGCGAGGCGGTCGCAGACCTCCTTTTG
>CANNQP010000078.1 GCA_947507875.1 Verrucomicrobiaceae bacterium | reverse complement strand
TGCACGAGGGGGTTGACCTTCTTGGCCTCGAAATGATGCAGGGCAGGGGGATGATAGACCTGACCTTCCTCCACGACCTCAACCGCGGCACCTTCGGTTTGAGCCATGGTGGGCATGGCAGGCAGAGCGGCGGGTGCGTCTGGGGCGGGTGCGGGGGGCGGAAGCCCATTATTGGCCGGGGAGGCTGGTGTGGCGGGGGCAGGCGTCTCGTGGGCCGGGGCACCTGTCGGTGGCGGAGGCGTCATGCCGGGCTGCATGGGATAGCCGGGCGGGTAGCCCATGGGCTGGGGATAGCCCGGGGGCATCATGCCGGGCTGCATGGGATAGCCGGGCGGGTAACCCATGGGTTGGGGATAGCCCGGAGGCATCATGCCGGGCTGCATGGGATAGCCGGGTGGGTAACCCATGGGCTGAGGATACCCAGGTGGCATGACGTAACCCGGTGGGTAGCCGATCGGCTGAGTCATGGGGCCACTTGGGGGTGGCGATGCAGCAGGATGATCCGCGGAATCGGGGTGAGAACCGGTTGGGTTAGTTTCAGACATACTCGTCAACAGTTTGTTACGATAGCCGCCCTCAGAGCAATGTTATTTCTTCACGAATGAACGCTTTTTAGCCGCCGCAGCCCGCTAGACAGCCAGATTTGCTCGCTGGATCGCTATCGCCCTCAAAGGCTGGGCAAAGTGGACGCACCTCATCGGCTTCGGGTGCTTCCAGGATAGGATTTGGAGACTGGGCACTCAGGCCCAGTTGTTGAATCAGGCGCAGATCCTCATTGGCGCGTGGATTGGCAGCAGTCAGGAGTTTGTCTCCGTAAAAGATCGAGTTGGCCCCTGCAAAGAAGGCCAAGGCCTGGGCCTCGCGGCTCAGATTTGTGCGACCCGCGCTCAGGCGGACCTTGGCACGCGGAATGGCGATGCGCGTGACTGCGATCATGCGGATGAAGGCAAACGAGTCCACGACTTCATTGTCACCTAGCGGCGTGCCTTTGATCGGCATCAGCGCATTGATTGGCACGCTCTCCGGGTGTGGATTGAAGTTAGAAATGACCTCTAGCATTTTCAGGCGGTCTTCGATGGTCTCGCCTAAACCGAGAATGCCACCGCAGCAGACAGACATGCCCGCGTCCTGGGCGTGGCGGATGGTGCGTAGGCGATCTTCAAACGTATGCGTGCTGACGATGTTCGGATAATGCTCTGGCGAGGTGTCCACGTTGTGGTTGTACGCCGTGACGCCTGCTTCCTTCAGGTGCTTGGCTTCTTCGGCCCCCAGTTCACCCAATGTCACGCAGACCTCCATGCCGAGCTTTGACACATCGCGCACGATGTCGAGAACTTGATCAAATTTCTGGGTGCCGACGCGCACCCCCTTCCAGGCGGCTCCCATGCAGAAGCGCGTGGAGCCATTGGCCCGAGCCGCGAGGGCGCGTTCCATGACTTGTTCCTTGGCCATGAGTCGCTCTGCCTGAACTCCTGTCGTGTAACGGGCGCTTTGGGCGCAGTAGCCACAGTCTTCACTGCAGCCCCCTGTTTTGATGCTCAACAGGGTGCAAAGCTGCACTTCATTGCCAGTCCAGTGTTCTTCATGCACGGAGCGGGCGTGCTTGAGTAGTTCAAAAAACGGCTGGTGGTAGATGCGGTGCAGGTCAGCGTAGTTCATGCGGATGATTTTCTCTGTCTCTCTGGCATGAATCCTGAAGGGCGGCAAGAGAGAAGCTTCACGGATGCTGGATGGCGACCCGCCTGGAGTCTCAGAGAGGCTTTTTTCTCGTTTGACGCCTGCGCGCCTTCATCCACCATCCGCCCCGCCATGCCCAAAACCAGCCTCACCAAAGACGAAGTTAAATCCATGCTCCTGCTCGCTTGCGAGCGCATTATCGCTGCCGAACCCCAGCTTTCTGAAGCCGATCGCAACCTTGGCGATGGTGATCATGGTCTGGGCATGCAGCGCGGCATGACGGCGGCCAAAGAAAAACTGGAAGCCGGAGACGTGGAGTCCATTGAGAAAGCCTTTGCCTCCGTGGGCATGGCCATGATGAGCAGCATGGGGGGAGCGAGCGGAGCGATCTTTGGCACCTTCTTCCGCAATGGCGGCAAAGCCCTCGCTGGCAAAGAAAGCTTCGATGCCGCAGCACTCGCCGCCTTCCTTCAGGCTGGCGTGGATGGCGTGAAGCAGCGCGGTGGCGCTGCCGTCGGTGACAAAACGGTGGTCGATGCCATGCAGCCCGCCGCTGAAAAAGCAGCCACCGTGACCGACCAATCCCTGCCTGACGCCATCGCAGTCGTCAACGAAGCTGCTCTCGGTGGCATGGAAGCCAGCAAAGGCATGATCGCCAAATTTGGCCGAGCCAAAACCCTCGGTGAAGCCTGCATCGGCTTCCCTGACGCTGGGGCCATGTCCGTCACCGTCATCATCGGCGCTTTCGCCGATTACATTCGCGCCTGAGCCTAGATTTACTTGGCTCGTTGCAGCGATTCACATGGGGCAGCTTCACGGCTGCCCTTTTTCGTGCGCTTGCAGGCTTTGGATTTCCTCGACTTTCAGGGCGCGGGGGAAGATCGCGATTTCATCGAGTCGCCCTTCCCAGCTGGAGTCGTGGTCGCTGCGTCCGCCCAGGAAAAAGGAAGGAAGGGTGGTTTCGGCGGCCGTGGTTTCGATCTCTGGTTGGCCATTGAGGAAGATGCTCACGCGTGAGCCCTCTCTGACCAGGGCCACATGCTGCCAAGTCCAGCGTGGCACGGCAGTCTTGCCGATGGCGGTGGCATTCGAACCCGTCAGCAAGAGCAATCGGCCTTGCCGATCCAGGCCCAGGTGCTCGCCGTAGGCGCTGATGCCGTGGTTGTGGTCACGGGAATAAAACCAGCCCGTCATGTCGCGTGCAGCGGTGGGCATGCCATTCCAGATCCAGAGGGAAAGGGTGTAGGTGGGGCCGAGGTCAGACAGTTCTTGGCAAATTCGTCCTTGCACGAAATGGGGTGCGCGATTGACCTCGGCAGGGCAAAAGGCCTCGGAATGCGGGCCTTCCAGGCTGTAGGCGATGCCGCCCTCGTAACTGGCGTGGCGCTGATGGCCGCTCGCATCCGTCGCTTGAGGGCCGCAGAATTCGTTGAGGCGCCACCAGACGTGCGGCTTCAGTGCAGCGATGGCACGAGTGGCGGGGCCAGCACCGAGTTCAGGGCGGCGCCGAGGCGCTCCGGCGACCGTCTCCAGGAGGGAAATGGCTGCCTGCGTGATCTTGGGCTCGGCCATGACTTCTAGACCCGCGCTGCGGGCAGCCCAGGTGTTGTAGCCGCCCCAGGCATGCATTTCCGGGGGAGGGATGTAGCCATCGCCACCATTCGCGAGTTCGATCACCATGTTTTTCGGCAGTGGACTGGCGGCTTTGATCTTCAGGCCTGTGATGGCGTAGGTCTCGTTTGGAGTGGTGGCGATGCCGATGTCCCCCAGGCGCAGGGCTTGGACGACGATCTCGGTCTCTTGTCGTTCGTGCAAAAGAATCTGTTCCTTGGCATACACCTCGGTGGGAGTTTTCGCGAGACGGTCACCCATGTCTGCGACGATGCGCTGTGCCCATTCCAGGCGCTGCTTGTCGGGCACACGATACTTCAATCGCATGCGCTTTTCGGCCATGGCGATGTCGAGGTTATCGCGATACTGGACGCGCTCGTAGGCCTTGATGGCGATGTCGAGCAGGCCCTGCGTGTAGGCTTCGATCGTGGGATTGGGGCGTTCTTTTTCGGGAATTTTGTAGTCCACGCGGTAGATATCGCCGCTGCATCCGTGCGACATGATGCCGAGCATTTGCCCCTGAGGATCGATCCGCTGCTGCAGGCCCTCCGAGAACAGCCCGAAGTAGTCAGCGCTGATGTCCTTGTCGCCAAAGTAGTGCATGGAAAAGTTCGCGAGCACGGCCAGAGGTTGGCCAGCTTGGGTTTGCAAGGCGATGAGGCTCAGCTCTGGATCTTCGGGGCCGGATTCGCCGGTCACGTCATCCCAGTTGCGCCCGGCGTGCATGTTGGCGCGGACGGTGAAGTTGCCGAAGGGGTCCTCGGCCACGCGGTCTGGTCGGCGAATCCACTGTCGCAGAGCGGTGAAAGCGGCAGCGTCAGCTTTGGCAAAACCGATCTTGGCAGGAACCATGGCTGCTTGAGCGGTGGCGATGGCTTCCACGAGTTTCTCCTTCAGAAACGGCACATAGTTGGGGTCGGCCTCGGTGCCGAGGCAACCCATGGAGGATGGCGCGGTATGGCTGTGCGTGGCTGAGATGAGCATCCGGTCAGCAGGGATGCCCGTCTTGGCGGCAGCGGCGGCTTTGGCTTCATCCAACATAGCCCGGCCCATCATGCAGCTGTCGGCGACTACCAGAGCAACGGTGGTCTTGCCATCGCTCAGCACCAGGGCGCGGGCATGCACGCGAGTTCGGACCTTGTCCAGGAGTCGGCTCGTCATCCCGCCATTCACCAGCACGGGGAGCTTGGGTGGTGTGATATCGATCTTGGCCGTGCCCGCTTTGAACTCTGCCCGTGCGGAAGACGCGACGAGGCCCAGAAAGGAGAAAAGAAGGCAGCGAAGGAGCATCTCATCAGAACGTGCAGGATCGTCAGGCGATTGATCGGTGAATCACCTCAATGCCTGCGAAAATGACACGTTCGACGGGCAATCAGGCCCAAAGGTTGGGTGGATAAGCACCAGCTTGCACCAAGCTGCGGATCGCGGCCACCACATCGGCTTTGTCTTCAGGGTAGGTCACGCCGAACCAAGAATCGTTCGACTCCAGCACTTTCACCTCGGCTTTGCCGACCTGGATCAGGTCATTCACCACCTTAGGCGCGTAGCATTCGGCCTTCAGATCGCTACCATGCAGGGAGAGGAATTCAGTGAAGGCGGCACGCAGGTGCGTGAAGATGTCTGGAGTGAAGCCAAAGAAGTTCATCGAAACGATTTCCTCGCCGGTCAGTGGCTGCGCGGGTTCGGATTCGCGATTTTCTGCGCCCGAGGCTATTTTGAAAATCTTCGTCATTTCCAAAACAGAACTCAACATGCCTTGAGCATCCCGGCTGCACACGCCGCGCGAGACACTGCCATGATCCGAGAGCGTGTTCTTCAGGTAGTAGCCGACCATGGAGTAGTGGCTTTTGCCATCGTCGGGGCGGGGCGCGATCAGATCTTGCGCGATTTTGGCAAAGGCATCGCGACCGTAAAAGTCGTCGGCGTTGATCATCAGGAAGGGTTCGTGGATCACTTTTTCCGCAGACAGCAGCGCGTGCGCGGTGCCCCAGGGCTTGGTGCGGCCTTCCGGCACGCTGTGACCTGCAGGAAGGTCGTGCAGGTCTTGAAAGGCATACTCCACGGCGATGCGATCCCCGAACTTGGCTCCGATTTGCGTCCGGAATTGTTCCTCAAAGTCACGCCGGATCACGAAGACGACTTTGCCGAAACCAGCCCGGATGGCATCGAACACGGAGTAATCCAACACCACCTCGCCCGAGGGCCCCATCGCATCCAGTTGCTTGAGTCCGCCATAACGGCTGCCCATGCCGGCGGCCAAAATCAAAAGGGTAGGTTTCATAGGGTGTTGGGAGTGAAAGGCCTGTCGTGCCGAGAAGGGCGGATTCATGAGAGGGGCCAGCGCCATCGTCAAACAAGAGTTCCCCCGATGCAAAACTTCCACAGCGCGCCCAATCCGCAGCGAATCCAGCATCTTCGCTTCTTGGTTGCAACCCTTGCCGCTTTTAGATCGTTTAACGGGAGCATTCTTTTTTTATGAAAAAAGTCGTTTCCCTCTCTCTCTCTGTCATCGCTCTAGGAGTTCAGCCTCTGCTGGCTGATTCTCTTTCAGATTCTTACTTGGCCATGTTTCGACCACTGCCAGTGGACGCACCAGCCCCTGGCAATGAATTGAACGAGGCAAAGATTAACCTTGGCCGCATGCTGTATTACGAAACACGCATCTCCAAGGGGGGTAAAATGAGCTGCAATTCCTGTCACCAACTGGATGCCTATGGGCAGGATAACCTGCCGTTTTCGCCCGGGCATGATGGCAAACTCGGCGGTCGTAGCAGCCCTTCTACCTACAATGCAGCCATTCATCTGGCTCAGTTCTGGGATGGTCGCGCTCCCTCGGTTGAAGAACAGGCCAAAGGTCCTGTGCTTAACCCAATCGAAATGGGTATGCCGAGTGCAGATTTCGTGGTGGAATTGCTCAAGTCCATTCCAGGCTATGTGGACGCTTTCAAAGCAGCCTTTCCGGGTGAGTCAGATCCCATCACCTACGATAACTTCGGCAAAGCCATCGGTGCTTTTGAGCGCAAACTGATGACGCCTGGCCGCTGGGATGAATACCTGAAGGGTAAAAAAGATGCGCTGACTGCTGAAGAATTGAAGGGGTATGAAACCTTTGCCAAAGCAGGTTGCGCCACCTGCCACAATGGGCCCGGAGTCGGTGGTGCTATGTATCAAAAATTGGGCTTGGTGAAAGCATGGCCTGAGCTGAAAGACAATGGGCGCATGGAGGCCACCAAACAGGAAAGCGATAAGCATTTCTTCAAAGTGCCAAGCCTCCGCAATGTCACGGAAACAGGTCCTTACCTCCACGATGGTTCGGTGAAGACCTTGGAGGACATGGTCGCCAAGATGGGTGAGTATCAGCTGGGTAAAACCCTCACCAAGGAGGAAGTCTCCAGCATCGTCACCTTCCTGAAGGCACTGAAAGGCGACGTTCCGAAGGCCTACATTGCTCAGCCAAAGCTGCCAGAGAGTGGCCCGAATACACCAAAAGCATGATTCGTTGATCTGCTTTCAGCTCAGCAACGCCAGGAGTTTTCTCCTGGCGTTTTTCTTTATCAGCTCGTGTGCAGTGCGGCGTTGCCAGTACGTCTTGCCTCTCTAGCATCAGCCGCCCTGCATGAGCAAAAGCGCACCGATACAGTTTTACAGCCGGATGACCCGAGAAATCGAGACGGAGGCCATCTATGGAGAGAAGCTCCTGCGCTTCATTTATGAAAATCCCCTTGGGTCACTGGCGCTTCATAGCGTGGTTAAGAAAGCCTTTTTCTCCCGACTTTACGGTCGGCGCATGGATGCTCCCTCCAGTCGCTCTTTGATTCGGCCCTTCTTGGAGAAGTATGGTCTCAATGAGCAAGAGTTCGCGGATTCCGTGGAAGCTTACCAGAGTTTCAATGACTTCTTTTCTAGGCGTCTAAAGCCCGCCGCACGCCCATTGGCGGGTGGGGAAAATACGTTGGTGTTTCCTGCGGACGGGCGGCATCGGGTCATACCCGATTTGTCGCAATGCCGCGACTTCATGATCAAAGGAGTGCGCTTCGATGTCACCGCGCTGCTGGCCGACTCAGGTCATGCCGCTCGTTATCAAAAGGGCAGCGCGCTGATCTCCCGGCTGTGTCCCACGGACTACCATCGCTTTCACATGCCCTGCTCAGGCATGATGGCCACCCCACGGCACATCCAGGGGCCGCTTTACTCCGTCAGCCCCATCGCCCTGCTGCGTCGCCCGAGCATCCTGTGGGAAAATGAGCGCTATGTGACCCGTCTGCGCTCAGACTTATTCGGCGAAGTCGCCTTCCTCGAAGTGGGGGCTACCTGCGTCGGCACCGTGGTCCATACGGCTAAGCCAAATCAAATCGTCGCTCGTGGCGCGGAGAAAGGTTATTTCCGTTTTGGCGGCTCCTGCGTCGTTACGTTGTTTGAGCCAGGCCGTGTTCATTTTGCCGAAGATCTGGTGGAGCACAGCGTCGCTGGGCGGGAGGTCTATGCGCTGATGGGTCAAGAGGCTGGCACTGCCTGAGGTCCGCCGTCGTTGATTTAAAAAGCTGACCTGTCTCAGGTTGCCGCGCCTCTAGCACACAGCCACCTTGACCACGACCTTAAAGACTTCACTCGGCTCGTTCCACTCCACGCAAGGCGCGTGTGCGTCTTCGGGATAGAGGATGCAAAAATGCCCATCGCTCACATG
>CANNQP010000077.1 GCA_947507875.1 Verrucomicrobiaceae bacterium | reverse complement strand
GAGCGGCGTGGACATGGGCCGCAACATCTTCCAGAGCGAAGATCCAATCGCGATGATGAAAGCGGTGCGCGGGGTGGTGCATGAAGGCCTGACGCCGGAGCAGGGCTTCGCGATGTTCAACGACCTGAAGGGCAAGAAGTAAAACCACTGGCCAACTCCAAGACACCTCTGAAGCCGCCGGGACCGCTCCTGGCGGCTTTTTTATGGTCCAAAAAGCCAAAGATATTCGAGGTTAACTCTAACAAAATATCCAGCGACGTTCTGTCGATGCCTTCATGAAGTCACAAAAACACAACGATTTGTGCAACCAACTGAAGCACAAATTTTGGAGTAAGGTTTGTGCTTTGCTGGAAGAGAGGGTAGGGGGTCAAACCACGTGTTCGCCCTTCAGCACGTCTTCCAGGGTCTGGCGTTCGCGCACGACGTGTGCTTCATCGCCATCCACGAGGATTTCGGCGGGCATAGGACGAGTATTGTAGTTCGACGCCATGGTGAAGCCGTAGGCACCGGCGCTCATAGCGGCGATGTATTCGCCAGCCTTCACGGGGGCTACATCGCGGTTTTGAGCCAGGTAATCACCCGTTTCACAAATTGGGCCGACAATGTCTGCCAGTTCCGTTTCTCCAGAGGCGGGCTGCTTCAGGGGCACGATCTGGTGCCAGCCTTCGTAGAGTGTTGGCCGAATGAGGTCATTCATGCCAGCATCCACGATTTTGAAGACCTTGGCTGCTCCCCGCTTTTCATAGAGCACCTGGGTCAGCAGTGCACCCGCATTGCCCACCATGAAACGTCCTGGCTCGCAGAGGATGCGCAGACCCAGGGGCTTCAGCAGGGGCACAACGGACTCGGCATACTTCTGGATGGTCAACGGATGTTGCTCAGCGCTATTGGTTTCCCACCACGTGGCGTCGCCAGAGTCCAGGCACTGACGGTAATTGATTCCGATGCCGCCGCCGATGCTGAAGAACTCGAGGCCATGTTTGGCCTTCATCTCCGCCACGAGTGGCGAAACCTTTTTCACTGCTTCCACAAAGGGGTCCACGCTCGTGAGTTGAGAGCCTATGTGCATTTGGAGTCCACGAATGACCAAGTTTGGCATGTCGCTGGCGATACGAGCATAAACTTCTACAATACGGTCAAAGTCGATGCCAAACTTGTTCTCGCTTTTGCCAGTCGTGATCTTGGCGTGCGTTTTGGCGTCCACATTTGGATTCACCCGAACGGCGACTGGTGCTTTTGTGCCAAGGCTGCCTGCTACTTCGTTGATGAAGGCCAGCTCGGCCTCTGATTCGGCATTGAAGCAATAAATGCCCTGCTTGAGGGCATATTCGATCTCGTCTCTTGTCTTGCCGACCCCTGCAAAGGTGCATTTGCCTGCATCCCCGCCTGCTTTGATAACGCGGTAGAGCTCACCAGCAGAGACGATGTCAAATCCACCGCCCAGTCGTGCGATCGTGGCTAGAATGGATAGGTTAGAGTTTGCTTTGACTGCGTAGCAGATCAGGTGCTCCAGGCCATCTAGGGCAGCATCCAGGCGAGTGAAGTGATCCGTCACAGTCCCTTTGGAATAGACGTAAAGCGGCGTACCATGTTTCTCCGCGAGAGATTGCAGGTTGACGTTTTCGCAGAATAATTGGCCTTGTTGATAATGGAAGCGATGCATGGAAGGGGCGGGAAATAGACGGGAAAAGCGTCTGTGCAAGCTTCGGCTGCCCCTTCAGTCCTTCCACAAGATTCGGGCTGCCCAGACGCTATTGTCTGCGGCAAAGGCATTGTCTGGTGGAATGACGATGTTTGGCGCATGTGTTTGCATCCACTCTGCAACGGTGACCCAGGTCTCGTTTTCGCTGACTTCAGTGATGGCGAAGTTACCAAGTCTGGCACCGCGCTCGGGAACGAGGATGCATTCCGTAGCACGCTTCACGGTGATTGTTTTTGGATCGACTTCGGCCATGAAAAGTGGTGCCCGATGTCGCGCTACATGATCATTGTGCGCTCCTTTGCGGTTATAGACGAGGTAAAGTTGATCGTGATGTGTGACCCAGTGTTGCTGCGTGTTGTAGTTCCCGAGTTCGCTACCATCGTCAAACTTCCAAGGCTGGATCGGGCCGAAATGCAGCCCGTCATCGCTCACGGCGACGTAGCCTGCCGTGTCGTTGCGCAGCGTGAGGTAAAACTTGCCCGCGCAGCGTGCGATCGACGGCTCATAAACGCCGCGACCACTTTCTAGCGCTAGTTCAGTGCCGTGTTCGAGATATTTCAATGTGGTGCCATCAAAGAAGCAACGGAGCACCGTGGTGCGGTAGTATTTGTCCTTCTCGGCTTTGAAGTAGATCGGCAGCAGGATGTCGCCGTTTTCGAGATCAAAGCGCTGCACGCATCCCGCGCCAGCATTGAAAAATTTTGCATCGTTGGGCATTTCGAGTGTCTTCCAGGAGCCCCAGGTGCGTTTCTGTTCGTCATAAACCGACCACGCGGTTGCACGTGGACGCGATGTCATGACATGATTGCCTTGGTAACGAACGGTATGGCCAGTGCCGAGTAATTTGCTGCTCTTCGCATGCCATTTTGGGGTGAAGTCGCACGCTGCCACCACGACCCCATCAGCCTCATTGCGTCGGCCCAGCGTCTCGGTGTGCTCGGTGATTGCGCTCCACGTCGTGCCGAGGTCATCGCTGCGCAGGTCGTTAATCGCGTAAAATACATCGCTGCCAGAGAGGAGCAGTTTTTGCATCGTGAGCACCACGCTCGGCGTTTTGCCCGGGATCGCACCAGCGCGCGGATGCACCCAGCAGGTCTTTCCGTCATAGCCCCTCGATATGACGTCGCGTTTTATCTCAAAAGTCAGCCCTGACGGCGGCGGTGGTAGGAGTTGAAGATGCTGGCGCAGCTCCGGCACCCCGTGTTCCAACTCTTCGGCCACGAGTCGTGCCATCATGCGGGCACCTTCGCGGGAGAAGTGCGATTTATCCTGCTCGCCCGGGCCGTAGCGCAGGCAGAACTTCTCTCCGAGCTGCTGAAACAACGCAAAACTCGCGCGATGTAGATCGACAACAGGTACCTGCATCTCTCTGCCGACCGATTTCACGGCCTCGACATAAGGTGTCAGCGACGTGGTCATTTTTCCATTGCTATACACCCGCCTAGCTACCGATGTGACCAGCACCGGCTTCCCTCCACCTTCCCGAACTTCATGGATGAAGGTCTTCAAATTCTTGCGGTAATGGGTGGCCGGATCGGTGTGGCGTTTAGGATCCTCTTTCTGGTCATTGTGCCCGAACTGAATCAGCACCCACTGCGCTTTCTCCTTAAGCACACCATCCCACAAGCCCAGCTCACGAAAGCTCTTCGTGCTCGTGCCTGAGCGCGCATGATTCACCACAGTTGCCTTCGGCATGAATTCACCGAGCATCTGCCCCCAACCTGCAAGATCGGGGCGCTCCTTGGGGGGATTTTGCACCGTCGCTACGGTCGAATCACCCGCGAGGGCAACTTTGATCGGTTCAGCGTGAAGTGTGGTGAAGAAAATGAACGCATGAACAAGGTAACGCATGAATAGAAAACGCCAATGGATGCCGCCCGCGTTCAAGAATGTAAAAACCTTGTGTTTCTTCTCAATCTAGCTGCAAGAGACAGAGGTTTTGATCCTAACTCAAAGTTCGGCAATTCATAAAAAAACAGTTCGTCGTGGCGTTTGTTTCCACCTCATGGATCGCCGAAATTTTCTGAAAAACACGACAGCTGTCGCAGTGACGAATTCACTTCTGCCTGCGATGGCTACCAGTCCACGCCAGCCGAATCTTATCAAAACGGAGAATGCGAAGGCGGGGACGAGCTTCCAGTTGACGCGGATGATGCCGGACAGCGCGAAGTCTTACCGCACCTCGCTCATTGAGGGTTACTGCTCGCGCCAGTCCGTAAAAGTAGGCGAGAAGCTCGATATCTTCGTCAGCACGAAGCCTGCCGCGAGGTTCAGCATCGACATCTTTCGCATGGGCTACTACGGCGGCGCGGGTTCACGCTTGATGACCACACTGGGTCCTTTCGAGGGCAAGGAGCAGCCTGTGCCGGAGATGGGAGAAAATCGACTTCGCGAGTGCCAGTGGGATGCTTCGACCACACTCACAGTTCCTACTGACTGGCCCAGTGGTGTTTACCTTGGGCGCCTCACCACGATGCCGGAAGCCGCCGACGCACCCTATTGGCAGAGCTACATCATCTTCATCGTCAAAGACGACCGCCCAGCAGATATTCTTTTTCAATGCAGCGATAACACATGGCAGGCCTACAACCGCTGGCCGGTGAATGAATCGCTCTACACGGATCCTCGTGCGGCTCATGCGCCAGGTGTGAGTGTGAGTTTCGATCGGCCGTATGGTAAATATGTGCAGATCCTCGACAATCCCCTGACCATGGGCAGCGGTGAGTTTTTGCTGTGGGAGTATCCGATATGTTACTGGCTCGAAAAAGAAGGGTATGATGTGACTTACTGTTCAAACGTTGATAACCTTGAGCCTTACAATTTGGCACGTGTAAAAACCATGATCAGCCCTGGTCACGATGAGTATTGGGACTTGCGTCAGTTTCATCATGTGAAGCAAGCCATTGCAAATGGGCTCAGCGTGCTTTGGCTTTCGGCCAATGACGTTTACATGGTCACTCCGTTTTCTCCTAATGCCAATGGTGAGACCAATCGACGTCTCACCCGTGAGACCTGTTACGGTGAATTTCGTGAGGAAGAAAAAGAAGCCTATGCAAAGGTCCTCGGCCCCTTTGAAAACCCAGGGCCTGATGAGCGCGAGATCATCGGTGCTCGCACCGTTGTTCCCTTCAATGGTGGTGGCGACTGGACCTGCACGATGCCGGATCATTGGCTCTTTGAAGGAACCGGGATGAAAAAGGGAGATAGTATCCCCGGTCTCGTTGGCTGGGAATTTCACGGAGATCCTGATACGACACGATCAGGGTTAGATGTTGTGGCGTCGGGCTATGTCTGGGCTAGCGGTGTTCGACTCGGCACATACGCCGCGACTGTTTTTGAAGGCCCGAAGAAAAACATCATTTTCAATGCCAGCACGATTTTCTGGAGTCAGGGACTGAGTTCGCCGCCAGGACACCAGATCCCATGGAGCCATTTTTCACGGCCACATGGACCGGATCAACGTGTGCAGCGAATCACCCAAAATGCGCTGAGACGTATGCTGGCTCAGGCCTGAGCTGGCTTGGCGGGCAGGCAGTTCGCTCTGGGCTGCAATATTGGCCTTCAAGCCATCGTTACATCCTCATGAATCGTCGTCATTTTCTTCTCAGTTCGATTGGCACCACACTGGCGTTGCCCAGCATGTCTTCACTTATGGCGAAGACCGTGGGCGGTTCCGTTCAGGTGGCGAAAGGGGCGGGCATGGGGGCACGACGCTTTGTGGCAATTGGCAACCTGCTCGGCTATCAGACGAAGAGCCTGTTTCCGACGACGCAGGGCCGTAATTATGAAAAGACAGCACTGCTTGAACCGCTATGGGATGTGCGGGACAAGATGACTGTCTTCCGTGGTCTGGATCACGGTGTGAAAGGCGGGCACTTCGCTGTGCATTCCTTCCTCTCTGGCGTTCTGCACTCGGAAGCACAAAACCGGCCGGATGGGAATGTGACCATCGATCAATATCTCGCGGAGGAAGTGGGCTATGAGACGCGATTCCCTTCGCTTACGGTGGGGTCGGAGGGCGGTATTCACGGTGGCTGCCAAATCGCGTGGACGAAATCTGGAGTGCGGGTGCCGCCAGTGACAAATCCGGCCGAGTTGTTTGAAAAACTCTTCATCACTGACTCGCCGGAGCGTCAGGCACGTCGCACGCAGGAAAATAAGGTGCAGTCGTCCATTCTCGACTCCGTTTTGGAGGAGGCGAACCGCCTTTCCAAGAAGGTAAACCAGGAGGATAAGGCTAAGCTGGACGAATACCTAACTTCGGTGCGTGATGTGGAGAAGCGACTCGAACTGCGGCAGCGATGGACGAATCAGCCGAAGCCCAAGGCCCCCTTCGACAAGCCCGCAAACCGGAATGCTGTGGAAGATTTGCCGTTATTGTATGAGATGATCGCGCTCGCCCTCCAGTCGGACAGCACCCGGATTGCCACGTTGGAGATCGGTGGCGACTTCATGCCGCAGCATCTTGGCATCAAGAAAGACTGGCATGGCCTCTCCCATCATGGTAACGATGCTGAGGCCATCGCAAACCTCATTACGCTAGAGAGGTATCAGATCGAGCATTTCGGCAAGTTCGTGGCCCGTCTCGCGAAGATGAATGATGGTGAGCGGACGCTGCTCGACTCCACCACTGTTCTTTTTGGCAGTGGCATGGGTGATGGCAATTCCCACAAGAACTCCGATCTCCCCATCCTCCTCGCTGGTGGCGGCTACAAGCACGGTGAGTTCCGCGAAGTTCCGCGCGAAGGCATCAACAAGGTGCCACTTTGTAATCTCTTCGTCGATATCGCCCAGAAAATGGGTGTCGAGACCGATTCGTTTGGCAGCAGTACGGGGCGGTTTGCTTGAATGAAAGGCATCTAACCGCTGATAAGACGCTGATAAAAGAAATCAGAATTCAAATCATTAGCGTCATATCAGCGTCACATTAGCGGTTTAAAACTGACCGCGCACACGCTCACCCGCTTTCGATTTTGAACTCAAAGAACCTCATTCTTAGCTTAGCGGTTTTCGCCGCTTCTTTCGCTACGGCCGCCGATGCACCACCGAAGCTCGTGCAGCAGTTCCTTGGCAAATACTGCCTCGAATGCCACGACGCGGATGTGCAGAAAGGCGATCGCTCGTTTGAGAAGTTCGAGCTGCCGCTGAAAGGGACCGCGGATCTCATCGAGGCGCGGGACATCATCGACCAGCTCACGCTGAAGGAGATGCCGCCGAGAAAAGCGGACCAGCCGAGTGACGAAGAGCGTCTCGCGATGATTCGGGCGCTGCGAGACGGCACGGTGGTCGCGTATGGCAAGCTGCAGAGCACCGGCAGCCGGACGGTGATGCGACGCTTATCGAGTCGCGAGTATGAAAACACGCTCGCAGTGTTGTTCGGCCGTCGCGTGGATACTTTAGGGCTCACGGCCGATTTTCCGAAGGAGAAGACCACCGAGCACATGGACACGATCGGCAAGTCGCTCGTGACTTCTGGCTTTCTTGTCGATCAGTATTTCCAATCCGCAAACCGCCTCGTCGAGACGCGGCTCGGCAAACCGGCGACACCGCCGAAGGATTGGAAGTTCAACGGCCACTTCGTGCAATACGAAGAGCTGCAAGGCGCACACAAAAGCGCCTTCAACTATCGCTATCTCAATATCTACGAGCAGCCGAACAGCGACACACGCCAGGGCGGCTACGGCCACATCGAGGACTTCAAGCAAGGCGTGCCCGTTTCCGGCCTTTACGACCTCGAGGTCGAGGCCACGGCGATGCATCGTGACACGCATTACGATCCCGCCATCTTCGGCATCGACTTCTCGGAGCCCTTCGTCCTCGGCGTCGTGCCCGGCGATGTCACTGCGGGCCACATTCATTACCCGCAGCCCATCGAGCCCGTGCTCGCCACCGCCGTCGTGCCGGACAATGAGCCCAAGCGGATCAAATTCCGCGTGTGGCTCGAAGCAGGGCAAACACCGCGCTTCATCTTCCCCAACGGCCCGTATGAATCCCGCGCCGCTGTTCTTAGGATCAACGATAAGTATAAACACGAGTTCAAAGAAAAGATTGGCACTTCAGGAGTCGGTCGTGCGCACATTTTGAAGGAGGGCAAGCTCCCGCACATCCGCATCAGCGAGATCGCGATTCACGGTCCCGTGCCTGAAGCACCTGGAGTCGAAGAAGCGGCCGTTTTTGGCAAAGAGGGCTTCCAGGAGGCCAAAACGCTCGATCAACTGAATGCCTTCGCCGAGAAAGCTTATCGTCGCCCGCTCACCGAGGAGGACAAAAAGCCGATCCGTGCGCTTTACGACAAGCGAATCGCTCAAAAAGCCGCGCCACGTCAGGCCGCGCTCGATGCGCTCAAATTGATCCTTTGCTC
>CANNQP010000076.1 GCA_947507875.1 Verrucomicrobiaceae bacterium | reverse complement strand
CGATCCAGCCCGGGAAACCCTTCGTGACGCGCTACCGCTGCATCGTCACCGACGGTGAACCCGACGCCAACCTCTTCGACGCCTGCTGGAACTCGCTGGCCCATCCTGCCGTGGTCAGTGTGACGCCGTAAGTGAAGGAAATGCCCCCCCGTTCTCCACCAATTGCCTATCCCAAACCTTGTTCCTCATAGGTGCTATCCTCGAAATGATTAATCCCTCATCCATCCTATCATGAACTCGGCCTATCTTACATTGCTTGTGTTTTTGGTCTTTGGCATCGCAGCCACACGTGGCGATGTCGTCAATCGGTGGTCGTTCAATCAGCCCGCTGGCTCGGTGACACATGGCACCACCATCGCGGACTCTATCGGAGGAGCGACTGCGACGGTGGTGGGGGTGAATGCAGCTTTCACCGGCACCGCTTTGACGCTGCCCGGAAGCGGGGCGGCTACGACGGCGGCAGCGAATGCCATCGCCGCCTACATTGACCTGCCGAACGGGATCATTTCCAGCAAGACCCATCTGACCGTGGAGATCTGGGCGACGCCGGTGTCGGTGCAAAACAACCAGCGACTGTTCGAGTTTGGGCGCGTGAATACGGCGGGAGTAGGAGGCGGTGCTCCTGGTGAAATCACCAACAACTCCACCACCAGTCCCGGAGCCACCAGTGCCAGTGACGGCATCAACCTCAACATCACCCTCGGCAGCAGCCTATCCTCCCAGCGGCTGGAGGGTCGGCTCAATGGCGGCACTGCCATCCAGGGCGACACCAGCCTCATGAGCTCGGCTGGCACGGAGCATCACTATGTGGTGACGTATGAGGCCGGCGTGGGTGCCTTTCCGACGACGGGCGGACGTCTCACGTGGTATCGCGATACGGTCTTCGTCCGCTCGATTGATCTCAATTACCGGCTGTCCTCGCTTGAGGACGTGAACAATTGGCTCGGGCGCTCGCAGGGGTCCAACGATTGGACCGCGAACATTCGTTACAACGAGGTGCGTCTCTACGATGAGGCGCTGACGCAGCTCGAAATCAACTCCAGCTTTGCCCAAGGGGCCAATCCCGCCACCCCGGTAGCTCAGGCAGATGCCATCACCCTGAACCACGGTGCGAAGGTCACCGTTCCGGTGCTGGCGAATGATACAGCAGGGCTGTTTGTCACGATTGTGCAGGGACCGCAGTCGGGGACCGCCGTGGTCGATGAGCTCAATCGTATCCGCTATGTGCATACCACGGGCAGCCCGGCCACCGACACGATCACCTATCGAGCCATCAACGCCGCCGGTCAGTCCGCGAATGCGACGGTGACGCTTACCTTTTCGCCCAATCTCCGCCTCGCCGCGCCCACGGTCAATGTGCCTTCCTCGCCGCCTCCGACCAGCTACCAACTCGTCGATGCCTTTCCGATCACGTTCACGGACCCCACCACGCTGGCGACTCCTCCCGGCGAAACCTCCCGGCTGTTTATCTGCCAAAAAGGCGGGCTGCTGAGGGTGATCCCCAACACCAACGCAGCCACACCTACCGCTTCGACCTTCCTCGATCTTCCAGCGCTGCTGACAGCGCGGGGCGAGACCCTGAGCACGAGCAGCGAGAATGGCCTGCTCGGACTGGCCTTTCATCCGAGCTACGCCAGCAACCGCTTTTTCTACCTCTTCTACACACCGACCCGCAGCGGGATCACCTACAATCGCGTCTCCCGCTTCACCGCTCAGGCTGGCAATGCCAACGCGGTCGACACGACATCTGAGCTTGTCTTGATCGAGCAACTCGACGAGGTGAACAATCACAACGCAGGCGATCTCCATTTCGGCCCGGATGGGTATCTGTATATCTCCACGGGCGACGAAGGCGATCAGGCGGACGCGCGCAACAACAGCCAACGCATCACCAAGGATCTCTTCTGCTCCATCCTGCGGATCGATGTCGATAAGCGCCCCGGCAACTTGGAGCCAAACGCCAACCCGAACCCGGTTGATTATCCATCGAACCCGCCGCCGGATGCGGTGATTCGCGTTGGTGGGATCGCCCGCTACAGCATTCCCATCGACAACCCTTACGTCCACACCAGCCTCGGCGGGACTTGGAACGGGACCTTCAACGGGACGGCCATCCCGGCGGGCGAGCTGCCCTTTGTGCGTTCCGAGATCTGGGCGTCTGGACTGCGCAATCCCTGGCGCATGTCGTTTGATTCCGTCACTGGTGATCTCTGGGTCGCAGACGTGGGAGGAGGGCAGCGTGAGGAGATCAACATCGTCACGCGAGGCGGAAACTACGGCTGGGCGCTCCGGGAAGGCTTCGTGAACGGTCCGAAGTCGGCACAAGCGCCCGCGAATTTCGATACTCTCTTCGGCACGCGTCCGATTCACGATTACACGCGAGGGAGCGGTCCCACGCAGGGCAACTCCATCACGGGCGGGATTGTTTACCGCGGCTCCCGGTTTCCTGCACTGGTGGGTTCCTACATCTACGCGGACTATGTGTCTGGGAACATCTGGAGCATCCGACGCAGCGGCGCAAATGGGGCGACCACGCCCATCCGGCTGACGGGCGAAGCAGGCATTGCTGCCTTTGGGCGTGATCCCTCCAATGGGGATGTCTTGCTAGCAAACTTGAGTTCGGATCGCATCCGCCGCTTGATCGGAGGCGTGCCGTCCTCGGGTTATCCTTCGACCCTTAGCGAGACGGGCATTTTTGCAGATCTGGGGGATCTCTCTCCCAATCCAGGTGTCGTCTCCTACTCGGTGAATCTGCCCTTTTGGAGTGACTTTGGGCAAAAGCGCCGCTGGTTCACGATTCCTGACCTTAACCCAACGATGACGTGGTCGCGTGACGGAGAATGGACCTTTCCGGTCGGGCAGGTTTGGATCAAGCATTTTGACATCGAGCTCACCCGGGGAATGCCTGCGACCCGGCGTCGCTTGGAGACACGGCTGTTGGTGAGGAACTCCGAAGGCACTTACGGAGTGAGTTACCGCTGGAATGAGGCGGGAACCGAGGCCACTCTCGTGCCGGAGGAAGGTGTCGAGTTCGACCTAAACATCGTGGAGAATGGAACGTCTCGCGTGCAGCGCTGGAGTATCCCGAGCCGAGCTAGTTGTTTGACGTGTCACACGCCGCAGGCAGGGCATGCGCTTTCTTCCAATACACGGCAGCTCAATTTGACCGGGAATGTCAATGGATTTGCTGGCAATCAACTGACGTTGCTTCAGGCCGCAGGCTACTTCAGTAATGTTCCCGAGCCTGCCAACGTGCTGCCACGGCATCTCCGACCAGACGAAAGCGCATTCCCGGTCGAGGCCCGCGTGCGCAGCTATCTCGCGGTCAATTGTGCCTACTGCCACCGGTCCGGCGGCACTGGTGGAACCTCGCCGTGGGACGCCCGCCCTGAGCTGGTGCTCAATCAGATGCGCATGCTCTATGAACCCGCGGCGAACAATGGCGGCAACTCGTCTAATCGCCTGATCGTGCCCGGCAGCTCGGTCCATTCGATCATTCTTAACCGCGTGGCTGCCACCAACGGCTTCACCCGGATGCCGCCGCTTGCCACGAGCGAGTTTGACCAGTCCGGCATCGCCTTACTGACCGAGTGGATCCATAGCACGGCTCTCCAGAACCGGCCGACCTACAACGCGTGGCGGCTTGCTCAGTTCGGCTCCATCACCAGCCCCGAGGGCGCACCCGGCGCGGACGCCGATGGCGATGGGGTCACCAACTCTGCCGAGTTTACTGCTGGCACGAGTCCCCTCGACGGCACCAGCTTCCTGCGCTCCGTCGCCGCAGCAGTCGGCAGTAACATCACCATCACTCTAAACGTGCCGTCCAACCGTTCGGTGCAGGTGGAAGTTTCCACCGACCTGCAGACCTGGACTCTCTGGAACGTGCCGGGCAATCAGGGCCTCACCTCCCATGCTGGTTCGCTCACCCTCACCGGCCCCGCTCTCGCCCCCCAGCAGTTCTTCCGCGTCCGCGTGCGGGAGAACTGACGATCACTTTTCACCATGCCCCGCCCTCCCTTTTTCCTCAGCACTTCGCTTTTTTTCATCACAGCGATCACGCACCTACCCGCTGAGTCACCCACGCCACCACCGCGCCACCTCGTCGCCAATGGAGACAGATACACTCTGCATCCTGGCGGGCAGGAGCGACTTCCTGTTTTGAGTAATGATTACGCCAAAGTGGGCAAGATCGATCCCCAAACGCTGGTGATCGAAAGCCCTCCAATGCGCGGAAAAGCTCGTGTGATTGATGGCGGCATCATCGAATACACACACACCGGTGCAGGCTTTGAAAACGACTCGCTCGTCTATCGTGTCGCCACTCGGGAAGGGGAGTCTGCGACGGCCAAGGTCGCCATCACCCTTTCCAATCAGCTCCGGCTGATCAATGCCACGCTCAATGTGCCAGCGGCTCCACCCTCCACTGCCTATGAATGGACGGATGCGCTGCCAGGACTGCGTTTTGACGAGCCCTGTGGGCTGGAGTCCATCACGGACAAATCCGTTCGCTTGTTTGTCCTCGAGAAGAAAAAAGGGATCATTCGCGTGGTCCCAGATCTGAAGGCTCCGAAGCCGGAGTCCCAGATCTTCTTGGATCTCAATGCCCTTCTCAAAAGCCGTGGAGAGAAGCTGGCGACGACCAACGAGCAAGGGCTCACCGGCATCGCTTTTCATCCGAACCAAGCCGAGAACCGTCAGTTCTTTGTCTTCTATTCGATCACCAAACAGGATGGCCAATCCTATGAACGCGTCTCGCGTTTCGAAAGGCGAGCTGATCATTCATGGCTGGCGGATGCTGCCTCTGAGGTCGTTTTCATCGAACAACTCGACCAGGCTCCTAATCATCAAGGCTCATCACTGCGCTTTGGCCCTGACGGCTATCTCTACATCTCCCTCGGTGACGAAGGCGGCCAGAACGACCAATACGAAAATGGTCAGAACATCAGCAAAAACTTGTTCTCCGGCATCCTGCGCATCGACGTGGACCGCAAGCCCGGTGGCTTGGAGCCTAACGTGCATCCTTCCATCCCCCTCACTGAGGGCAAGGCCCGCTTCACGGTCCCGAAGGACAACCCTTTCGTTCATCAAAGCCTCGGCGGCTCGTGGAATGGCAAGCTCAACGGAGTGACCCTCACCGCCTTGGACAAGGTCCGCACCGAGTTCTGGGCCATCGGCATGCGCAATCCCTGGCAGATTCATTTTGATCCCAAAACCGGCGACCTTTGGATGGCTGATGTCGGCGGCGGCTCCTGGGAGGAGGTGAACATCGTCACTCGCGGTGGCAACTACGGCTGGCCCTACCGCGAAGGGCTGGCTGGAGGTCCGAAGAAACCCACTGCCGCCGAAACCGCGTTTGACAGCGTGCCTTCACTCCACGCCTATCCCCATGGCTCTGGCACCGGTCAGGGAAACTCCATCACGGGAGGCCTCGTCTACCATGGCAGCCGATTCCCTGAGCTGAGGGGCAAATATCTCTTCGCCGACTACGCCTCGGGCAATCTCTGGAGCCTCCTGCGCCGTGAGGGCAAGCCGCCCGTGGTCACACGCCTCACGGGAAAGAGTGCCATCACCGCCTTTCACGCCGATCCGACCAATGGCGACGTGCTCGCGACGGATTACAGCGGAGGCAAGATCCTCCGGCTCATCGCAGGTAGGCCCGGTGCCGGATTCCCTCAGAAGCTAAGCGACACGCGCCTCTTCACACGCCCCAGCGAACTCTCTCCCGCTTCATCGGTGCTGCCCTACGCGGTGAATCATCCAGCCTGGAACGACCATGCTCGTTCACGCCATTGGTTCGTCATGCCGGATCTCAAAAGCCGCATCGAAGGCACACGGGATGGCAACTGGAACTTCCCCAGTGGCATGATCTGGGTGCAGCATCTGGATTTGGAAACTGAACGCGGGAACCCAAAAACAGCCCGCCCCATCGAGACGCGTCTCCTCGTGAAAAATGAAGCCGGTGCCTATGGGGTCAGCTATCGCTGGAATGACGCGGGAACCGAAGCCATCCTCGTCCCGGAGTCGGGCGCTGAAACACAGATCACAGTGCGTGAACAAGGCGTGTCACGCACCCAAAGCTGGCGCTTTCCCGGTCAAGCGGAGTGCATGCTGTGCCACAACGCCAATGCTGGCTTTGCCCTGTCCTTCAACACCCGGCAGCTCAATCGCGAATCCATCTTCAAAGGATTCCCAGGCAATCAACTCGACCTCCTCAGTCAGCACGGCCTGCTCGCAGGCATGCCACAACCTGCCCGTGCCGCCCCCAAGCACACCAGCGCCAGTGATTCATCTGCCCCCATCGCGGAGCGTTCCCGCAGCTACCTCGCCGTGAACTGCGCCAATTGTCATCAACCCGGTGGCCTTTCCCCAACAACTTGGAATCTCCGCCCCGAAATCGCGCTGGAGCAAACCGGCCTCATCGACGGCCTCGTCATCAATCATGGCGGAAACACCACCCGCCGCATCATCGCTCCAGGTGATGCTGCTCACAGTCAAATCCTCACCCGCATGACTGCCACCGAAGGCTTTCTCCGCATGCCCCTCGTCGGCACCCGCGAAACCGACACCCACGCCGTGGACCTGCTCAAGCAGTGGATCAAGTCGCTGGCACGATAGCATCCCGAGATCCATCTTGATACCCAGTGAACCAATTCCATTGACCATCCATGAAGAAATTTCTGCGATTCTCGCTTTGCAGCTTGGTCTGCTCTTGCCTCCATGCCGCCTCGTCGGACATCGTCGTCTATTCCGGCGTGCCGTGCGGCATCGCAGCCTCCATCACCGCGGCGCGTGAAGGCGCGAAAGTGGTGCTCATCGAGCCGACGAAGCATGTCGGCGGCCTCAGCACGAGCGGCATCAACACGGCCGAGAGCGAGCACATGCTGAAGTGGACCATCGGTGGCTTTGCGGACGAGTTTTATCGGCGCATGGGCAGGCACTACGAGGAGGCCAAGGCCCAGCAGACCTACCCGCACAAGGACAAGCGGCTCGACACCATTTACTTCTTCGAGTCCAGCGTCGCGGAGAAGGTGTATCTCGACATGCTGAAGGAAGCGGGCGTGCAGATTCGCTACGGAGCGAGTGTGGACACGGTGACGAAGGATGGCGCGGCGATCAGCGGCATCACGCTCACCGACGGTACGATGCTCACGGCGAAGGTTTTCATCGATGCGAGCTACGAGGGCGACCTCATGGCACGAGCGGGCGTGAAGTATGCCGTGGGCCGCGAGTCCAAGGCGGAGTTTGGCGAAGAAGCAGCGGGCATCCGTTTTGACAAAACTCCGCGCAAAGCCCGCACCGTGGATGCGCAGGGAAAGCTGCTGCCCGGCATCAGCGCTTGGGCCAAAGACCTCACGGAGGGCGCGGCGCATCGCGCACCCATGAACTACAACTATCGCCTTACGGTGGCCAAAGACCCGCAGTTCCAGGTGCCGATCCCCGCGCCAAGGCACTACGACGCCACGCGTTACTCGCTGCTGGCCGATTGGCTGCGCGATCAGACGGCGCAAAAGAAGCCGGTGAAGCTCTACGACATCATCGACCTCTACGAACGGAGGAACGGCAAGTTCGAGCTGAACAACAAGCAATCCGCCATCTTCTCCCTCGGGCACTTCGGCGGGCAGTTCGACTGGCCGGATGCCAGCTACGAGCAGCGTGCCCGCATCGAGGAGGATCACATGGATTACACCCTCGGCCTGCTTCACTTCCTCGCCACCGACGAGGCGGTGCCTGCGAAGGTGCAGCAGGAAATGAAAGCACTCGGCCTGCACAAGGATGAGTTCGCCGACAACGGCCATCTGCCCTATCAGCTCTACGTTCGCGAGGCACGCCGCATGAGAGGCGAGCATGTCATGACGCAGCACGACGTGCAGACCGACCGCCGCAAGCCGGACAGCATTGGCATGAGCAGCCACTTCATCGACTGCCATCACGTCCAGCGCGTGGCCTTGAATGAAAACGAGTTCGTCAACGAAGGCCGCATCTGGCGCATGGGCTACGCCAATCAGATTCCGTATCGCGCCCTCACGCCAAAGCCGGCCGAATGCACCAACCTCCTCGTGCCCGGCGCGGCCAGCTACACCCATGTGGCTTTTTGCACCCTCCGCCTCGAAAGCACCTGGATGATCACCGGCCATGCCGCCGGAGTCGCCGCTGCCATGGCAGTGAAAGAAGGAATCCCCGTGCAAAGGGTGAATGTCGCCGCCCTTCAGGACAACCTCCGCGCCCAAAACCAGGTTATCGATTTCCTCCCGGGCCAACCCGAGAAATGCGAGCACCTCAACGGCCCGCCGGAGTTTT
>CANNQP010000075.1 GCA_947507875.1 Verrucomicrobiaceae bacterium | reverse complement strand
TGGCGAGCATGGAATCGCGCATGGCCTCGGCATCGAGGCGCTGGCGGTTCATGCGCCAGAAGAGTTTGTTCTCGGGGTCGAGCTTCATCGCTAGGGCATCGTTGGAGCTGCTCAGGCGATAAGCGCGGCTAAGAACGAGCGAGCGAAGAAACGCTTTCTGCGACCAACCACCGCGCATGAATCGACTAGCAAGATGATCGAGCAACTCAGGGTTCGTGGGCACATCGCCACGAGTGCCGAAGTAATCCACGCTGGGCACGATACCCGTGCCGAAGAGCTTTTGCCAAATGCGGTTCACGGTCACGCGGGCGGTGAGCGGGTTACGTTTATCGGCAAGCCAGTTGGCGAGTTGCAAACGTCCACTCTGGCCGGCTGGGATGGCGGGAAGCTTGTCCCACGACGCCACGCGAACGACTCCGCGTGGAACGACGTTGCTTGGTGCATACGGATTGCCGCGCACGTAGATCGGCATGTCAGCAGGCGCCGGGCCATCGCTCATGGCGAAGGCACGTGGGGTCTTGTCCTTGAAGAACTCGGCGTGATTGATGGTGTCGGCTAGTTTCTTGAGTTGGGCGTCGATTTCGTCGCGGCGTTTGCTGAGGGCGTCTTTGTCGCCAGCAGGCTTGGTGTCAGCATTGGTCTTAATGTCGCGTTGTGCATTGTCCGTAGCGGCGACGACTTTTGATGCTGGCGCTGTGGGTTTGCCAAGAGCGGCGAGTTGTTTGGCGACAGTGGCTCTCTCATCGGTGAGCTTCTTTTGCTCGACCTTCATGCTCGCGACGCGTTGTTCGTTCTCGGCTTCGACCTTTTTGCGCGCAGCAAGTTGAGCCGGGGTCTCAGGCAATGCGGTGCTGTTGATGGTGCTCCACACGCCCATATTTGGCATTTTGTGCGAGGAGGGTGAGCTGCGCAGCATGCCCGCGATGCCGTAGTAGTCATCGACTCCGATGGGGTCGAACTTGTGATCGTGGCAGCGCACACAGCCGAGCGTCATGCCCATGAAGGTCTGGCCGATTTTGATCATCTGGGAATCGATGTGATCGGTCTCCATCTTCGCCTTGTCCGGGTTCACGATCTCAATGTCGCCCACCATGAGGAAGCCCGTGGCGGTGATTTTTTCGGCGCGATCTTCGACAGATTTTGACGGCATCAAGTCACCCGCGATCTGCTCACGCACGAACTCATCGAAGGGCTTATCTGCGTTGAAAGCGTTGATGAGGTAATCGCGATAGCGCCAAGCGTGCTCGGCAAACACGGCGTTCGATGTGCCCATCATGTCGGCATAACCGGTGAGATCGAGCCAATGCCGCGCCCAACGCTCGCCGTAGGCTTTGGAGTTTAACAAACGATCGACAGCGTTCGCATACGCATCGGATGACGAGTCTTTTGTAAAGGATTCGATGTCATTCTCTGTCGGAGGCAGGCCCGTGAGATCAAGGCTCACGCGACGAAGCCAAGTGTAGCGATCTGCATCACCCACGGGCTTGATGCTCTTTGCTTCCAGCGACTTGCGGATGAAATGATCCAACGGATCAAGCGGCCATGCGGTATCTTTCACCAGCGGCGGCTTGGGATTGCTCACGGGTTGGAAGGCCCAAAACTTCCGGCCTTCGGCCAGATCGATGCCTTTTTTCGTCTTGGCAGTGCCAGAGACACGCGGGTCGTGCGCACCGCTTTTCACCCATTCTTCGAGTATGGCGATCTCACTGGCAGGAAGCTTGGCCTTCGGAGGCATTTCGAACTCCGAGTCCACGTAGCGGACCGCTTTGATGACCAGACTTTCCTCTAATTGGCCTGGCTTGATGGCGGGACCGTTGTCGCCGCCCTCCTCCCAGCCCGAGCGTGAGTCGAGCGCGAGGCCTCCTTTGATCTTCGAGCCATGCGAGTGGCACTCAAAACAGCGCTGCTGGAGAATGGGCAGCACTTTCGAGTCGAAGAACGCGCCGTCGGCTGCCTGCGCGGTGATGCAGAGCAGTGATAAAGAGAGGGAGGATAAAAAGAGGGGCTTCATATCTCATTTCGCCTTCTTGGTTTTCAGCGCGGGCAGATCCATATCCTCACCAGCAGCAAGGATGTGGCTGCGCATGGCGGCGCGGGCGGCTTCGGGGTCGCGGTTCTCGATGGCGACGAGGATGGCTTCGTGTTGCTCGATGGCGGCTCGCTTGCCGATGCGGCCAATGGTGCGCAGACGACTGGAGACACCGAGATCGGCGAGGGAATCGAGGATGAGACGATAGATGAGGTTGCCACTGGCATCGGCGATGGCGTGATGTGCTGCGATGTCGGCCTCGATGGCCGCAGGGCCTTCGGCGGCGTTTTCGAGCTGCTTCTGGATGCGCCGCATCGTCTTGAGTTGCTCCTTGGTGGCTCGTTGCGCGGCGTAGGCGGCGGCATCCGGTTCGATGGAGAGCCGTGTCTCATTGAGCTGCTGAAGACGGTCCGCCATATCAGGAATGAGCAGCGAGAGGGAGTCATTCAAAGGGCGGTGAAGGCGGTCCACGATCTTGATGCCGGTGCCGTGCTGGATTTCCAGCATGCCTTGCTGCTCCAGTCGCTTCGTCGCCTCACGCACGACAGTGCGGCTGACGCCGAGTTTTTCCGCGAGGGAGCGTTCGGCAGGCAACCAGCGCTCTTCATCGGTGCTGTCGCCACGGATGAATTCGGCAAGTTGCTGGCAGACCCGTTCGACGAGGGAGGTAGGGCGTTCGAGGGCGGTGATATTCATTATGAAAGGAGTGATGGATTTTAATACGTCGCGCGGCCGCCGGAGAGGTCGAAGACAGCACCGGTAGAGAAGGAGCACTCGTCGGAGCACAGCCAGGCCACGAGGGCGGCGGCTTCTTCCTTCTTGCCAAAGCGTCCCATCGGAATCTTCGAGAGCATGTAATCGATGTGCGATTGCTGCATCTGCTGGAGGATGTCCGTGGCGATGACGGCAGGTGTGACGGCATTGACAGTGATGTTCGCCGTGGCGAGTTCCTTGCCGAGAGACTTCGTCAATGCGATGACAGCAGCCTTGGAAGCGCTGTAGTGGGCGGCATTGGGATTGCCTTCCTTGCCTGCAATGGAGGCGATGTTCACGATGCGGCCGTAGCCGTTGGTAATGAGGTGCGGCACCACGCTGTGACAGCAGTAAAAGGGGCCGTTCAGATTGATCTCCATCACGCGCCGCCAGTCGGCAGGATCGAGTTCCCAGGTCTTTGCATTGCCACCGGTGATGCCCGCGTTGTTGATCAGAATGTCGATCTTTCCAAACGCAGCCACGGTGGCTGCGGTGGCGGCCTGGACAGAGGCGAGGGCCGCGAGATCGACGGTCGCAGTGTGCACCGTGTCCGGCGTGCCCATCTCGGACGAAGCCTGCGCGAGCGCCGCTGCATCCACATCCCACAGCGAGACGCGTGCCCCCGAGGCGAGGAGACGTTCGGCAATGGCCCGGCCAATGCCCCGAGCCCCGCCCGTGACGATGGCGATGCGGTTTTGAAGATCGATCTGATTCATAGAAAAAGCATGTGGTAGGAGGTCATACCAGTGTACTACTCACTTGGTTTTTGATTTCTTTCGCAATCGTGCGGTTAAACCCTCTGGATACTGAGAACCATGACCTGAGCGGCTTAGACTCTGAGCGTAGTGTTTATGAAAAGGTGATTTTAGCCTTGGCGTCTGAAGCAGCCCGTCTTGCAGATCTTGCACGCACTCCGACATGGAGCGGCCATCACATGCTGCACTTATTCATGCAAACGTTCGTCGGAGTTGATGAAGACCCAGCAGATGGCACCGAGGAAATAGCTGAGAGCGAAGAGCCCCAGGTTGAGGGCCCAGTTATTGTTCGTAGCAGCGAGAAGAAGAGGCACAGCCATAGGCGCGATGGCTCCACCGATCTGACCCATCATGTTCATGCTGCCAGAGAGCGCGCCTGTATGACGTCCGCCGACATCCATGCACGCGCCCCAGGCACCAGGCATGGCGAGATCGCTGCACAAGGCCGCGAGACCTATGGCGAGCACGGAGGCCACCGGTGTGTGGAGTTGCATCGAGATGAGCAGCATCACTCCTGCCGCGCCCATACCTAGCACTCCCAGCCAGCGCCGGGTGCGGGCGATGCTGCCGAACCACAGATCCAACCGTGCAGAAAGCAGACCCGCGAGCATGGAGCCAATGCCGCCGAAAAACAGCGGCACGCAGGCCAGCAGAGAGCGCTGCATATCGTCCAGGCTGCTGAACTGTTCCTTCAAGTAAGTGGGGAACCAGGTGATATAAAAATACCAAGCGTAGGACATGAAGAAATACTGCGCCCAGAGCATCCAGACCGTGCGCGAGGCCAGCAGCTTGCCCCACGGCATGGAATGACCACTGCTAGCCTGCGGTTCGCCGATGATAGCCAACTCAGCCGCACTGACGCCAGGATGATCCTTCGGGTAGTCACGGAACCAGCGGTAGAACATCAACGCCCACAGCACACCCAGCAGACCGAAGATCAGAAACACCCAGCGATAGTGCAGGCCAAGTCCAAACGTATCCTCGCCACCACTCGCCAGCATCCAACCGACCAGGAGCGGGGTGAAGGCACCACCCCAGCGAGCGCTCAGCCACAAGATGCCCTGGGCTTTGACGCGCTCGGAAGCTGGAAACCAATGGGCAAAAGCCTTCGTGATGTTCGGAAAACAACCCGCCTCGCCCACCCCAAAGAAAAAGCGACAGACCACCAGCGACACCAGGTTCCACGACCAACCCGTCGCCACCGTGAAGATGGACCACATGCCCACCACCCGCATCAGCACCTTGCGCGGCCCAATACGATCTCCAAGCCAGCCACCAGGAATTTCAAACAACGCATAAGCCCAACCAAACGCCGTGAAGGCATAACCCATTTGAATTTTCGTCAAACCCAGATCCTCCTGCATCCTCGGAGCCGCCTGCGAGATGCAAACTCGATCCACGTAAGTGATGATCGCTAAAGTCAAAGCGAAGAAGAGCACTCCGCGTCGGATATTGGATGTTACCATTCGGGGCATCATCGTTCAATTTGCCTTTGCACAGATGACTTCGGCGCTTTCACTAGCTCTGCCTCCACCTCGCTCATTTTGAAGCGCACGCTGACGATGGAGCAGCCAACGTCGTCTTTTCGATAGTTCGCATACGTCGTGACCACAATCGTGCCGTCGGGGAGCAGATGGATGCCGGGGTAGAAACCGTCTTTGAAGGTCTTCAGCAGACTGATGCGATACTGGCCAGGCTTCTCCTGCTTGATGTCGTCGTAGGTGCCGACCCAGGCGATGAAGCCGCCTTTGTCTTTCGACTGCGGCGAGGCGTTGCGGAAGACGATGACCATTCGACCATCGGGCAAAGTGATGCCGTGATGCCGATCACCGGTGAGCCCCCATGGCGCATCCACGGCTTGGGACCATGTTTTGCCTTCATCGCGGCTAAACATAACTAGGCTGGTGCCGCTGCGTTTGTTTTCGCGCATGAGGCAGCAGAGTTCGTTGCCATCGGGCGAGCGAAAGACATAGGGCTCGCACGGGTGTTTAACGTCAAACTTGGCACCGTCGCAGGCTAGCGTGGGCGGGGACCAGGTGAAGCCACCGTCGCGGGTGATCGATTGCAGCACTTGCAGCGTGCCTTCCTCGCCGATGCCGCTACCGCGATGAAACATGCCGAGATGCGAGCCATCCTTCAGTTGCACGATGCTGGAGAAGGTCATGATGCAGCGGAAGGGATCGTCCTTGCGGATCGGCCCGCCGATCGGCGGCAGTTCGCGCCAGGTCTTGCCATCGTCCTCGCTGACGATACGCGGCATGAAGCCTTCATGACGGCCTTCGATGAGCTTGGGGTTCTCCTTGTCGGTCAAGGTGCGTGCGGCAAAGACCCACAAGCGCGCTTTGCCCTGCGGATCCATGATGCGGTAAACGCTGGGACAGTTCTTGAAGTTGACGAAGTTCGGCGGCAGGACGTCATCCATGCGCGTCCACGTCAGCCCCGCATCATCGCTGCGAGCCATCGGCCCCGCGTGCCCACCGTGGCCGAGGTTCCAGACACAAAACATCGTCTTGTTGTCCGGCAGCATTACCGTGGTCGGATGGGCATGGTATTCGTTAGGCTTCGGCGAACCGCGAGCGATGACAATCTGCCGTTGGGTGTCTTCGGAGAGGTCGATGTACTTCAATGCCTCGCGCTGGTGTTGCCACAGCGCCTTCTTTTCATCGGGCGCGGATTCCCAGGCACGTTTCGCGGCCTTGGTGGCGATGACGACTTCAGGCTTCCCTTGGGCAAAGACGGCTAGCTGTGCAATCAGCAGGCTAGTGAGGAGGGTGAGCGTTGATTTCATGGCTGTGGTGAGATGGTTCGAATGCTGAACAGCTCTCCAGGATCGAGGAGTTGGATGATGTGTCTGACCTCATAGGGGCGAGAGACGAGTCCAGTGGCTCCGGCGCTGTGCCATTGCATCATGCAGACGTGATTGGAGGTGCCGAGGATGACGGTTGCGCCTTCGGCTTCGTTGAGGAAGGCGGATTTGTCGGCGAGGATTTCCTGCGCGTTCTCGGGCTTCTGGATGTTGTAAACGCCACCGGAGCCGCAGCAGTCCTTGGCCTTGGGCGCGAGTTCCCAACGGTAGCCGGTGGCATGGAGCACATTCGCGGGAATGCCTGCCGCCTTCTGTCCATGCACGAGGTGGCAGGGCAGATCGACATAGACTCGCGTGCCATCATCGCGGGCACGCTGGCGGCGCACGGGGCCGAGTTCACCGAGGAAGCTGAGCACATCACGCACTTGTTTGTTGGGCTGCAATGTCTTGCCCAAAGCGTAACCGCAGCCGGATGAGTTGCTGACAATGGCATCGACATCGAGCGGGCCAAACGCTCGCCGGTTCTGCGCACGAAGGGCTTCCACACCATCAAGTCCCGTGTGTTCCTGAAAGGCACCGCAGCAGCCCTGCCCCTCAGGAACGAGGACTTGGACGTTGTTCTCAATGAGCACCCGCACGGTCGCGAAGTTGATTTCGCGAAACATGGCTTCCATCAGGCAACCTGTGAGAAAAGCCACACGCGGACCCGTGGGGCGATGTCGCTGCATGAGTTCTTTGGCATACGCAGCGGTGCTTTTCAGAGCTGACGGACGGCCTGGAAAGAGAAAACGATGCACGCTGAGGCCAGCGCGGCGCAAGAGTCGGGCAGGCAGCAAGGCGAGATTGAACCACATCGGACGCTTGATCACTGCTGCTGCCCATCGGAGCGCGAGCTTGGGCTTGAAGCGATGCAAAGCGACGTGCTCATGGCGAACGTGCTCGAAGATCGAACCATAAGGCACCGTCGCTGGACAAGCTGTCTCACAGGCGAGACAACCGACACACTCGGCGGTATAAAAGTCTGTCCACTTGTCTTGCGGCAGCCGTCCTGCCGCTTCTTCGCTCCATAAGCGCAATCGTCCCCGCGGCGAGTTGTTTTCATCACCGGTGAGCTTGTAAGTGGGGCACACGGCGAGGCAGAAGCCGCAGTGCGTGCAGTTGGAAAAGTAGTCTGGAGATCTTGCTTCAGAGCTCATGAATGGCTTCCTCCAGCGTGTTGAGCCAAGCAGACTCGGTGATCGTTGGCGGCGTGGCAGGCAACCAGCGGGAATGCCAGTCGCCCCCGAGCGTGTGGAGTTCTGCTGTGTAAGGTTGGACGAGAGCTTGAGTGCGCTCGGTGAGGTCTTCGTTCTCGTTCATATAGACGTGGACGACACCGCTGTAGCACAGCGCCACACAACACCGCGCAGCGTGCGCAAGTTCCTCAGCGAGACCGATGGCACGATCCGGCGTTGTTTTAATCACAAGATCGGGAAGGCCATCGAGGGGCGGGGGCACGTTGCTTTGCAACGTGAGCTGAGTGCTCGTCGATGCAGCAACGTGTTCGAGCTGATCAGCAAACATGAATGCTTCGTCGGGCACACAATGGATGACCACTCGGACGCATGATGTCCCTGCGTCCGTGAAAAAATCCACTGCATCCCACCAGTGCATCCAGCCGCTGCAAAGTAATTTTGATACACAAGCCTGCAAAGCCTGGGCGCTTCCTTCGAAGCGGGCAATGGCCGTGAATCCACAGTCTGGTCGCAACCGCAATACGTAGTCCACCGGCTCGCCGTAGCGCGAGCCGGTGTGCAGCAAAAAGCGCAGCCAATCGTAGCCCGTCGTGGTTTTGACGACACGCTCGCCGATGCGCACGATGCGTCCACTCGGCAACCGCCAATTCATACCAAGAATGTTGTCGCAATACGGCCCAAAGCGACAAGAGGCTGGCGCATGAGTGGTGGCGGCGATTTGTTCACGCAAAGTTTTTGCCTCATCCAAAAGCAGCGGAAAGCGCAGGCGATGCGCGTGAGCTTGAGAGTGAATGTCAGCCGCTGTCGCATTCGCGGGCAGGCACAGCGTGCCATCGACTTCATCGAGCAAGGGAACGAAGAGCCGTTCGTGCTGCATGGGTGGGAAGATGTTCATGCGACGAAGCGGCGTTTGTCGAAAACCTTGAGCGGATTCATTTGATGCGTGGGATTGAAGGCGGCTGGCACCGAAAGTTGGAGACGCATGGAGTCCGGCCCGAAAACCAGCGGCATGTAAGCGGACTTGTCATTGCCGATGCCGTGCTCACCGCTGAGTGTGCCACCGACGTCGATGACTCGCTGCATGAGTCGCTTGCTGATGAGTTCCACCTTCTCCAGTTCACCTGGAACACGCGAATCGAAGAGGAAATTCGGATGCAGATTACCATCGCCTGCATGGAAGACATTCACCGCGCGGATGTTTGCGGCATCGGCTTCATCATAGACAAGCTGAAGCACCTCGGCCAAGGCACGCTTTGGTATCACCGCGTCCTGCACGACGTAACTGGGGCTCAATTGGCCGAGCAGCCCACCGGAGGCTTTGCGGGCTTTCCAGAGCTTTTGGCGAAGGGCATCCTCATCGCTAAACATCAC
>CANNQP010000074.1 GCA_947507875.1 Verrucomicrobiaceae bacterium | reverse complement strand
GAAGCCGTCATGATGCGCGGCGTAGTGCAGCGTGTCGCCGACCCACTGGGCTCCTTCACAACCCGCATGGCCGGAGCTGATGGCGCGCCAACTGGCGTGAGGCGGGAAAACGCCCACAAGGTCGCATTCCACCAAGGGTTCCCGTGCAGGAGCGATTAATGGAAGAAGGAGAAGGGATAGGAGCAGCCTCATTTGGGATGGCCGTTTTCAAAGATGGACTGGATTTCTGCCCCGCTAAGCACGGCGGCGTAGATGGCGAACTCGTCGATCGCGCCGTTGAGATTGCGGATGGGGAACGGATGACCTTGGGTTGGCAGTCCCCAGTTGCCCAGTTCGCACGGTCCATAGGTGATCGGGCGTCCGGCGTGATGCAGCTTCGACACCTCACGGCTGACCTCGGCTCCATCGAAGTATTGGATGACCTGCCCGCTTTGATTGTCATAACTCACCGCGATGTGATGCCAGCGCCCCAGGCTGTCGGGACCAAAGACAGGTTTTGAGAAATAGATCTGGTTCCAGTCTCCGCCGCGTGTGATCCCATCAGGTCGATAGATGATGGAGAACATGAGGCTGCCGTCTTCATAGATCTGCCAGTGCGGTTCGCCGTTGTCGTAACCATCGGTAAGCAGCAACGAGTTGTATTTCTTGTCCACACTGTCCACCTTCACCCAGGCAGAAAAGGTGAGCGCCGTGTAACTGCCGTCGAGATTCAAGCGAAGGCGGTCGCCCGGTCGCTTGAACTCCAGCGCTTCCTTTTCGGGCCAGCGACCTTGCGTCCACTTTGCACCGACAGCACCGCCAGCACGCTGCTTTAGCTGAGGAGCCGCGAAGTTGCTCACCAGCCGATCCCAGCGATCATCCGGCGCATGCTGGAAGGTGTAATAAGCAATGAGACGCGGGTCTTTGCTCGTCCCTTCCGACCACGCCTGCCATTGCTGAAAACGGCGTTGCTCGCGCTGGCGGATCAGCCCTTGCAGTTCGCTGATAGGCAGGAAATCCTGCGGCGACACACCCGCCGTGGTGGAGGCCAATGACATGCCCACCTTCAGACTCGCAGGCGCTTTGTCCTTCGTATGCGCGATGACCTCGCCATCAAAAACATGCACCGCGCTGTCCTGGCCCTTCACATTCAGGGCGAACTCCGTGCCGAGGTCCTCCAGCTTCACATCCGGCGCATGCATGAGGAAGCCCTTCGCGGCTGGCGGCACATGCACGCGCACGCGACCGCTCACACAACGCGCCTCCCAGGCCGAGATGATTTCGAGCTGCGTGGCCCCTTCAATCAAAACCGTCGCCCCGCTGAAGAACTCGATCTGCGCCAGGCCTTTATTCAAGGTCAGCTTCCCCGGCGAGATGGTATCTCCACTGCGCACCGCAGTTTCAGCAAAGGCGGCATCCAAGGTGTCACTGACCATCGCGACTCCATTGGAAATCGCTTCTTGATCCACCGCCGCGCGTGGCCAGACGATGAAGGCCAGCAGGACAATCGCCGCCGCTGCGGTGAGCGGAAGCCAAGCATACCAGCGCCCGGCGGGTTTGCTTTCAGTCAGCGGTGATACCAGGATTTCATTCACCGCAGCGCTGGATTCCGCATGCGATCCCAAGGCCACATCCAGATTCATGTAGTCGAGATAGAGCGCCCGGAGGTCTTTGTCGGACTTGAGAGCGTTTTGAAGCGCCAGAGCTTCATCGTCCTTGAGTGTGCCAGCGATGTAGCGCTGGACGAGATCATGCCAGTCGTGGTTCATGTCGTTTCCTCCTGAGCCAGGGTTCGCCGCACGCACTCCAGCAGCGCCTGCCGGATGCGGTGAAGCAGTTTGTAGAGAGCCATTGGCGTCTGCCCGCGCCGTTTGGCGAGATCATCCATGCGGGTGCCTTTGGTGTAGGCGGTGAGCACCAGCTCGCGCTGGGTGGTGGAGAGCTTTTGCAGGCAGCTCTCCAGCGCCTCCCGCTGATCCGAATGCCGTTCAGTCATCGCGGCGGAATCATCGGCCAACTGATGGACGAGTTCATGATCAAAGACATGCCGGTCACGCTTCCGGCGCTCCAGATGCCGCAAGGCCGCAAGGCGAGCGACCCCGAAAGCCCAAGGCCGGAAGTCGTCCACCAGGCTGAACTTCTGCCAAAGGATGACAATGACCTCCTGCATCACCTCCAACGCCTCTTCCCGAGTAGGCATCATCGAGCGGACAAACGTGTGCAACGCCACCTCATGCTCCGCATAGAGGCGGAGGAACTGGTCATGGGGAGGATGGTCTGGAGGCTGCGACATGGGGAAGTCACCTCATACCTCCCTATTCCCGGCTTCATTTGCCGAAAAAAGTTTTCAGCGGGTGAAAATGACCGGTGGGAGGCGCCCTCACACCTCAAGGTGGACGTTGCTCAAAGACAGCACTCCCGACCACACCATCACTTCTTCACCACAGGCCAATCGTCCGTCCGGAAAGGCGAAGCAGGCAATCCTGCGCCATTGGCGAGGCTGTAGTCGGGCCAGTCTTTCCAGGCGTAACGAACGGCCACGGGCTGCGCGACCTCAGCGCTACTGACGACGACGGTCTTGCCGACGATCTTGGCCTTGGCGGGCTTCCATTGTTGATCGGCTCCGGCCATCTGGAAGCCGGTGAGCGGGCCGCCGGTGATCGATTTGAGGCCGCTATTCGTGTGATGGAAGGAAACGGTGATCGCATGGCCGTTGATGGTCGAGCCTGCGGGCAGCGGACCGCTGATGGCGGGGACGGTTTTGCCATACACGGTGCCGAGCGCCCAGTAGGAGAGGCGTTTGCCGACATCCTGCTTGTTCTTCGGATGGATGTCCTTCGCATCGCCGAGGTCGATGGTGATGGCCATGCCGGTCTTGGGCAGGGCGAGCGTCTTCAGCATGGATTCACGCACGCGGGGCCAGCCTTCGCCGGGCGCGGTGTAGTTCGGGAGCTGCACCCAGGCAAAGGGCACCTCGTCATTCCACAGCGTGCGCCAGCTCGTCACGAGTTGCGTGAGCTGCTTGTGATAAAGGCCGGGGTTGCCAGCATTGCCTTCGCCTTGATACCAAAGCATGCCGCGCAGCGTGTAGGGCACGAGGTTCACGACTTTGCCATTGAAGAGGCCGGAGGGGCCGCCTTTGAGCTTCCACATCGCGAGTGGGTCCTTCGGCGGCGGGGTGACGAACGGGGTGCCGTTGGCTTTCGCCTTCTCGGACGCGGCTTTCCAGATGGCGAGCTGCTTTTGATGCAAAGCGGGTGCCTGCGCGGGATCGAACTTCCGGTGCGCCTCCAGGCGCGTGTCGTAGTTCGCCTTCGTCTCCGGATCGGAGGACTGCACCTCGGCGGCAACCCAGGATTCGATGGGCGTGCCGCCCACCGACGTGTTGATGAGGCCGACAGGCACGCCGACCTCCTTGTGAATCTCGCGGCCGAAGAAATACAGCGCCGCGGAGAAACCGCCGACCGTCTCCGGCGTGCATGCCTGCCAGGCGCCTTTGCCCTCGGCCTGTGGCTGCTCAGCAGGGCCGGAGCTTTCGCGATAATGGCGGATGAGAGGGAACTTTGCCGCCGCCTTCTCCGCATCGAAGTGGTAACAACCCGCGACCGTCATCGCCATGTTTGACTGGCCGGAGCCGAGCCACACCTCGCCCACGAGCACGTCTGTGCATTGATGACTGATGCTTTGTGATTGATGATTTGAAGAGATGAGGAGATCGCGTGGCTGGTCACTCGCGGGCATGGGATCGAGCTTCACGAGCCATTGGCCCTGGGCGTCGGCTTTCGACGTTTTCTTCTGTGCGGCGAACTCGACCGTGACCTCGGCACCCGCATCCGCCCAGCCCCACACGGCGACAGGCTTGTCGCGTTGCAAAACCATGTGATCCGCCAGAACAGAGGCGACCCTCAACTCCGCTGCGGAGAGCGGCAGCAGCGAAGCGAGGAAAAGAGCGGAGAGTAGGGTGAGGGTGGGTTTCATGTTCAAAGCATTGTCTGAGTGTTAAAGGCTTACTTCAGCTCAGGCCTCAGGTAGGCCTTGATGTAGTCGCTGTCGGTGGCGTGTTTCACGTTCGGGGCGCCGGGATAGATGAGGTCGCAGGGGACTTGGTGGGCATCGCAATGCTCTTTGAGCTTCACGCCGAAGTTCGCGGTGTGGGTGGGGTCTTTTTCGTCATGACCGAGGTTTGGCGGGCTGCTGTAGTAGAGGCCCACGGGCGGATCGCCGGGGGTGACGAGTTCGTAGGGCGAGTATTCTTTGATCCACGGCAGGAGGCGCTCGCGGGCATCGTAGAACATCTGGAAGGACCCGATTTTCTTCTTCGCATCCCACGCGATGCCGAAGGCATGCGAGCCATATTTGCTGTTGGGTGTCCATGCACGCATCTGATGTGGGTCGAGCGTGGTCTGGGCACCAGATACCGCGGCGCAGAGCACGCGGGTGGACTCGCGGGCGATGGGATCGGGGCTGTTTGGGTCGGCCATTTCATCGTGAAAGGCCAGCCAGAGGCTCGTGCAGGCACCAGCCGACCCGCCGGAGAGAGCGACCTTGGTTTTGTCGAGATTCCACTCCTTCGCCTTGCTGCGGCAGAACTGCAAAGCACGGGCGCAGTCGAGCATCGGCCCCTTCACCGGCGGCACGAGGCCGTCGGCAGTGGCGTCTTTGATCATGCGATACTCCACCGACGCCACCGAGATGCCCGCTTCGAGAGCAGGCTTCAGCAGGCTGCGCACCACCGAGCGATCCCCGCCCTGCCAACCGCCGCCGTGGATGTAAACGAGCAGCGGCGTGGGCTGCTCGGACTTCGCCCGCCAAAAGTAAATCACCTGCATCCGATGCGGGCCATACGAGACGTTTTCATCCGGCTCGATGGGCAACTCATACTTCCGGTGCTCGGGAGCGGGCTTCTGCGTCTTGACCGGAGCATCGGCGGCGAAGGACGAAGTAAAAAGTGCCAGCGAGACGGCGGCGAGGAGGACCAGGTTGGGTTTCATGGGATGGTGATTCGGTCTTACCGCAAAGAAGCACAGCGCTTGGAGCGAAGGGCGTTCATGCTTTCACTTCTTGACCTGCTGGTCCATCTCGCAGTCGGTATCCACCGGCACGGCGGGGCCGCTTTGATCCACGGGATGAGTGAAGAGGTAGCGGAAGACCTCGTCGTAGATCCACTGGCCCATCGCATCCTTGCCGCCGGGCACGACGATGGTGTGGGCGCGGCCGGCGTTGTTCTTCACGTCGATGTTGGTGATGAGGCGGCGTGTGTTGCCATAGGGAGGCTTGGCGGAGTCGATGTTCACGATGGGGCCGTGATCGTGCAGCTTCAGCAATTGCCAGGAGCGGCAATAGTGATCTGCCGTCCAGCCACCATCGAGCACATGGGTAAAACCAAAGAAGCGATTCGAGGGCGTGGCGGAGGCACCGCCCTGCCACGTCTCCGTGTTATCACGCGGACCGGAGAACATCACCACGCGGTCCACCTTCTGGTGCAAGGCAAAACGGGCCGCCGTGGTGCTGCCGTGCGAGATGCCACTCATGATGACCTTCTCCCATCGCAAGCCATGGCCATCGGCGGTGAGGAACTGCTCCCACTTTCCGTCCGGGTTCTCTTTGACCAGCCACTTCACGAACTGAAGCGAGCGCTCCATCATGCCATCGGGCTTCGGGATGCTCACCAACGGGCTGAAATCCTCACCCGTGGCGGCTTCCAGACGGACCTTACCGATCACCATGCCGCTGCCATCCTCGTATTGCGTCTTCGTGAGGCCAGCGAACCAACCATTCGAGTAATGCGGCTGGATGCCATGATAACCGTAGCTCGCGATGCGCTCGAAGAGTCCCTGATTGTGCCCCATGAGCCAGATGACGAGCTTGCCCTGTGATGGCACGCGTGTGTCCACCACCGCATGCTGGAGGTCTGCCGGCTTGCCTTTGTCATCCGTGAAGGTGAACTTGATTTCCGGGTGCTCCTTCGCTCGCGGGTCGATCTCGCTCGCCCGTTTGCTAAGGTCGAAACGCTGCCCGTCAGCAGCCTGGAGACGAGTAAAAAGAAGGAGGGCGAGGAAGATAGGGTGCTTCATGAGGATCAAAGGACAAGGTGGTGTGCGGAAGAGGGGCGCATTGCAGGATTCAACTCATGTCACGACTCAACCGTGGCGAATGGCTGAGCTGCGGGAGCATGCTGTGATTGTCGAGACCGAAACAGCGTTCGTTGTCACTCTATTGCGACTACTTTTCATGCGACCACAGCCAAAGCTCAGCGAAGCCACCCACGGTCTTTAGCTTCGCTCCAACGGCGGAGGCCAGAAGCCCCGAAGCCGCAAGCAGGCCTGCGCTGTGGGTGATGAAAAGGCGACGGTTCATGAGTGACTTCCTGAGCTGAACGGCTCGGATGAGTCTTTTTGTTCTGCCAAGTTTCGTTCTTCGTCTTAGCGCATTGAATTACCCGTGTTTACTCATCATCACCTGATCTCCGCCGGATGATGCCATTCGGCATAACGGAGGCGATACCTTGCATTCGGCAGGGTATCACCGTGGTCGAGGTAGTCGATGGGGTCGGCCTCGGCGGCGATGTTGTCGGTCCATTTGAAGTCGAAGCGCAGGGGCTTGTCGGCAGTCAGACTGAGGACGGTGCGTTCGATGGCTAAGTGGAGTTCGTTTGCGCCGACCTGAAGCATGGCACTGATGGAGGATTCCCATGTGTTGCCGTTCCATCGCTCCACCTTGGCCAAGGCGGGAGCGGGCCGCGTTTGATTGATCCGGACGTCGTAGCCAAATTGGCCCGTCGTGCTGTTTTGATCCGTGTCGATGAGCAAAACCATCCAATCGGTATCGGTGGCGGGGGTGAGCGACTCGCGGGTGGTGACATGGAAAAAGACATGCGTGGCATCATGGGCGACATGGGCAGTGTCGAAGTCGTTGCGGCCTGTTTTGTTCGTGTAGCGGCCTGCACCGGGCACGCCGTCGTGATCGCGATGGGTGGTGTCGTGTAAATCGTCGAAATAGACGGGCTTGATGTCGGCCCACTGAGTGAAGTCGCCGGGGATGGCGATGGTCTTGGCAGGTGATGCGGCAGGAACGGGGCGGACACCTTTGTAACGACGGATGTTGGCGACCATTTGCCAGTAGTAGTTGTCGCCATAGCCGCCGCGCATGGGTTCGATATCGCGGCTGAACTCCTGGTCATACAGATCGACAAAGAAGGTCTCTCCTGCGGGCAGCACGCGGCCTTGGAAGGTCATGGCACCATTCGAAAGAAACCGCTGAGCTACCCATTCGTTCCAGCCCGTGATGAAGATGAACTCCGAGTTGTGTGGCAGTGCGTGCCGCCATTGCTCATCAAAGTAGAGGCCCTCGCCAGAGCGACACTCAGCGGGCTTTGGCTGCCGACTGAGATGAAAGCTTCGCCCAACATTGCTGGTGATGTGCTGACCCACGCCGACGGGCACACACTCGGCCTTATCAGGTGCCTCGTGCCAGCCAGGCGTCTGCGGGGCGAAATCCAGCCACGGCCACTTGTCCTTGCCATCACCGAACCACGCATGACCGCATGTCCACGCCCAGGAGGTGCGCAGGGTGAAGAAAGCCTTCACCTCATCGCTCAATCCCTCCGTCGGCGTCAGTAGCAGCGGCTTGCCCTTCCATTGAAACCACAGATCACGATGTTGACCCGGTTTGTAAAACGTCTCCCACAAGTGCTGCACCACGGGGAGGTGATTCGCATAGGGGAACATGGCGATCTGCGGCACGCGATGGCCCTCGGCCTGCATTTGCTCCAGCACCGTGCAGAGTGCCTCTCGCTCGGCATCATAGGTCAGCGCGTTCGTGGCATCGAGGATGAGCACATCCACTCCGGCATCGGTGAGCAACTGGACATGCTTGCGAATCACCCATGGATCATCGGGTCGGTAGTAGCCAAAGCGAGGCTCGCTCCAGTAATGGGGTGCCAGCTCCGGTCCCCATGTCGGCGCAGCGGGATTGGCCTTCAGGATCTTCGCGATATCATGCACCTCCTTGTTTCCAAACGCGGCATGCCAGTTGAAGTAAAAGATCCCCACGGTGCGGTTCGCTTTTGGCAGGCCCACCTCTGCACTCATAGGCAGCGTGCGGCCCAGTGAATCCGTGGCCGCCCAGGTATCCGGCATGGTGTCACGCGGCTCGTTGGAGTGCAGCCACAACGAGAAACAAGTGAGAAGGCCAAGCAGCACTCTGGGAAACATAAGAGCATAATTACGTCGCTATCCGTCAGCTCCCCTCAGACCGATTGCCACCTTCTTATGCCTGCAATGCACATCTCTGAGTAACACAGCTGCCCCGTGGATTCAGCGTGTTCGTGCCAAGGATGAAGCCACTACTACTTCTTGATTTCTCCCGTGCCCTGAAACTGCTGCCAATCCTTCGCGTAGTCGCCATTGATGAGCCAGGAAGCGGTGGATTTGTCGCCGGAGAACTCGGCGAAGGGCGCGGTAAGGAGCTTTTGATAGCCACCTTTCGTGCTGTCCCAGTTTTGACCGAGATGACCGCTTTCGAGCTTGAGCGGGCGGAGCTTCACGGGGCCGCTTTTCGCATCGGCGTCGGCGGGAACGCGGGCTTTGAAGCTATGACGCAGGAAGCTGAACACAAGCGGCCAGGTCTTCTCGCCGGGGCCGTGGCCGGTCTTGGGCTCGACGGCGATGTTCCAGAGGGCGCGATGGTTTTTTCGCAGGGCGGGCACGATGGCGAGGTTTTCCTCTTGGGAAGGTCGCGCGAGAAAAGGATCGTCCTCGCCGAAGATGACGAGGCCGGGCACTGGCGCGGCTCCGGGCTGATAGACTTGAAACGTCGTGCCTGGACGCATCGAAACCCAGCCCCACACGCGGTCCGGCACATAAGAGGTGAAAATCGCGGAGAAGCCGGTTCCGTTCGAGTGGCCGTAGAGAAAGAGCGGCGCGTGCTGAAGCTCGGGATGACCGCTTTTTTCGCCAAACTGCCGCAAGTGCTCGAAAAGCAGGCCTTGAGGCCAAAAGCCGCGTT
>CANNQP010000073.1 GCA_947507875.1 Verrucomicrobiaceae bacterium | reverse complement strand
TTTCCGAAGCCTCTTCCCTCTCGATCCATGGCCGCTCCGTTTTTTCGGAATGGCCTTCCCTGACGATCCCCTGTCCTTCGCTTTTGCCGAAGCCCCTTCCCTCGTCATCCAAGGGGACTCCGCCTTTTCGGCCATGCCTTACACAGACTCCCCTGGCGATTCTGCGTTTTCGGCTGGCTGGCCGATCCCCAGCGATCTTTCCCAAGGTTCCCCGGCTTCACGCCAGAGCTTCCCTGAACGACCGAGAATCCTCAGGATCAGCGCGTACGGAGGACCGCCCCCGGTCGTCCCTACCGATGATGATCGACCTTGCCTCCATGCGTCCTGGCGAGGCGCGGTGGTCTCTTCTTAATTCCAGCCTCCGTTCAGCGCCGTCAATTTCGAGTGTATAAAAATAATCCGCATCTCTTTTTAAGTTTGCATCAGCCTAAGAAAGCCATAGCCTAGGTCTCGTTCATGAAGACGCATCCTTAGGTCAGCGCACGCCATGATGCTCTAGAAGTCACCCCATCCTGCCCATGAGAAATCTAGCCCGGTTTTTGGAGAACCCCTTCGACGACAAGGAGATCAGCGAGGCCAAACTCGCCGCCTTCACCACGGATCATCTGGAGCGCATGACCGCGAACCATTCCAACAACGAGCTCGCCGCGCGCATCACGGCCACGCAGAGCGCCTTTGATCTCTTCGCCGACTCCGTGACGGACAACGCGGCCCGGCTGGCGATCCGGATGGCACGGAAACGCGCGAAGGACATTTGCCGAGAGATCACCCTTCCGCGAGACGTGGCCCGGATCGAGGGCGCTTTCGTCAGCGCCTACGGGGCAGATTCCCCCGTGCTGCTGGAGGCACTGCCCGGCGGGCGCACCGTCTTCCAGACCTGCCGCGATGACCAGGTGGAGCGGCACCTCGATCTGCTGCTGCAGGCCGTCACCGCGCACCAGGCGGACCTCGTGCCCGCCATCGTCACCCTGGCCACCACGCTGAAGGCGAACTGGCTCACCGTGTACGCCGCCAGCGAAAGCTCGACCGGCAACGCCTCCACCACCCAGGACAGCAAGCGCCTGGCCCGCGAGAACCTCCAGCTCACGCTCTACCTGAACCTCGTGAAGCTCATGGAAAGGTTCCCCCGCCAGCCCGAGAAGTTGGCTCTCTACATGCAGCAGCACCTGCTGGAGAATCCGTCGTCGCCGCAGGAACCGGAGCTACCCACGCCCTAAGGCAGACGAACCTTACTTCCACCCAACTGTGGGCGCAGCTGATTCGTCCACAAATTGGTGTGAGTAATCTACGTTAGGCCGAAGAAATTTTTCCTTCCAACTCAACACACAATGCACATCACACAAGTATTCCACAGCATCATACAGTCGGACACCGAAGACCATTGGCAGCGATTCGAGTATCGAGCAGTTAACCGCGCGGTATTCAAACAAGACGTCAATCTCAGGATCGTGTGTAATTACGAAGAGGATAAGCTTGTTGAGGATTTTAAAGAGAATTGGGCGACTAAGCACTCAAATTCACATGCAACGAGCTACGCTTACCGTATTTACTACGGCAGCACCTTTATTGCATACGTCGTTTTGGTGAGCATCGATGGCGGGCGTGCCCTCCTTCCGTTACCCAACACCGAGACTATGAGGCCCGATCTCCTCGCATTTCGAGTAGCCGAAATCTTCGACAGAAATCAGATCCATGAATACATGTCCCGAAGCGGACTAAAATATCCAGAAGGAACCTAACATAGGGATGGAAGAAAAATATAGCCACCCCTTATGAAGAAATACGAAGCGGAGCTTGAAACTATGCGCCTGCGTGTGCGCCTAACCGAGATGAAAATTGGCTTAGTAAGATATGTAATTCTTTGCTTTACTATATTAGGTGCGATCGCAGTTATGTTCTGGGGCCTCCACCCGTTTATTGGCCAAGATGCCACCGTCATTACAGCTTTCGGGCGGTTGATTTCAGCCTTGAATATAGGTAACTGGCTCTCTTATTTGATTAGTGCTGTCTTGTACATCGCTTGGTGGAACGAGCGCAGCGGCAAAAAGCGAGCAATTCAGCAGAAAGCCCATTTCCAAGACATCGTTGAACATGATGAACCAAACCGCTCTTCAAGCGGACTAAGCCCTACAGGAGATACGCCATGAGCCCAAACATAACATTACTTGGATTTAATCTTCTTTTGTTCATACTTGTATGGAAGTACGTCGTTCGCCCAACGGCGCTTGATACCTGTAGAGACATCATCTTTGATTTGCGGCAGGAGGCGCATGACTACTTCTCTGAGCGTTCGATGCTGAACTCTGCCGCATATGCTCATCTTAGAGACATGCTGAATGCGTATTTGAGATTTACTGATCAGCTAACTTTCACTTCCGTTTTTGGGGCTGCTAGGTCTATTTCACAGCGCAAAGAACTATACACAGAAGTTCGCCGAGCTATCGACGCCCCATTTGCCAATGTTGACACCGAAACTCAGAAGTTTGTGAAAGAGGTTCGGGCAGCTGCATCACATGCAGTGCAGGGTTGGGTATTTCACTCATCTGTCTATTCTTGTGTTGTTTTGTATGTGGTAGGTGCAGCCCTTACCGCTGGATATTTGGTTCGCTGTGGAGGCAAGATTGCTATTGCCTTGGCGGCTAGCCGCCCTTCAGTAGACCGCTTCAGGGATCGCCAGCTTGATGGAAAGAAGATCGAGGCACTACCATCACTATGTTTAACATAAGGTCTAATAATAGCGCCTAAGATAATGAAAATCTTGATTCATGCCCATTCTAATTAGGTGCAACGAAGGGCATCCGTTTTTGGAGCTGGAGACCTTGGTCTGATCATCTTTAGCAACTTGCAGCGCGTTCTGGAGGCGATTTCGTTTGGTCTCCGTCTCCGTTTCATACCCCCCAGCATGGGCCAGGCTTTCAGCCCTCATCCCTGGGTTTGGCACGGCTTGTCTGGGACCTAGGCCGATGGCCCAGGCTGAGATAGGACGCGCCTTGGGCGCTATGAAAGGCGACACCGATTGCCTGGCGTTTTGGACAAACTGCGAGGGGTGCCTTGGGCGCTGAAGTAGCAGGAAAAACGAATGCCGGGTCTCTATGCCGAGTTTTCCCGAAAGCTTGTGGAACCCAGGGGCTGTGACAAACCCTGGGCAGAATGACGGATCAAGCTTGGCTAGGTGGGTGAAACCGTCCCAACCGCTCACCTTCCCGCCCAGATGGTCCGCATGACTTCGGGGGGGGTTCATCGAAGCGCTCTCGGACGCGAATGGCCAAGGCGAGCAATGACTTGACGGCTGAGCCGCCGCGAACCCTCCATTTTGGCGCGTTCTGAATGATTGGAGGGGCCTGCCCGCTTCGTTTAAATTCCGCACTATGACTCCAACCTTTTCTTCTGCGGGTGCTTCCCGTCGTCAGTTTCTTCGTCAGGCTTCGCTTCTAGCCGCAGGGGCGTCTTTGACTCCGGCCATGACGCGGGGGAATCCTTCGATCCCGGATGCGCTGGCGGGGCGGCTTTATAAGACGCTGAAGATCGGGATGATCAAGGGGGGCAGCCTGGTGGAGAAGTTCAAGACGGCGAAGCAGGCGGGCTTCATGGGCGTGGAGATGCAGTTCCCGGCGGGAAACGTGGAGGAGACGAAGCAGGCGATCGCAGAATCAGGGCTGCCGGTGGATGGCAGCGTGTGCTCCACCCACTGGAAGATCCGCCACACGAGCGCGGATGCAGCGACGCGGGCGCAGGCGCTGGACGACCTGAAGCAGGCGCTGCGGGACACGCGGGCCGTCGGTGGACACAGCGTTCTCCTCGTGGTGGGCAAGGGCGAAGATGGTCCAGAGCAGGAAATCTGGTCGCGCTCCGTGGAAAACATCGCGAAGGCGGTGCCACTGGCCGCGGAGCTAGGCGTGCAGATCGTGATCGAGAACGTGTGGAATCAGTTCCTCTACGACCATGAAGGGGACCAGACGCAGACGGCGGACAAGTTTGTGAAGTATGTGGATGAGTTCCGCAGCCCGTGGGTGGGCATGCAGTTCGACATCGGCAACCACTGGAAGTACGGCAGCATGGGCGGCTGGATCCGCCAGCTGGGGCACCGGGTGCTGAAGCTGGACGTGAAGGGCTTTTCGCGAGCGCAGAACAAGTTCACGCCCATTGGCGAGGGCGACATCGACTACGCGGATGTGCGCAAGGCGCTGAAGGAGATCAATTTCCACGGCTGGCTGGCCGCTGAGGTGGCCAGCGGTGACTTGGCCTACCTGACGGGCGTGGCGAAGGAGATGGACGCGGCCTTCGGGCTGTGATCGTCACCGCTGCGTGCAAAAAAAGGCGGGGCTGTATGGCCCCGCCTGGTGAGATGGCCTCAGCGCTTGCCGAAGAAGTCAGCGAGCTTCTTCAGGTCCTTGGGCTGGGCGGGCTTCATGGCGCTGTCGATGACCTGCTGCTGGAGGGCGGCGAGTTCAGTGATGCCTTTGCGGCCAAGCACGAGCATCTGATCCATCTGCGCCTGGGTGAAGGTGGCCTCTTCCCCACTGCCCTGGATTTCGACAAAGTCGCCATCCTCGGTGAGCACGAGGTTGCAATCGACATCGGCCTTGGAGTCCTCCTCGTAGCAGAGGTCGAGCAAGGCTTCGTCTTTCCAGATGCCAGCGCTGATGGCAGCGACCTTCTTTTTCAGCGGCTGCTGGGTGATCTTGCCTTTGTCGAGCAGGCGATTGAAGGCAATGGCAGCGGCCACGCAAGCACCGGTGATCGCGGCGGTGCGGGTGCCGCCATCGGCCTGGAGGACATCGCAGTCGATGCAGAGGGTGCGCTGGCCGAGCTTGGTCAGATCCACGACGGCACGAAGGCTGCGGCCAATGAGACGCTGGATCTCGATGCTGCGCCCATCCGGGCGACCGCGGGAGCTGTCGCGCTCTTTGCGGTCGAGCGTGGAGTAGGGCAGCATGGAGTACTCGGCGGTAAGCCAGCCGCCAGGCACATTTTGCACCTTCATCCAGCGGGGAACCTCATCCTGGATGGTGGCCGCGCAAATAACGCGGGTATTGCCAAAGGCGATGAGCACGGAGGCGTTGGCGTGAGGGGCGATGTCGAGAACGAATTCGACAGGACGGAGTTGGTCGGCACTGCGGCCATCAATGCGGGGCATGGGCCTGGGATAGCGGTGAAGGAGCCAGGGGTCAAGCGCGCCAGCATCAAGGCCGAATGGGCAACGAAAGACTGGGCATGGGCGGATCGGCAACGGTGGTCTGCCAGAGGGGTTTCTGCTGAGCGTCGAAGACCGTGAGGGTGAAATGATGCAGCCGTGTGGCGTATTTGCCGGGGCGGTTCCAGATGATGATGTGGGTGATGGGCTTGGTCTCGCCCAGATCGAGCTGCCACCAAGGCGGATCGGTGGCCTTGGACGAGGTCTGACTAAAACCAGTATCGAGGCTGCCATCGATGGCACGTTGGGCAGGACCGCGGCTGTAGGTGGTGGATTGCGTGGCGATGCCCCTGGGAGCGATGTTTTCCGCCGCCGAAAAAACCTGCACTTCCACGAGGTTCAGCACGCCGGGCTGAGCCAAGGAAATGCGCACGTGACGGGCCATGACGCCCCTGCCCTGCTCCGCCGTGGGCACGGTGGGCTTGGGCAGAGGGCGCGTTGGTGCGGGGATCGATGACGCGTCGGCCGCTTGGCCTGGAGGCTTGGAGACTTCAAGCGGGAGCTGAACCCGCAGCGTAGGCAGGGAACGGAGCCATGCTCGGAAGTCAGGGCCCCAGTACACGATGACTGCCGCCAGGGCAGCTGCATTCAGCAGCAGGGCGATCAGCGTCATGAAGCAACCCTGATTCGACGCGGAAGCGGAGGACGAGAGCGTGGTCGGCGCTTGGCGACTCCGGCTGACAGGCGGCGGTGCAGCAGGGGCGGGTGGGCTTGGCGTCGTCTCAGGTGCAGGCAGGGGCTGTGCCGGTGCAGCTTCCATCGGCGGCGGCTGGTCTTTTTGCAGCAACGTGGTCAGCGCTACCAAGGCCGTGAGGACACGATCGGGCCGCTCCGCAGGATCGAACCGTAGCAGCCAACCCAACCACTCGACCAGGCCGCGATCCAAGTCCGGACGGACCTCGTGCAGAATCGCACAGGGATCAAAGTGCTGCCAGTCTTGGCGGATCTGACGGAGGTCGTCCGACTGCGTCGCCAGGGCACCGGTAGCCCAATAAAGCAACGTGGCGGCAGCGGTAAAAAGTTCACTGGCACTTGTCGCGACAGCACCCTGAAGACGCTCGGGGGCACGAAAAAAAAGTGTTTCGAGGGCTGGAAGGCTACGGGTCTGATCGAGGGCCCAATCCTGGATGTGGAGGAAAAGCCCGCCTGCTGGATGATCGGCGACAATAAGATTGGAGGGTTTCAAATCACCATGCGGAGCACGCCAATGTTCGCCAGCAAGCATGGCTTGCAGGAGTTGAATCGCCAAAGCGGCGAGATCCAGCTGACTGAGCCGGCGCTCATGGGGTAGCTTTTCACCACTGAGACCCGGCAAGTAGTCATAGACGAGGGCAAAATCCTCCTCGGTCGGCACCATGGTGATTAGACCTGCGGCCTGAGGATGCCGGATCTGCATCAGGAGCGGGGCAAGGAGCTGGATCTTTTCCCGATCCAGCGGGTTTGCCGCTTCAGCATCGGCCAACAGCACTTTCATCAGCACCTTACGCCCCGTGGCCACTTCGACGCCACGATACACTTTCGCCGCTGGACCAACAGCGATGAGTGTCTCGGGAACGTAGGCATCCGAATGCATCTGAAGCTAGCACAGCGCAGGGCACCGAGCTGAAGCAAGATGTGTTCCCGAGGAGACCCCAAAACGAGGAAAGCTCCGATGCGCTCACGCAGCGCACCCTCAAGAGCGCGGGTAACGCCCTTGGCGCGTGCCAGTCATCCAGCGCCAAGCATGTTCGATATGGCTGCGTGGATCTTTGAACTGAGCTTCCCAACCAAGCACGGTCTTGGCTTTAGCAGGATCACAGATCAACTCGGGGGGATCCCCTTCACGTCGGGGTCCATAGCTGATGGGAATCTGACGACCTGTGACGGCAGCCGCCGTTTCCAGGATCTCTTTGACACTAAAGCCACGGCCTGTTCCGAGATTCACCGGCGTGGTGTCTCCCCCCTGACGCAAGTAATCCAGCGCCTTGGCGTGAGCCGCAGCCAAGTCGCAAACGTGGATGTAATCGCGAATGCAGGTGCCATCGGGTGTAGGGTAATCGGTGCCAAAAATGCTGATCTCAGGAATCTCACCTGTAGCCGCCATGAGGATACGTGGGATGAGGTGCGTCTCAGGGTCATGATCCTCCCCTATCTCGCCGGAAGGATCACAGCCGCTCGCGTTGAAGTAACGGAGGAACACCGCCTTCAAACCCCAGGCATGATCGCAATCCTTCAACACGCGTTCGAGCATCCACTTCGATGCTCCGTAAGGATTCACGGGAGCCTGGGGATGCTCTTCATTCATGGGCACCTTCACCGGATTCCCGTAGGTCGCACAAGTGGAAGAAAAAATGAAACGCCGACAGCCATGCCGTTGCATCGTCTCCAGCAACACCAGGGGCGCCGCGAGGTTGTTGCGGTAGTACTTGAGGGGATCTGTCACCGACTCACCCACATAGGCAAAGGCAGCGAAGTGCAACACTGCTTCAGGTTTGTGCTCGGCAAACAAACGATCCAACAAAGCTGCATCGCTCATGTCACCCTCGACCAACGACACTCGATCGCTTGGCAATGCCTCAGGGTGACCGAAAACCAAGTTATCCAGCACCACAATCTTTTCGCCCATCTCCAGAAGATGTCGGACGGTGTGAGAACCAATGTAGCCGGCGCCGCCGGTGACGAGAAGTGTGCCTTTTTCAGCCATTTCGCACGCTAAACGCGAACCACACGTCTTGGCAAAGAGAGATCTCGTGATGGGTGAGGTTGTCGAATCTGGGAAGCAGCCAAGATTCCATGCGTGGACCCCATTCTGCGGATGATCAGGTGGGGAGTTGATCGCAACGATCCATAGGCCCAGCCGCTGAGCTTCACCCTCATGGGCGAGGCATAGACACCCGCGAAGATAACACCCTCACGCGCGCTGAGCTCGCTGGCGCAAAAAATGATCGACCAAAATCAAATGCACCATCGCTTCCACCATCGGTACGGCGCGAGGCAAGACGCAGGGGTCATGACGCCCACGAGCAGCGAGGGTTGTGTCTTGGCCATCATTCGTTACCGTTTTTTGACCTCGAAGAACCGTAGCCGTTGGCTTGAACGCGACACGGAAAACGATCTCCTCGCCATTGCTGATGCCGCCCTGGATGCCACCACTGCGGTTGGTGCGGGTTCTGACCTTCTCGTCCTGCATGTAGAACTCATCGTTGTGTTCTAGACCCGTCATGAGCGTTCCCGCAAAGCCGCTGCCGATCTCGAAGCCCTTGGTGGCTGGAAGGCTAAGCATCGCTTTGGCTAGATCGGCCTCGAGTTTATCAAAGACCGGCTCGCCCAACCCTGCAGGCACTCCTTTCACAACACACTCAATGATTCCACCTACGCTATTGCCTTCACTGCGTGTGTTTTCAATCAACTCAATCATGCGCTCGGCAGCAACTGGATCACAAGTCCTGACGATATTGGACTCGATCAATTCGGCCGATAGCACCTCTGGAACAGCGGCCTGAATGTCTTTCACCGTCTTCACGTAAGCCAGGCACTGGTAGCCAGACCAGTGCTGCAAGAGAACCTGACGCGCGATAGCCCCAGCAGCTACACGACCGATGGTCTCGCGCGCGCTGCTGCGTCCACCCCCTGAAACGGCACGAATGCCATACTTGGCATCATAGGTGTAGTCTGCATGGCTAGGACGATACGCTTGCTGCATCTCCGTGTAGGCGGATGGACGCTGATCCGTGTTGCGCACCAGGATACCTATTGGAGTCCCAAGGGTCTGCCCTTCCAGAACTCCGGAGAGAATCTCTGCGACATCATCTTCTTTTCGTGGCGTGACAATCTTGCTCTGACCAGGGCGGCGACGATCCAATTCCTTTTGGATGTCCTGCACGGACAAAGCCACCTGAGGAGGACAGCCATCCACGACCACGCCGACTCCGGGTCCATGGGATTCACCCCAAGTGCTGATGCGGAAAAGAGTGCCAAGGCTGCTAGACATAGAACACCGACATTGGCTGAAACAGACGGCAAGTGCAACGCCCTCTTCATGCAGAGAGCATCCTGTCCAAAAATCCAAGAAGTTCGGTTCTCAAAAACCAACTATGCACTTTTACCCAATGACTATGATTGGAGATGAATTGATCATGCCAATCTTCTCAGTCGTATATGCTGGGGATAAGTGGAACAACCGTGTTCCATTCATGAAATCACGTCGTTCCACAGTTCCAAACCTTGCGGACAAAAGTGCGCACAAGCTGTGTGCAATCACCAACAAGTCTCAGTTTTGCGTGCTATTCTCAGAGTTGAGCTGACTTTTGCCCAAACTACTCACAAGCTTTTTTGGAATTTCTAATGGCTGTATAATTTTCTGCGCTGCGCTGCAAAGCAGCTCGAGCGGCCTCCACTTCCGCCTCTTTTTTGCTTCTCCCCAAACCTCGCCCGATTTCCTGTTCCTCCCAGCAGACCACG
>CANNQP010000072.1 GCA_947507875.1 Verrucomicrobiaceae bacterium | reverse complement strand
TCGGGGATCAAGCGGTTGGAGCACACGCTGACATCGGTCGCCCGGATGATCAGGTCGTGGGCTTCCGTGTCGGTGATCTCCGCCTCTTTGTAGGCCGCGATGCGTTTGTCTTGATCGTGCCATTTGGCGAGCAGGAGGCCAATGGAGCGACTGACGAGCTGGGGCAGGTCGCGGACGATGAACCGAGTGTGTTTGCGGGCGAATTTGATCTCACCACTGAAGCTGAGATTATCGCATACGAACACACTGGCACCGGCAACGATACCTGCGGGGAACTGCTTGTCGTGGCTGTTCCGAAGTCCAAGCACCCAGCAATAGTCGTCACTGGCTTTCTGGCCATGGATTTCCATGAGGCCAAAGTACCGCATCCCATCGTGGGTCAGGCTATGGGCTTGGGTGCCGATGCGCAGACGGGTGGTTTTGAGGGTTTGTTGGACCGTGGAGATGAGCTGGTGATGAGGGATGGGGCACCAGGTGGAGGTGGGGCGAGGTGTCGGAACCTGGCGGACCTCCTGCAAATCGACGTGATGAGCGCCACAGTGCAGGATCAGGTTTGGGGTTCGACGTGGAAGGATGATGGGGGCTTGGAGTTCAAGTTCAGCAATCATGGTTTTGAAGTGGGTTTGAGGAGGTGAAGTCTCGCAACCAGACGGGCCTGCACGTCACGAGGAGGTGCAGGCCCGAGCGTGGAGACGCCATTGGGTGGGGGGAGGCGACCGGTCAGATGCGCACGTTTTTCAGCGAGCGAAGGGTCTGACGGACGCCTTGGATTTCTTTTTCACTGGCTTTCTGCTCGCGCATGGCCGCGCGGATGCAGTCGCCGATCCGTGACAAGTGGTTGAGGGTTTCACGATATCCCGCTTTCATGCCTTCCACGTGAAGGAGGGCCATGTCGAGCGGGGGTTTGGTTTCTGGCTTTTCAGCGGTTGGGTTCGCGGAATGGGGTTGGGGTTGCATGGTTGGTTTCGGGGTGGGGTGGTCCAGGGTGGACGGGGGTGGCGGGGCGGCGGCAGCCGTCGTGGTGACGGAGGCGGACGAGGGGGAGCCCGGATCGCTGCCGCGCAGAGGCATGATGATGAGTTGCTTGCCGCCGTGATGCAGACGAACAGGCGTCAAGGGGCTGCTGAGGCTGAGGGTGTTTAGACCGAACCCCAGCCCCTTGATCAGGTAACGGCGGTCCAGGAACACCGTCAGGTCAGGGCCTTGCCCCTGCGTGTCGGGCACCGGCACACGGAGCCAAGGCTCCTGAGCCGTGCCTTTTCCCAGCAGCATGAACTCGCCACCTGCCCAATGCAGGCCCAGCGTGTGATGGCGATCCTCATGACACGGCATGCGCTGGATGAGCTTGATGAGCTCTTCCCGTTTGGCCGTATCCCAGGTGATCACCGTGCTCATGTCCGCCGGGTTGGGAAGAGGAGCACGCCAATCCGGATAAGGCCCCTCCCTGGCCTTCGTGGTGAACTGCCAGCGGCGGGAGCTGAGCTGAAGGTGCTCCGCTCCCACGCGCATCTGCCATTCGCCGTCGGTGGTAAACTCCTTCCACTCCAGGAACTTGTGCGTTGGGATGATGACGGATTCTTTGAGCGGGAGGGTGAACGAGTTGGCGGAATACAAATGCCTGCCATCGGTGGCCACGAGGTGGTTGGCCTTCGGATCTTCGGCATCCACCAAGGTGCCATTGAGCACCAAGCGATTGCCGTCCTCACTCGCGCAATCCATCGCTTCAAGAAGTGCTTCCCGAAGGCAGGATGGCAGCGGGATGGCCTCGCCGTGGAATCGGGGCGTTGGCGGAAACGTGTCCGCGGACAGCTTGGGCACTTTGGTTTCGCCCAGCGTGTTGCCGAGAGGAAAGCGAATCAGGTTGTGATCGGCGGAGGCCGTGACCTCTAGAATCTCCCCCTTGCCACCGCTTTTCACGATCTGTGAAAGCTGATCGAAGGGGAGAAGCAGGGAGATGACCGGTCCGACCGAAGGATGTTCTAACCGGACGCTGGCCCAGCGGTCCAGGTCGGTGCTGGTGAGCGTGATCCAGCCGTCGTGCGTGCGCTCGATCTTGATGTTCTTGAGGATGGGCAGCGTGGAGCGTCCGTTGAGGATCTTGCCCAGGCCCGTGAGGGCAGGTTTTAGTTCAGCGATGGGGAGTGGGATGGGGTTCATCATGGTAGGGGTTAAATGCCAAAAGCCCCTGCGCCGGTTAGGGATACAGGGGCTTGGGAGGGTTGAACCGCGTGGAACATGTTCCACGCGTCCGAAGCAGAACGGCCTGGTTTCCCAGCGTTGCCGATCCCGTTCTTCGTCGATCTCGGGGGCGGGGTGATCGTTGCCGTTTGGGATCAGGGCCTGGCTTCTATTTCATGAAGCACTGGGCGATTCGGGCGATGACGGCGCAAAGGACGAAGACCGTCGTGCCGAGGACATCGAGGAGGGTGGTGAGGATGTTCTGAATCATGGGGATAAGGAGGGGGGAAGGGTTGCGTTGGTTAGTGCCAGTGACGGCACTCGGGGAAGAACTCGCAGCTCGCGCAGTGCATCCCCGGTGAGGGGACGAACTGACCGTGCTGGAGTCCGTTGAGATAAGCCTCCATCTGCCGATACAGCCGGGTTTCCTGCTGAGGGCTCATGGGAGGAAGGGGGGTGAGGACCACCTTGGGGTTCTTGAGCTTGACCAGGTGATGCAGTTGCATGCCCTTTTCCTGCTGACCGGTGTTGTGCCGGTAGAGGAGGGCATACGCACTGGTCTGGATTTCCGTGGCGTGAACGATTTTCTCCGCGTGGGGAGTCGTGGCGCACGTCTTGTAGTCGATGATTTGTTGCTGCTGAACGAGGTCGAGCACGCCGATGAGTTTGGGCAGGCCATGTTGGTGCAAATCGGCTTCGATTGGCACCTCGACGGCATCTGGCTTCTCCTCTGCGGGAACGTGTGATTCTCGAAGGTAAGTCTCGACCAGACGCCAACCCGTTGTCTTTTCACATTCCTCCTCGCCGGGCTCCCATGGGACTGAGCCTTCGGCGGGGTCCGCCCACGCGTCGAAGAAGACGTCATGCGCCTGCTTGAGCGTGAGCGGTTGTTCCACCCAACGTGCCTTGTTCCAGGCTTTGAGCACGGCATGAACCGAGCTGCCGACATGGAGCGAAGGTGTTTTGGGTTTCTTGAGCCGGAGCACATGGCGGAAGTAGAACTTCAGGCGACACTGCAAGAACAGCCCCAGCCGTGAAGCCGAGACCGTTCGTTGGAGATCGTCTAGCCTGTCCTTCTCGCCCGGCTCCTTGGGGATGGAGCAGGCTGGTGGGCTCATGCGGCTTGGGCGGTGGGACGTTGCTGCCAGCGGGGTTGCCGTGTGGCGGGCTTGCCAGCCTTCGCGAGAAGATCCTCGATCAGCTGGCTGGCTTGCATCTTGTTGAGCTCCTTCACGCCCCGACCGAACAACTGCTGCGACAGGTCTTCGGCCTCCTGCTTGGAGAGCTGGTTTTCATGGACGATACGCAGAATAAATCCGCGCTGTCCATCCGTGCAGTTCCAGCGGTCCCCGGCCGGTATGGCCGTAGGCATGCGTTGGCTACTTCCGTTCATCGGATGGGTTCGCCCATTTTGTGGGACGATGGGGGCACTGGCATTCGATCCAGGAAACTCCGGCATGAAACCGGGATGCTGGATCTCCTGGTCCACGGATTGCTGAAGCAGGGCATAAAGCCTGCTGATCTCGGTCTCCGCCTGGGTGATGTCGGAGAGTTCGGTTTCGATGGAGGCAGCAAAGCTGTGGCTGCTGTAGTGAGGCAGACCGAGCTTTTTGCTGTAGTTGGCGCTGAGTTTGATGGCCATGAGGGTGTGTGGGTTGGTGTGGTGTCGGGGGTGGGCACGACAAAGCCCATGAACCTTCTGAGGCTCATGGGCTTGCCGTGAGGATGTTGATGGCTCCTAGATCGCTTGCGCGGTCACGGGAGCCGTGGTGGGGCGGGTGGTCCCGCCACCTGCCCTTGGGTAGCCGTGTGCCATCCCTGGGTACCACGAAGCGCCTGCTGCAGCAGTTCATCCGTGAGTTGAGTCATCGGCATCCTGCGGTGCTGGGCTTCATGGTAAAGGATGGACACGACCAACCGGGAGAGGGCTGGCGAGTAGTGTTTCGACCTTGGCATGTTGCATGAGTTGGGTTGTAACCGACCGAGTAGCGGACGGTTGATCCTGCGATGAGGTGCATTGCATTCGCCGCTTAGGATGACTCCCCGCGGATAGATGCAGCACCTGCTCATCCTATTTATATAACTCATTCCCCTAAGCTATTGCTATCGAATCTCTCTTTTTCTTATTTATTATCAGATTTAGTCTGATAATTCTTAATTTTTTAAACAGCCTCTTAAGACCTCTGTTTGAATCTTGCCGTGCGGCACCGTGCCCCCCTTGAACGGGGACCTTGCCGAGCCTCTTTAGACCCCATGGCCAAAGGCACCGGCAATGTCTCCTGGAGAAAACTTGCCGATCCCGCCCAAGACTCCATTTCTTGAAGACTTGCGCACGATGCGTAAGCCCCTGCTGACATCTCTTTGAACCTTTGTGATTTTAGCATCCCTTCTTCACATTTTTTCACTTTTTCCTGAACTAGGATTCATGACACGTTTTCCCCGAGACTTTGGCCTGAGCACAGACGCAGGAAAAGATCAGGCCGCTAGGGGTTGTGCCTGACTGGACGACCTCAAGGTACGGGCTCGTCAAGCTCAACCATCCAACGCTGAAGTTGGCCGTCACCAGCGTTCCCAAGTGCCAATCCTGCATTGCGATCGGCCAGGAATCAGGACTCCAGGACATGCAAGGATTCGGGATGGATTTGCTCTCGGGTTCAACGGCGATGCCGGTGGCGTCCGCGGAGGGGCTGGGCTGAGATCCTGCGCGGGGGGGCTTGCTGCTCCGCGCTCCAGGCCTGACGTGCGTGCGGTCTTCCAGATCTCGTCACTCCGGCGAATTGAATCTGGACCATCCGTGTTCATGACGGCGATCCATCCTCGCGAGATGGCACCGGCGTCCCGTTCTTCGTCACCGTCTCCAGTGCGGGCAGAGCGAGGTTCTTTGGGAAAAATCAGACGTGGCCATGGGGCGGCGGCAACGTGCTCCTAGCGGACGAACAGGCCGCCAAGGACAAGGGGGCTGACCCAGCGAGCTTTCATCGAGACCCCACGCTGGGTCGCACTTCTCTGGCTCAAGTTTCAGATTCTTGGAGAAACGGTGCCAGCGGAGGTGACGAAGGCGTCACCTTGACACTTGCGCTGGATGCTTAACCGTCGTGGCTTGTGTCCCTCCTTGCCCCCGGGCTTCTTTATTTTGTTTTATTGCTCATCTTGGCCGTGATCTCTGCCACGGAGACGGCGATCCATAGCGCGCGTGATTTGGATGGCCGACTGAGTTCAGCGGGCCGTGGCGGAGTGGCACGGAAACTGCGGAACATCACGGCGAATCCTTTCGCTCAATTGCACCGTGCCCTGCTCCTGTCCGCCACCCTGAACTTGGTTCTGGCGGCGCTGGGTTTGCACTTGGTCTCAGGTCCTTTTCGTGCCCTCGGCTGGCAGCCTTGGTTGACCGCTCCCTTGTTGTTTGCCAGCACGGTTCTGGTCGGTGATGTGATGCCGAAGTTCCTGGCGGCGTGGTCGCCCTCGGCGGTGCTTTTGGGCAGTCTGCGCATCCTGCATCCCTTGCGCGTCGTGCTCGACCCCCTGAGCGGTTTCGCTGACCGCGTGACCGAGGCGTTGATCCAGCGGATGATTCCCCAGCGGGTGAAGATGCGAGCCTCCATGACGCGGGAGGAGTTCGAGACGTTGGTGGAAATGCGCGAGGAGCAGGGACTGCTGGACCCTGCCGAGGCGCAGATCATCCAAGAAGCCCTGGATCTTGAAAAGCTCACGGTGCGGGATTGCATGGTGCCTCGTGTGGATCTGACGTTGCTGAGTGCCGAGTCGAGCCAGGAGCAGGCCACCCAGGTGCTGGATCGCTCGGCCGGCCGTTTCGTGGTGGTGCATGGAGAGACGCCGGACGCCGTCGTGGGCATCATCGACACACTCACCTGGCGCATGGCAGGCCGCCCCCCTTGGCAGGATGCCGTGAAGCATGCCCCTTTTGTGCCAGAGACCCTGCCGGTGTTGGATTCCCTGGAAAAGCACCTCCAGCATGGCCCTGCGCCGGTTCTGATCTTGGACGAATACGGCGGCCTGGAGGGCATGCTGAGCCAAGAGGAAATCGCCGATTGGCTGCTGTATGAAGCGGCGCCCTGGCAAGGTGAGGCTGGTGAAATCCGTGATCTCGGCAACGGTCGCTTTTTGGCTGATGGCGGGGCGCGCATCGAGGATGTGGCAGCGGAAGTCGGCCTGGAATTGCCTGCGGGCGGCATCGACACCATCGGCGGCTTTGTGTTGACCCAGCTTGGCCATGCTCCGAAGCCGGGGGAGCGCATCCACATCGCAGGGGCTGACCTGAAGGTTCGTCGCTGTGTGCGTGCGCGCATTCAGCAGGTCGAGCTGCGCCTTCATGCCGATCGCCTCCACGCAGCTGCGTTGGGGGATGAAGAAACCTAAGCCCCTGTCCGCGTCATGATGATCTTGTTCCTGGTGGTCTTTCTCCTGCTGTCCTTTGCCCTTTCAGGGCTGGAAAGCGCGATCCTAGCCGTGAGTCGCGTGCGCGTGCGCCATGCGGCCGGAGAAGGCGACCGCCGGGCAGCGAGCATCCTGCCCCTGGTGGAAGATCGAGATGCCCTGCTGGGAGCCATCACGGTGGCCAACCACGTGACGAACCTCAGTGCCTTTGTGATCCTCACGTGGAAAATCGTCCGCGTCTCTGATGCATGGGGCTACTTCATCTCGGTGGTGGTCGCCTTGCCCATCTTCCTCGTCGGGTTGGAGATTCTGCCCAAGAAGCTGTTCCGGCGCTATCCCTTCCGTGCTATCCGCACGCTCTCCCCTCTGTTGCATGGCGTCGGCATCATCCGTCCGCTCTTTCGCCTGACTTCACGGCATGGCGTGAACTCTGCCGAACCTTCTCCCTTGACTGGCGATGAGTCCTCCAGTCGGGAGGACATTCGTCATCAGGCCCATGCCCTCCAGCGCTTGGGCCTGATGGCGCCTGGGGCAGCCCGACTCGTGGAGCGCACGCTGGCTTACCGTCGACTGCGGGCCTCCGACCTCATGCGACCGCTGACCAGCACGGTCGCGCTGGCGCCCGACATGCCGCTGAGCACAGCGCTGATTTTTGCCCGTGAGCACCGTCTTTCTGCACTGCCCGTGATTGGCGAAAAGGGTAGCTTCACGGGCATCATCGACCTGGCCAGCCTGCCGGCACGACTCCCACCGGATCGACTCGTGCGTCAGCACATGCGGGCCCTGGATAGCGTGTCGGACACGGACAGTGCGCTTTCCGCGCTCCAGCACATGCGCAAGCGTGGACGTTCCCAGTGCTTGGTGAATTCGGCCCATGGGGTGCCGACCGGCATCTTGCATGAGGAGGATCTGCTGAGAAGCCTAGTCGGCATCACCGCTTGATGGAAAAAGACGAGTTTCGCCCGAGAGGCGAAGCTCGATGACCCCGGATGAGCAGCCCCCCGCTCGTCAGCGGCCAAGCACTTGCTTCAGCACCTCCATGCAGCGCTGATTTTGCGGCATGGTGCCGATGGAGATACGAACCCATTCGGGCAGCTTGTAGGCGGCCATGGCGCGCACAATGACGCCCTGGTCCATCATGGCCTTGAAGACCGCGTTGCCATCGCCCACCTTCACGAGAACAAAGTTGGCGTAACTTGGGATGAATTCCAAGCCTAGCTCGGCGAATTGCTGTTGCAGGTAATCGCGTCCTTCATCGGTGATGCGTTTGGTCTTGAGCTGATGCTCTTCGTCCAACAGACCCGCCAATGCTCCAGCCTGGGCAATGGAATTCAGGTTGAACGGCTGACGTGTGCGTTGCAGCACATCAATCAGTTCTTTGTTGGCCACGCCATAACCGACGCGCGTTCCAGCCAGACCTTGGATCTTCGAAAAGGTGCGCAGCACGACCACGTTGCGTCCTTGGCGCACGTACTTCAGGGTGTCCGGTGGGTTATCCAGGAACTCGTAGTAGGCCTCATCAAAGACAACGACGACATGTTCAGGCACTTTGTCCATGAAGCGATCGATCTGTTCCTGACTCACCAGCGTGCCCGTGGGGTTGTTGGGGTTGGCAATGAAGACTTCCTTGGTCTCCGGCGTGATCGCCGCTGCCATGGCATCTAGGTCATGCACATAGCCAGGATCTGGCACCTCGATCGTGCTGGCGCCGAAGACTTTGGCCATCAGCTTGTAAACCAAGAAGGCATGCTCTGCGGTGACGATGTTGTCGCCAGGCTTCAGGAAGGCATGGCCGATGAATTCGATGATTTCATTCGAGCCGCAGCCCATGATGAAATTGCCCATTTCAAGGCCAAACTTTTCCGCGAGGGCATGGCGCAGCTTCCACGAGGCTCCATCGGGATAGATGTGGACTTCCTCGACCGCTTTTTTCATGGCTTCCACTGCCTTGGGGCTGGGTCCCAGAGGGTTCTCGTTGGAGGCTAGCTTGATGATGTCCTCGGGTTTCAGGCCGCGCTCGCGTGCCACATCCTCGATGGGCTTTCCGGGTTCATAGGCGACGAGGTCTTTGAGCTGGGGGTTGGCGTGGTTCCAGATGGACATGCGGTCAGAGGGTAGAGCTTGTTCCCATGGCCGGATTTGTCTTGGCCGCAAGCGCGCGGGTTCACCGAAGCCCACTTTTGCCAGAGTTCAGCCCGGAAAGCGTGGATCGAGGCGCACCCAAGGCCCTTTTCCCTAGGTTTTTCGACCTTGAGCCGCAGCAAATTGACTTGGAGAAGCGCAAGCATCTGCTTTTCTAGCCGACCTCCACGCCAACCTCATGACACTGTCTCTTCGCCTGCCTCGTTATGCATGCCTGCTTTTCTGCCTCTGCGCGCCCGTTCAAGCCGCCGACTGGCGCATCGAAACCTTTGCTGGGACGGGAGAACAGGGCGGCAGCGGCGATGGCGGCCCTGCGGTGAAGGCAAAAATCGACAATCCCTTTGGTCTCGTGCGCGGCCCCGATGGCGCGCTCTACTTCTGCGAATACACCGGTCAACGCATCCGCAAAGTAACGCCCGATGGCCTGATCCACACCGTGGCTGGCAGCGGCCAAAAAGGATACAGCGGCGATGGCGGCCCTGCCCTCCAAGCCACGTTCAACCTGCCGCATGAACTCCGCTTCGACGCCGCAGGTGACCTTTACGCGGTGGACATGACCAACCACGCTGTGCGCAAGATCGACATGAAAACGGGCATCATCGACACCATCGCAGGCAATGGGAAGCCCGGTTACAGCGGGGATGGTGGGGCTGCCCAAAAAGCCCAGTTCAAGCAGCCGCACAGCATCCAATTCGGCCCCGATGGCTCTCTGTATGTGTGCGATATCGGCAACCATGTCATCCGCCAGATCGACATGAAGACGGGCATGATCCACACCTTCGCTGGCACCGGCCAAGCAGGTCCGACCCCGGAGGGATCACCCATCCAGGGCACGCCGCTGAATGGCCCGAGATCGCTGGATTTTGACAAAGCAGGCCATCTTTGGCTCTGCACTCGTGAAGGAAATCAGGTCTTCAAGTTCGACCTTTCCGCCGGAAAGATTCATCACATCGCCGGCACCGGCAAAAAAGGGCTGACCGGCCATGGCGGACCTGCGAGAGAAGCCACCCTCAGCGGTCCCAAAGGCATCGCCCTCGATGCCGCGGGCAATGCCTGGCTGGCGGATTGCGAAAGCCACACGATCCGCATGGTGGAGGCGGCCACAGGCACGATCCACCTCATCGCAGGCACTGGTCAAAAAGGCAACGGGGGTGACGGCGATCCCCTGCAATGCGCCATGGCCCGTCCGCATGGCGTCTTTGTGGATGCAGATGGCTCCGTTTTCATTGGCGATAGCGAAGCCCACAAGGTCCGGGTGCTGCGGCGCTGAGGCTGGGGGATGATCACAACAAAGGCCGCAGGATCAACCCGCGGCCTTTTTCATGATGCCCATGCGAGGAGGATCAATGGGAGACCTCAGCCGGAGCATCCAGTTCCT
>CANNQP010000071.1 GCA_947507875.1 Verrucomicrobiaceae bacterium | reverse complement strand
TGGTGGCAGACTGAAACCGGCGGCCACATGATCACGCCGATCCCCGGTGCCATCGCCACCAAGCCCGGCACCGCCACGCTGCCCTTCTTTGGCGTCGATGTCGGCATCGTCGATGACCTCGGCAACGAGGTCGGCACGAACGAGCAAGGCAAGCTCGTCATCAAAAAGCCCTGGCCGTCCATGCTGCGTGGCATTTGGGGCGACAAGGAACGCTACCAGAAGACTTACTGGAGCGACTTCAAAGGCTGGTATTTCGCTGGCGACGGAGCACGTCGTGACAAAGACGGCCACATCTGGATCATTGGCCGCATCGACGACGTGCTCAACGTCGCCGGTCATCGTCTCGGCACCGCCGAAGTCGAAAGCGCCCTCGTTTCGCATCCTTCCGTCGCCGAGTCCGCCGTCGTCGGTCGTCCAGATGAACTGAAAGGCCAGGGCGTCGTCTGCTTCGTCACCGTGAAGGAAGGCATCCAGACCAACCGTGCTCTCGAAGACGAACTCAAGAAGCACGTCCGCAAGGTCATCGGTCCGGTCGCCACGCCGGATGAGATCCGCTTTGCCGCTGCGCTGCCGAAAACGCGTTCCGGCAAGATCATGCGCCGCCTCCTCAAGCAGATCGCCTCCGGCGAAACGCTCAAAGGCGACACCACCACGCTCGAAGACATCAACGTCATCGCTGCCCTCGCGGCCGCGAGCGGCGAAGACTGAGTTTCTCAGCCTCCCCGCCAGCCCCTTCATGACACCCTCAGCGGATTCGCTGGGGGTGTTTTGTCTTCAGCACTTACGGTTCAGACTTCCACCCCAAGTGACGCTTGAGGAAGGCAAAGGTGCCGAGGCTGTGGATCTGGTGACCGGCGTTGAAGTGTTCGATTTCGGTTCGTTCGGGGATGCCCAGCTTGGCGTAAAGACGACGCACCTTCGCATACTCGTAGTTCACCCAGGCGTCCGTGCCCACGCCATCGTCGTGACCGCGTTCGACCATGAAGGGACGCGGAGCGATCAGGGCTGCCATCTCGGCATAGTTGAAGGTGCGGCCCAGGTTCCATTCCCAGATTTCGTATTCTCCCGTGTAAAGGTAGCTCATCGGCAGGTCGGTGCTGGCGCATTTGCGAACCCATTCGTTGAAATCACCGCTGCAAATGCTCAGCGCATAGTCGGGCAAAATGGCGGGGATGCGCATGGCAGATTTGCCTCCATAGCTCAGGCCATAGAAGGCGATCTTGTCGGCTTGCGTGAAGGGCTGGGCTTTCAGCCATTCCAACAGACGCTGATGCTGTCCGATGATGACGCTGAAGAGCGTCAGACCCAAGGGGTTCAGCTTCCGCTGCAAGGCGCGAAAGGCATCTTGGCCCCGGTAGGGATGATGCGGTGCAAAGGTCACAAACCCCTGTTCGGCCAATCTCAAGGCAAACGCTTGGTAGGCCGTGTAAGCGCGTTGCGTCGGGTCGGTGGTGAACGTGTCTTCGGGCAATCCTTCCAGACCGTGCTGACACACCACCACTGGACGTCGCGTTCCGGGTGATGCCTCTTTGGGTAGGCAAAGCCAGCCCCAGGCAAACACATCTTGCCACACCTCCAGCGTGACTTCATAAATCCTGACGCGCTCGGTTTCTCGCACGAGTCGGCTTTTGGCGTTCATGGGTTGGTCAGGGTCAGGCAATCGACCGATGACATCCTGCCCAAAGCGAGCTCGCTCCGTGAGGTTATGCTTTTCGTAAGCGGGCAGGGACGCGAGCGGTAGCTTCTTCCAAAACGCAGCGTCTCTTTCAGATTCACTCTGGGCCAACAGACGCTGCGTGTAGTTCTGCATTTCATCGACTTGGCGTTTTTGCTGAGCCGCCTCGATGACAAGTTCGTTCGGCCAGGTTTGCCGGTCTTGAGTCGCCAAGATCGCTTCGGCGGTTGCAGCCGGGAAAAGATGCTGAAGCCGTGTTCGCCTGGAGGTCTGGGCCTCAGCGATGAGCAAGCGGCTCTTGGGCTGAAGCTGCCGAACACGCTCGGTTTCGGCCAGAAATGGGGCCTCATCCGGTCTCGTCAAACGACCTGGCGCTGACCGTGCTTTGAGCCCCGGCGGAGGAGTCGTCGGGATCACAAGCTCAGGGTAATGCGCATGCTCCAAGAGCACGGGACGTGGAGCGATCAAGGCCACGAGTTCGGCATCGCCAAGATCTCGCAGCCAGCCAAAGAGATTTCGCTCCAAGGGCTCCTGCCATAGGCCTTCGCGTGGGCCGAAGTAACCCGAGGAACTGACCGAATGCACGCGATCCTCCAAGGCAGCTGCGCACAACACCATGAGGCCACCTTCGCCCTGACCCGCGAGATGAATGGGCGTGCCCGGATCATGCTTGGCGAAGTGGTCGATCAAGGCCAACACCTTCTGCACTTCATAACCGATGAGATGACGGCCGAGCACAAAGCTTTGGCGATGGATCCATTCGCGATGCGAGAGCTGGGTCGCGAGGCCCAAGCTGTCGTTTCGGCTGAACGCATGGCTTCGATTAATCAGGCAGGGAATCACGATCTCGCAGCCCGCGTACATCCGCAAGGAAGCTAGGGCTTTTTCAGGCGCGGTGTCTGCATCGGGGACATGGATGACACGTGCCAGAGGCTTGGCCTTCGGTTGAAGATACAACCCCTCGCCCGTGAGACCGTCGAGCACAGGCCAACGCACGCGATAGATCCGGTGCTCTGAGCTTTCCTGAAGTAGGGCAGGCTGGTTGAGGTCGCCAACGAGCTCGAAGGCATCGAAGCTCACGCGCGGGTCCACGAGTCCCAGAGCGGCCTTGAGTTTGTCTCGCGAGGGCTTCCTCGCCGCACGGGAAGCGGCCAGCAAGCGTAGCGCCAGGCGGTCGATGCCAGCGACCATTTGCTCAGAAAAGTCTGTCCTTGGCGTGAGCGCTGCCGTGCCTGGCAGCTGCCCCTCGGCAAGACGCATCGACAGGGCGAAAAAGAGAAGGAGTCGAGCAAGCATAAGCCAATGATGGAAAAGGACTATTTCGTCAGAAGACGGCCCTGAAATGCACGCCAGGGTCATGCGTTCGGGTATGGAAATGATGCCTGAGGAAAAAGGCGATGATCTTGAATCATCAAAAAACCCGCACCCCAGGACGGAGTGCGGGTGGCTGATTCACTCAAGTTCAGGGAGGATCACTCCTTGCCGATGATGAAGAGCATCGTGTCACCTTTGCGCCAGATGTTCAGCAGCACGTTCTTGCTGCCGGTCTTGGCCATCTGCTGGGCTTCTCCCACGGCGCGAACGGGCTTGCGATTGATCTGTAGGATGACGTCACCTTCTTCCACGCCCATGTCGGCAGCACGGCTGTCGGGATCGATCTGAGTGATGACGACACCCGAGACATCTTCAGGCACTTCGTAACGCTCACGGGTACTCGGCGTTAGGTTTTGAATGGTGACACCGGGCATGACATCCGCCACGCTGGTACTTTTGGGCGGGGCGACTTCATCTTCTGCCGGAGATTCACGACCATCCAGCACCTCGGGCGTCAGCTCAGCCAGTTTGGCTTTGAGGTTCATGGTCTTGCCATCACGCTGCACTTCCAGCGTGATTTCGGAACCTGGGCGGTAGGAGCTGACCACCAGCGGGAGCTTGGATGCATTTTCAATCTTCTTGCCTGAGACCGAGAGGATGACGTCTCCGACTTGCAGCCCCGCTTTGGCAGCGGGCGAGTTGTTTCTCACCGTGCGCACGATGGCACCGCTTTCATCGCTGAGATTCCAAAGCTTGGCCGTTTCGGCATCAATGTCGGCTGGCAGAATGCCGAGGTAACCGCGGGCCACCTCGCCATCATCGGTTAGGTCTTCGGCAATGCGCAGCGCCAGATTGATGGGAATGGCAAAGCCGATGCCTGCATTCATGCCAGAGCGCGAATAAATGGCCGTGTTGATGCCAATCACGCGACCCTGTGCATCCACCAACGGCCCCCCCGAGTTCCCTGGATTGATGGCCGCATCCGTTTGAATGAAGTCCTCATAGGCAGGCATGTTCTTGCCGCGAATGATGCCCATGCCACTGCGTCCTAGGGCGCTGACGATGCCTTGGCTTACCGAGCGACTCAGTTCCATGGGAGCTCCTAGTGCCAAGACGATGTCACCCACGCGCAGTTGAGCACTGTCGGCGAGGGTGGCGGCAGGCAGGTCCTTGGCGTCGATTTTGATCAAAGCCACATCCGTCTGCGGGTCCGCGCCGATGACGGTGGCCACGTAGCGCTTGGTCGTGCTACCGATCTGCACGATGGCCTCGATCTTGTCAGCCTCGGCCACGACGTGGTTGTTGGTCATGATGTAGCCATCATTCGAAATGATCACGCCCGAACCGACGCCATTGGGGTCAAACTCCTTCTCTTCAGGCGTCTGCGGTTTGGTTCCACGCCGATTGCGCGGGGTTGGGCGGGGGCTCTCCTCCTCCCCATCTTCTTGCTGCTGTCGAAACCACTCCCGGAAGTACTCGCGAAACATGGGTGGCAATTGATCCAAATCGGGCATCTCTTGCCCTCCGCGCATGGCGCGCCCAGCCCGTTCTCCATACGAAAACACGGTCACGACACTGGGCAGGATTTTATCGACCACATTCGCATAACTCATCTGCAACTGCCCCCCGGCGGGCAGGGGAGCCATGTCCTTGCGGAGGAGATTCTGAAATTGCTCCGGTGACAACTGAACGGCTGGAGCCTTGCTTTCTGCAGACAACTCACGAGTGCCTAGCAGGCCAGATGCTGCGGCGACAGCAGCCAAGGTGAATGTGGTGATGGTTTTCATAGAAGGTTGAGGGGGTGCGAATAAGAAACGCAGGCGGATATGACGAGGTTGTCTCGGGGTTGTTGAAAACTATTGTTGATACAAAAAAAGCGTCCGGTGACGTTTCCGGCAACCTCAGAAAAGGCTTAAGGCGCTCGAACGGCCGCCTGCATGAGCTTTTCCGGTGTGGCTTCGGCTCGAGCAAAACGGCCGCCCAGACGGCCTGCATTGAGCATTAAAATGCGGTCGCTCATGCCCATCAGCTCAGGCAGCTCACTCGAAACCAAGATCACCGCACGCCCTTCGGCGGTGAGTTGATTGATCAACTCATAAATTTCTAGCTTGGCCCCGACATCAATGCCGCGCGTGGGCTCATCCAGCATGACCACTTTCGGATGCGTCAGCAGGGCTTTGCCGATCACCACTTTTTGTTGGTTGCCTCCGGAAAGCTTGCCGACCACGGCCTCCAGTCCGGGGGCTTTGACTTTCAGCTGATCCACCATGACGCGATTCCTTTGCTGCTCTTGGTTGGCATCGATGAAGCCGCCACGCGTGATTTGCCCTAGGCTGGACAGGCTGAGATTGAAGCCGATCGCCTCCTCCAGCACCAATCCATAGCGCCGCCGATCTTCACTGACCAGTGCCATGCCGGCTGCCAAGGTTTGGCTCGGGTTGCCCTCCGGCAAAGCCTGGCCTTTTAGATGTACGCTGCCCTGCGTTCGCTTTCCCCAGGCGCCGTGCAGATGCATCAGCAGTTCCGTTCTGCCTGCGCCCATCAGCCCCCCGATGCCTAGGACTTCACCCGCCCGAAGGTCAAAGCTGAGGTCATGCAGGCGCGGTCGCCCCGCCTCATCCCGCACCGACAGTTGGCGGACCGAGAGAAGCACCTCCCCCACGGAGGAAGCGCGCCGAGGAAAGAGATCCCCCAGCTCTCGCCCCACCATGTGAGCGATGACAGCGTCACGCGTCACCTCCGCCGTGACGTAGGTGCCAATGCTGCGTCCATCCCGCAGCACGGTGATTCGGTCAGCGATGGCAAAGACTTCCTCCAGCTTGTGGGAAATGTAGATGCAGGCGATGCCGCGCCTTCTCAGGTCTTGCAAAATGTTCAGCAGCACCTGCACTTCATGTTCGGCCAGTGCAGCCGTGGGTTCGTCCAGGATGAGTATCTTGGAGTTTTTCCCCAAGGCTTTCACGATCTCCACCAATTGCTTCTGTCCCACCCCCAGGCTTCCGACCTGAGCCGCCGGATCGAGATCGACTTCAAAGCGCTGCAGCAGCTGGCGCGCCTCCTGAAACATCCTCGGCCAATCCACCCAGCCGCCCCAGCGTCGCGGTTCACAGCCCAAGAAAATATTCTCCGCCACCGTCATTTCATCCACCAACGCCAGCTCCTGATAGATCACCGAAAGGCCAGCCCGTCCTGCATCGGCGATGCCGGTGAAGTGCGCCTCCTCCCCATGCACCTCCACTCGCCCCTCGTAGCTGCCATGGGGGTGAATGCCGGACAGCAGCTTGATCAGCGTGCTTTTGCCTGCCCCATTCTCGCCACAGAGCGCATGAATTTCGCCCTCGGCGAGGTCAAAGGACACATCGCTCAAGGCAACGACACCGGGGAACTTTTTGACGAGATGCTGCGCACGCAAAATCATAGCAAAGGCCATGCTGGCAGAAGCCCCCGCCGATGCAAAGCCCCGGATTCAGAAAAGCATGCCTCGGCAGCGACCAACGAAAGGCTCGGCTCAGCTGCGACGCAGGCCTTGCAGATTGTGGCCTTGCTTGAAGAGGGTTACGCTATCGCTCCGAGGGGGACTCATGGCTGAAAAAGCTTCAAGACGGGCGGGAGGCACGAGGAGCTGATCGGCCAGGCGGTGGAAGCAGCCCGCGTGGCAGTCGGAGACGTTCGTCCTAGCACCAGATTAGGCGGTGCGGTCTTTCGGAATGGAGGCCACGACATCAGAGATTTTGCGTTGAAGTTCCGCTGGCTCTTGAACAACAAAGAGTTCGTGAGCGCCCGAGTCCGTCTCGACGCGGAGGCGCGTGCGCAGGCCGCCGTCGAACAGGTGCCTGAAACTGAACTCGCGCGGCTGCAAGCCCACGCTCATGATACGATGCAGTGGCATCGAGGCATCACGCCCCGCAAAAGCGGCATCAATGAGGTTTGGCACGAAAGCAAGTCGCTGCGTGGTGAGGAAAAGACACCCGCCGACAGCGCGATTGCGTGACTGCGTGCGATTGGCCGGCCACGAGTCGAGGATGGACTCGCCTGACTGAAGTTCGGGTGGGGGGAACAGCTTCATCGTTGGAGTTCAGGTTCGTTGGGGAGGGCTTTCATTCTCGGCACGCGCGCAGCAAGGGCAAACGCTTCGGATCAGGCGCGCCATTTCCAGGTGTTGGCTCCATCGCGTTGTTAGGCTCATTCTTCATTTTAATTCTTTTCTGGCCGGAATAATCCATGCCGAGTGATGAGGTTCGAATCCAATCTTCGGATAATACCCGGTGGCTTTCGGCGCAGCCAGGAGGATGATCTTCGCAGTCTCCCTAAGCCTTGATTGAGTGAGGCGAATCAATTGTTTTCCAACGCCTCGATTCTGATAGGAGCAATCGACGGCAAGATCAGACAGATAACAGCAATACTCAAAATCTGTAACAGATCTAGCCACGCCGATAAGCTTCTCCCCATCCCACGCCGTGCAAAGGAGATTCCCGTGTCTCACCATCGCCTCCATGCACGAAACATCATCAACGGGCCGTCTCTCAGCGAGCGTGGAGCGCTTCAGCAAGCCAATGAACTCCTCGCGGCTAATCTTCTGATTGTATTCGTATCGGATGGGCATGGGTTTTTCTGCCTAACGTCTCGGATCAGGCGACGGCGAGCGCAAGACGTTGCTGACACGACAGCTAGCCTTCGAGCCGTTGCCTGCATCCGTTTTGTTCGGCCCCTCGATTGCCCGGTAGTATTGCTGCACGATCTGGAAATAGTGGCTTCTCACCTCACCTACATGGCGAGCAACTCGCTGCCGCAAGCAGCTATCTGTCTGATCAAACTGGCCAAGTCGTCCGGCCACGAGATCATACGCGAACAATGGGCACGTAGTGTCGCCCAATCGTGGAGGGTGAGGCCAGTGCCGCACCTGCACTTGCCCTAGCCCGATGGAAATGGTATCTGCACGGTGTAGCCGGAAAAGTGATAGGACTCTCCAAACCAGAAACTCAATAAGACGATGAAATGGCCCACGAAAGTGCATCTCAGTCAGGATGATGGCAATGATGCCGGCATCGCTCCGTCCTGAGCGGTGCAAGCGCCGAACGATCATCCCCATGTCTCCGCTTCTACTCATGGGACCTGTCCACAATACTATTTCGGAGCTTTCGATCGGTAAAGGCCGCTGCGGCAGAGGCACCAACCAAAGATGCGATAAACCCACCGACAGCGATCTTCAGGAAGAGAACTCCTCGAAGCTCCTTCCACAAACCAAGCCAATCGCCCTTGGTCGTGAATGGATGTGCCCAATCAAAAACGGCCTCAAAGACGGTCAGGAAGACTGCGAAATACGTGAGGTATGTAGCCCAATACCACATCATGGTCCTCCGGTTCGATACTGCATGATGCTTAAAGCCGAAGGCTGCGCGTATCAGTCCTATCATCTTGTATGCGATGAACAGCAGCACAAAACCGCGAAAGTCTGTCGGCAGCATGAAAAAAGCAGCAAGAAACCCAGCGACTGCGGGTGTGGCCACGGCGGCGATACTCAGTGATATGAGGCCAGTTAACACGATGCGCTTACGGAGAGCCTCAGTCTCAGACTCGGTCATATCACCGCTACCTGTAAAGAAGTCCTCACCAACGTAGAGCGACAGATCTCTGTTCAGTTCCCGAAATGGGAAGAGTGCAAAGTAGATAGGAACGTATGCGAGGTTCTTGAAGTGGCGTATGATGCCGGGCAGCTCGCAAAGCAGCAGAGCAACCAGGACTGGGAAGACTCTGATCTGTAGGTTCCAAGTGTCTATAACTGGCTGCATGGACTAAAGACTAGTTTTTTTGGCCGAACGTCTCGGATCAGACACCGGCTGCGCTGGACTCCGCTATGCGACAAGGCGCTTCCAGCCGGTTGTCTGCATCCGTTTTGTTAGGCCTCTTGTTGGGGTTCATGTTTACTTAGTGAGTGGTTTCGGCGTCACCTGCCGGAACCGTGTGGTGAGCTGATCGCAGGTCGATTAACATATGTGCCAAGCAAAAGAGATTATGATAGCCCTATCCAGGTTGGAGCCCGGAACCATCTGCATAGACGTAGCACGCTCAGGCGTAGCGATACCGTTGATGCTGGAAGCCAACAACATCAATGTCACTCGAATCACGACGAATGAAGTTCGCGGGTTACAAGCAAACTTACCTCCTGAGAAACGTGTCTGTGCGGAATGTGATCACCGCTAAACGCCGAAATCCGATGAAGAATCTTCACAATCTTCCAAATCTCTCCCTTCTTGATCGTTTCATGGGGAACAAGCGTGTTCGGGTCAATGTAATCACCAACGCTAAATGGCATGAACGGCTGCGGGGAGGAAATCAGCGCGATCTGATGAAGTCTCGGGCCATAAAAAGCGTTCTCGTAGAACGAAACGGCATAAAGCTCGATTGGGTGCGGCTCAACTATGTTACTCATGTTCTTGGTGGGTCGATGGACTGCGTTCTTGGGCCTAACGACTCGGATCAGGCGACGGCGAGGGGTCGACTATGAAAAACACGACAGACAACCTTCGATCCGTTGCCTGCATCCGTTTTGTTCGCCCCCGCTTGTGGCCGTTGGTCTGCTGACCGAAAGACAAAGCTTCATGATGTCTGCTTTCCGATCGTATTAACTTTCCTGGACTCTTCTGGGGTAAGAATGAAGTCCAGAACTAGCTGCTCTATCTCTTCTGGAGTAAGCCTGCTCTCGCAAGCCTCACAAAAGGTCTTTGCTGAGGGTGGGTTCGCTAATGTGGCGCCAGGACCCCACTCGCGTTTCGGTATTCTGATGCTCTTACCAATCCAATCAATCGTCATTGTCCCCGGTTCTTTACCGTGGATAGCTGTAATCTGGCGAAGTTGAGTTCCATCTTTGCCAGCACTGTAAAATGCTCCGACCTCGAGTTGGTCTGTCGTAATGGCCATTTGCTTTAAGGATGTGGTGTGACGTTGGATGTGCTGGTTGATTGGACTATGCCGGTCTATTGTTGTCTAGTTGGGCGAACGTTTCGGATCAGGCGACGGCGAGCGGAAAGCGTTGATGACACGACAGACGCGCTACGAGCCGTTGCCTGCATCCGTCTTGTTCGCCCTTGGCTGGTTTAGTTTCGGGCGGTTGATATGGATGCACTATTTGTGATCGCTCACTTCGAACTCGATTCCCTTCAGGAAGCTGATGTCCGCACCCTTCTCAGCTATGCTAGATTCGATTCGCGCAGTGAGTCGGCGTTTGAGGTCCTCGGCGTTGGTGGCTTTCAGGGCTGCCAAAAAAGCATTGGGGTCAAAATCCTCGGTCTCGGAAGTATTAGATTGCTGTGAGTTCATATTTGATGGGTTGGCTATCGTGCTGATTGGGTTCCTGTCTGCTGACCTTTTTCGTTGTATGTGTAAATGGTGCTGCCTCTGCGGATGTTCACACTGCTGCCGGTGTATCCTTTCAACCCGTCGTCCTTACCGCTTCCCGCAGATTGCGTGAAGATTTGTTGGTTCTTCTCATTGTAAACGTAAACGGTCGAACCGCGCTGGACTGCATTTGCTATTGCCATGGTATTGTGTGCTTGGACGTGGATGTGCCTGCTTTGAGTTGCCGTCCAACGGCAGGCGTTTCGTTGGGCGAACAATTCAAATAAGAAACAGTTTTGTTCCGTTCGTCAAGAACCTTATGGGCTACCATTTTTTGGATTAAGAACGGCTTAGCCGCTTCCTGATTGTTGCTTTTTGCCATAATTCGCTTCATTAACAACATGATTGTTGATTTAAGCTCTTTGGGGCGTGCAAATCTGGGTGAAACTATTGACATGAAACTCGATGACCAGATCCGCGACACGATGCGGTTCAAACACCTCTCCCTCACGACTGAGGTGAGCTAGGTGGGGTGGTTGCAGCGCTAGGTGCTTTGGCTCGGGAAGGCGCACCCGGCGGAGATGGGGGCAGACTGCGGATTCCCATTCGAGGGCTGCGGACTCCGTTTGGGGAGGCGCTTTGGGTGAGGGGCGGATCCCCAGCGTGGTTCTCTTTGGTGATGTCTGGTTTTGGCGTAGCAGCATGAACCGCTGATTGGACGCTTAGGTGACGCTGATGACAGAAACCAGACCTGAGCGTCCGGTTAGCGTCCCATGAGCGGTTCAACCACTAGCTGACGTGGTGACGTGCGGCACAACCTGGGGCGGTTTTTCAGGGTCGCCCATTGGGATGAGAGGCCGGTGAGGATCGAAGGAGCCGTCTGGCGAGGGTTCGTCCCGATGCGGGATCTGGCCTCGTGGATTAAAAAAAGCCGCCGGGAGGGTCCCGGCGACTTCAGAGGTGTCTTGGAGTTGGCGAGTGGTTTTACTTCTTGCCCTTCAGGTCGTTGAACATCGCGAAGCCCTGCTCCGGCGTCAGGCCTTCATGCACCACCCCGCGCACCGCTTTCATCATCGCGATTGGATCTTCGCTCTGGAAGATGTTGCGGCCCATGTCCACGCCGCTC
>CANNQP010000070.1 GCA_947507875.1 Verrucomicrobiaceae bacterium | reverse complement strand
GGTCCAAGTGGTTGAAGGTGGAGGAGGGACTGAGGATCTTTGATCTGCCGGACACGGCGGCTGGCAGGCGGCGCTTTATTCAGAGGCTGGAGGAGCGGGCAAGGAAGGAGAAGCAGAAAGAGTGCGGGTTGCCATCGGAGAGTGTTTGCCAAGGAGGGCAAAGCACGCTGCGAAGAGGATGGTTCTGGGGTGCCCAGGCATTTGAAGAATGGCTGCGGGCAAAGGTGAAGGAAGAAGGGTCCAAGCCAGAGGGAAGAGCACTGAGAATGAGTGCTGAGAGCAAGGCGTGTCACGAAGAGGCGGAGGCAGAGCAAGTGGTGGCCGATGGGATGAAATGGCTGAATTTGAAGGAGTCAGAGCTGGCAGACACCTATGGCAGCGACCCGAGGAAAGTGGCCATCGCGCATGTCGTGCATCAGAAGACTGCGGTGGCCAGGAAGTGGACCGCCAAGAGATTGGGAATGAAAAGTGCGATGAACGTATGCCAGCAAATCAAACGCCTGAAGACCGGAAAACTGAACCTGCCCAAGGAGGTGCAGCAATGGCTGTCAAGAATCGACTCCTGACCCTTTCATGCTGACCCTTTCATGCGGAATCTGGACAAGGCAGCCCCCGTCGGAGCAGTCGCCAGACTGCCGGAGGGAACGGGTGAGCAGGCGGGGCCGGGAACCCGCGTTTTGGCAAACGAACCTACGGGGCTGACGCCTGCAGGAGCTGACGCCAAGCTGCCGGAGGCTGGCGGTGCAAAACAGGCGACAGATCCAGTCTCCGGGGAAAAGCCTAAACCACCCCATCCACGATCAACCCCTTAGCTTCGAGGCACCGGTGCCGCCCGAATTTGAGCCGTGGATGAAATGGTGACATGAGCTCTGTCACTTCGCCTCTGCCTTCAGCTTCGCTTTTTCCTCCAGCTTCTTTTTGAACTTGGCTACCTTTGGGCTCACCACCACGCGGCAGTAGCCTTGGTAGGGATTGTTGGCGAAGTAGTCTTGGTGATAGTCCTCCGCCGCGTAGAACTTCTTCAGCGGCACGATCTCCGTCACGATTTTCTCGGGGATCTCCTTCTGGGCTTCTGCGAGAGAAGCCTCCGCGATTTTTTTCTGCTCTTCATTCAGATACATGATCGTGGAGCGGTACTGCGTGCCTTCGTCATTGCCCTGGCGATTCAAGGTGGTCGGATCATGCGCCAACCAGAAGAGATCCATGATGTCCTTGTAAGAAATGATCGAGGGATCGTAATCGATCTGGATCACCTCGGCATGGCCCGTGTCACCATTGCATACCTGCTTGTAGGTCGGATTGTCCACATGACCGCCGGCGTAGCCGCTGATGACCTTGTTCACACCTTTCAGCATCTTGTATTGAGCCTCAACGCACCAAAAACAGCCTCCGCCGATCACGGCCGACTCCGTTTTTCCTGAAGGAGCTGCATCAGCAGCGAAAGTCGGAGTAGCAGCGTTCAAGATCATGGCAGCAAAGGCAGTGAAGAAGAGTTTCATGGTCGCAAAAGATAAGGGCAAAGCGTGGCGACACAACGCTTACGTGTGCCGCCTTCTTTTCAGCGCATGCCGCGATTCCTTGCACCGCCCTCTTTTCCGATGAGAAGAACTGGCATAGGCGCAAATCCTGTCCATGAAGCCGCTATGACACCAAGTCGGGAAGACCTCGATACCCTCCGCCAGGAAGCCTGGGTCGGAGATGCCGTGCTAGAACTCTATGCCCGATCCTGGGTGCTGAAGCATCACGGGCAGGTGGACGCCGAGATGAAAACTCGCCTCACCTGCAATCAATTCCTGAATTGCCTCGGCAATCCGACCCAGGTCGAAGCCGAAATCGGCGTCGTCTATCAGCGCGCCGGGCTCGAAGCCGCCTTTGAGTGGATTCGTCAGCGGCTCGAACCCTTGTTCATCAAGCAAGAGTCGAATCGTAGACATCGCTCCCGACATTGAGAGCCATGAAACGACGCATGCAGATCAGGCCGCGCGTCGCTTCGCCTCAGCCACTCCCGTGAAGCGCGCTGCCTGAGCCTCTGTCGAGGTCGTCATCAACGCTTGCTCACTGTAGCCTTTGACCACACGGTAAATGATACGATCGAAGAACGTATCGAGCCGCTGCAGAAACTCTTGTTCGGCATAAAGCTGAATTGCATTCATTTCCAAATGCTCCTCGCGTGCATGATTGAGGATCGTCCGCTTCAGCAGTTGCAGCTTGTAAACCACCTCATGGAGGGGAAAATCATCCTGATGGCGGATGCGCCCGAGTTCTTCATAACGACGGTCCAAATGCCCATCGTCTTGGCGATCCAGCCACCTGCCCAGGTTCGACAAAAGATCTCGCGCACGGGCTCGCAATTCATCGTCCGTCAGCGATTTGTAGTTCGGAGTTTCAGGGTCTTGCTGCACGCGCTGAATCGCAAGTTCAGCGATCTTCAGCCAGTCTTTTTCCACCAGTTGAATGATGCGATGTTCGATGGTCATAGGAATTGAGGGTAGCTAACGTCACGGTCACCAAGACCGCATGAGATACCAACGCCAGCCTCAGACGGCTCGCTCTCAGCAAGGCAAGGATTGGGACTTGAGCAAAGCCCGCGAGCCCAGGTCAGCCATTTGCTGAAACTGCCTCAGCCACTCCCCTGGATGAACCAACGAGCTCAAGATCGAGTTCAATCATGACGTCCGACAAAGGAGTGGTTTACCTCCATCACTCCCCTACCGCCTGAGCGGCGCCTTCGAGCAGCTCCACGCGCAAACTTTGCAAGTCGGTGGCCTCGCGGCTGATGACGATGCTGACAGGAGTGGTGCCGGCGGGCAGGTCAAGCGTGAGTTCGGGGGTAACTTCCTGGAGGCTTTGGGCACCAACGACCATGTTGATGTTCTTCACGGCATTGAGGCCGAGTTTGACCTTGCCAGGAGCGGCGAGCTTGAGGCTAAAGCGGGCAATTTTGGGGAACCAGGGATACATCCGGGCTTGCAAGACTTCGCTCAGGGGCAACTCCCCACTGACCTGGGAGAAGCGCAGCTCCCAAGGATAGGTGGTTTCTTTTTCGTGCAGGGCGTGGAGGCCGACGTGGCGGACATGGTCGATGGTGGGCTGATCCATGGTGCCCATGACCTTCCAGGTGCGGACGTAGTTGTTGGGCTTGATCTTGTAGGCACCTTCGCGGCCCAATTCGGAGAGGAACCGAACAAGGTCGATGAACTCGTCCTCACGCAAACTGGCAGTCAAGCCAGCAGGCATCATGCTAGCAGGGCTCATCTGGCGGTTGGCGATCTGTGCTTTGGGGATTTTTTGCAGTTGGTTCGCGGGATCGCGGATGATGACTTCATCCCCACCATCCTGGACGAGACCACCGCTGAAGACTTTGCCATCCTTGGTGCTAATGAGGATCATGTGGTAGCCTTCTTTAATCTTCTTGGAGGGCTCCAGAAGGCTTTCAATGAGGTAATCGACCGGCGCGCTGCCGCCAATGCTGACGAGGTTTGGCCCAAGCACGCCGCCGGCATCACCTATGGCATGGCAGCTCTGGCAGAGGAGTTGCTGACGGCGGTAAATGGCTTCACCACGAGCGGGATCGCCCATGGATTTCACTTTCTCGACCATGGCGGTCATTTGTTCAGGTTTGAGGGCTTGGTTCATCTGCTTCACGCCACCTGCTGTGCGCAGGGCTTCTTCCAGAGGGCCTTTCAGCCCACGCGTGGACACCATGCGGATGCCTTCCACCGCGACGAAATCTGGAATGGTCTTGCCGCCCAGTTCCTTAGCGAGCACGCCGGGCAGCTGCTTGTTTTTCAGGAAGGCACTGAGGACTGACGCGGCTTCAGCAGCGGTCTTTGCCGTGGCCAAAAACTCAACCGCACGCTTGGCGGCGAGCTGGGGTCCGACATCGGTCAAACCCTGCACAGCGAGCGGGCGGAAAGCCGCGTTCCCCTGGAAAAGCTTGTCGAAAAAGTCGCGAGCCTTCGTGCCACCGAGACGGGCGAGGCCCTGGATGGCTCCATCGCGGACGCCTTGAGCCGTGGCGGTATCGGTAAGGATGGCTTCGAGCTTTGGGCGGGCGGACTCCACCTTCCAAGCTCCGGCGAGAATGGCCGCGCGATGGACGATCTCGGCGCGGGGACTGGTCAGCCAAGCTTGCACGAGGGCTTCAGCACCTTCCGGCTTCACGCCGCGCGTGGTGCCCGCCTTCACCAGAGCATCCATGAGGCCGATGCCATGACTGCTCATGGCGGGATCGTTCACGAGCTGGCTGATTTCCAACACCTGGCCCGCATCGGCGGCATCGCCAGCCATGGCGAGCACGGAACTGGTGTCTTCAGCGGCGAGCTTGCCGGCTTTAAAGGAGGCTAAAAGTGGCTTCAGACCTTCGCTGCGGCCCGTGGCCTTCATGGCATAGACGAGGTGCTTCGGGTTATCATTGAGCTTGAGATCCCCTTTGAGCACGAGCGGCAGCCAGACGTCGGTTTGCTCACGGGCGATCAGCTCCAGCAGGAAGTCCAAGGACTCATCCATGGGTTTGTCGAGCGCACGCAGGGCGATCTCGATGGCCTTGGGCTGGCGGACCTCCATGAGGGCACCCATGGCCCAGAGACGGACTTGCGGATGCTCATCGGCAATGCCCTTGGCCAGCATTTCCATCGCGTCCGGCAGCTCGCGCCAGCGGTGAGTGATGAGGCGGTAGGCGGCTGCCCGAGCGGAGGCCTCGGGGCTGGCGGCAAGCTCACGCCAGAGCTTGGCGGAGAATTTGTTCACGCCCTCACGCACCCAGGCAGCCTCCAGCAGATGATGCCAGTAGTTCTTGTCGGCCTTGTCGAGGGCTTCCCCCCAGGCCTTGAGCGCCGGGACGACCTGCTCAGCCCCCCGGGCACGCAATTCTTGTTTGGCAAAGTGACGCGTCCATTTGCGATCGGCCTTCAGCATTTCCAAAAGCTCAGGCACGGGAGCACCGACAATCTTCGGCATCTCACTGAGGGGACGACCTTTGGCGGTCAGACGCCAGATGCGGCCATGCACCTGGTCACGGCGCGGGTCGCGGAAATCGACCTCGCCGTGCTGGATGATGGGGTTGTACCAATCGGCGACGTAAAGCGCTCCATCCGGGCCGGAACGAATGTCGATAGGGCGGAAAGCACGATGATTCGAAGCGAGCACGTCAGGCTCTTGCTTGGCGAGGTAGCTGCTGCCATTCGGTGTGACGCGGAAGCGGTTTGTTCGGTTGCCACGGAAGTCATTCGTGACCCAGGTGCCCTGCCAGTCAACGGGCCAATGCGGATCGTCGATGTATTCCAAACCACACTGCTTCGGCTGGCCGGGACTAAGACCATGAAGAATGCGCTTCGCCCCCGGCGAGGTGAGGTAAACACTGCCGAAGAAGATGTAGTTCAGGCCCTCACCGCCTGCGCCATCTGTGGCGAAGGACTGGCCCCAGCGGTCGAATTCATAGCCCCAGGGATTCACGAGACCTTTGCTGACGATTTCCAGCCGCCGTGTCTCAGGGCGGAACTCCCAGACACCACCGCCCATCAGGCGGCGCACGCCATGGGGAGTCTCGACATGGCTGTGGATGTAGATCGACTGCAAAAACGACAACAAGCCCTCTGGCGTGTGGCGCATCGTGTGCAGAAGGTGATGCGTGTCTTCCGTGCCGAAGCCGCTGAGCACAATGGTGCGCTCGTCCGCCTTCAAGTCGCCATTTGTGTCCTTGAGGAAAAGCACCTCCGTGGAGTTGGCCACGTAAGCCCCGCCATCGCCAGGAATCACCGCGGTGGGAATGAACAAATCTTCCGCAAACACCGTGGATTTATCCGCCTTGCCGTCTTTGTCCGTGTCTTCGAGCACCACGATCTGGTCCTTGGTGCCTTCGCCTGGCTTGATCTGCGGGTAGGTCGTGCTGCTGACGACCCAGAGACGGCCCTGCGCGTCCCAGTTCATCTGCACCGGCTTGGCGATCATCGGCTCCTGCGCCCAGAGTGAGACTTCGATGCCCTCCGGCACCACAAAACCCGCCTTTTGCACCTCAGGGTTCGGATCAGGCACATCGGCAGCCGTTTTCGGCTGAGAGGCGAGCGCTACGGAGGCCAAGAAAGGCAAGGCAAAAAGGGCGCGTGAGGTCATGGAAAAAAGGGGACTGCATTGTACGCCGTGTCGAGGCTCATTTGGCAAGAAGTTCCTGCCGAGCGACGGATTCAGCGGATTTCTTCGGGAACCGCCCCCATGCACCTCGGAAGAAAAGCTGGCTTGCTCTCGTTTTTTCGTGCTCTTTTTAGCTCCATGAAGACATCACGACTCCGCAACGCCTTGTTATTTCTGGCTCTCGCTCCAGCGATGGCCACTGCCGCCCAGTTTTCTGTCGAAAAAACACCAACCGGCGGAGCCATCGTCAACCTGGATGGCCAATTCCTGACGGAACTGGTCGTCGATCAGGCAAACAAAACATACCTTTGGCCTATCATCGGCACCAGCGGCGTGACCATGACCCGCGCCTACCCGATGAAAAACGTGGAAGGCGAGCAGCACGACCACCCCCACCACCGTGGCCTCTGCTTCGGCCACGAAAACATCGCCGGTTATGACACCTGGGCCGAGCGCGCGACCTTTGGTGATGGCGAAAAAAGTGCCGCACGCGTGAAGCACCTGGGCGCAATCAAGCTACGCGAGATCACCACCATGAAGGGTGGTGAAAAAGCCGTCATCCGCACCGTCTCCGACTACGTGGACGCCACTGGCAAGAAGACCTCCGAAGAGGTCCGCGAATACGTCTTCGCTGTCCAGGGCGGCAACCGCCTGATCGACGTGGACATCGTCCTCATCGCCAGTGAGAGCGACATCCTGGTGGATGATAAAAAAGACGCCGGCCTGAGCATCCGCGTCCCGTCTGAAATGGCCGTGGACCGTGGCAAAGAAGGCGGCAAGGGAACCGGCCAGATCGTCAACAGCGAAGGCCTGAAGGATGAAGAAGCCTGGGGCAAACGTGCCACCTGGGTGGACTACCACGGCACCGTCGGGGGCAAAGCCGTCGGCGTGGCCATGCTGAATCATCCGAGCAGCTTCCGCCACCCTACGCCCTGGCACGTGCGCACCTACGGCCTCTTCACGGCCAATCCGTTCGGCCTTTCGCAACTGAAGCTGCAGGAGAAAAGCGGCGCGGTGACGCTGAAAAAGGGAGAGAAAATCACCCTGCGGCATCGCTTCATTTTCCATGATGGCGATGAAAAAGACGGCAAGATCGCTGAGGCCTACGCGACCTACGCGAAGGAACCTTGATCCAGACCCGTTCTGCGACAGCTCCCCACTCAGGCCTGCCTAGCGAAGCATCTTCCTGTCACGCAGGCAGGCCTTTCGCGTCGTCTTTTGAAACGTGCACAGGATGCGCAGAGGCCAAGGAAGGCCTGAGTCACGAACAGCTCAAGCCTTTCCCAACCACAACATGCGCAAGCCGAAGACCACGAGCACCAGGCCGAAGAGGCGCGTCAGCATCGTGTTGCTCATGGCACGCATCCAGTCAGCCCCGAACCATGCAAATAGTGAGGCGGAAACTGCGGTGATCACGGCCACACGCCAGTCCACAAGGCCATGTTTCGCGTTCTGCATCGTCGCCATCAGAGCCGTAGGGATGATGATGGCCAAGCTTGTGGCCACAGCGGTCTTTTGCGGCATGGACAGCAGGCTAACAAAGGCAGGAACCATGACGACTCCACCCCCAACTCCGCACAGAGCTGCGATGACGCCCGCGATGACGCCAATGCCAAGGCACTTGAGCAGTAGAACCGTATTCATGGCCTAGAAGCCAGCCCGCTGCATCAGGCGGTCAAGTTGCTGCTGGAACTTGGGAATATCAGCTTTCGGTGGCTGGTAGCCTTGCGGAGCTCCACCGAGGCCCAACCGTCCGAATTGATCCAGATACCAGGTGGCCAGCTGACCATCGCTAAAGGTCACCTTGCCAGAGATCAAGGCGCCTGGAATGGCGATCTGGTCAGCCGTCAGCGTGACTTCGGCCCCTAGAACACCTTCCTGATCCACCTCCGCTTCAGCCAGAGCGGGCGCAGGTTCTTCCCATGACGCGCCTTCGGCGTCTTGGTCTTCTGGTGGGCTCGGTGCCTGGGGTTCAGGGTCGGGTTTCGGCTGCTCACGTGGCTTGTCTTTCGGACGCACACCGACCTCCAGCATGAGCAAACGCGCCTCCAGGTACGTTAAGGAGATGCCGAATTCGCTTTTGAGTCGAGTTTGCACGTCGTTGAGCGTGGCACCCTCGGAAGCCCAGCATTCGACTTGGGCGAGTTGTTCTTGGGTCAGATTGGACATGTTTGGAAAAGAGGAAGCGGGAGTGTCGAGATCACTCCTTCATGGGTTCAGTAACGATTTTGGCCAACTGAGCGGCTTTGTCAGCCAGCTGCCTGGCCTGATCTTCCGTGAGTGATTTCGTCTCCGGAGTGCCCATCAGGGGCGCGATTTCCATCAGCCCCATCTGCAGCGCCTTGAGGGCCGCATTTTGCTGAAGCGTAGGATTCAGATTCAACAAGCTAGCACTGTAGTATTCGGCGATATCAGGCCGCATCAGGCGCTGCGTTTTTTCTGGTGTGTAGTGATCTGCGACACTGCGCGTGGCAATCTCAAAGGCACGCACCCATCCGCCCAAACTGACCAAGTGCGCGATGTCCACATCGCGCAGCTGCACCATTTCAGCTTCCACATCAGCCTGCGTCAGCGCCAGTTCCGTGCGCAGCTTGCCCCATTTCCCCTCGATGCTGTGCTCAAACAGGCTCTGGGTGTGACGATTCATGCGTTGGCCTGTGCCCAGCACTTTGGCATACTTGATCAACGCACGTCCCACGTCCTCCATGGCATCCACTTTTTCACACTGCACGATCAAAAAGCCATCGGCGATCAGGCTACCAAGCCCAAGGGACACCAGCACACGGTCGCTCGGGGTTTTGCGCGTAATGGGACGCTTCAGCGCATCGTAGGAGAGCTTACCCAAGCCATCCAGCATCTCGAACAATTTGCGGATGCTAGGTGTGGTGAACTCATTCACACCAAATTCCTCACGCACATGCTCATCGCCCAATAGATCCTCAGGAATGCTTGCCTTGCCAGCCTCAGCGCCTGGCTTGGGTGGCACAGGCGGCGGAGCGGGCGGCGTGGGCACCTGAGCCAGGCTAGACATCGCCAAAAGGCTGCCAAACAGCCCCAAGAGGCAGGGGCGGATGCGAAGATGGCCGGGAGAGTGCATGAAAAGAAGTTACGTGCGGATGGCGCAGTTTTCCACGGAATGCAAACACCTGCCACCGAGGTTTCCTTGCCATAAAGCCTGCCTATCGCCTTCCCCTAACCAAACCAACCGAGTTCAGCAAGATGAACGATACTGGGCTTGACCTCCGTTAGAGCCGATCCGCTGCCATGCTTCTTCGCCGCTTCACCCTGCTCTTTTTGCTCTCTCTATGCCCTGCGCCTGCCGCCGTGCTTCTGCCCTCCCTCTTCAGCGACCACATGGTGCTCCAGCGGGACCAAGCCGTGCCCGTTTGGGGCAAGGCCGCGCCGGGGGAGGAGGTCGTGGTCGAGTTCGCCGGGCAGAAGAAGACCACGAAGGCCGATGCGGGCGGCAAATGGAGCGTGAAGCTCGATCCCATGCCCGCGAATGCGCAGCCGCAGGTGCTGAAGGCGGGCAACGTGAGCGTGCAGGACGTTTTGATCGGCGATGTGTGGCTCGCCTCCGGCCAGTCGAACATGGAGTGGGAGATGCAGATGAAGCCCGACTCGAAGGCCGACATCCCCAACACCACGCATCCGAACCTCCGCCTCATCGAGGTGCCGAAAACGACCGCACTCACGCCGCAGGACGATGTGCCCGCGAAATGGGCCCGCAGCTCGCCGGAGAGCGCGGCCACGTTTTCCGCCGTCGGTTACTACTTCGGCCTGCGACTGCACGAGGAGCTCAACGTGCCCGTCGGCATCATCCAGAGCGCCTGGGGCGGCACGCGCATCGAGCCGTGGACGAGCCTCGAGGGCTTTGATGCCGTGCCGGAGCTGAAGGGCTTCGTCGCCGATGTCCGCGCGAAGCTGCCCGGCAGCGCCGCCTATCGCGCTGCGCATGAAAAGCACCTCGCCGCCGTCTCGCAGTGGCAGCAGGCCGTGAAGACCGCGTTGGAGAAAAAACAGCCCGTGCCCGCCATGCCAGGCCAGCCGCAGTCACTCACCGCCGGTGCCGGCACGCCCACCGCGCTTTACAATGCCATGATCCATCCGCTCGTGCCCTTCGCCCTCCGCGGCGCCATTTGGTATCAGGGCGAGTCGAACCACAACGAAGGCTTCGTTTACACCGACAAGAAAAAGGCCCTGCTCGCCTCGTGGCGCAGCGTCTTCCAGCAGCCGGAGCTGCCGTTCTACTTCGTGCAGATCGCCCCGTTTCAGTATGGCAACGAGGAGCCGGAGATCCTCGCGCAGTTCTGGCAGGCCCAAAGAAAATGCCTCGACATCCCGCACACCGGCATGGCCGTCATTAGCGACATCGGCGAGGTGCCGGACATCCATCCCGCGAAGAAAAAAGAAGTCGCCCGCCGCCTCTCGCTCTGGGCTTTGAGCAAAGAGTATGGCCGCCGCGAGATCGACCCGAACGGCCCGCTCTACGCCAGCCATAGCATCGAAGGAGCCGCCATCCGCGTGAAGTTCGCGCACGCCACCGGCGGACTCGCCGCACGCGATGGCAAAGTGCTCACGCATTTCGAGATCGCCGGCCGCGATGGCCTCTTCCAGCCCGCCGAGGCCAAAATCGACGGCGACAGCGTCGTGCTCACCTCCGCGAAGGTCCCGCAGCCGCGTCGTGCGCGCTTCGCGTGGAGCAAGCTCGCCATCGCCAACCTCATGAATGCCGAGGGCCTGCCCGCCACCGCCTTCCACACCCACTGGCCCGTCGATCCCGACCTCGGCGACAACTTCGCCAAAGGCTGCGCCTGGACCAGCAGCGACAAAAACACCTACGGCTGGGACACCGGCCTTACCGACGGCTCCTGGGCCTCCTTCGCACCGAATTGCTACGCCACCAGCAACACGGAAAAATTCCCAAAGCACGTCACCATCGACCTCAAGCAGCCGCGCACGCTGAATTTGATCCTCGTCGGCGCACCCGAGGTCGGCTCCACGAAAACCGTCGCCATCTCCGTCAGCACCGATGGCCAAACCTTCCGCGAAGTCGGCAAACACGTCTTCCCCCTCGCCAAAGCCACCCGCGCTTCGATTTCCTTCCCCGAAACCGAGGCACAATACATCCGCCTCACCTACCTAGACCACCACGCGCAGCTCGCGGGCGGTTTTCCGAATACGTTTGGCTTCACGACGGAGGTGGAGGCGTATCGGGTGAGGTGAGAAACGTTGGTGGAAATAGCGTAACCCGCGTTTTAGAATCCGCCCATGAAGCCCTTTGAAGAAATCGTCCAATTCATTGATGATACAGCCGGAGCG
>CANNQP010000069.1 GCA_947507875.1 Verrucomicrobiaceae bacterium | reverse complement strand
CTCATTTGCCGGAAAAATTTTCGATCTCAATTGAGCAGCAGGTGAAACACCCGCAGCGCGGTCTTGGATGAGGTCTTCGAGGCAAGGAGCCGGATTCTCGCGGTGTGCGGGCCGGGGTTGAGCTGGTCGTCGAGGATCAAGGCCCACGGAAGATGCAGGCCGCTGCTCCAGTGCGTCATGGTGTCGAGCATGCGAGGTGCGCTCCCATCCACGCTGAACTCGATCTGGCCGGCATCGGGGCCGGAGGCGATGAAAAGACCGCAGCCGGTGCCTTCGAAGCTGAACTCGAACTCCGCGCCCGGCTCCGTGCCGACGAGCGCGGGCACGTTCACAAAGCCCTCGCGCACGCCGATCTTTTTGCCGTTCGGCTGCTTGTCGTCGTCGGCAGGTTTCCACGACGGCACGAGCGTGAAGCCTTGGATGATTTTTGCCTGCGCGATGTCGCCAAGACGGCCTTTGGCATAGCTTTGAGCATCGAGCGGCGCGGGCAGCGGATGCTCTTTCGCGGAAGCGGCGATGGGTTTGGCAAAAGCCACGTCAAGCATGCGTGCGACGCTGTTGGCATAGAGTTGATGACCGAACGGCGAGGGATGCAGGCCTTTGAAATCGTCCGCCCAGGTGAACTCGCCCGCGTCGATGCGGTCGGTGACTTCACGCGCGAGGTTGAGCGACGGATTGCCATACGCCACGGCCACACGCTCATGCTGCGCGATGGACGCGGGCACCTTGCCAGCGCGGTAGTCATCCATGTGCGGCGGCATGACGAAGTGAAGCTGGATGATGTCCGTCAGTGGGCTCACCATGCGCATGTGACGCACCACGCCCTCCATGCCGCGCAGCATGAGATCGGGATGCTGCGGGATGTTCGAGCTGTCATTCACCGCCGCCTCGACGAAGAGCAAATCCACCGGCCCTTTGGCCAAAACATCCAACTCCAAGCGAAACGCATGCGGCACGGAGCCCATCGAGCCGATGCCCGCATTGATGAACTCGAAGTTCGTGTCCGGGAACTTCTTCGTGAGGTAATCGCAGGTGTGCTGACGCCACGCACCACCCGCCGTAATCGAGCCGCCGAAGAAAATGACGCGACCTGTTTTCTCCTGCGTGAACTTGCGCTGACTGTTCGCCAGTCCATCGCGCAGCTCGAAGTAATCATACCCCTTCGGCAGCTTCGCGGGATCGTATTTGGGCTCGGCAGAGGCGAGGCTGGTTAGCAGGAGCAGAAAAAGAAAGTGAGGCTTCATCGTGGTTATTTGAGGGGTTTCAGCTTCCACTTCGCGGCATACAAATCGCTGGAACCGGATTTGGTCACTTCATGCGAACCGAAGGTGGCAGGTGTGGAGAGGGCTCCGGCGATGATGAGTTCATCGGGAGCGCGGAAGGTGATCGGGTAAGCGCTGTCGTTGAGCTTGCCACCGGCCTGTTGCACCCAGAGGAGGCCACCTTTGACATCGAACGCCGCGACGAAGATGTCGCCGCTGCCGCGGGTGGCGAGGGCGTGACCGGCGAGCACGGTGTCTTGATTAAAATCGCCGCACACAAAGGCTGTGCCATGATCATCGGTGGTCACGCCGAGGCAGTAATCGGTGCCCGGGCCATGCATGTGCTTTGCCCACTGCACCTGGCCAGCTGCATCGAGATGCACGATGAGACCGTCATAGTCCTTTTCGGTGCCGCCTTGAAACGTCTGGCCTGCCACACTCACGCTGCCCTTGAACATGCCCGCTCCCCACACCCGACCCTGCGAGTCGCAGGCGATCTCGTGGTAAATGGCGCTCGTGGTGCCCGGGATGAGGTTCACCCATTCGCCCTCGCCTTCGGGCGTGAGTTTCAGCACGAGCGCGGCGCTCGTTTTGGATTCGATGGCGATTTTGCCAAAGGTGCCTGCGCCCGAAGCACTGCCACCGAGGTAAATGTGGTCGTTTCCATCGATCGCGATGCCGTGCCCGCTGCCGGAAACCTTGCCGGAAGGCGTGCGATGCCAGATCTCGCGGCCTTCTGAGTCATACTTCGTGCAAAAGAACTGCCCGCCGATCGCCCCCGTGATGACGACATGCCCCTTCGAGTCGATGGCGATGCCGTGTCCGTAATCGGAACTCTCGCCACCCTTCACGCGCACCCAAAGCAGCTTGCCATCGGGGGAGAACTTCGCGGTGAAGGCATCGAAGTTGCCCACATTCGGCACCTTCTCGCCATTCGCCATCGCGTCCGTGCTTTCGAAGTGCCCGGTGACATACGCATTCCCCGTCGCGTCCGTGATCACGCCATACGCGCGATCCGTTTTGCTGCCGCCGAAGCCACTCACCCACAGCGGCTTGCCTGCGGCATCGAGCTTTGTCAGGCACATGTCCATCTCACCGGCCGTTTTGTGCTGCTGATCGCCAAGCATCGCATCCCCCACGCACTCGGAGGCGAGAAAGACATTACCCGCGCGATCCGTCGTCACCGCCCGCGTCTTGTCATGCCCGCTGCCACCCCCACTAAAAACCCATTCGCAGGAGGGAATTTCATCGGCATGCAGAGCCGAGACGACCGCGAGAAGAACGCACGTTGTTTTCATCATGAAGAGTTCGATAGGATAAGTCAGTTAGGGATTCACCGCACCGGCATGGGACGCATACGTCTTGTTGCTCTGAAATCTGTGTCGAGCAGGCCGTTTTGTTCCGCACACTCAAACGATGCGTCCTTCAAGGACTATCCACATGCTTTTGACCTTTCCAGCTCTCTCGCATGATGTACTCGCCAACGTTTGGGCATGGAGCTTGGGATTCGCGGGATCGCTAAGCTTGAAGGCATCAACGTTTCACCAACGCCTTCGGTTCGTCACCTCACGAAACCCCGACTTTTCCAAGCGCCAGTAAAGGTAGCAGCCGATGACGGTGACGAGCCAAATGCCGAGGGAGAACGATTGGATCGAGATGATCACGATGCCGTGCCGCCAAGCGGCTTGGGACTGGCTCCACGGCAGCTACAGGTAGGCCGTGAGCCCGGCATGCTGAACGAATTCTAGTTCAAGAAACGCGCGTTTAGAAGCGCACACCTGTCGCAACCATAGGAATGGGTAGCGGGATAAGAGGGCGTGAAACTCAGTTCGCTTTTCGGATCAAAGTTAGCGCAGCTTCGAGATCGGGATCTCGTCCATTGATGATGTCATCTCTTGTCCACTGCACAGGCACATCCACTTTCACGGGCTTACCCTCCAGCAATTCTCCGCTGACTGCATAGGCTTTGCATGTGGAAACAGTCAGTGCAGCCCGAGTGTTGCGGAGAATCCCAACCATTTGAGGTCCACCAATGCCACCATTGGAATTACGGCCAATGATCTTCACACGGTCAGGAATATTGCGCGTGAGGATGTTGAGGAAGGTATCCGTGGCACTAAAGCAACCGCTATCCACAAGCACCCAAAGCCGGGCGGGCACAACCTGACCACTTCTTTGCGGGTAGTGAGTGGCTTTGTGCTCCGGGTTCTGAAAGCCATCACCCCTGATGAGCCCTTCCATTTGCCGATAGCGCAGGACATAAATTTTCAAAGGATGGGACACAAAATAGCTAGCCAGCCAAGTGCATAGGGCGTCGCTGCCACCTCCATTGCCACGAAGATCAAGAACAAGATCTTCAGTTTTTTGGAGTTTTGCCATCACCGCGTCGAGCTGCGAGCAGAATTTTTGTATATACGGGCCCGAGTTGCTGAACGTTAAATCGCCGTCCACAGGAGACCATGTAGAAATGCGAAGATACCCTACGTTGGGTGAGAGCATTCGATGTTCCAACCAACGTTCCGTACTCGCGATGTATGCGAAGTTCAGCCATGGCAAAGTTTCCAATGGCACGGGCTTCGAATCGAATTCGAGAATGTTACCACCACGCTCAATGATGACCCGATAGCTCCGGTCCTCATGCCATCTTGTGGGCAAGGCCATGACGGCATTCCACCGCCTGCCAGCAAGAGTCGAACCAAAAGCAAGTTGCTCCTGCTGCGATAGAGCCGAATAGGCATTTACGCCTTCCACTTCAAGCCAACGATCACCCACCTGAAAAGGTGCGCTAGGCAAAGTTTCGACAACAATCAACCCGTGAGATGTATCTTGGACTTTGAAGGGTAAAGCGCGCCGCGGGACAGCACCAGGCAGCTCCACCACACAATGACCATCGAGCAGATTAGAAACGAACATCCTCACGAGATCGCTAGCCTCCTGCATGTTCATGCGAGGCTTTACCTGAGAGAGCGAGGTTGCGAGAATCACATCCAGGGAGCGCCCTGTCTGACGCTGCTTTTCCTCGACATAGGCCCAGCGAGAAGCGACGAGAGACTTGAGTGCGTATAGGTCTTCACGAACTTCATCGCCAGTCAATTCGGTTTTCGGTGCATCCAACCCTTGATGTAGTCTCGCCAAAACAGTTTCGAAACTCGCCATTGTTTTGCTTAATGTTGGGCGCAACTCGCGATCCCTCGCTAACTCTGCCTGCAGGGCTATGGCTTGCGTTTGGCTTTGCGCCAAGAGGCTTTCCAGCCTCTTGGCATGGATCTCATACTTACGCGCCAGAGACCAAGGGACTAACCAATTAGGTTCAACCACCTTTTCTACACCATCCAAGAGCAAGTCAGCCTCCCTCAGTTCGCTTTCAGATTGTGCCTGCTCAATTAGAACAGTTGCAAGGTAGTAGCGGGTTCTCCAATCGTCCGGCTTCTGACGGTAGAATTCACGTAGTTTCTGTATCGTCTCCTGGGCTGTTTTGCCATAACGTGCATTGAACACTTGAACTGCTGTTGGGGTATCGTCCGCAAAAAGATCGAGACAAAATCCGGGAAGAAGAAAGGTCAGCCATGCGAAGGTGCTGATTTTCATGTTGCGAGGGCAGAGGTTGGATTCAGCGACGCACTAACTTCACAAGGGGTTCATAGCCCCCATCCGGGTCGATACTCTTTTTCCAAGAGTGTATTGGCGACTTTGTCGTTTTTGAAAGCGACGGCTTCTGAATCCCATTCGAGACGTTGGCCACTGCGCCGGACGGCAATCATTCCCAGCAAGCCAAGTTCACTGAGAGAACCCCCGTAGGCAAAACTCGAGCCAGCAGCTCGGTTGGCCCGAATGGCCTCAAGCCAGTCTCTCTGGTGATCGCCTTTGTCGATACGTGGGATCGTTTGCTCGGGTGGCTTGAACCCTTTCATCCTGCTTTCAGGAATCAAGCGCACACTACTTGCGCCATGTGACCCGTGCATGATTTTACCTTTATCACCTAGGATGACCGCACCGATACCCACGACTTTGCGTCCATCTTCTGCTAGTTCCGATGGGGCGGGAATACCGACACAACCATCATGCCAAATCAGCTTCACCGGGCCGCGATTCCCTTTCGCAGCAAACTCGTAAATGATACGGCAACCCTCAGGGTAAAACTTGGCGTCGCGGATGGGATCATAGTTCTTGGTCTCAGCCGTGATGGCAATAGGGGCACCAAGATCAAGCGCCCAAAAACTAGGATCCACAATGTGGCAAAACCAGTCAGCAACACAGCCATTGCCGAAGGTGTTAAAACCACGCCATTTGAATGGCACTGCATCGGGTTCATAAGGCTGTGGTTTGAGTGGACCAAGCCACAGATCCCAGTCAATGTGAGCAGGCGGCTTGCTGGAAGGCGAAGGTGGCTTGCCAATGCGGCAATACACGTCACGAAAGGCATCACAGCCGGCATGAATTTCAGACACGTTCCCGATCACACCGGATTGGATCATTTCGCTAAACAAACGAATCGTATGGGATGAATGTCCCTGGTTACCCACTTGGGTGACGACCTTGGCCCGAAGCGCAGCCTCCTGCATGAGTCGAATCTCTTTCACTGTATGAGCCAAAGGCTTCTCGCAATAAACGTGCTTCCCATGCCCCAATGCCGCTAGTGTCGCCGTGACGTGAGTGTGGTCAGGTGTCGCGATAACGACCGCATCGATGTCCTTATGCATCTTGTCGAACATCACGCGGAAATCTTTAAAACGTCGCGCACTTGGGTGCGACTTAAAGGCATCTGCTGCACGATGCTCATCGACATCGCACAAGGCCACGATGTCTTGATCCTGCATGCTTTCCAACAAGACCTTACCCCTTCCACCGCAGCCGATGACAGCGAGACGAATCTTCTCCGATGGCAGTAAGTTTTGGTTTTGTGCACGGACCACGTGGGCTGGGACCCATTGAAAACCAAAGAGGGTCGCTGCGTTACGACAAAAGGTGCGGCGGTTGAATGATGTCATGGGTGAACGCTTGGAAGAGTCATGAGATTGAGTGATCCACTTACAATGATGACTGACTCAATCATCAACACTCAATTCAAGAAGCGCGTTCACTTTAAGCAAGCAGACCGTTTCTTAATTCTCGACATTTTTTATGCTATTTGGGACATATGATCTTACTGAAACTCGGTAACTCGGCTGATCTTGAACCCATCCTGACGCAAGAGATCTAAAACGCCGTGTGGTTCCGCATAGTGTGCAGCTCCGAGAACAAATACCTGGGTTTGGTTTTGATGTTCTTTCATCTTTTTTGCCATCCGCTCAGCGAGTCGGCGGTTTCGATTCGTCAGCAACGCGTCGTTAAACTTGCGGATGGTGGTTTCGGGAACGCCGCTCATCATCGAACTGTTCATGGTAGCCATCAGCTTCTCAAGATCACCGCTGAGATAGGCATTGTTTATTTCATCGAAGGCGGATGTGCCTCGCTGATTGCAGGCATCCATGTAGTCCAAAGACGCACGCAAAACCTCGATCTCTTCCGATGGGGTCAAACAGTAAAATGCCACCGCCTGTTCCTCAACGGACTCAAGTCCACCAACCGTCTTGCCTGGGATATTCGCCATTTGTTTGTAAAGCAAAAAGTCCATGGGCACAGGGCCCTGCTGTGCAATTTCTAACGCAAAGAGTTTCACCCCAAATGCCACCGGTTTCAGTTCATCGAACAGTTCCAATTTCATGGTCGGTGCAATTTGTTTCAGCTTCGCCTCCGTGCGGGAGTAGAGATCTGTCGGAAGTAGTTTTGCGAGCGAATTGCCGGGTGTTCGCATGACTTGATCCACTTTGGCCAGCGTCTCCTGATCGAACGGGATCTCGAAATAGACCGCATCGGCGTTGCGAAAAATGTCCTTCAAGGTTTTCGACCAACCGGCGACAACTCTTTTCTCCGCTAGGTGAATGCTACCGAATGCATAGCAGGCCTTACCACGAGGATTTTCGACCCGCCAAAGGAACGGTTTGGTTAAGCCCGGCTTCACCGGCTGCTGCGATGGCTGCGTTTGAGAACGACTTCCTTGCTTGGCTGGTGACTCCGTAGCGCGAACAGCCAGTGGCAAAAACAGCCATGCCGTAACGATGATGAGGATGTATTTCATGTTTGGTCTTGTTTGGTGAAATTTCCTTTCAAGCAGCGATCTCCCGACGCCCCCACTTTTCCCAGCGCCAGTAAAGGTAGCAGCCGATGACGGTGACCAGCCAGATGCCAAAGGAGAACGATTGGATCGAGATGATCACGATGGATTGCTGCCAAGCTGCTTGGGACTGGCTCCACTGCTGCCACAGGTAGGCCATGAGAGCAGCATACTGAACAAATAACGTTCCAAGCAACGCCATCAGGATACGTCGCCACTCTCGTGGCCACTGGATAAGCGCCATGATGGCCAAGGCGGCCAGAGCGAGAGGTAGCGCGATGACCAGCGTTCGCATACCCCCCAAGGCAGCAAAGAGGTGCGGGCGATTGCAGCCCGAACCCAGAACCACGGCAAATCCGATCACCCCCGGCCAGAAGCCTTTGTCACCCAGCTCGACGCGCCAAACAGAACGCGCAACTTCGGCACTCAGGCCGTCTTCCATCCGGATCCGCTGACGACGACGGTAATACCAGAACCCGAATGCAAACGCGGCCGACTGCACCAACACGCCGAAGAGCAATGAGCCTGACACCAACCACGATGAGCCTACCATCAGTCGAATCCCGCGTATGCCAAACACAAACGAAATGGCAAAACCAAGCAATGTGGCCCCAGCAAGCGCCCATAAGGCAAAACGACGCTCACGCGGTGTGCGTGCAGACTGGGTCGCCGAGCTGAACAAGCCCCACATGCCTGCGGCTCCGGTGATGAGTGGCACGACTGCCGCGCCGCCAAGGGCGCTGCCTTTGACCAGCTTCGCACCCGCACCGGTAGCGACCGCTGCCGATGCTGGGATCGTACTAGCGGCAAGAAGTCCTAGCACCGTCACCGTGAAAGCCGTGGTGGGACCCGTCGTGCGCAGAACACTGCCCAGCGAGCGCTCGACCCGCTCTGCGAGTAAGGCGCGACCCCGAGACAGCCGCTGCTTTACAGCATCCTCCGAAATCCCAAGCACCTCCGCGACTGAGGCCACGGATTCATTCTGCCGATAAAACAGAACCATGGGCTCACGATACAGTGGCGGAAGCTCCTGCAACTTACGCAGCAGAATCTCACGCTCCTCATGATCCATCACATGCTGAGCAGGCGTCACTGGGTCGGCTTCCGTTTCTTCATCGTATTCCCGATCTACCTGAGCCGTCGGTGTTCGCTCATCTTGACGCAGGGAGTGATTCATCACGTTACGGGCGATGCCACAGACCCATGACTTGAACTTTTCGGGTTCCCTCAAATCACCCATTTGCCGCCACGCGACCACAAAAGCCTCCTGCGCGATGTCCTCGCTGCGATGCAAGTCTCCGCAAGCTCCGAGCGCCAGGGAGCAGACGAGCGACTGATGCCGCTCGACCAATTGACCGAACGCGGCTGTATCTCCTCCACGTGATTGTTGCACAAGATCGGCATCCGAGATGGCGAGGCGATGTGTCTGAGTGGTCATGGATGCCGGTGAGTGGGAAAAAAAGGCGACAAGGTGACAAAGATTTTCGAATACCCGACCCATTCCTCTTGTTCGACAACACTCACCCCTCGAGGATTCGATAACTCCCTAGAGATAATCAGACTCGTTTCGGCGAAAGCTCATCAAGCAAGCATCAATGCCGTTGAAGTAGCCAGCGGATGGCAGCCTCTTCGCCGTAGAGTTTTAAGCGATCGACGAATAGGGTGATTTCGGCAGCGCTGCCTTGTCGCATGAGCGCCTCCCATTGTGGACTGCCTGTCAGGCTGCGAATGTAGTCCGTGCGTTGTTTGAGTTCTTGCTGCCTAGCTGAGGCGTTGGCGGGATCCAGGAACTGCCTCTCGATGTTCATGCCGACGAGTTCATCGATGAAATATCGAGCACCGAACTGGGCCTGCTGCCCGAGGGCATGGCCCATCTGTCGAATGGCTTCGGCGGAGGTGGTGTCGCCAGCCGCTGTGTAGGCTTTTTGCAGGGCGGCGAGCTGCTTCGAGAGATCACGCAAGGGCTCGACCTGGCGTCGTTGCAGGCCCATCATCGCGGCGGCTTTGGCCTCCACAGAGGTGAAGCCGGCCGCGAGGAAGGCCTCCTCCGCACTCTGCATGGCAGGCAGGGCGTAGTCGTTGATCAGGCCTTTCGCTGAAGCGGCGCTGAGGTCATCAAAGGCGGCCGTGGGGTTGCCTGCCCGCAGATGCTCCAAGGCGGATAGATAATCGGAGAGCGCGTTGGCGGGATCAATCCGCTTCAGGGCATCCAGCGCCCGACGACGCTCACCGGGGATACCGCTGCGAAAGGCCAGTTCGAGCTGCACGGCGGCATCATTTGGAAAGTTCTTCGCGGCTTCACGCAGGAACTCGATGTCGCCCGTGAGGCGCATGGCGGCGAGCAGGCTCTCGGCGTTGCGCTTGTTGGAGGCCAGGTAGCTTTGCAACTGTGCAGGCGTGAGCTTCAAGAGCTTGTCCGGCTGCTCAAAGAATCGGGCGAGCGGACCTTCGGGCTTGGCGGCGGGTCTGCCCGTGTCCGCCTTCATTGGTGGCGGGGGGCTCACCTTCGGTGCTGGTGACTTCGGCGGCTCGATGCGCCTGCCTGCCACATGGATGCGCGGCTGCTCCTTCACCTCAGGGCGGGTCACCGGCTGCGCGAAACGCCAGCCCAGGAGGCCCGTGATCAAGAGCAAGGCGGCGAGAATGAGGAGGGAGCGACGGGTCATGCTTTAGTGCAAAGACGGATGCGGCGACGCTTTTTGTCTATCACTCAATCCGGACTGCGGAAGCCAGCGGTGCTCGGCGGAGCATTCTCACCCTTCACCGTGACGCCGCCGCTTGAGCTGTCGGAACTCGGATCGAAGGCGAACTCAAAGACCGCGCCGTCCAGCAGGTTCATGACGTAGTCCTGCGCGGGCTGTGGATCATCCGAGAGAGCCGCCTCCAGCCAGGCACGGGCGTTGGGCGAGGTCAGATCGTGAAGATCAAAGCTCAGCGTGCCATGCTCGATGCCTTTCACGGCCTTCATCGCCTCGATGGCTTGCTTGAGCTTCGCCTGAAACTCGGGTGGCTCCAAATGTTTGCTAAACTGAGCCCCGAGCCGCTGCATCTCCGCGCTTTGTTCCAACTGCGCCTTGCTCATGCCCCGATGTCTCGCCGCGACCGCATCCGCCTTTCTCCGCACGCTTTCCGGCAGGGTGGCCGGTCGGTAGTGCTTGGGGGATTCATCACCCGACGATACGGAGGTAACCACGGGTGAAGCTGGCTTCACTGGCTGGGCTTCATTCACGGAGCCGGACTGCGGCTGATCTCGAACAAAGAACCAAGCCATCGCCAGAATGGCTGCGAGGAGAATGAGGATCGAAGGTCTCATGCAGGTGACGAAAGGTGAAACCAATGACAGATTCTACCTGCTCCCGCCCTGCGAGTAGGGTGACAATTTGCCAAACTTTGTGAAAATACCGCCACGCTTCTGCCTGCCTCAATCCTCCGGCTCTTTCTGAATGACCTTCGCGCCCGGTGGCAGAGGTCCTTTGTTGATCGACACCCCGCTGGAGCTTGTCTCCGCTTGTGGATCGAGTGCCATCTCAGCGGCGGCTTCATTCACCAAATCAGCAAAAAGCTGCGCCAGAGCTTTCGCATCGTTGGCAAGCACTGCGCCAAGGTAGCGTTCCGCCTGGCTTTCGTTGTTCAGGAAGCCCTCACCTATGTTGAGGTTGATGTTCGTTCCGGGCGAGGGTTTGATGCCTTTCACCTGCATCGCGAGCTGCATGGCTTCGCCAAACTGTTCGCCTAGCTCTGGTTTGTTCATCATTTCTTGCATGAGTGGCCGAAGTTTTGCCGTGAGCGCGGGGTCTTTCGCGAGTTCGGTCAAAGTTAGGCCCGGATGAGCTGCGCGATAGTCATCCACCAACGAACGGGCCTGCTTTGACCGATCCGAGTCACCGCCAAAGAGCAGGTCAAAGACCTCTGCATCGCTCATCTCTGAGGGAAGCTTGGCCAACGAATTCGTTGTGAAGCCCTTGGTCTCGGGCGGTGGTCTGTTGGGTGTGGGCTTGTTCTCCGTTCGAGGAAGCACAAAGGGCAATGAAACAGCGGCGAGTGTGCCGGTGACGAGGAGGGCTTTGGTGGTGGCGGTCATGGTGAGGAACG
>CANNQP010000068.1 GCA_947507875.1 Verrucomicrobiaceae bacterium | reverse complement strand
TGCGAGAGGGGCAGGGGATGCGACTGCAGGAGCAAGTTTGAGCTTAGGCTCTTCAGGCTTGGGTGGAGTGCTGGCCACGGTGGCATCGGCTGAGGAAGTGCTTGGTTTGGCAGCAAACCAGCTGCGCTTCGGCTCTTCAGGCTTGGGCGGAGTGCTGGCCACGGTGGCATCGGCTGAGGAAGCGCTTGGTTTGGCAGCAAACCAGCGGCGCTTGGGCTCTTCAGGCTTGGGTGGAGTGCTGGCCACGGTGGCATCGGCTGAGGAAGCGCGTGGTTTGGCAGCAAACCAGCTGCGCTTGGGCTCTTCAGGCTTGGGTGGAGTGCTGGCCACGGTGGCGTCGGCTGAGGAAGCGCTTGGTTTGGCAGCAAACCAGTTGCGCTTGGGCTCTTCGGGCGTGGCTGGGGGAGTGGCCACGGTGGCATCGGCTGCATGGGTTTCCGGCCTAACAGAGAGCTTCGGAGCTTCTGGCTCAGTCGGCTTAATCTTTTGCTCAGGAATTAGACGGCTAAAAAAGTTAGGTTGATCTTCGCCTTTGATTTCCAGACTTGCGATCTCAGCAGGGGGTGGAGTGATTGCCATGGTCGGAAGTGGGGCCGGAGGAGCTATGGACGAGTCCAGGGCCTGCTGGGTCAATACAGAAGGAGCACCTGCGGGACGCATCGCGATCAGGCCAGCGTTTTGTTTAACCTCCACGATGCTGCCGGGTGGTGTCACCTCGTAGAGCAAATGCGCCATGTGGGCGGGCACCCGGATGCAACCATGTGAGGCAGGGTAGCCTGGCAAGTAACCCTGATGCAGGCCGATAGGACCATTGAAACGCATGAAATAGCGCATCTCAGCACCCATAAACTTGGTGCCTGGAGGAGCCTTGTCTTTGCGCACATCGACGTCTTCGATGACGATCGTTTGGTTGTCGTCCACAAAGGCACCATACCAGGATGAGCGGTGATCGATGTCTTTTTCCGTCACTTTAAAAACCCCCGGTCTTGTGTCGTAGCCTTCTCGGCCTGAAGAGATGGGGGAAAGGCCGATGAGCTTGTCGTTTTTCAGGACTGCCACCCGTTGCTCATCCAGACTAATGACGACCTTGATAGGGCCACTCACAGGTTCTTGAAGCCAGTAGCTATCATCGACCGGAAGTGGCTTCGGCTCGGGCGCTTTGCTCACACATTGACATAGCCAAAGGGACGCAGCTGCTGAGAAAAGATGGAAATGCCGGAGTGCGAACGGAGAGGCCATGGGAAAAAGGTAGTTTTGAAGTTACAGCGCGGCTCGCTGGCAGCAAGTTGAGATCATTCGGACAGCGTTTGTCTGGGCTAACGAGGCATGGCCCATAACATGGGTTTAACCTGCTCAGGCCTCACGCGGCCTCGGAAGTTTTTGGAAAGGAGGCAGCCCTGGAGTGGGTGTCCATCCAAAGCCCCACGTCCGCGAGGGGATGGCTCTCTGGCCACTTCAAGGCGAATATTTTCCCATCCCTGGGAAAGATATAGAAACCGGGAAGAGGCTTTGGTGAAAAATAGTTGACTAATCATCTAGTTTTCGGTTAGTCGTTTTCATGGGTCGAACCTCTGATGCTAAAGAACGCCTGCTGGAAGCCATGATGGAGCTTATCTGGACAGGTAGCTATGGCACGACCTCAGTGGATGACATCTGCGAGAAAGCTGGCGTGAAAAAGGGCAGTTTTTACCACTTTTTTGAATCGAAAACCGAGCTTGCTCTTGCAGGCATTGACTATGGTTGGACTGAGCATCGCAAGCAGCTCGATCAAACTTTTTCTCCGGTTAGGCCACCTCTTGAGCGCATTTGGAAGTGTTTTCAGGATTTTCGTGAAGAACAACAGGCGATGTTCAACAAACATGGGCGCGTCTTGGGATGTCCCATCCATAGCCTGGGAGCTGAGGTCAGTACGACCGATGAGCGATTGCGCGACAAGCTTCAGGAGATTTTGTCGCAGTTTATCCGATACTATGAAAGCGCGATTCGTGACGCGTATCATCAGGGCTGCATTCAGGTGGCAGACGCTCCTGCATTGGCAAGAATCGTGTTTGCCTACGGGGAGGGGCTCTTACTTCATGCCCGAATATGGAATGATTTAAGCTACCTGGACGAAATGGAAGCCGGTGCCAAACGCATCCTTGGCGTGAAGGAAGAAGCCTGAATCCAATGAGCCACGATTACCCCTCAATTCGTCATCAAATTAACCAACCGGTCAACTTTAATTTTCTTACCATGCCCCCCCGTCATCTCCTCCCTTTCGCCCTGCTTCTTGCCGCTTGCGGCAAACATCCCGAAGGCGCAGCTCCTGGAGGCGCGCAGATGCCGCCTGCTCCGGTGACTTTGGCGCCCGTCGAGCAGCGAGAACTCGTCGAGTGGGAGGAGTTCACGGGCAGGGTGGAAGCGGTGGAAACCGTTGAGCTCCGTCCGCGAGTTTCGGGTTATGTCACAGAAGTTCACTTCAAGGCGGGAGCCTTGGTGCAGAAGGGGCAGGCGCTCTTTACCATCGACCAGCGTCCTTTTGAAACAAGGTTGCGCGCTGCTCATGCGGAGGTTGCACGGGCCGAGGCCAATGCAGAAGCCACCAAGCGTGAGTTTGATCGAGTGTCGGCCCTGCTCGCCGCCAAGGCCATCGCGCCCGAACAGGCCGAGACGCGGGAGTCGATGTACAAGCAAGGTTTGGCAGCGCTGGAAGCCGCCAAAGCCGCTCACCATAGCGCCGAGATCGAATTCGAACACAGTACAGTCAAGGCACCGATCTCCGGGCGCATCAGCCGCACGCTGACCACGACGGGCAATTATGTCACCGCGGGAACCACGCTGCTCACCACCATCGTGACGGTCGATCCCGTGTATGTTTATGCCGACATCGACGAGAATAGCCTGCTGAAGCTGCAAGCTTTGCAGCGTGAGAAGAAAATGTTTCAGGATGAGAAAGGGCGTGTGCCCGTGGAACTCCAGCTTTCCGATGAGAAAAGCTTTCCACACCAAGGTTATGTCGAGTCGTTCGATAACCGATTGAATGCATCCACAGGAACCATGGTCCTGCGGGCTGAATTTCCGAACGCGCAGGGCGTGCTGACTCCAGGCCTGTTTGCTCGAATTCGCTTGCCCATGACGGGCAAGTATCCCGCTCTGTTGATTGATGAAAAAGCCATCCTGACCGACCAAGCGAACAAGTACGTTCTGGGTGTCGATGACAAGAACATCACCGTTTACAAACCCGTCGTCTTAGGACCTTCGATGGATGGCAAACGCATCCTGCGCAGTGGTCTCAAGGTCGGAGAGAAAGTGATCATCAATGGCCAAGCACGCCTGCCCATGCCCGGAATGCCCGTGGCCCCAGTCGAAGCCAGTGCCAAGCCTCAAGCGACAGCAGCTCAATAACCTCTCGGCACGAGCATGAACTTTTCCTCCTTCTTCATCACACGCCCCATTTTTGCGGGAGTGCTGTCATTGCTTATCTTCATCCTCGGTGGCATCTCCCTCTTCCAGTTGCCAGTCTCTGAGTATCCCGAGGTCGCTCCGCCGACCGTGATTGTCACGGCGACCTATCCGGGAGCCAACCCCAAGACCATTGCAGAGACGGTTGCCTCACCGATCGAGCAGATCCTGAATGGCACAGAGAACATGCTCTACATGTCATCTCAAAGCACCGCGAACGGGGTGATGACGCTGACCGTGACCTTCAAGCTCGGCACGGATGTGGATCTGGCCCAAGTTCAGGTGCAAAACCGCGTGTCTCAGGTCTTGCCGAAGCTGCCTGAGGAAGTTCGCCGCTTTGGTGTCACGACGGTCAAGTCGTCGCCTGACCTCACGCTGGTGGTCCATTTGCTTTCGCCAAACGATCGTTATGACGACCTCTACCTGCGCAATTACGCGACTTTAAATGTCAAAGATGAGCTCGCTCGCTTGCCCGGCGTGGGGCAGGTCCAGCTTTTCGGGGGCGGCGACTACGCCATGCGTGTGTGGATTGATCCTGACAAGGCAGCCGCACGAGGCCTGACCGCGAGCGATATTGTGAATGCCATTCGCGAACAAAATGTGCAGGTGGCGGCTGGCACCATTGGTCAACAACCCGTGAAAACAGGCGTTCCGTTTGAGTTAACGGTGAATGCCAAAGGGCGTCTCGTGACCGAACAAGAGTTCGAGCAAATCATCGTCAAAACCGGTACCTATGGTGAAAAGCTACGTCTCAAGGATGTCGCACGGCTTGAGCTGGGGAGCAGCGAGTATGCCCTTCGCAGTCTGATCAATAACAAGAAGGCCGTGGGCATACCAATCTTCCAACTTCCTGGATCCAATGCGCTCGCCATTTCCACCGCCGTTCGGTCAAAGATGGAGGAACTGAAGCAAAAGTTTCCTGAAGGAATGGATTACGCGATAGCCTATGACCCCACGGTGTTCGTGGACAAGTCGATTGACGCGGTGATTCACACGTTGATTGAGGCGATCATCTTGGTCGTGCTGGTGGTGGTGATCTTCCTTCAGACTTGGCGCGCATCCATCATCCCTTTGGCGGCGGTGCCGGTCTCTTTGGTTGGCACCTTCGCGATCATGAGCCTGCTCGGCTTTAGCATCAACAACCTGTCTCTCTTCGGCTTGGTGCTTGCGATTGGTATTGTGGTCGATGACGCGATTGTCGTGGTGGAAAATGTGGAGCGAAACATCCGCAATGGGTTGAGGCCCATGGAAGCGACTCAGCAGGCAATGAAGGAAGTCACAGGGCCGATCATCGCCACTGCGTTAGTGCTCTGTGCGGTTTTCATTCCCACGGCTTTCATCAGTGGATTGAGTGGTCAGTTTTATAAGCAGTTTGCCGTCACCATCGCGATCTCCACCGTCATTTCTGCCTTCAATTCGCTGACACTTTCGCCTGCGTTATCTGCCTTGTTGCTCAAAGGGCATCACGACAAAAAGGATCTGCTGACGAAGGCGATGGATTTGCTTTTGGGTTGGTTTTTCCGCCCCTTCAATCGCTTCTTCGACGGAGCATCCCATCTCTACGTCGGATTCGTTCGGCGCATCATTCGCTTCAGCTTTGTTGCGCTTCTGCTCTATGGCGGTCTGGTCTGGGCCACGATGAAAGGCTTCCAAATGGTACCAGAGGGTTTTGTGCCCAGCCAGGACAAGCAGTACCTTGTCGGCTTTGCGCAGCTTCCGGATGGCGCCTCTCTTGACCGCACAGAAGAAGTCATGCGCAAGATGTCGGAAATATCTCTGAAGCAACCAGGGGTGAAAGACGCCATTGCCTTCCCTGGGCTCAGCATTCAAGGCTTCACCATCAGTCCAAATGCGGGCATTGTGTTCGTGGGTTTGGATGACTTTGAAAAAAGAACCACGCCGGATCTGAGTGGCGGGGCGATTGCCGGAGCTTTGAATGCTCAATTCATGGCCATTCAGGATGCCATGGTGCTCATGTTTCCACCTCCACCGGTGAATGGCATCGGCACGACAGGTGGCTTCAAGCTGATGGTGGAAGACCGGGCTAACCAGGGATACTCGGCGCTTTATCAGACGGCTCAGCAACTGGTGGGGGCGGCTTATGGCAGCGGCAAGTTGGCTCAAGTGTATTCTGGCTACACCGTGAATGTGCCTCAGTTGGAAGCTGATGTGGATCGCGACAAAGCGAAGAGCCAGGGCGTGCCACTGCAAAACCTTTTTGAAACTCTGCAGATCAACCTGGGAAGCCTATACGTGAATGACTTCAATCGCTTTGGGCGAACCTACCAAGTCGTGGCACAAGCTGAGCCTGAGTTCCGCGATGACGTCAATGACATCACGCGCTTAAAGACGCGCAATCTCGCGGGTGAGATGGTTCCCATCGGCTCCTTGGTAAAAGTAAATGAGGCATTCGGTCCAGATCGAGTGACGCATTACAATGGCTATCTAGCGGCTGACATCAATGGAGGGCCGATGCCCCCCCTTAGCTCAGGGCAGGCCGAACAAGTGATGGCGGAATTGGCCAAGCAGGTGCTGCCGGCAGGCTTTGAATTCGAGTGGACAGATCTGACCTACCAAAAAATCATCGCGGGCAACACAGCGGTTTACATTTATCCCCTGTGCATTTTGCTCGTCTTCATGGTGTTGGCTGCGCAGTATGAAAGCTTGCGTCTGCCTCTGGCGATCATTTTGATCGTGCCACTTTGCCTGCTGTTTGCTCTGGTGGGTGTTCAGATCTCGGGGGGAGATAACAACATCTTCACTCAAATTGGTTTCATCGTGCTCATTGGGCTGGCCTGCAAAAATGCCATCCTGATCGTGGAGTTTGCCAAGGAGAGTTACGATCATGGCAAGTCTCCCATGGAGTCAGCGCTGGAAGCTTGCCGACTTCGGCTTCGCCCGATCTTGATGACTTCCATTGCCTTCATTGCTGGGGTTTATCCACTGGTGGTCAGCACGGGGGCTGGGGCTGAAATGCGTCGCGCCATGGGCACGGCGGTGTTCAGTGGCATGATCGGAGTCACCTTTTTGGGGCTGTTTCTCACGCCGGTGTTTTATGTGCTGGTGATGCTGGGTCACAAAAAGAAGAAAGCTGCTGAACCCGCTCTTTCTCACACGCCAGTTCATCCCCATGGAGCTGAGCACTAAACTTTCCTTCATCCCATCATGCGTCTTCTTTTGCTTGTGATCTCCACCACGACTTTGGCTTTTGCCCAAGTGGGGCCCAATTATGTTCGTCCATCGACCGACGCTCCTCCTCAGTTCAAGGGGGTGACTTGGCGCGAGGCCAAGCCAGCTTCACACTTACCGAAAGGAGAGTGGTGGAAGGTTTTTCGTGACTCGAGGTTGAATGAACTGGAACTCAAAGCCACGGCGAACAACCAGGAGCTGAAAGCTGCGATGGCTCGTTTTGATCAAGCGCGTGCCACGGCTCGCATCACTCGCGGAGATTTTTTTCCAACCCTGGGCACCTCGTTCACCCGCGATGATCAGCGCACCTCGAGCAATATGCCCTCGCCGTTCCCGCTCAATGGCATGAGGTATGATGGCCCTGCTTACAACGCGCTGATGGATTTTTCTTGGGAGATTGATCTCTGGGGCAAAGTCAGGCGTGGCGTGGAGGCAGATCGCGCCACGGCTGAAGCAGCGGCAGATGCTGTGCACAATGTGCTGTTAGGCATCCAGGCTGAAGTTGCTTCCACCTATTTTCAAATTCGTGCTCTAGATGCCGAGATGCGAGTCGTTCGTGAAGCGGTGAATTGGCGGAGTGAAGCTCTCGAAATCGCCAAAGCTAGAGTCCTAGCCGGTGCGGGAAGTGAACTGGAGCAAGCTCAGTCCGAGACGGAGGTGGCCAGTGCTGAAGCTGAAATTTCCGCCCTCCAGGCACGTCGGGATGAGCTGGAAAATGGACTCGCCATATTGATCGGTGCCAATGCCGCGACGTTTCGTTTGCCTGTGAATGCGAGTGAACTGCGCCTGCCTCCTTCTGTTTCTGGGGGAGTGCCCACGGATCTTTTGGAAAGGCGACCTGATTTGGCCCAGGCGGAACGGCAGTTAGCGGCTGCGACGGCGAGGATTGGAGTCGCAAAAGCTCAGTTCTTTCCAAGTTTGAAGTTGATAGGCAACGGCGGTTTCCAAAGTGGTGACATGGATCTTCTCTTGGAGCCTAGCTCATTGCTATGGACTCTCGGGCCTAGGTTCAGTGTGCCCTTGTTTTCAGGTCACAAAAACCGATTCAATTTATCGCGTTCCAAGTCGATGCACGATGAAGCTTTGGCTGGTTATCGTCAGATTTTTCTGGCCGCCGTGGCGGATGTGGAGACGAGCCTTTCCCAAATCAAAAACTACTCGTTGCAGGCGACCTCTCAGCAGCGTGCGCGAACGAGTGCGGAAAAGGCAGCTCGGCTTGCACGCACCCGCTACGAGGCCGGAACCAGTCCTTACCTGGATGTCATTGAAGCGAACCGGACTGTGTTGACGGTTCAGCGAGCTAGCATTCAAACGGCTGGGCAGCGTTGGGCAGCCACAGTGAATCTAATCAAGGCGATTGGTGGGGGCTGGGATGTCTCCCAGGCTACGATTTTCCCAAACGTTCAGGCTGATCCAGTCGCTAAGTCAGCCACCGAGATTTCTGAAGGTGGGACGCTTGCAAAAGTTCGCCGTTGGTTCCAAAGAAAATCGTAGCCTCCTCAAGACCTGAGCCTGGAGGCCTGATTTTCCTGCCCATCCTCATGCCAGAACTTCCCGAAGTTGAGACTACCCTACGCGGCATCGAACCTTATGTGGTAGGTCAAAGGATTCGTGAGGTCATTGTGCGGAATCGAAACCTTCGCTGGCCTGTTCCTGATTCCATCCATGACTTGGAAGGGCAGGTGGTGCGACGCGGCAGCCGACGTGGAAAGTACATTCTCCTTAGCTCTGACCAAGGCACGCTTCTGCTGCATCTGGGCATGTCAGGTAGCCTGCGCGTCAGTTCGCCCGATCAACCTTGGAAAAAGCACGATCACTTCGCGTTCACGACAGATCAGGGGCGGCAAATTCGATTGCATGATCCACGACGATTCGGAGCTGCCTTGTGGATGGAGGATGATGCTCAAGCACATCCCTTGTTGGCAGAGCTAGGGCCCGAACCGCTGTCTTCAGAAGACTTTCACGTTGATTATCTGCATGAACATTGCCAGGGGCGCACGGCTCCAATCAAAGCGGTGATCATGGATTCACACACCGTGGTCGGAGTCGGAAATATTTATGCCTGTGAAGCACTCTTCATGGCAGGCATACGACCTGATCGCGAGGCGGGAAAAGTATCACGTTCGCGGTTAGCCAAGCTGGTGGAAGCGATTCGTGAAGTGTTGCAGGCGAGCATTGAGATGGGCGGAACCACTTTGCGTGATTTTGTGAATGAAAAAGGAGAGCCGGGCTATTTTCAGCAAACGCTGCGCGTCTATGATCGGGAAGACCAGCCTTGCCGTTCATGCAGCGCTACGGTGCAACGCATCGTGATGAGCAATCGCTCCACCTATTTTTGTCCTCGTTGTCAGCGCTGATTCAGCCACGATGAAAGCGCCAATAAATTGAGCACAGCCTTGGTCACAAAGCTGTCCGGTTCCACATACTCGGGCAGTTTGCTGCCGTCTTCGCTTCGCTCGGAGCAGTGCGCGTTTCCCCCTGAGGGGCCGAGTCCATCCAGGGTGGGGCCAAGGTCGTGAAGATAGTTGGCATCGCTTAGACCGCCTCGGCTTCGCGGCACGACTTTCAGCCCAAGTGAGCTTGCGGCTTTTTGCCAATGCGTGACGAGAGAATCAGAAGCCTCGGAGGCAGGCCAAGCGGGAGTTTGTCCCAGTTTTTGCAATCGCACTCTGGCTCCACGGGCCGTTGTTCCGGTCATGTTTTCCAGGGCCTGAGCGGCACAAGCCAACGAGACCGGATCAAAGGCGCGCATCTCGAGTTCCGCGCTGGCTTCATGTGGCACACGATTCAGCACACTGCCGCCGTGCATGTTGGCGACATTGACCGTCAATCCTCGGTTCAGGTCGGTGAGTTCATGAACCCGAGCAAGCAGTGTGGCCAACTCCACCACCGCATTGATGCCTTGGCCCCAGGCGCTGCCTGCATGAGCGCCTCGTCCTTCGCAGTCGATGCGATATTCCATTCTGCCTTTGCGAGCATTGACGACATGCCAGCCGTCTTGATCTTTGGGGCCGCCTTCAAACACGAGCACGGCCTTGGCCCCCCGTGGGCAGAGCTGATGGATACGCTCGCTGAAGTCGTTGCTAATGACTTCCTCAGCCGAGTTCGCTGCAATCATCCAGGCGTGAGACTCCAGCAGGTCAGGCATGAGCTTTTGCACGATCTCGAACATCAGGCGAATCAGGGCGGTTCCACCTTTGATGTCCACCGTGCCTGGGCCATAAATGCGATCGCCTTCTTCATGCCAATGAAAGCCATGTTTGGCTTCTTCTTCAGCTGAATAAACGGTGTCGAGGTGAGTCACCAGCACGATGGGTGGCTGATCCGAGGGGCCTCTTCTCAAGAAAAGGTGACTGCCGTGCTGCGGATTACTGGAGGCAATCCACTCTGGCACAAAACCAAGCTCGGTGAAACCTTCCGCCATGAGGCGCCCGACTTCTCGAATTCCGGGAAGATGAGTGGTTAAACTATTTACCGAAACCAACTCGCGAAGCCATGCCAAGGTGGTGGGTAGGCGTGCTTGGGCTTCGGATGCTAGTTGTTGGGAAAAGCTCATGGGCTAGCATCCTGATGCATTCACGAATGACAAGTCTATGCCCATGGCGTGGCGATGATTTTCGTCGATCTTGCATGGTGTTCTGTGGCACGAGCGTTTACAGCTCTCCCATGCTTCCACGCCGCCGCTTTCTCGCTACTTCTCTCGCCAGTGTCATGACGTCTTCACTCTGGGGGCAGCAGGCTAAACTCAGCTACAAGGGCGAAAACATTCACTTTGGTTTGGTCACTTACATGTGGGGCTCTGATTGGGATCTGCCCACTTTGATTGCGAATTGCGAGGCCGCCGAGGTGTTTGCCGTGGAGCTGAGGATCGATCATGCCCATGCGGTGAGTCCTGCGATGTCGGCAGCTCAGCGGCTTGAGGTGCGTCAACGCTTCGATGATTCGCCCGTTGATGTTCTGGGCATGGGCACGAATTGTGAATTCCACAGTTCCAAACCTGAGGTGGTGCGCCAGCAGATTGAGCTCGCCAAGACCTACATCAAACTCAGTCATGACATCGGTGGCACAGGAGTGAAGGTGAAGCCCAATGCTTTGGTCAAAGACGTGCCTGAGGCCAAGACGCTGGAACAGATTGGCAAAGCGCTCGCGGAGTTGGGAGATTATGCCAGTGGCTTTGGTCAGCAGATTCGATTGGAGGTGCATGGCAGCCAAACCTCCGAATTGCCACGCATCCGTTCCATCATGGAGGCTGCCTCTCATGACAACGTGCGTGTTTGCTGGAACTCCAACGATACCGATCTGATTGGTGATGGTCTGGAGGCCAATTTCGCCAAAGTGCAGGATTACCTGGGCCAAACGGTACACATCCGTGGCGTCGGTCAGAGCCTGTATCCTTACGAGACGCTCGCTCGACTCTTGGTTCAGGCCGATTACACAGGGCATGTTTGTCTGGAGGCAGCCAAGTTGCCGCAGGAGGATCGCGTGGCCGCTTTGGCCCAGGAGCGAGAGCTTTTCATGGCTCTGATTTTGCAGGCACGTGCCTCCGTTCAGGACTAGTCGCTGGAACGCTTGGTTTTCAGCCAATGCTCGAAGAAGGTGTAGATGAGCTCGTTCGAGCTCTCGTTTGGGTCGTGGCTTTCACGATTGCTCATCGCAACACGAGAGTCATGGCCTAGCAATTCGTAAACGGCTCGGATGTGATTCAGGGCCATCCACCGTTTCGGTGGATCTTCCGCTCCACCAGAGACGAGAAAGGGGCGTGGGGCCATGAGTGCTTGCAGTTCCACCAAATCATGACCTTTCTCGATCAAGGTTCGGTAAGCTCCCGTCCTTGGACGATCGGCGCTGACTAAGCCAGGTGCGCGTGTGACCTTGGGGTCGAGGCCGAGATACCAAGGCTCCTGATAGTTGATGCTAGCCCGGCTTTCATCGAAGACGATGCCAGGATCTGACCAAGCGCCACAGGCATACTTTGGCCATAGGCAAGCACCGAACATGGCCCACTTTCCGCCATAAGAATGTCCCACGATGCCAATGCGTTGAGCATCGACAAAAGGCAACTGAGCCAGTGCTTGCCAGGCATTGGCTGAAACGTAGGCCAGGTAGCTCAGCGGTTGGCACTGTGCCTTGGAGCTCATGACAGGCTTTCTGGCATCGCCCCCCGGTGAACCCAGACTGAGGGTGACAAAGCCGCGTCGTGCGAGCTGCCAGGCAAAATCTCGCCAAGGTTTTCCCGCAAGTCCTACACTGGTTTCGGGTTCATAGAAGGGGACAAAAACCGCTGCTAGGTTTTGGGCGTTGGCAGGAATGAGGAGGTAGCCCTCGCCATGCTGATCGGGTGCAATTTGAACACGCACCCTTTGTTGGGTGATCCCTTCGCGCTGTGTGCTGCTGAGGATTTCCAATGTCGGCTTTTCCAGCACAGGCGGCCATTGGCCGAGCCGTGTCTGCCATTCG
>CANNQP010000067.1 GCA_947507875.1 Verrucomicrobiaceae bacterium | reverse complement strand
TCCGGCACGGTCGGGGCCAAGGGATGGCAGCGCGGCCCCACGGACAACAGCCCCTCTCGCCTAGGCAAAGGCAGTGCCTACGAGGGAGGTGTGCATGTGCCGCTGATCGTGTCTTGGCCGGCAAAAATCAAACCTGCCTCGGAGTGTGATACGCCGGTCATCAGCTATGATTTTGTGCCTACCATCCTTGAAGCGGTGGGAGAAAAGCTGCCCGAAGGTGAATCTCTGGATGGTGTCTCTCTGATGCCCGTGCTGCTGGACACGGCCTCGCTCACGCGGGAGGCGATTCATTGGCACTACCCGCATTATCATCCAGGCAGTGCCACGCCCTACAGCGCGATTCGAGAGGGGGACTGGAAGCTCATTCAATTCCATGAAACCAGCCGCGTGGAGCTCTACAACCTGCGTCGTGATCCGGGGGAGGCTTCTGACGTCTCGGATGTGGAAGGTGACGTGACCGTTCGACTCACCGAAAAGCTGCATGACTGGCGAAAAAAGGTGGGTGCTCAAGAAACGGAGCTAAACGATGCCTACGACCCCGAGACTGCCTGGGAAGGCACGCGCAAAGGCAAGAAGTAACGCTTTTTCGCACTGCGTACAGTCCTTGTTCGCTCCGTCTCTATCTCTGCATGAAATCCGTTATCGCTGTCCATCCCGGTCACTTGGAGGTGCTGGATTCCCCGCAACCCCAACCCGGTTCCTATCAAGCTCTGGTCCGTACGGAGTATGCCTGTCTTTGCAATCGCACGGACAGTGAGCTGCTACACGGCAACTTCCCGGGCATGGAGGACAAATTCCCCTTTGCGCTTGGGCATGAGAGCGTCGGCATCGTGGTTCAAGTGGGAGAAAAGGTGCGCAACTTTCAGCTCGGCGACCGTGCTGTGGGCGGATTGAATTTCGACCTGCACATGGAAGGAGTCGATTCGGGGTGGGGTGGTTTTGGCGAATACACCCTGGTCAATGACCATGCGGCCATGGTCGAGGATGGCGTGGCCACGGAGGCCGATGGTTGGATCGAGGTCTATGAAATTCAGACGCGAGTGGACGCCGACATCCCCGCGCAGGAGGCGGTGCTGCTCTGTACTTGGCGCGAGGTGCTCGGTGCCTTTCGTGACTTTCATCTTCAGCCGGGAGATGCCGTGCTGATTTACGGCGCAGGGCCCGTGGGGCTCAGTTTTGTGCGTTTGGGTAAGCTATTTGGCCTGGGCTGGGTGGGTATTGTCGATCGTCATGAGGAAAAGCGTGCCAAGGCGCTTGCCTTGGGCGCTGATGCCGCCTTTGCGCCTGGGCAGGAAAGGCCTCCGCGTCGTCTGGATGCGGTGATTGATGCTGTGGGCAACGCGGATTTAGTCCTTCATGCCCTGCCCATGCTGCGCCGTGGCGGGTCGCACTGCATCTATGGCGTGCTGACGCAGCCGGTGCTGCATCTCGACAAATCAAAGGCGGATTTTAACTTCAACCTGCTCGTTCATCAGTGGCCGACACGGCGCTACGAGCGGGAAAGTCAGGCCCAGCTCTGCCAATGGATTCGTGAAGGTCGGCTGACCTCAGCAGACTTCATCACGCACCGTTTTCCCTTGGCCAAAATCCACGAGGCCTTTGATGAAGTGGCGCGGCGAAAGGTCATCAAGGCGCTGATTGAATACGCTTGAAGTCCATTCGATGGAATGAATCAGCGCTATCGATTTCGTTAGACCACTGGCGTCAGCAAGGGCTGATCCGCGAAGTGGGCCGTGAGATTATCCAGGACGAGCTGTGCCATCGCGCGCCGCGTCTCATGCGTCGCGCTGCCGATGTGGGGCAGCAGCACGGCGTGGCGGCAGTTTCTCAGTGCCTGAGGCACCTGCGGTTCGTTTTCAAAGACATCCAGACCCGCGCTGCGGATCGTCTGGTTTTCCAGGGCTTGGACCAGTGCGGCTTCATCCACCACGGAACCACGGGCGATGTTGATCAGCGTGCCTTCGGCCCCAAGAGCTGAGAGAACTTCAGCGTTCACCCGATGGCGCGTCTCTGGGCCGCCTGGGCAGGCAACGATGAGGAAGTCAGCCGCCTTGGCTAGCTCGATCAGCGTGTCGCAGTACTGCCACGGCAGGTTTTGCGGTTGGCGACCGTGGTAGGCGATCTTGAGGCCATGGGCTTCGAGGCGATGAGCGATGGCTTTGCCAATGCGCCCCAGGCCGAAGATCCCGGCGATTTTTCCACGCAGTGCGTGAGCGAGCGGAAAGGCACCCTGAGGCCAGGCACCGCCGCGCAAGTGCTGCTCGGCCTCGCCCAGGCGACGACTCGTCATCAGCACGAGGGCAGTGGCGATATCGGCCACGTCATCGGTCAGGACATCAGGAGTGTTCGTGACGCGAATGCCGCGCTGGCGACAGAGCGGCAGGGGCACGCCATCGTAGCCTACGCCAAAGACGCTGATGATCTCCAGTTTTGGCAGTGCCGCCAGCAGCGTCTCCGTCACGGCATATCCTCCGGGCACCACGAGGCCACGGACATCAACCTGGGGCGTGCTCACGCAGTCGTGCTGAGCCCGCAGCGGCTGGGTCAGAAAATCAGGCAGCGAAACGGGGAGCAGCAGAGTCGGCATGGCAGGCGCAGTCAGGATGATTGTTTCACCAAACGAGCTGCGTAGGCACCATCCATCTGATCTTTGGGCGGGAAGATGAGTCGGCTTTCTGCCAGTTCCAGGTCGGGATGGTCCGCCATGACAGCCTTCACGAGTTGCTGGTTCTCCTCGGGGTCGATGCTGCAGGTGCTGTACACCAAGCTGCCGCCTGGCTTCAGCAGACGAAGCGCGCTTTCCACTAGGGCTCGCTGGGTGCGGGCCAGCTCGGCGAATTCGGGCTCAGTCAGTCGCCAGCGCACATCCACGCGACGGCGCATGACCCCGGTGTTTGAGCAGGGCACGTCGAGCAGGATACGGTCGAAAAGCATCGACCCATAGGGCGCAGGCGCACCGCTGATGAGATCGTGCTGATGAATTTGCACGCGGTGAACCCGCAGGCGGGTCAGGTTTTCCCGAAGTCGATTCAGACGGGCAGGGGAGCTGTCGCAGGCGATCAGGGTGCCCTCGCCACACATCAGTTGAGCCAGGATCGCGGTCTTTCCGCCAGGGGCAGCGCAGGCATCCAGCACGGTCTCGCCCGGCTTCGGGGCCAGCATGTGTGGGGCAAAGGAGGTGCTCGGGTCCTGGGCGTAGCAAATGCCTGCCTTCAGGGCCTCCCGCGGCACGGGGTTCACGGCGAAAAAGTCCTCGACCGAGGGATGCGGAGAAAGGCCGGGCACGTTGGCGAGGCGCTCCTCCGCCTCTTCATGCAGTCGATTCAGGCGGATGTAGGTCTCTGCCGGTTCCTGGTTCCAGGCACAAAGGGCAGCAGTTTTTTCCTTGCCCATGGTTTTGATCCAGCGGCGGATCAGGAACTCGGGCTGCGACCAAGCGATGGCGAGCGGTAGCTTTTCTCGCTGGGCCAGCAACGGCTCCAGCTCACGTCCGGCACGGCGCAGCACAGCATTCACCAAACCCGAGGCGCGACCCGCAGCGGCCACCGTCTCATTCACGGCGGCGTGGGAGGGAACGCCCAGCAGCAGGAGCTGGCAGAGGCCAATCCGCAGCACCCAGCGCGTGCGATGGTCCAGGTGGCGGTTGTCCGTGAGGTGGCTGATCCAGTGATCCAGCAGGCTCAGATTCCGCAGCGTGGTCAGTACAATGTCGTGCAAAAAGGCCGCGTTCGGGCCCGAGAGGGCAGCTTGGCGGGTTTTGTCCTCAAGGAGTTCAGAGGCGTAGCGGGGCGTTTTTTGCCAAGCTTCGAGGACTTCAACGGAAAGACGGCGGATGTTCACAGGCGTTCAGATCGGAGGGCGGTGAGCCCAAGGTGCGGAGAAAAAGGAAGCCTGCCTAAGCCACAGGCAAGGCGTGGCGGCAAGGCTGAGTTCGAGTCGGCCGCATGCCTTTTTGGGTGATTCACCTGCGCGATTGACACCGCAGCGGTCGGCCTGACTTTCCCTGGTGCCTTTGCTTCGTCTTTTTTTCCTCTGTTCCGCTCTGCTGCTGCCCGTGTCGGCGGCCTCGGCTCAGGTGACGACGCGCAAGGACACGGTGGGACAGCTTTTGAATGAATGGTTCCGCGAAGGCACCGCCGCCGGACTGGCCGCGATCACTTATGAAAATCGCGATGGCCAGCACTCGGCACTGGAAGCGGGCGTCTATCCTCAGCTCACGCTTTTTTCCCACACCCCTGCCACCGGGCCGGACAAAGGCCCTGCCTCCCAGCTGCGAACCTCGCCCACGGTAGGCAATTGCTCCATGGCCGCTTCCGCGGAGATGGGCGGCAGTTTGCCGCGCTTTTACCTGATGGACCCCAAGGGCGCACAGTTTCTGATGGCTCAGTATTTGGCCAACCAACTTTTCCTCTACCCCGAGCACCAGGACCACGATCCAGGTGGCAATGGCGTGGGCGGCTATGGTGATCTTTATCCAGCCAACACGCCGTGCTGCCTGATCACACAGGGCTCCTCTGGCTCGGACCAGCCTTTCCTGCGCGCCGTGCTGGCCACCATCGCGGCTTTTCCCAGGGAAACCCAGCGCGTGTTGATCGAGCGCAGGCTGCTCATGCCCACGGTGCAGGCAATCCTGCGCCAGAACAATCGCCTCGTCTCGAAGCCGGAAGATGCCTTCAGTGGGCGTGCCCATCCGGTTGTGTTCGATGCGGCCATGCTGGACGAAGAGCGCATGGTGCGGGCGGCCCAGGCGATGACGCCCGACCTCATCCCGCCGCTGGCCCAGGCCATCGTCGTGCAGGAGAGCACTGCGGAAAATGGGGTGGATTTCTTTGAAGCCAGCCCCCCGCCCGTCACGGCGCTGGCCGATGCACGCGTCTCCATCGCCCGAGTGCTGCGCTCCATCACGCAGGAGCATGCCATGCTGCTGGACCTCAGTCAGTGTGCCGATCTCATGGGGCGCCCCCTGGGAGTCAAAATCGTCGTCCTCCAGGGCGATCCTGCGGGGGTGAAAATCGACCGCACCGGTGCCACGCCCTACGCCCGGCTGCGCGTGCGCTGGCAGCCGCCGAGGCCAGGTGCGCGCGGCGTGCGATGCCATCGGGTGGACATCGGCATCTTCGTCACGAATGGGGTTAGCGTCAGTGCACCAGCGATTCTCAGCTTCGCCATGCTGCCGAACGAACGACGCTTCTACCATGAAGATGGACGCGTGGCCGAGATCGACTATCAGGCCGTGAATCCCGACCTTGGTCTGCCTGCTGCGGACACAGACCTGCGTTGGCTGAAAGTCCTGCGTGCCGCCACGCAGGAGGCTTCCAGTCTGGGCGGGAGGCTCATGGCTCGTCTTTTGGGCGAAGACGCGCGCCGCAGCCTGCGTGCGCTTTTGCCCGACTGGGAGGATCGACTTGCCGCCTTGCCAAGCCTGGAGGCATCCAAGACGGAGTCGGACCCAAAGAAGGCCGCCCTCCTCCGCACGAAGCTGGAGACCGATGTCGCTGCTACCCTCAACCAAGCTTGGCCCTCGCTGGGGGGCAAAACCTTGCGAGTGGCCTTTCACGAGGCCTTCGATCAGATCGCGAATGTGCCGGACCTTTACCTCTCCTTTCGGGCAGAGCTGGACGCGCTGGCCGCCAAGTCCTCCCAAGCCTCGGCCAAAGCGGACGTGGCTCACGAGGTACAGCGCCTCATCGACCTTGGCATCCTGATCGCTGCGGCGGATGGCAGTCTCCGCACGGTCAGCGCCTCGGATCGGCTGTCAGCGGCAGATCGTCATTACCTGCGCGGTTTGAATCTCACGGTGATGAGTCAGGCCCTGTTTCCGGAGGCGCTGCTGCGCTCGCCCCGCCCTGCCTATGTGCCGCCTCGCCTGTCCACGCCGAAGCCATGGCGAGATGTGTTTCGCTATGATTCCACGACCGGCCGCCTGCTGGGGTGGCTGCGCCATCAGGCCGGACGTGTCCATGCCTTTGATGCCCGCGGTCGCCTGCTGCCCGAAGGTCCCGAACGGCCAGACTTAGCCACACCCGTTCGCTATGAAGCCAGCGCTCAAGGCCTGCTTCAGTGGAAACCTTGAAATCTGAACGCTAAAATCAGCGATCTGACATTTGAGATCCGAAATTTGAAATCCCACCCCGCTCATGCCTTTCCTGCCGACCCTGCGTGTTCACCCTGCTGATGATTTGATCGTGGCCCTGCGTGATCTGGAGGCGGGACAAGCGCAGGACGGCATCGTGTTGAGAGAAAAGATCGCCGCGAAGCACAAGTTCGCCGCGCGTGATTTCGCCGCGGGCGAGCGGGTGACGATGTATGGCGTCGTGGTCGGTCGCACCACACAGGCAGTGGCCGCAGGCAGCCTCATCCATACGCATAACCTGCGCCATGAATCCGCTGCCTTTGCGGGAAAGTTGGCCGAGGTCAGCTGGACCCCACCGGATGTCTCCCGCTGGAAAGCTCGCAGCTTTCAGGGTTATCGCCGTGCAGATGCCGTCTCTGGCACGGCGAATCATTGGATCGTCATCCCGCTGGTCTTTTGTGAAAATCGCAATCTCGCCCTCATGCGCGAGTCGATCCACCGCGCCCTCGGTTATGCCAAAAGCTCGCCCTACGAACGCTACACCCAGCATTTGGTGCAGCGACTCCAGGCAGGGCAATCCCTCGATGACGTGGAGCTGAGCAAAGCCTTTTTCACCCCGACAGCACCACTTTTCCCGCAGGTGGATGGTGTGAAGTTCCTGGAGCATGGATTGGGCTGCGGTGGCACGCGTCAGGATGCCGAGGCTCTCGTGCGTTTGCTCGCCGGCTACATCGCGCACCCCAACGTCGCAGGGGCCACCGTGCTCAGCCTGGGCTGCCAGCATGCGCAGGTCAGCCTGCTGGAGAAAGCCCTCGCTGAACTGCATCCGCGCTTCAATCGCCCTCTGCACATTTTTGAGCAGCAAAAGAGTGCCTCTGAGCGGGACATGATGGCTCAGGCCATCCAGGCCACCCTGAAGGGCGTGGCTGCGGCAAACGAACAAACGCGCCAGCCCTGCCCACTGAGCGATCTCATCGTCGGCGTGGAGTGCGGGGGCAGCGATGGCTTTTCCGGCATCTCCGCGAACCCGGCGATCGGCCACACCGCCGACCTGCTGGCCGCGCTGGGCGGGGCACCCGTGCTGTCTGAATTTCCTGAACTCTGCGGCGTGGAGCAGAGCCTGTGTGACCGCTGCGTCAGCCCCGCGCTGGCCGACAAGTTCGTGAGCCTCATGCGCGCCTACGAGGGCGCAGCCAAGGCCTGTGGCTCGGGGTTTGATGCCAATCCATCCCCTGGAAACATCCGCGATGGACTCATCACCGATGCCATCAAATCCGCAGGCGCAGCCAAAAAGGGCGGCACCTCCCCCATCGTGGATGTGCTGGACTATGCCGAGCCCATCCGCCAACACGGCGGGCTCACGCTTTACTGCACGCCTGGCAACGACGTGGAGTCCACCACCGCCATCGCCGCCGGTGGGTGCAATCTCATCCTCTTCTCCACCGGGCTTGGCACCCCCACGGGAAACCCCGTCTGCCCCACGCTGAAGATCGCCACGAACAGCACCCTCATGCAGCGCATGGGTGACATCCTGGACTTCGACACGGGTCCCATCATCACCGGAGATCAAACGGTCCCACAGATGGGAGAAGCCCTGCTTGACCTCTGCCTCGCCACCGCCAGTGGCGAGTACATCCCCAAAGCCGTCGCCCTCGGCCAAGACGACTTCCTGCCCTGGAAGCGCGGCGTGTCTTTGTAGGCAGATTCCGGGCCACCGCTAGCCACACCAGGCTTCCACCGTCGGCCACACCTTGCCATCTTGGGTTTGGTCTGCTTAGGTAAAGGCTCTCGCATGCCTCCTGCCAATCAAAACCCCGAGCAAATCGCCCGTGATCGCATTGATGCGATGCTGGAGGCCTCGGGATGGAAAGTGCAGGACAAGAAGAAGATCGACTTTACCGCCGGTCCCGGCATCGCGGTTCGGGAGTATCCCACGGACACCGGCCCGGCGGACTACGTGCTCTTCGTCGAAAAGAAGGCCTGCGGCGTCATCGAGGCCAAAAAGGAGGAGATGGGACAAAACATCACCACCGTGGAGGATCAGACGCTTGGCTACGCGAAGGCGAACTTGAAGTGGGTCAGCAACAAGCAGCCCCTCCGCTTCCTCTACGAGTCCACGGGCGAGATCACCCGTTTCACGGACATGGCAGACCCGAAGCCGCGTTCTCGGGAGGTGTTCAGTTTTCATCGGCCGGAGACGCTGCAGAGCTGGATTGAGGATGGCGACTCCCTCCGCGCCCGCCTCACCACGATTCCGCCGCTGAATCCCAAAAAGCTCCCGGCTGCCGAACTACGTTTGCGCGACTGCCAGGAGGTCGCCATCACGAACAATGAAGTCTCGCTCGCTGAAGCCCGCCTCCGTGCGCTGATCCAGATGGCCACAGGCTCTGGGAAGACCTTCACGGCCATCACGCAGGTCTATCGCCTGCTGAAGTTCGGCAAAGCGAAGCGCGTGCTCTTCCTCGTCGATACCAAGAACCTCGGCGAGCAGGCGGAGCAGGAGTTCATGGCCTTCACGCCCAGCGATGACAACCGCCGATTCACCGAGCTTTACACCGTGCAGCGGCTGAAGTCGTCCTTTGTGCCAACGGATGCCCAGGTCCTCATCTGCACCATCCAGCGGCTCTACTCCATCCTGAAGGGCGAGGAGCTGGACGAGGCTTTGGAGGAGCTGACACCTGCCGAGCAGCTCACGCGGCCCAAGAAGCCCATGCCCGTCGTTTATTCCGAGAGCGTGCCGCCGGAGTTCTTCGACTTCATCATCATCGACGAGTGCCATCGCAGCATCTACAACCTCTGGCAGCAGGTGCTGGATTACTTCGATGCCTTCCTCATCGGCCTCACCGCCACGCCGGACAACCGCACCTTCGGGTTCTTCAAAAACAACGTCGTCAGTGATTACAGCCACGAAAAGGCCGTGGCAGATGGCGTCAATGTCGGCAACGAAACCTACGTCATCGAGACGGAGGTCACCGCCACCGGCACCCGCCTCGTGGCAAAGCAGCCCGTGGAGCATCGCGAACGCGTCACGCGGAAGCGCCGCTGGGAGCAGCAGGATGAGGACGAGGCGTATTCCGCCAAGCAGCTCGATGACAAGGTCGTCGTGCCCTCGCAGATCCGGCTCATCGTGAAAACCTTCCGCGACAAGCTGCCGGAGATCTTCCCCGGCCGCGCGGAGGTGCCAAAGACGCTCGTCTTTGCCAAGACCGACTCCCACGCCGACGACATCATCCAGATTATCCGCGACGAGTTCGGCGAGGGGAATGCCTTCTGCAAAAAGATAACCTACAAGGCCGAGGAAGACCCGAAGTCCGTGCTGGCCCAGTTCCGGAATGACTACCACCCGCGCATCGCCGTCACGGTGGATATGATCGCCACCGGCACGGATGTGAAGCCGCTGGAGTGCCTGCTCTTCATGCGGGACGTGAAAAGCCGGAACTACTTCGAGCAGATGAAAGGCCGCGGCACCCGCACGCTGGAGCTGGATGATCTGCGCAAAGTGACACCTTCCGCTGTCACGGCGAAGACGCACTACGTCATCGTCGATGCCATCGGCGTCACGAAGTCGCTCAAGACGGCCAGCACGCCGCTCATCACGAAGCCCGGCGTGCCGCTCAAAGATCTGGCCATGGGCGTGATGATGGGCGCGAGTGATACGGACACCGTCAGCTCTCTCGCCGGACGTCTCGCGCGGCTGAACAAGCAGCTCGATAAACATGACCACGCCCGCATCGCGGAGAAATCCGGCGGCGTGGTGCTCAGCAGCATCGTCAGCAGCCTCATCGCCGCCATTGATGGCGACAACGTGGAGGCCAAGGCCCTCGAAATCGCCGGTCAGGAGCCCGGCACCAATCCTGGCGAAACGAACCGCGAGAAGGCCCAGGCCCAGCTCGTCAAAGCTGCCGCCAATGTCTTCACGGGCGGTCTCATCGAGCTGATCGACAGCATCCGCCGGGACAAGGAGCAGAAGCTCAATCACGACCACGTGGACAAGCTCATCACCGTCGGCTGGGCGCAGGATGCGCAGGAAAAGGCGGAGACACTCACGCAGGAATTCGCCACATGGATGCAGGCGCATCAGGACGAATTCACCGCACTCACGATCTTCTATGCCGAGCCGTTTCGGCGTCGTGAGATCACCTTTGCCATGCTGGAGCAGGTCATGACCGCGTTGCGGGCGGATGCGCCGCGTCTGGCCCCGCTGCGGGTGTATCAGGCCTATCAGCACCTGGATGAGACGAAGGCCAAAACACCGCTCAATGAGCTCACCGCGCTCGTTTCGCTGATTCGCCGTGCCTGTGGCGTGGATGTGAAGCTGACGGCCTTTGATGACGTGGTGCGGAAGAACTTCCAGCACTGGATCATGGCCAAGCACAACGAACCCGGCCCCAAATTCACCGACGCGCAGGTGAACTGGCTGAACATGATCCGCGACCACATGACCACCTCCTTCCACCTCGATCGCGACGACCTCGAACTCGCCCCCTTTGATTCCCAGGGCGGGCTTGGGACCATGTATCAGCTCTTTGGCGAGCGCATGGATGCGATCATGGATGAACTCAACGAGGCGCTGGTGGCATGAACAAAAGGGGAAATAGATAATGCAAAGCGCAGCCAATACACCTTTTTCGTGGTGCTCAGCAACCCTTCACGACGTCGCAGAATTTCAAAATGGCCGTGGTTTTGGAAAGGATGAATGGAAGACCAAAGGGCTCCCAATCATTCGAATTCAAAATCTGAACGATCCGGAAGCCTCGTTTAACTACGCCACAACAGAGCATGAAGATCGCTTTAGAGTGAAGGACGGTGACCTCTTATTTGCGTGGGCTGCATCTTTGGGGGTTTATATTTGGAAACGAGGAGACGCGTGGCTCAACCAGCACATCTTCAATGTCCATCCAGCTCGTGGTGTCAGCAAAGAATACCTCTTTTACTTTCTATCGAGTGTCATTGCTGAGCTATATGCTAGGACCCGAGGTTCTGGAATGGTTCATATCACGAAGGGGGATTTTGTCGGGACATCTTTCCCTTTGCCACCATCTATCGAGCAGCGGCGGATCGTGGGGAAGGTGGAGGAGTTGTTTTCGGAGTTGGACGAAGGGGTGGCGAATTTGAAGCAGGCCCGGGCGCAGTTGGCGGTGTATCGGCAGGCGCTGCTCAAGCACGCCTTCGAAGGCTACCTCACCGCCGACTGGCGCACGAAGCACGCCCCCGAACTCGAATCCGCCGACCAACTCCTCGCTCGCATCCGCGCTGATCGCGAAGCTCGCTATCAGCAACAGATCGCAGAGTGGCAGACTGCAATCGACGCTTGGGAACAGAGTGGCAAGAGCGGCAAACGTCCAACAAAACCCAGAACTCCAGAAGATCCTGATAAACCAAGCTCAGAACATGTTATAAGGCTCTGGTCGTTACCTACGTCTTGGCAGTGGATCCAGATTGGATCCTTTGCCTTTGTGACAAAGCTGGCTGGCTTTGAATACACCGATTACGTTCACTACAGCGAAGATGGTGATCTGCGGGTCATTAAAGCGGAGAACGCCGGCCCAAATGGGTATCGAGTAACAAACTACTCGCGCATCCACTTTGATTCGATAGCACACCTGAAGCGTTCACTTCTAGTCGGTGGCGAACTGTTGGTTGTTTTTGTCGGAGCAGGCACGGGTAATGTTGCGACAGTGCCCTTGGGCACATCGTTCTTTTTGGGGCCAAACATCGCCATGGCACGTGCCGAATCCGATGCTGTAAGCACTCGGTATCTTGAACTGTTTCTTCGGTCCCCAAGTGGGCGAGATATGATTTTGGCTGCATCTAAGGCAGTCGCACAGCCTTCACTGTCGATGGAGACCATCCGACAGGCACCAATCGCGATTCCGCCGACTCTTGAGCAGCATGAAATTGTGAGGCAGCTCGATGAACAGCTAGAGGCGATAGTTGCCCTCGAAGCTGACATCGACCTGAACCTCCAGAAAGCGGAAGCGCTGCGGCAGTCGATCTTGAAGAAAGCCTTTGCCGGAGAGCTGGTGCCGCAAGACCCCGCCGACGAACCCGCCGCCGCCCTGCTGGCCCGCATTCGTGCGGAGCGTGAGGCCCAGCC
>CANNQP010000066.1 GCA_947507875.1 Verrucomicrobiaceae bacterium | reverse complement strand
TCCTCGACGACCTCGACTTTGAAGTGATACATGATGGCGTTTTGCGCCTTCATGACGACCTCCTCATCGCTGAGCGCGGTGAGGGAGGACGGGCACCAGTTCACCATGCGCTTGCCACGGTAGATGAGGCCCTTTTTGTAGAGATCGACGAACACGCGCATGACGCAGGCGTTGTAGTCGTCGTCAAAGGTGAAGCGCTCGCGGCTCCAGTCGCAGGAGGCGCCGAGTTTCTTGAGCTGCTCGATGATGATGCCGCCGTGCTTCTCCTTCCACTCCCAGATCTTTGCCACGAGGCCCTCGCGGCCGAGATCGTCGCGGTGCTTGATCACGCCCTGCTTTTTCAGCGTCTTCTCGACGACGTTTTGCGTGGCGATGCCGGCGTGGTCGGTGCCAGGCAGCCAGAGCACTTCTTTGCCGAGCATGCGGGCGCGACGGGCGAGGATGTCCTGGATGGTGTTGTTTAGCACATGGCCGAGCGTGAGGATGCCCGTGACGTTCGGCGGCGGGATGACGATGGAATAAGCCGGGCGCTTCTCGCTGACGCGGGCGGGATCGGCTTCAAAGCATTTGTCATCCAGCCAGCGCTGATACCAGCGGGCTTCGACGTCGGCTGGCGTGTAGGTCTTTTCGAGTTCGGGCATAAAAGGGCCGCGAAGATGGGGGGAAGTGGCCGCTTTGCAAACGCGCATCGGGGGCGAATGCGCCGACAAAGCCGACTTTCCCGAACTTGGGTCAGATCTGCCCCAGAAGATACTTGATCAGGTCTGTGGAGGTCACGATGCCGACGAGCTTCGTGCCATGAACGACGGGCACCGAGTGAAACTCTCCCTTGGCCAAGATCTCCGCCGCGTCGCGCACGCAGGCGGTATCACTCAGGGTCACTGGGTCTTTTTTCATGAGCTGCTCAATGGAAAAAGTGTGGTCCAGGGTGGCATCCACGGCTCGCTCATCCGCTTGGAAGGTGTCGCCGAAGCTGACGCGCAGAAGATCTGAGCTACTGATGATGCCCACGAGCTGGTCTCCGCTGACCACAGGAATGTGATGCACGCCATGCTCGGCCGCGAGGCGGCGGACTTTGGAGACCGGATCACCGTGGTGGACGGTGATCAGGGAGTGGCTCATGACATGACGGATGGGCTCGTGTTTTTTCATGGGGGATGTGGGTTGGGTGGGAGACACCCTGTCTCCAGATCACTCCCCCATGCTGGCTACGGCTTGCCCATTCGTGTGCGGGCATTGCCCGAGGTGCTCTCACTTGGTGTAGCCAGCCGCAGGACTGCCGTCTTCTGCGAGCTTGCCCGTTGTCCAAAGCAATGCGCGCGTGATGAGCTTCAGGTAGCGCTCATCCTGCACCGTCGCGGTGTTGTGGCCGATGGTGGTGCTGAAGATGCGTGTTTTCGCAGGACCGTATTCATTCGTCCAGGCCACGACAGCGTTGGCTTCTGTTGCTTTGGCATCAGGGGGCAGGGGCTGGCCTTTTTTGGCTTTGGGTGGCTGGATTTGCTTGCCGCTGGCCAGGGCTTTGCCGCCCAGGAGTTGCACGTTGTTGTAGAGTTCCTCTTTGATCGTCGTCCAGTTTTCCAGGCCTCGGGTGATCGGGTGGTCGGGGGCGGTGAAAGTGATGTCGATAGGTTCCTGCGGGCCGTGTCCGGTGGATTGCAGTCCTAGCATTTCATACCAACCTGCATTGTCAGCGCCAGTTTTCACCGCCTCGCGAAAGTTCCCCCAGCGGTAGCTGTGCATGGCGCAGTGCAGGTTGACCGCAGGCACGCCCGCTTGGTGCGCATGGAGGATATTGCCCACGTAAGCGGGATCGGTCACATCGGCAGAACATTCGTCGTGGATCACCACATCGAAGTCCTTGGCCCAGTCCTTCGACTGATAAATTTCAAAGGTGGCCTTGGTGCTCTTGTCCGGGTTGTAGGCCACGTCCACCACCGCATTCAGTCGAGTTTCGATGCCTTCCTTCAGCGCCATCGTTTGCTTGTCATACTCATGGCAGCAGCCGCCTGCGACCAGGAGCACGCGCAAAGGTTTGGGCGCGGCCGAGTCGGCAGCTTTGACAAAATAAGCTGCCGCGAGGGCGAGCATGACGAAGGGCAGGAGGGCTTTTTTCATGGGAGATGAGGTTGGCTTAGCCAACCGTAAACGCAGCGTCGAGGCAAATCCTGCGTGCTTCTGCGCTTGAGGCTCGCCACCTGACCTTGCGCATGGCAGACTGAACTCTCTTTTTTTCGCATCTTCATGGGTTTTCTCACGCTCTTCCCACGCCCTGCCGCTCGTGCTGGTCTGCGGATGCGTGCCACCCTGCACACGATCTCGCTGGTGGGGGTCATTTTGGCCATGGGTTACGCCGGTGCTGTGCAGAACAATGGCGTGGCCTACCTGCTATGCTTCAGCACCCTGGTCATGGCGGCTATGTCTTGGCTGAGAGCACGCGAAAATCTACGGGGTGTCGAACTCGCGGTCGGCCAGCTTGAAGGCGGTCGGACAGGGGAGATCCGCCACGTGTCGCTAGAAATTCGGGCTCCGACAGGGCAGGGGGCCTCAGGCCTGGAAGTCATGAATGCTGAGGGCAAGCATTGGAAGTTCATCGAAAAGGTGGCTCCTGGTGGATCGCAGACGTTCACGCTGCCAATCACCGCGCAGTCGGGCGTACAACAGAACCGCCTTCGCGTCCTCCTGCGCAGCTCCTACCCCATGGGGCTGTTCAGTGCAGAGCGCTTGATCGAGGTGACCACGCGCCGCCGCATTCACCCGAAGCCCGAGGGCAGTCTGCCCTTGCCGGTGCCGGATCGAGCTGTCTCTGGGGATGCGGTGAACCCTCTGCTTGCAGCGGGTCGGCCTGGGCGCGAGGGCGATGACTTTGCCGGGCTGCGCGAGTGGCATCCAGGCGATTCCCTTCGGCATGTGGACTGGCGCGCCGTTGCCCGTGGTCGGCCGCTTTTGGTCAAACAATGGGCCAGTGGCAGCCGTCAGGCCGTGACCCTGGACTGGGAAAAACTGCCCTTGCTCGAAGATGCCCGCCCCGGCCAAATCGCCCAATGGATCCAGCAAGCCGAATCGTCCGACACACCCTACGTTTTGAGGCTTCCTGGTCGGGCCGAGATGGGCCCTGGTCTCGGGCCTGCTCATGCGAGTCAGTGCTTGGATGCCTTGGCTGAGTTTTGGGCACCCCCTGCCGATTCCGTGAAGCGCCCTGTCCGCAGGTTACCTCTGGGCTACGAGATGGGCGCGCATCTGCCACCCTGGCCCTTGCGGGTCCTCTGTGGGGTTTTGCTCGTGGCGGCTATGCTGCTGCAGGATCTGGTCCCCAGCGTCGTTGCCGTGCTTTTCGCAGGCTGTGTCGTTTGGCGGCTCGCTTTTGCAGAGCCTGGGGGGAAAGCGCGGCCCCTTAGCGCCGGCTTTGCCAGCCCATCCCGTCCTGTTTTTTCCATCGCTAGCCTCGCGGTGCTGTTGATCGGGCTCGTGGCGGTGCAGCTGACCACGGGTCATCTGATGAGCATGGAGGGTGGCATTGCTGTTTTGCTCGTCCTGCTCGGCGCGAAGCTTCTGGAATCTCGGACGCCGCACGACTTTCAGGTGCTGGCCATGGTGGGCTGGTTTCTGTGCCTCTGCTGCCTGCTTTCCAGCCAGACGCTTAGCCGCTCGCTGTGGACCTTTGCCGTCTTTGCAGGCATCGCCGCCTGCATGGTTCGCTTTCGTCGCGGAGCGGACGGTTGGATCGCTCCTCTGCGGCTCACGGCGGTCATGCTGGTGCAAGCCCTGCCTGTCGCGGCGGTGCTCTTTTTTCTCTTCCCACGCAGCAGCCTGAATTTCCTGGAGCGCATCGGCACCCAGCGGATGCACGTCACCGGGATTTCCAGCTCCTTGGAGCCCGGCCGCATCTCCAAGATCGCCACCAGCGATGAGGTCGCTTTCCGTGTCGAATTTCCCGAGACCGATCCGCCTGCTCATGCCTCGCGCTACTGGCGCTGCCTCGTGCTTTGGCAGTGCGAGGACGGCCTGACCTGGCAGCGCGGCAGCAACCAGCAAGGCGTGCCCCGACTGCGTCTCCGCCGTCGCAGCGATACCCGGCAACTCATCACCCTGGAACCCCATGGCCAGCTTTGGCTTCCTGCGCTTGACCTGCCCATTCAGGGAACGGATGAAGGCCGCCGTATCCTGCCTGACTTCGACGAGGTCATGACCAGTCCGCATCCGGTGGAAAACCTCCGCCGATTCGAGGTGCATTCGCGTCTTTCTCAGGAAACTGGCGAGCTCACGCCTGAGCAGCGCCAGGCCGCCCTGCGGCTGCCGAGTCAGCTTTCCCCAAGGGTTCGCGAACTCGCCCGCCAGTTCCAGCAAGAGTCAGGCGGCAAAGACATCACCACCGCTCAGATCGCCGTTCGCCACCTTCAGGAACAGGGGTTTGAGTATAGCCTCGAGCCCGGAGCTTACCAGGGATCCAGGGCGCTCGATCAATTCCTCTTTGAGCGCAAAGTCGGCTTTTGTGAGCACTTCAGCGCGGCCTTTGCCACCCTCATGCGAGCGGCGGGGGTGCCTGCGCGCATCGTCATCGGCTACATGGGGGGCGAATGGTCGGAGCGCGGCGGCTACATGATCGTTCGCCAGTCCGATGCCCATGCCTGGACAGAGCTCTGGCTTGAAGGGCAGGGCTGGACGCGTGTCGATCCTACGGCCGCCCTTGTCCCTGAGCGTGTCACGCTTGATCTTCGTACTTTGCTCGCAGGAGGTGAGGCCGAGCTTCAGCGGCAGCGCGGCAGCCTGCTCTGGCAAGTCGTCACCACGGCGCGACTGTGGTGGGACAGCATCGAATACGACTGGTACCATGGCGTGATCGCCTTCGACGAAGAGGCGCAAATCGCCTGGATGAACTGGCTCGGCCTCGGTCGCCTGCGCGGGTACTGGCTCTTGTTGCTCAGCGGCGTCACGTTGGCGGCTGCACTGCTGGCTCTGCTCGTCTGGCTGCGCCGTGCCGCTCCCCTGCGTGACCCCTGGCAGCGAGAATGGTTGAACGCTTGCCGCCGCCTCGAACAGCAGGGCGCCCCACCACGTCTGCCCACCGAAGGGCCACTTCACTATGCGCAAAAGGTCGCTCAGGTGCGTCCTGAGCTTGCCGAGACGGTCCGAGCTCTCGCGAGCACTTACATCAGCCGGCGTTACGGACCGCCCCCTGTGCCGTGAATCGCCCCCCAAGCGCTCTGCAACATAGGGGCCCATGGCTCAGCGCCACGCCTGTCTCGATCAGGCGCTTCGAGTCTGCATTCGACAATCGGCATTCATCATTCAAGATGCGCACCCCATGTTCCGCGCTGTTCTCACCGATCGTCTCCAAGCTGCCTTTTCCGCCGCTGACCTTGCATTGCCCGAGGGCTTCACGCCTGCCGTCGTCATCGCCTCGGACACCCGCTTTGGCGACTACCAGAGCAACGTCGCCATGGTGCTGGGTAAGCAACTGAAGACCAATCCGCGCGCCCTGGCTGAGCAGATCAAAGCTGCGCTGCAGGTCGAAGACCTTTGCGAAAAAGTCACCGTCGATGGCCCGGGCTTCCTGAACTTTACCCTCAGCGAGTCGGCCTTGGCGACGAAACTCGGCGGCATCATCCGTGATGACAAAGTCGGCGTTCCTCCGGTGGCGAAGGCTAACCAAATCGTCGTGGATTTCTCCGCGCCGAACATCGCCAAACCCATGCACGTGGGCCACATCCGCAGCACCTTCATTGGGGACTCACTGGCTCGCATCGCACGGTTCATCGGCCATCAGGTCATCACCGACAACCATGTTGGCGACTGGGGCACGCAGTTCGGCATGATCATCCACGGTTGGAAGACTCAACTCGATCAGGAATCGCTGAAAAAGGACGCGATTCATGAACTCGTGCGGGTTTACAAAACCGTGAATGCCGCCACCAAGGCCGACGAAGCTGTGCTGGAGGTTTGCAAAGGTGAACTCGTGAAGCTCCAGCAGGGCGATGCCGAAAACCTCGGCATCTGGAAGGAGTGCGTGCGCCTGACGCTGGAGCAGCTGGAGAAGGTGTATGGCACGCTTGACATCAAGTTTGATCACTACCTTGGCGAAAGCTTCTACAACGATGCCCTCGCTCCCTTGGTGGAAGACATGCTGGCCCAAGGCATCGCCACGATCAGCGAAGGCGCCACCGTGGTCTTCAGCGACGGCAGCGTGAAGCCGGAGGACGATCCTTTCCTCATCAAGGAGAAGGATGATTGGAAAGCCGCGCCCTGCATCATCCGCAAGAGCGATGGCGGCTTCCTTTACGCCACCACCGACCTCGCCACCATCGACTACCGGGTCAAGGAATGGCAGGCCGATGAGATCTGGTATGTCGTCGGTGCGCCGCAGCAGCTGCACTTCCGCCAAGTCTTTGCCGCTGCCAAGCGTCGTGGCGTAAGCACCTCCATGATCCACATCGCCTTCGGCAGCATTTTAGGCCCAGATGGCAAGATGTTCAAAACGCGCAGTGGCGAGACCGTCGGCCTGCTCGAGGTCATCGAGGAAGCCATCGAGCGCGCCCGTGAGGCCGCCGACGCCAAGGAGCAAGGCCTGAGCGATGCCGAAAAAGACGAGATTGCCCGTGTCATCGGCACGGGAGCGGTGAAGTATGCGGAACTCAGCCAAAACCGCCTGACGGACTACAAATTCAGCTGGGACAAGATGCTTAGCCTCCAGGGCAATACCGCGCCTTACCTGCTGAATGCTTACGTCCGCACGCGCAGCATCTTCCGGAAGCTTGAGGGAGCCGTCACCCTGACCGGTGAACTCACGCTCACCGATCCTGCCGAGCGGCTGCTGGCCATCAAATTGGCCCAGTTTGCCGAAACCACGCACGACGTACTGCTCGACCACAAGCCGAATCTGCTCGCCAACTACCTCTTCGAGCTCGCCAACACCTACCATAGCTTCTACGAAGCCTGCCCGGTGCTGAAGTCCGAAGGCGCGGTGCGCAACACGCGATTGAGCCTGTGTGAGGCAACCAGCCGTGTGCTGAAAACCGGCCTCGGCCTACTTGGCATCGAAACCACGGAGCGGATGTAAGTCGCGCGGGCGTCCTGATCTGGGGCCGAAGTGTGAATAACTTTCTCCCAGCATGACGAGCCATTTGACAAGCAGGGGGCAACATGTAGTCTCGCGCCCCCTTTCGCCGGGCTAAAGAGGTTTTCCTCTGTCGGGCTCCGCGTCTGGGATTGCTGAAACGCTCCATCCTTCACATTTATGCCCAAGAGAACCTATCAACCTTCGAAGCGCACCCGCAAAAAGCAGTTTGGCTTCCGCGCTCGCATGAAGACCGAAAACGGTCGTGACATCCTGCGCCGCCGTCGCCGCGCTGGCCGCAAGCGTCTGGTTCCCAAGGGCGTGGAGATTCACTTCAAGCGTCACGTCCAGCAGCACGCCTGAGCCAGTTGATCTCGGCGTTTTCCCTGCTCATGCGCCTTCCCGCCCGCCTTCGAATGAAGGAGTCCCGCGACTTCGCGGCGGTCAGGGCGCGGGGCATCAGCCAGTCGGGCCGGTACTTTGTGCTGGCCCTTCTTCGTGATGAGGCGTTGAGCGACTTTCAGTTTGGTTTAGTGACGGGAAAAAAGCTCGGCGGTGCCGTGGTGCGAAATCGCCTGCGCCGCCAGATGCGCGAGATCATTCGTGAGCATCGCAGTCGCATTCAGCCCGGTTATTGGCTTGTGACGATTGCCCGCTGGCGTGCCCCCCAGGCTGATTTTGATGAACTCAAGCAGGACTGGAAACGGCTCGCCAAGCGCGCGGGTCTCTTGTTGCCTCAAGCTCCTGTCTCCGCATGAAGCCCATCGTCCGGTTTCTCATCCGTGGCTACCAGCGCTTCTTGTCGCCCATCCTTCACGCCGTGGGTGGACCCGCTTCGGGCTGCCGTTTCACGCCGACCTGTTCGGAATACTTCCTCCAAGCTGTGGAAAAGCATGGCATGCTTCGAGGTGCTTGGCTAGGCACTCGCCGCATTCTCCGCTGCCATCCATGGGGTGGACAAGGCCACGATCCTGTGCCTGATCGCTGCTGTCAGCCCCCTCACTGATTTTTAACTCTCTTCCCTGACACTCATTTCTTCACCCTCATGGACCGCAAAGGTTGGATCGTCATCGTTTTATGCAGCGTCGGCATTGCCCTCAACGCATGGTTTGCTGCCAAGAATCCCCCACCCCCTCGTCCGGCAGCAACGCCCGCTGCCGTGGCGTCTGGGCCTCAAAGCCCACCGAGCCCGACCACCGGTCAGGCATTGGCCGCAGCCCCAGCAAAAGCTACCCCAGCGAGCGCTAACGCGCCTGAGCAAACCCACACGCTGACGCGTGGTAGCGTCACCTGGCAGTTCAGCACGGTAGGTGGCGGCATTCGCCGCATCGTGCTCGCCGGCACGGATCAAATCACCCTCAATGAACATGGGGTGGAGCCCGTTGGCGCGCTGCGTCGTGAAGCCGCTGGCAACGATCCGGTGGCCTATCAGATCACGGAAAAAAGCGATCATGGCGTGACGTTCGTAGGCACCACCGCCGAAGGCATCCAGATCAAAAAAGCCTACCAACTGCATCAAGGTGATCCGACCGACGAACACCTCATCCAGCTCGAAGTGACCCTGACCAACACAGGCACGACCGCCCACAAGTCGGAGGAGTATTACCTCTACGCGGGGGCAGCCAACTCCATGAGCCCCGAAGAGGCGCTCACGCCCAGTTTCTTTTGGAATGATGCAGGCGATGCCAAGCAAGTTCACACGACCTCCTTTGCAGGCGGTTGGTTCTCCGCGGAGCAGCTGGAGATGCGCTCCAGTCATGCACGGCTGCGCTACGGTGGGGTGATGAGCCGCTTCTATGCACAAATCTTGAGCCATGAATCCAAGGTCGATAAGCCCGGCAAGATGTGGGGCGCACGACGGCTCGTGGATCATAGCCAGGACCAATTCAAAGGCACCTCTGGCGCGGACAAAGACTATGCGATTCAGGCAGCCGTGGGTCTTCCGACCGTAGATCTCGCTCCAGGGGCATCGCAGACAGAGACTTACAGCCTTTACGCAGGCCCCAAAGAATACGCCCGCCTTAGCAAACTGGGGGGGCAGCGTGAGTTCGTGATGTTTTACGGCATGTGGGGCTTTATCAGCCGTCCGTTGAATATGCTCATGCGTTGGATGCATGACCTCAGTGGCAACTGGGGTCTCGCCATCATCCTGATGACCATCGTCATCCGCACGTTGCTCTGGCCGCTTCAGGCCAAGGCGCAGTATTCCATGAAGCGGATGGGCAAGCTAGCTCCGCTGATGAAGGAACTTCAGGAGAAGTACAAAGACGATCCCACTCAGCAGCAAATGGAGGTCATGAAACTCTACAAGGAGTATGGGGTGAATCCCGTGGGCGGCTGTTTGCCGATGCTGCTTCAGATCCCGATCTTCTTCGCCTTCTATGGCGTTCTGCAAAATGCCGCCGAACTGCGTGGTCAGGGCTGGCTTTGGGTGCAGGACCTTTCCATCGCGGACACCATCGGTCAGTTCATGGGCTTCGACATCAACCCCCTGCCGATCATCATGGGCATCACCATGGTCGCCCAGATGAAGCTCACGCCTCAGCCCGCCACCATGGACAAGAGCCAGAAGATCATGATGAACATCATGCCGATTTTCTTCCTCTGGATTTCTTACAGCTTTGCCTCGGCCCTGGCACTCTACTGGGCCGTGACGAACCTCTATGCCATCGCGCAGAGCTGGATCATGAAGCTCTACATGCCTGAGCCTGAGCTGAAGAAGGCTGAGCACCTGCCCAAAGGGCCTGCGCCCAAGAACCCATTCTTCAATCCCGCCAACCCTCAGCAAAAGGAGAAGAAGACCAAGCTCAAGACACCCAAGCTAGGCGGCTAGGGCCTCGCTGAGCGTGGCTTCCTCCTCCATCGTCTTCTTGGCTCTGCCGAACTTCGGCGAGCGTAAACCCAGCTCTGACATCCTGATCGCCCATCGTGGCGACACTATCCAGCCCTCGACATGAAGATTCTCCGCCACACCGACGCTGATTGGAAACAAACGCTCGCCCTGCTCGATCGTCGGGCCGAAGCAAGCGATGCCGTTCGCGAGGTGGTCTCTTCCGTGATTCAAAGCATCCGCAGCCGAGGGGACGAGGCGCTGATCGACTACACCGCTCGTTTTGATGGAGCCCAGCTCACGCCAGAAACCCTGAGAGTGAGCCAGGAAGAACTCGACGCCGCATGGCAGGCCGCCTCGCCAGAGTTGCAGGCCGCGTTGCAGGCATCGCATCGCAATGTGTTCGCCTTTTCCCGCCGCAGCATGCGTCAGGACTGGCACGGCACGAATGAACAAGGGGCCGAGGTGGGGGAGGTGTATCATCCGTTTGAGCGAGTCGGCTGTTATGTGCCTGGAGGCACGGCGCCGCTGGTTTCCACGGCCATCATGACGGTCACGCTGGCCGCGGCTGCCGGGGTGCCTGAGATCGTCGTCTGCACCCCTTGCGGACGCGATGGCACCGTGAACCCTGGCCTCTTGGCCGCGCTGAAGCTCGCCGGAGCGACCGAAGTTTACAAAATCGGGGGTGCTCAAGCCATCGCTGCCATGGCCTACGGCACGCCAACGATCCAACCCGTGGCCAAGATCGTGGGCCCAGGCAATAGCTACGTCGTCGAAGCCAAACGCCAATGCCTCGGTGCGGTCTCCATCGATCTGCTTCCTGGTCCTAGCGAAGTCATGATCTTGGCGGATGAATCGGCGGATCCGCGCTTCATTGCCGCCGACATCCTGGCCCAGGCTGAGCATGGCAAAGACAGCCAAGCCGGTTTTGTCACGCCCAGCGAAGCTTTGCTGCAGGCCGTCGTGCGTGAGGTGGAATCGCAGGTTCAAACCCTGAGCCGCCAAGACCAACTCCGCCCAGTGTTGGAAAAAGGCGTCTTCTTGATCCTGGCCAGCAGCCTGGAGGAAGGCGCGGCTTTGGTGAATGCCTACGCGCCAGAGCACTTGTCGCTGATCACCTGCCGTGAGGCGGAGATCCTGCCACGCATTCGCACAGCGGGAGCGATCTTCCTGGGCAATCACTCGCCGGTGGCCGTGGGCGACTTCCTGGCAGGCCCCAGCCACACCCTGCCTACCGGTGGCGCAGGGAAATCCTTCCCCGGATTGACCGTGGACATGTTCCAGCGTCGCACCAGCCTCATTCGCCTGAGTCGCGAAAGTTGCGCGTTGTCAGAGCCGATGGTGCGCGCCTTTGCTGAAGTCGAAGGGCTCGATGCTCACGGTCATTCCGTCAGCATTCGTGCGGTGGGCTGATGCCAGCGCGCCCCGGCGTGGACCCAGCGCGCCTCAGCAGAAACGGCAGATTCAGCACGCTGTAAAAGAGCACGCACAGGGCAATCAGGCTACCCACATAGCCAGGCCAAGGCCCGAGGTGATCCATCAGGCTCGCCGTCTCCGGCTTATGGCAGAGAAAACCGTAGTTCGTCCCGAGCGCGGCATTCACGGCCCCCATGATCACGGCATACAGCATCGTGATGCCAAACATCCGCTTCACGGCTCCCCGCCGCGGTGGGCAGCGCATGGCGATCACCGTGTGCAGCGCGGCGATGACCACGCCCGCGTGGATGAGGAAAAACGTGAAGAAGCGCGCATCCGGAAAGTCCGTCTTCAGGTTCGGTGTGATCAATCCCTGCAGCGTGCCGGCCATGCCAAAGAAATAGACGATCTCACACGCCAGCCGATGCCGTGTCCAGAGAGCAAGACCACCGCTGAGGGCCGCTAGGTCGCAGAAATGGCAGGGCAGGGCATTTTCGAGCGAAAGGCTGCCCCCCCTCGCATGCGCGTAGGTGCTGAGCGGCCAGGCCAGCAACAACGCAGTCCCCAGACTTTTCTCGGCGAACTGCGCCCACGGGCGCTGCCATCGGCTCAGCAGGGCCAGGATCCCGAGACAGGCCAACGTCAGCGCCAGCACGACCTGATGGCTTGGGCAAAAAGCGTGAAAAGCAGCAGCGGCGATCATCGCGCTCCCTGCCGCGCTGACATCGCTGACGCAACTTTTTCTTCCATCCTCTGTTTCAGCATTGGCCTCCACCTTTCGACCCATGAGCACCTTGTTCCCGAAACGCCGTGATTTTCTCCAGCAGACCAGCAGCGGCTTCGGCTGGTTGGCCTTTGCGGCCCTCGCCCAGCAGCAGGCCTTGCGTGCCGCGTCCGCTGG
>CANNQP010000065.1 GCA_947507875.1 Verrucomicrobiaceae bacterium | reverse complement strand
GGTGACCTTTTCCACCCTGGTGGAGATGTTTTTCCGGGCTTTAACCCGGACTTCTTTCTGGCAGTCGGAGCAGTTTATTTTTTTCTCCTTGGGTGGGCTGGCCTGGGGCAGTGCCTACGCGGTGGGGTGGCGTCCCATCCATGCTTACGTGGTGGGGCATGAGCTGAGTCACTTGATCATGGCACGTGCTTTTGGTGGCAAGATCTTTGCCTGGAGCGCTCGGCCCGATGGTGGCTTTGTGGAGACCAACAAGACGAACACGTGGATCACGCTCGCGCCATACCTGATCCCATTTTACTCCATCGGGGTTGTCTTGCTCTTTGGGATGGTGGGCCTGTTGGTGGATCTGCGCGCGGTGCAGCGCCTCGCTGGCGTGCGGCTAGAGCCGGTCTGGTTTTTCTACGTGGCGCTTGGGTTCACGTGGTTTTTCCATGTGACGTACACGCTGAAGACCATTTCCATCAAACAGAGCGACCTGGACCGCAATGGGGAGTTCTTTTCAGTGTTTATCATCTTTTTCGTGAATGTGCTGCTGATCACGCTGCTGTACCTTGCGGCTTCGCCCTCGCCGGCGCATGAGATGGTGGAGCTCGGTCGCTGCTGGATCGGTACGGCGCGGTTTATTCTCGGCTTTTTGCGGCAAGTTCTTGGCTAAATCCATCTTTTGGGGCATCAAGCGGGCCTTTTTGTTCCCCATGCTCTCCGTCCATCAAGTCAGCAAGACCTACGCAGGCCGCACGCTTTTCAGCGGGGTGTCCTTCCACATCAATCGAGGGGAGAAGATCGGTCTGATCGGCCCGAATGGAGCGGGCAAGTCCACCCTGTTTTCCCTGCTGCTGCGTGAATCCACCCCTGACGACGGGCAGGTGACGATGGAAAAGGGCCTCAATTTCGGCTTTCTGCCGCAGGAAAGTGCGCCGGTGGATGACGTGACGGTGCTGCAGCTGGCCACGGGCCATGTCGATGAGCACAGCCGCTGGGAACTGGAGCCAAAGGCCAAGCGCATCCTCAAGGGGCTGGCTTTTCGCGAGAGCGATTTTGACCGCAACGCGCGCACCCTGAGTGGAGGCTGGGTCATGCGCGCGCATCTGGCCCGGCTGCTGGTGCAGGAGCCGGATTTGCTGCTGCTGGACGAGCCGACCAACCACCTGGACCTGGAGTCGCTGCTCTGGTTTCAGGAATACCTGACGACCTATCCCGGCGCTATTTTGATGATCTCGCACGATCGTGAGTTCCTGAATGCGCTGTGCGATGCCATTTTGGAAATCGCCCACAGCAAGGTCATTCGTTACCGGGGCAATTACGACGACTACCTGCGCGAAAAAGCGGCGCGTGAGGAGCAGATGCAGTCTGCTTTTGAAAATCAGCAACGTGAGATCGCGAAGCTGCAGCAGTGGGCGGACCGCTTCAAGGCGAAGGCCAACTTTGCCTCTCGTGCGCAGGACAAGCTGAAGATGATCGACCGCATGGAGCGGGTGGATGCCCCCCAGCAGGCGGCGAAGCAGGTGAAGTTTCGGTTTCCTCAGCCGCCCCGCAGCGGACAGCGCGTGCTGACGCTGAAGGATCTGGCCTTCAGCTATGGCCCGACGCCCGTCTATGATGGGCTCGATTTCGAGATCGAGCGCGGTCAGCGTCTGGTGCTCGTGGGGCCGAACGGGGCAGGGAAGTCCACGCTGCTGAAGCTACTGGCCGGTGCGCTGACGCCGCAGGCCGGAAAGCGGGAACTGGGTCACAACGTGAAGCTGGGTTACTTTGCCCAATACCGTGGCGATGTGCTGAACATGAAGCACACGGTGCTGCAATCCGCGATGGATCTGCCGAGTCGCCCGGGCGAGCAGCTCGCGCGCACCTTGCTCGGCAGCTTTCTGTTTCATGGCGATGATGTTTTCAAGCCTGTTGGTGTGCTCAGTGGCGGTGAAAAAAGCCGTCTTGCGCTCGTGCGGCTGTTGCTGGATCCGCCCAATCTGCTGCTGATGGATGAGCCAACGACGCACCTGGACATGGGCAGCATCGACGCGCTGATCCAAGCGCTGGAGGATTACGAAGGCACGCTCGTTTTCATCAGTCACGACGTTCACTTCATCCGCGCCATGGCGCGCAGCGTCCTGCACATCGCGGCGGGCGTGCTCACGCCTTACTCGGGTGATTACCAATACTACCTCGACAAAACCAAGGCCTCCTCCGCACGCGAGGCGCTGACCGCGAGTCTGACGAATTCTCAGCCGCCCAGCGGCAACAGCCGCGAAATGAACAAAAGCAGCCCAGCTGCCGGTGGCAAAACCAAGGAACAAAAACGTGCTGAGGCGGAAGCGCGCAATGCCCGCAGCAAAGCCCGGAAGGAGCTGGAGCAAAAGGTGGCCAGCATCGAGCAAAGTTTGGCTGCGCTTGAAAAACGCAAGCTGGAGCTCGTGGACCTGCTGCAGGACGGGGCGACCTACGCCGATGCGGTCAAGTTTCGCGCCCTGAGTGAAGAGCTGGAGCAGATCGAGCCGAAGGTTGCCAAAGAAACCACCGCCTGGGAGCAAGCCTCGGAGGCCCTCGAAGCCATGGCGATGTCGGAGAAAGCCGTGTGATCGGATCCGGGCCAGAGGCACGGTTGCTGGCGGCGCTCTCAAGGTGGGGGATGCCGCTTCCTCAGGCCTAAGGTGGTGTGACCGGGTGACTACTGAGCCGTCTCGATGAAGCTCAAGAGGTCAGCCATGTCCTGCACCGTGAGGCCGCCTTCCAGGCCTTCGGGCATCAGGCTTTGGCCTGAACTGCGGCTGCCTTGAATGTTCGCACGCTGGAGCGTCACATTCACACCGCCCATCATCTTCAGCGACATGCTGCGGGCATCGTCCGCGGTGATCACGCCGTGCACGGTTTGGCCATCTTGGGTGTCCACGGTGTAGGCGATGTATTGGGAGGCAACTTCCTTGTGCGGTTCCAAGATGGCTGTCAGCAAGGCCTCGCGGCCTTTGGTTTTCACCGTGGTGAAGTTTGGCCCCACTTCGATGCCCAGGCCATTTGCCTGATGGCAGGCCATGCAGCGCGAGATGTAATGATTTTGACCGGCCTTGGCATCGCCCTTCAGGTTGACGGCGGGCGCGAAGGTTTGGGTCACCTCTTCGCGCGAGGGGGGGATCACCGCCTTCAGCACCGTTTTGGCTAGCGTCGCAATGTTCGTGTTCTTGTGCTGGATCAGCTCCTGCACCTGAGAGGCGGCGAGATCAGTGGCAGTCGGGCCGGAGTTCATCGCCTCCAGCAAGGCCAGCGCGCTGTCATCGCGCGCAAGCAAGGTCGCCAGTGCCACCGTGCGTGCCTGCGGCTTGAAGCCCTTCCATGCCGTGAGCAGGAGGGCGGTGGCCGCCTTGCCGGAGAGCTCGCTCACGGCCTTCACGGCTGCCGCTTGCACACGTTCACTTTGATCGGCTGCCAGGCAGGCTACGAGGGCGGGCTGGCCTTGTTCTTGGGTGGCGAGCGATAGCAGTTCGATGGCTTCGACCTTGGCCGATTCAACGGTTGCGCTTTGAGCCATGGATGCGGCTTCAGTAAAGACTGCCGCTAGCCTGGCATCTTGATCCACCTTGGCGATGGAGCTTCCCGCACGGCGAAGTCCTGTCGCGAAGGCCTTGAGGCCTGCTCGACGAGCAAGGGGGGAAAGTGCTTCAGAGGAAAGATGCTTGATCGCATCCTGAATCGCCTCGGGCTCACGCTGCTGGCCGATCATGCCCATCAAAGCCTCGGCTACGGTGGGGGTCAGTTCGGAAGTTTTCGAATTCATCATCAGGTCCAGCAAAGTGCGTGGATCGGTGCCCGCACTGCTGAGAATTGCGGAAAGGATGAGGGGGCTGCCGGAGGATGAATCGAGCAGCTTCTTCTGCTGGCTGGCCAACGACCGCTTGGCGGTCAGCGTGCTGCCTCCAAAAAACTGTGGCAGGACCATGCCGTAGGTGAAGCGGACTCTTGCTGAAGGGTCTTCACTGGCCCGAGTGATCGTTGTCGAGATCGGGTGTGCTGCCTTGAATCGAGCGGCAAGCCAAAGGCCCTTCTCCCGGACTTGGGGATGCTGGTCCGTGATGGCTTGTGTGATCACCGCTGCGTCCAGCGCCTGAAGGGAGGTCAGCGAATTCAGCGCATGGATCTTCGCCAGATGATCCTCACCGCCGATCAGCGCCTTGAGCATCGGTGCGGCCGACTTGTCCTGCTTCTCATAAAGCAAGCGCTGGGCGGTGTCTCGATGCCAGCCGTTCGGATGGCTGAGCGTCTTCACCAACTCCTCGGTGCTTGCTTGCGCCAGCGTGACCTTTCGGCCCTTTCGCGGCACCCCTTTGTCCGGAACGATCCGCCAGATGCGGCCGCGGTCATTGCCGCTGTTGAGATCGAGGTGCTTCTTGATCTCATCCGGCACACTCCAGGGATGCTCGATGACCTCGCGGTACATGTCGCAGACGTAAAGGCAGCCATCGGGAGCATTGGTGAAATTCACCACACGCACCCAGGTGTCTTTGCTGGCGGCGAATTCAAAGCCGTGCTCGTCAGCAGGACGCTCGCCGACGAGATTGATGCCATCTTCGGCATAGCGGATTTGTTTGCGATGGATGAGCTGGCCGCCAGCATCGCCGGTGAAGCTGTTGTTCACGAACTCCGGCCCATAGGCATCGCCGCGGTAGATCGTCGTGCCCGTGGCTCCGGTGAAGTAACCGCTGACGCGCCCTCCCCCCTCGACCGCGCCTTTCACAACACCCGCAATGCGCCAGCGCGTGCGGATGATGCGCCAGGGTTCATCTGGGCTGATGCGAAAGACCTCCGCTGCGCCTCCATCGACGGCGATGCTGCGTCGGCTAGGTGGCATGGCATAGAAAGGATTCCGCGCGGCGTCAGGGTCGTCGTAGAACCAGTGTTGCAGATGATCCGAATTCGAGCAGCCGAACTTTCGCCCATAGTTGTCAAAGCTCATCCCATACTGAGCCCCTCCTGCTTCGAAGCCGAATTCATGCGTGAGTGGATCAAACCAGAAGTCGCGCCCACCCAGTTCCTGTTCGGGCAGCTCGGGCCGCTTCAGGCACTTGATTTTGCCGCGATTGCCGCCGCCCGCGAGCACGTGGATGCGGTTGTCCTGCCCCCATTGGAAGCTGTTCATCAGGCCTTGCACGTTTAGGATTTTCAAACCGGTGCCGAAGCCGGTGAAGACCTTTTCTCGAACCTCTGCTTTGCCATCGCCGTCCCTGTCTTCGAAACGCCAGATGTCCGGTGTGGCGCCCACATACAGGCCACCGTTGGCCCAAATGAGTCCTGTCGGCCAGGGCAGATCATCGGCGAAAACCTGCGAGGCTTCGAAGAAGCCATCGCCATCCTTGTCCTCCAGCACCGAAATGCGCCCGAGATGAGGGGTCACGTCTCGCATCTCGCTGTAATCGATCATTTCGCAGACAAACATGCGCCCGCGTTCATCAAAGCAGCTTGCGATCGGATCACGCACTTGCGGCTCGTGAGCCACAAGCTCCATCTTGAAGCCCTTCTTGACCTGCCACGTGCTCGGCGCATCCTTGGGTGCGATCGCGGGGTAGCGCGGCAAATCCTTGGCGGGATCGACCTTCACCGCGTTTTTCGTTTCTCCGTAGGCTTTGGCGTAGGTCGTCTTCGTCTGGATGCCATCTTTCGGAGACTCAGCCCAAGCGAGGGTCAACGAGAGCCCAAGGACTGCGAGCATGGTTGGGTGGCGGCCTGCGTGGAGTGAAAACATGACAGGCAAAGAACGCGACCCAGGAGACGGCTCAAGATGGCCGGAAGACGGCTTCCGGTATTTTTGGTACTGGATGTCTTCCCGGAGGAAAGCACGGCTTAGGGTAAGCCCAGCGCTTTTTTCACAGCCTGTTCGAGGTTGCCGCCTTCAGGTTCGGCATCGGAGCCAAATCGAGTGATGAACGTGCCATCTTTGCCAATCAGGAATTTCTCAAAGTTCCACTGCACTTCGCCGTCTTTGGTTAGGGAAGCATACAGCGGGTGCTTGTTGCCTCCCGTGATCGACACCTTGGCAAACATAGGAAAGCTGACCTGATAGCGCGTGGTGCAGAACTGTTTGATCTGAGCCTCGCTGCCTGGCTCCTGGCCGCCGAAGTCATTGCAGGGAAAGCCCAGCACGGTGAAGCCTTGGGAAGCATACTTTTCATGCAGGGCTTGCAGACCCGCATACTGGCCGGTGTAGCCGCATTCCGAGGCCACATTGACGATCAGCAGCACCTTGCTGGCGTAGTCTTTGAGGGTGGCATCTTTGCCATCGATGGTTTTCAGCGGGATGCTTTGCAGGTCCGAGGCGAGGGTGGCGGCTGTCATGGCTAGCAGGGCAAGAAGGGTCTTCATGGGCAGGGAAACGATGGGGTGTGGATCGGATTACGTTTCTCGGGGTCGGGCTCGTAGATGAAAAATGAGGTCTTAACGGCCTATCGAGAGTCCCGGGACACGCGGATCATGCGCCGGAATCAGCAGTTTTCGCGATTCATCCCACAGGATGGCCTGACAGGAGCCGAATCCTGATGAGCGATCCAACGCGTGCCCCATTTTTTCCAGTTCGGCTAGCGTCTCGGTGCCAAAGGCTTTTTCGATCTTTAGTTCATCGGGAGACCATTGATGATGAAAGCGTGGTTGTTGCAGCGCGGCGTTGGGTCCTAGGCCACGATCAATGACGTTGGAGATCAATAACAAGACTTGTGTGATGATTGTGGGGCCTCCTGCCGCGCCAGTGACTAGCATAGGTTGCCCCTCTTTAAAGATGATCGTGGGACTCATGCTGGACAGTGGACGCTTGCCTGGCGCGATGGCATTGGCCTCTGCCCCGATGAGCTTGAAGGCATTCGGCACGCCAGGCTGCACGGCGAAGTCGTCCATCTCATCGTTCAGCAATACGCCCGTTCCAGGGACAATGACCTTGCTGCCAAAAGCAGTGTTGAGGGTCTGGTTCAGCGCTACCCAGTTTCCTTCGGCGTCCGCTGTGCAGAGGAAGGTGGTGTGTTTGCCAAAGATGTCTCCTTCCCAGCGGGGCGGCATGTGATGGCTTTTGACGGGAGCGGGTTGGTTGAGATTGATTTTTTCGGCCAGTTCAGCTGCATAGGCGGGATCGATCAAGCCACGCGGCACGCGAACGAAGTCAGGGTCGCCGAGCCAGTGAGCGCGGTCAGCAAACGCGAGCTTCATGGCTTCGGTGATGACATGCACGCGGGAGGCTTCTGGCATGTCGCGGATGGGGAAGTGCTCCATGATTTGCAGGATCTGCGCCACATGCACGCCTCCGCTGCTCGGCGGTGGCATGGCCACGATGTCGTAGCCACGGTAGGAAGCTGTCACCGGCTCGCGCTCCTTGGCCACATAGCTCGCCATGTCAGCTGCGGTGAGAATGCCGCCGTTCTGGTGCATCCAGGCTTCCATTTGGGTCGCGTAGGGACCTTCGTAGAACCACTTGGTGCCATGCTGTGCCACGGCCCGGTAGGTGGCGGCTAAGTCCTTCTGCACGAGCTTGTCGCCTCGTTGCAGGGGGCTGCCATCGGCTTTGAAAAACAGCGCAGCGCTCGCAGGGAACTTTTTCAACTTGTCTGCTGTCGCGGCCAGTTTGCGGGCATAAACTTCATCAATCGGAAATCCCTGTTCGGCGATGGCTGCCGCTGGGAGAAGCAATTCAGCGAGGCTGAGCTTGCCGTGTTGTTGGAGGGCACGTTCATAGGCGCGCAAGACGCCTGGAACCGCGGAAGCCAAGGCTCCCGTTCTGCTGGCCTCAGGGTCCAGTTTGCCATCGATCACATACATGTCTCGATTCGCCTGGGTGGGGGCCATTTCACGTCCATCGATGCAGGTCAGCGTGCCGTCTTTGGCACGAATGACAAAGAAACAGCCGCCGCCAATGCCAGAATTGTGCCCATCCACAACGCCCAACGTCAGGCCTGCGGCCACCGCGGCGTCGATGGCGTTGCCGCCTTTTTCGTAAGCCTGCAGGGCAGCCTGGGTCGCCAGAGGATGCACGGTGGCTGCGGCAAAGGTCGCATAGCCTTTCTCAGCGGCGTGCAGAAGTGCAGCGGGCAGCAGCAAGATGGCGAGGAAGCAGAGGCAGGAGCATTTCATCTCGAACGCTAACTAACGGTGGCTTGGTGGCGAGTCCACTCACGCTTTTCGGCGGCGTGTTGGGCAGCGCTGGTGGTTGCTTTTTGGCATGACCCATGGTTTCGGATGCTTCTATGCCAGCGAAACAAGTGTTCTATTCAGGTCGAGTTCAGGGTGTCGGCTTCCGTTACACGACAAAGCAGATTGCCTCCGGGTATGAGGTGACGGGAAGTGTCAAAAACCTGCCTGATGGGCGAGTGGAGCTTTTGGCCAGTGCCAGTGATGCTGATGAATTGGAGGCTTTCTTGGCGGCGATCGATGAGAGCAATCTCGGCTCGTTGATCAAGGAGCGTGAGATCAGTTCTGTCTCAGCGCCGTTGGGCCTGAGAGGCTTTGTGATTGAGCGCTGAGGGTTGCCTTTAGAGCAGCTTCTTCCTCTTGAACCACCAGATCGGGATGAGGGCGGAGATGATCAGTACACAAATGACCACGGGGTAGGAGCCCGCCCATTCGGTTTCCGGCATTTTCAGGTTCATTCCGTAAATGCTGGCGATCACAGTCGGCGGCATGAACAGCACGCTGGCGATGGTGAAGATCTTGATGATTTGGTTCTGCTGGATGTTGATCAGGCCCAGCGTGGACTCCAGCAGGAAGGTCATCTCCTGGGTCTGCTGATTCGTGTAGTCATCCAGCGATTTGACGTCGCGCATCACTGAGCGAAACTGAGCCGCGAGATCGCCACGCATCCAGGTTGCGGCATTGTTCAGGAAGAACTGCAGCATCCGACTCACACTGAGCAAACTTTCGCGCAAATTCGCCACCAAGGCGCTGCGGCGGCCAAGGGTCTTCACGACATCCCCCAGGTCTTTTTCCACCGCTGCGTTGGCGCGGTGGGGGTCGAGCCGAAAGACCTCACGCGCTAGCTTTTTGAGATCACCCTCCACCATCTGAAGCGCATCGGCGATGCGTGCGATGATCAGCTCACAAAGCACCAAAAAAACCGCATCGCTGCTCATGGGGCACGGACACTGTCGTTTGGCTTGCTCGATCAGCACACGAAAGGCCATCGGGTCTGCATAGCGAACGGTGGTGAGGCAGTCGGGGGCCAACACGAAAGAGATGGCCGTGTTGTCTGGCTCGGGGGTATCGAGCCCCACCGGAATCCATGCCGTCATGTAGAGAGCTCCCTTTTCTGTGTAAAGTCGGCTCGACTCTTCGATCTCCTGCATTTCCTCACGCGTCGGCAGCGTGTATTCGAGCCAACTTTCTGCCTCCAGTTCCTCTGCCCGAGATGGGTTGAGCAGGTCGAGGAAGACAAGATTGTCCGGGAATGGACGCACTTTTTCGTCATTCCAGTCGATGAGCTGACCTTGCTGTGTGAGGATACGAACCATGGTGGCTGGGGGGAAAGGGACAGTAAGCAGTCTGATTCACGGATGCCACGAAAAAGGCAAAGGCAATTCGGTTTCCTTTTTTTCGAGGGGCAACGTCGGTCGAAGCCCCCGTTCCTGCATCAACTGGAGGACACGATCCAAGACCTCTGATGCGATCGGTGTGCTGTCGTGCAGCAAGACAATCGCACCAGGACGAAGGTTGCGGGCGATGTGTCGCAGGATGGCGTCCACGTCACGCCATGCGCCATCGAATCCTCGGCAATTCCAAATCATCATGTTCAGACCCAATGAACGCAGAATGTTGGCTAGGAAAGGGTTATGATGGCCCACCGGTGGTCTGAACCACGTGGCGGGGTGTCCTAGCACCTGCTGAAGAGCCTGCTGACAGCCCGCCACTTCACGCCAGAGCCTCCATGGAGGTAGGCTCCAAAATTGTGACGAGGGATGGCTCAATGAATGATTCCCCAAGTGATGCCCCCGGCGAGCGATTTCACGGGTCAATTCTGGGTGTGTCAAAACTTTCTGGCCCACGACGAAAAAAAGCGCCTTGGCCTGATGTGAATCCAGCAGATCTAGCAAAGCGGGGGTCGTGAGGGGGTCTGGCCCGTCATCAATCGTGAGCCAGATGTGATGGCCAGGTTCACCGACTCTGGATACCTGCCTGCCAAACCAAGCGTTACGCGGCAAAATCGTGCCTATCGTGACGATCACGAAACTCAAGAGAAAGGCTAGCATAGCCGCCATTTGGGCGTCAACTGCCCACAGCAGCACAGCCGCCGTTGCTGGCGAAAGGATGATGGCAAGAACTACCCAGCTTTGCCTTCGGCATGAGCTCGGCATCGTGGGCACACGTAAAGGGACTGGCGTCTTGTTTTTCAATCGTTGGTGATGACCGTCAGCGGTCTTGTCATCCAAGGTCGCATTCGTGGGCTTTCCTAATGGTCAGGGATCGGTGAATCAAGTAGGATGCAAGTTCATATCCTCGAATCATGATGCGTTGATGCGAAGGGGTTGACCAGTCTCGCTTCGGCGCTAGCATTCCCCATGCCCGCCCGTCCCAATTGCCGCCCCGAACTCGAAGCCGCCATGCGTCAGCGCATTCTGGTCATCGATGGAGCGATGGGGACCACGATTCGCGAGTACAAGGCCAAAGGTGTGCTCGATGAGGCCTCCGCTCGCGGCGAGCGCTTCCGCGACAACGAGAAGGACATCCTGAACAACGGCGACATCCTGTCGATCACGCGCCCGGACATCATCGAGGACATCCACAAGCGCTTCCTCGAAGCCGGAGCGGACATCATCGAGACGAACACGTTTTCCGGCACGAGCATCGCGCAGGCGGAATTCTTCCGGGAGGGCAAAAAGTGCCCGGAATTCTTCCAGAGCATCATTGAGGACAAATTCCTCAATGACCTCGCCTGGGAGATCAATTTCGAGTCGGCGAAGCAGTGCCGCAAATGGGCGGACATCGTCGGCGAGCAGACGGGACGGAAGCGCTACGTCGCCGGGGCCATCGGGCCGATGACGGTGTCGCTCTCGCAGTTCCCGGATTTGACCGATTTGAGCTTCCGCTACGTCACCTTCGATCAGGTGAAGGCCGCGTATAAGCATCAAGTCCGCGCCTTGATCGCCGGTGGCGTCGATACGCTGCTCGTGGAGACGATTTTCGATTCGTTGAATGCGAAGACGGCACTCGTGGCGATCCGCGAGGTGTTTGAAGAGGACAACATCGAGCTGCCGGTGCAGATCAGCGCCGCGGTCGGTCCGGGCGGCGAGACGATGATCTCCGGCCAGATCACGGAGGCGTATTTGAATGCCATGCGGCATGTGAAGCCGCTGTCGATCGGCCTGAACTGCTCGCTCGGTCCGGACAAGATGCGGCCCTTCCTCGAAGAGCTTTCGGCGAAGGCGGATTGCTTCGTCTCCGCGTATCCGAACGCGGGCATGCCGAACCCGCTCGCGCCCACCGGCTTCGATTTGCTGCCGCCGGACATGGCGGGCTACGCGAAGGATTTCGCGGGCAGTGGCTTCGTGAACATCATGGGTGGCTGCTGCGGCAACACGCCCGCGCACATCGCCGCGATCGCGAAGGCCGTGGAAGGTCTCGCACCGCGTGAAATCCCCGCCGATCCGCACACGATGCGCCTCAGCGGCTCGCAGCCGTATGTGCTGAGCCCCGGCTCGAACTACCTCATGATTGGCGAGCGCACGAACGTGGCTGGCTCGCCGAAATTCGCGAAGCTCATCAAGGAAAACAAACTCGAGGAAGCCGTCGCCATCGCGCGTCAGCAGGTCGAGAGCGGCGCAAACGTCATCGACGTCTGCATGGACGAAGGCCTCATCGACGGCGTACCGATGATGACGAAGTTTTTGATCCTCCTGCAAACCGAGCCGGAGGTGAACAAGGTGCCCATCATGGTCGATTCCTCGAAGTGGGAGATCATCGAGGCCGGTCTGAAGTGCCTGCAAGGCAAGGGCATCGTGAACTCCATCTCGCTGAAGGAAGGCGAGGCGAAGTTCAAAGAATACGCCACGAAGATCAAACAATACGGCGCCGCCACGGTGGTGATGGCCTTCGACGAGCAAGGCCAGGCCGCGACTTACGAAGACAAGATCCGCATCTGCGAGCGAGCGTATCGCATCCTCGTCGATGAGGTCGGTTTCCCGCCTGAGGACATCATTTTCGATCCAAACATCCTCACCGTCGCCACCGGCATCGAGGAGCACAACAACTACGCCGTCGATTTCATCAACGCGACGCGCTGGATCAAAGAAAACCTGCCTTACGCCAAAGTCAGCGGCGGCGTCAGCAACATCAGCTTCAGCTTCCGCGGCAACAACAAGGTGCGCGAGGCCATGCACAGCGTGTTCCTGTATCACGCCATCAAAGCGGGCATGGACATGGGCATCGTGAATGCCGGCATGCTCGAAGTGTATGAGGAGATCCCGCCGGAGATGCTCGTGAAGGTCGAGGACGTGATCTTGAATCGCAACGCATCGGCCACTGAGGTGCTCGTCGATTACGCCGAGCAGTTCAAAGGCCAGGCCGGCAGCGCCAAGAAGGCCGAGATCGACATGAGCTGGCGCGAAGCCCC
>CANNQP010000064.1 GCA_947507875.1 Verrucomicrobiaceae bacterium | reverse complement strand
TGAAGTTCCAGACGCTTTGCGGCCTCTCGCACCACACTTCGACTGACTCTTAGCTGAGCGGACAGCTCACGCTCCGTCGGCAGCCATCCGTCATCATCATGCAAATCACGACGAGCGATCTCTGAGAGAGATTGACAGACCTTCTCCACGAGGGAGGGCGGACGAGCAATGGCATCGAGAAACATGATGATCAGGTGGTCTGACCAATTTACTAATCGTAACTGAATTTTCTATCAGCCGACCTGCGATCCGGAATCACGATTTTCTCGCCAAGTTGAAGGACTCAAAGTATAGAGCGAGGCATGAATCCGTCTGGAAACCCTGAACGAGACTGGCAGAAGCTGGCCCAACGCACAGCGCTGAAAGTGAACGCTGCCTGGGTGATGCAATCCGCCGGCACAGGGCTTATTTTTTTGGGCATTGTAGGCTTTCCTAGCATCCTAATCTGTCGCTCGTTTGCCTCGGAACCCAGTCTGGCGTCCTTGGCTGGGGCCTGTCTGGGCGGTCTGCTTGTCATCTTCATCGCCGCCTGGTTCATCGTTGGCAAGCATCGCATTCCTCCAAATGAGGCACTGGTCCGCCTGGAATTCGAACTGGGGCTGAACAATGCGCTGACTGCCGCCCAACAAGGCAAGGCCTCATGGCCCTACGCGCCGCCCAAGGTCAAAGATGGCCTGCGCTGGCAGTGGCAGCGAATGCTCATCCCGCCACTCTTCTTCATCGCTTGCATTCTAGGTGCCCGCGTTTTGCCCCTGAACTCCGTCGAACCTCATATCGTGCCTACGGGCAAGCCCCAGGCTTGGACTCAGATGCAAGAATGGCTGCAAAAACTTCAGGAAGAAAAAGTGGCAGACAAAGCCGCGCTAGAAGAGCGCGAGCAAAAGCTCCAAGCTTTATCGGAGCGTCCGAAAGAGGAATGGTTCAGCCACGAAAGCCTGAATGCCTCTGACGAACTGCGCGAGCAATTGAAGCGCGATATTCAACGGCTAGGACAGCAACTGAGCGATGCGGCGCGTAGCCTTGACGCACTGAACCAACACCAAGAGAAGCTAAGCGAAGCCGGACGCGAACAAATGCAAAAGGAGTTGACGGAAGCTGTGGAGCAAATGCGCTCAGGAACCATGAAGCCTGACGCCGAGCTAATGAACAAGCTTTCACAACTCGACCCAAAAGAACTCAAAGGGTTGTCTCAAGAACAACTGAAGCAGATGCAGGAGTCCATGAAACAGAAAGCCGGTGTATGTGAATCGATGAAGCAGGGCTTTGGCAGCGACAAAGGCTTTCTTGGCGATGGTGAAGGACAAGATGATGCCCTGGCAGAACGCAAGCAATCAGGCAATCAGATGCCGACCGGGCCTAACCAAAACGACGCAGGTCAGGGCGAAGCGAATCGAGGGCCCGGAACCGCGCCGTTGACCTTATCGGAAGAGGAAAACGACTTTGGCACGAACAAGACCGAAGCACTCACGAGTCGTGACTTTAGACACGCCCAGCCGGGCACCCTGCTCGGCATGCAGAACGGCAAACATGAGATCGACCTAATCCCATCAGGACCGCAAGCTGCTGGAACGGCGAAGAGCCTTGGGCAAGGAGGCGGCCAAGTCTGGCGCGATAGCCTGACTCCCGAAGAAAAGGCCGTGCTGAAGCAAGTGTTTCGATGAGGCTCCACCGCAGACAAACGCTCCAGTTCGACCCAGCGACTAAGCTATCCTTAACTGAGGAACTTCCCAGGATTCAAAATGCCATCGGGATCGAGAGCGGCTTTGACCCTCAGGTGCATCTCATGAGCCGTGTCTCCCACGGCCTCACGCCACCATCTTTTCTTCGCGAGACCCACGCCATGCTCTCCCGTGATGGCCCCGCCCCAGGCAATGATTTGACGGAACAGCTGATCGAGAGCGATTTCTGCGCGTTCGCGCACCGGAGGATCATCCATGGTCGGCACCATGATGTTGACGTGGATGTTGCCATCGCCCGCATGACCAAAGCAAGCGACAGGGAAACCATGCTCAGTCTGCAATCGCTCTGCAAAATCGACCAACTCCACCAGACGCCCACGAGGCACCACGATGTCTTCATTGAGCTTGATCAATCCCGTATTTCGCAGGCTGTAGCTGAATTCGCGGCGCAGTTTCCAGAAACGCTCGCAGGCTTCCTCTCCCATCGCCTCTTCCAGATCCAGGCACCCCAGGTCACGGACCAAGCGCGCTAGCAGTGACAACTCCCCGCGCACTGACGGTTCATGCCCGTCAATCTCGACCAGTAGATGCGCCTCTCCGCGCGGCGTCACACTTTCCCCCAAATAGTCACGTGCCGCACGCAGCGTGAATTTGTCAGCAATCTCCAGCGCGCTGGGCAAAAAGCCCGAATTCAGAATGCGCTGCACAGCGTGAGCCGCCTCCGCAAAGCTGCGAAAACCTGCCGAAAGCATCGCGCGTGTCGGCGGATGCGGAATAAGCCGTAGCGTCGCCTGCGTCACCACGCCTAGCATGCCCTCACTCCCCACAATGAGGCCAACGAGATCAAAACCGGTCTTGTTCTTGTGACAGCGTCCCCCTGCCCTGACCACACTGCCCCCTGCTAGCACAGCCTCCAGCCCCAGCACATAATGACGAGTCACGCCATACTTTAGGCAGCGGGGTCCACCCGCGTTGGTCGCAATGTTGCCCCCGAGGCTGCACTCCTTTAGCGAAGCCGGATCTGGCGGGTAAAACCACCCTTTCTGCCGAACTGCCTTTTGTAAATCTCCCGTGATCACCCCTGGCTCCACCACGGCGACTCCATCCGCCGTGTTGATTTCCACGATGCGATTCATGCCAAAGACCGAGAGAGCGATACCACCCTGCACCGGCACACATCCGCCTACGTAACCCACCCGAGCGCCTTGAGGCGTGACCGGTATCTTTCGCTCCTGTGCGAAACGAAGCGTCTCCACGACATCTGCTGTTGATTGCGCATGAACCACGACCGCAGGAGGTGCCGAAGCAAACCACTTGTCCGTGCTATGCGCCGCCAAGTCGGCCGATTGCTGCGAAACGCGATCAGCACCAAGACAAGAAATAAGATCATCCACAAAAGAAGCCATCCCTCACCATTGCACGACCTTCCATGCACGAGCAAGAACGTCCGCTAAAGAGGTCAAATCTTCACTCAAGAAGATCCTGCGGGCCATCCACAAATTGGATCCCCCCCTTGGCGAAACCTAATGGCGAGTCTTGAACTCAATTTCATTGAATTGAGTTTTCCACAAAGATCTTACTGCCTCATTCACAGCCTAAATTTGATCTATCGCAACCGCATGACCGTAACGATCAAGCTGCAACGTTTCACATTGATTCACATGGGCTGACTTTTCGTCTGGCAACCGGCCTCCTATTGAAGATGTTTCGATGCAATCAGATGACTGATCCTGGCTAGTTGCATGACCGTAACGATCACAGTTTAATGTCTCGTATTGCCTAACATTCTCAAGATTATCATCTGACACGCTGCCTAGCAGAAAGTCTGATTTCACCGTCGAAGACGATAATCCTTGATTGATCAAATGACCATAACGATCGCAGTTAGATGTCTCGCGTTGACTAACATTCGACAAATTGTCATTCGCCATTTTTACTACCGGCTGAAAAGGTTCGAAACCTAAAACCTGTTTTAACAAATGGAAAAGCTTCATGGTATGATACGAGTTGCCGCCGAGATGAGTAAGACGGTTAAAATCATGCCCCTGTCAGGTGATGAATGAATGACTAAGACCACCAGCCTGAGCGCTGTTAACCTTGGCCAAATGGTCTGAAGCATTTCGATAAAATCGCAACCTGTCGGTTTAAGATACAGTTCATCTGCCAACCAAAAAGAAGCCAAAGACAAAGCCACCATTAACAAAAGCAACAGGCCACTTTATCTCTAGTTATTCCTGGTCAGCTATTAAACTTCGGTTTGTTCATGGGCCTCGACAAACCAAAGATTCCCATCGGCATGACGCGAGATTTCCGTAAGCATGTCCGCAGTATCTCCGTCACCAAGTTGAACACACAACTCACCCCCCTTCCGCACTAATTCACTGAAGAAAGCAATCCCATGAGCCAGTTCAGCCGTGTGTTTGCTGGCTTTGGAAATATGGACCGCATACTCAGGCATACAGGATCGCTTGGCAACAACACCTAGGGTTCCTTCAGCGATACCACCAAGCTGAACAATGCGTTCAGCAATACCATCCACATACTTGGACGTGTCCGAGAAAACTTTATCAAATAAGCTGTGCAAAGCGATAAAGTTCGGCCCCTTCACATTCCAGTGTGCTTGTTTCGATTGCATCATGAGGTCAATTGAGTCGGCCAAACGCTGCTGAAGCATCGTAACGACCTCGATACGTGTTTTCTCCGGAAGGCTGTTTCTCGTGTGGGTCAATTTGATTTTCATACACATTGAATGAGTTGGTTATCCGTCATCATGACTAGGCTTTCACGAGATCTGTCTAAACAGTAGCCGTAAGCCTTTTGTCTCTTTGGAAATGCTCATGCACCTCAGCGATGATCTGCCGGTCAGTGAGCTTATCAGCCGTCTTCAAACTCACCCTGCGGGAGTTCGGTTTTTCGTGGGCGAGACGCTTTACAAACTCTCCCTTGGCTTCACCTGGCCCAAAGACGTACAGGGCATCTGCCTCATGCACCAAGGCAATGACTTCATCGAAAAATGCAACCAGCTGCTGTTCGAATTTTCGGTCCTGTACATCATCGGCCTGCACAAGTTGCGCCTCAAAAGATTGCCCGCTGACCACCCCCGCTGAGCGACGTTGATGCCGCTCTGCTTGGGAGAGAATCACAAGAGCCTCCTCGTTGATTTTAGAAGGAAAAACGACCACGGCACGGCGATGATCGATCCAAAGTCCGATAGAATTTTTCATACGCTACATGCGAACACATCGAATCAAATACCGCCATGGGGTGAAAACCTACCCATGGGCACCAACTCCTTTTTCGACGCATCAGTAATAGAGTCATATGGTCCTGTGCCTATTAAAGCTCCGCCATGATGGGAAACATTCATCGGCAGCCTTCATTACAGGCCTCTTCATAACAGCGATGGCCATACGATGCTAACAGTCCTAGTGCAGCTCAACTAGAAGAAGCAAATGTGACTTAACTTACTGAAAGTCATCACAGCGTAGTAGCCTGAACGCTATTCTCGATGATGCCAGTCGCGATAGCATATCGAGTCAAGCTAGCCGTGTCATGCAGGTTAAGTTTATCCATTAGACTCTGACGATGTTTTTCGACTGTCTTGATGCTAATGTGCAACTCCTGGGCGCTTTCTTTGTTCGCCCGACCTTCGGCGATTAGTTGGAGCACTTCCACCTCTCTTGAGGTCAGTGTAAATACCGCTTTGTTTCCATGAACATCACCATGATCATGCAAACGCTGGCGCTGTTGCTTGCGCCGTTCGGCAATGATTGGGCTAAGACATTTTTTTCCCTGATTTACGCGTCGAATGGCCTCTGGCAATACCTGAGCAGCAATTTGTTTGATGAGATAACCGTAGGCTCCAAGTGCCATGATGGCCTGCACGTAGGTGTCATCAGCGTGAGCAGAGAGGATAATGACCTTTGCATCCGAGCGGGCATGAAGAATCTGCCGTGTCGCCTCAATGCCGTTCAGATAAGGCATTGCGATGTCCATGACAATAACATCAGGCTGAAGTTTTGCTGCAAGTTTTACCGCATCACGACCATTCTCAGCCTGGCCAATGACTTCAATGCCTTGCTCACGCTTCAAGAGCATAAGCAAGCCCGCGCGAACGATAGTGTGATCTTCAGCAATGAGAACAGTGATGTTTTTCATGGATAGCTCAGAAAGATGAATACATTTAACTTGCTACTCCTTACTGGGAGACACTGCTCTTGTTCAAAGGAATCATGACATGTATGGTAGTCGGCTTCCCTGGAGAGGAATCGACACAGAATCCACCTCCGACCATCTCCGCGCGCTCCCGCATACCGAGCAGCCCAAGGCGTTTGCTATGTTGAGCCGAAGTGGCGTCCTCCACCTGGAAGCCGCGACCGTTGTCATGAATTTCCATACAGACATGATTTCGGCGAAGACGAATGGAAACCTTCACTAAGGTTGCTTTTGCATGGCGTGAGACATTGGTGAGCGCCTCTTGAGCAATTCGGTAAAGCGCGGTTCGGCTAACTCCATCGAGTTTTTCCACCCCTGCAAATGCGCGGAAGGTAGTTGGAATGCCCGTCTGCTCCGTGAAAATTTTCAGATAAGAGCGCATGGCAGGAATGAGCCCCAGATCATCAAGCATGGCAGGTCTAAGATCGCGCGCAAAACGGTGGATGATGTTAACGGATTTCTCCACAAGACGCTGGGCAATCTCAATTTTCTTTTCAAGATCACGTGCACTAGATGTGCTCTTTGTTTTGAGCGCCGTGAGCCGCACATTGATGCTATTCAGCATCTGGGCGATGACATCATGAAGCTCACGACTAATTTTCTTCCGCTCTTCTTCTTGGGCAGAGAGCATGCGGCGAGAGAGCAAGCGCAGTTCGTTCTGCATGCGACGAGATTTTTGCAGCAGCTGACTGGAGGTTTGCTCACTGGTGCGCAGAGATTCCTCCACACTACGACGGCGATCAATTTCACGCTTCAGTTCATCGTTGGTCGTGGCAAGCTCCACCGTACGCTGCGTTAGTGTTTCAATGATAACCTTCAAATGCACATTGGCCTCACGTGCACCCCGGTGCGTCTCTTCAATCGGAGTCAGAGCCTCAGCAAAAAAAACACCTGCCCGGCCAATCACCGCATCATGTTTATAGGTTGCCTGGCTTGGCAGAATGAGTGAGGTCATCGCCTCCTCATGTAGTCGAGCAAGATCTAGGGTCTCAAGACCTGCCTCCACAGCCTTTTGACCGAGCTGACGAGCGAATGCTAAATTTTGGTTTTTCGTTCCATGCACATGACGCTGAAGAGCAGCTTGATAGCTGTGGGCGAGGACTTTCAGTTTAGCTTTCATGAGGAGGGACTAATTCAAGGGCAAAACGTTGGATAGCGTGCATGAACTCCTCCACCAATCGCTGTGTGGCAGTGATTTCCTGTTCAATAGAGGCGTGGTTGTTAGTTATCTCCTGCTTCAGAACCAGCAGCCGGATATTTAAAGCCAGCAGCATCTGGGCAATCTCATCACGCAATCTCGCGCTGACAAGATGCTTTTGTATCTCGTTTTTGACCATTATTTGTTGTGCCACAACCTTCAATTGCGCCTCAAGATCCTGTGATTCACGCACAAGATTAGCAAAAGCAAGCTGACTGCCTTTCAAGGCAGCTTCAGAAGTCTCTCGCCCACTGATCTCTCGCTTTAAATCGGACTTAGACCTCATTAACTCTTTGGTTCGACATCTAAGCGTCTGAACGATCTCCATCAAGTGAGCACTAGCCTCTAATGCAATGCTATGCGTTCCTTCGAGTGAAACTGAAGCCTCGGCAAAAAAATCACCAGCACAAGCAACAATCAACTTCCGGTCTTTAGATGACTCTGTCGCAGGCAATAATTTCGCTAATGCCTGTTCGTGGATGCGAACAAGATCCAGCATATCCAGCCCCATGGCGACAGCACGATCACCCAGGCGTCGCGCCCTCGCCTTGCCTTTTAGGTTATTCAGGTAATAGCGAAGGTCCTTCAGATAATAGCCTTCGAGTCGGCTAAGCGATGTCTTTTTATTCATGACAAGTGAAGCCTCACGATGAGTAAAGCATTCTCATCCAAACATGCCCGGCAGAATGTTACGGGACCATGGGGTCAACACCCCATGACCTTAAGATTCTCAAAGGTTAGCCCTTCGCTTCCCACCGTGCATTGGAACAGTGGTAGTACACCCCATGGTCAAAGCACAGGAGCAACCGCACCCTGAGTCTCCCATGAAATCAACCGCTACCCACCACCGATCAAAATCCACCGCCAAAGCCGGCAATAGTCACACGACTCATCCAGTACCCTCCACGCTTGCATTCAAGCCATCTGCAGAGGCCGTGGCTATTCGAGCTTACCAGAACTTTGAAATCAACGGGGCCATCCATGGTCACGATGTGGAACACTGGCTCACTGCCGAAGCCGCTCTGCAAGCTGAGCAAGGCCATACTCACACATAAGAAGCTAAACTAGAACTCACAGCCATGCACTCTCTTCATCCATGCTCCAACTGCACCATGCAGTGCCACTTGCATGATGCGCCCATGTGCGTCTGCAACCTCGTTCCCCTCACGGGTGAACATGCGCCTATATCATATGGTCTGCGCCTTGGCCTGAACCACGTGTATGGCGATGATCATGTTCCACCCTGCGTGCATGGCCCTCTAGGCGCTGCGTATTGGTCCATCCAACCTGTCGGGGACAAGCCTGAACTGATCAACAATTAAGGTTTAAACCCTTAATGGCAAACGTGTCTAAAAGTGATGATTCTCAACATTCAAACTCTGCCAAAACTACCATTGTCATGAGGAACCCATCAAAAACCAATATACTTCTGGCCAACCAAAAGAAAGATCAGGTCTATAAACTCATCGAACTCACGGGCACATCAAAGTCTTGTATCGAAGACGCTGTTGGAAAAGCCATCAAGCGTGCCAACAAGACCATCAAACATCTGAAATGGTTCCAGATCATTGAAACACGCGGCACTATCGATAAAGGAAATGTAGATCGCTGGCAAGTTACACTCAAAGTTGGCTTCAGCGTGGAGGATACATGAAAAACACACGCAAAAAAATGGCCTCTATGATTCTAATCAGGCAGGCACGTGACACTCCATGCCAACGCGCCAAACTTGCTCCACCGAAAATGATAGCAGTTAGGCGACGACAGCTGATCGGCAGCGCCTAGCCACAACGAGCTTACTCATGATGATTCTGATGACCTTAAGCTAGGGCACAACCTTGAGCCAGCAGGATGTGTTGCCATTTCAATCAATGAGCGCACGGAATCACTTCACCAAATCACTTGATTTTGGCTCAGTGAACACAATTTATAACTATTAGTTATACCTCTCACTACAGAATGGTAGGATTTCACCCCATGGTCAAATAACGAAAGCATTGTGATGCTCTAGACACCATGATCTCAAACCTTCCTCTTGCCTTTCCCATCGTTTCTAGCCTCGAAAAAGGTCTGCGTAGAGATTGCATTCGTTTGATCGAATTTGAATCCGAACTAACCCAAGTGCTCGATGAATCTAGCGAACTGTCAGATGTGTATGGATCTCCTTCTGATTGGAACATTGGCTGCCGGCATCATTGGGATCATGTGAGAGCCGTGCTCCGGCGTATTCATCGACATCTCACGGAAATGCATGCTGCCGTGGAAAATAGCCATCGTGAAGTAGCCTGGAAGTTATGGGAAGATCTCCAATTTCAGGAATCGAGGTTAGCTATCGCGTTAAGTGGTCTGCAAGATCAGGCCACTCATCTCAATGAGTCGGCGGCAGACGATTGGAAAAGGCTACTGTGCATCATCCAGTTCCACCGCCAAGCGGTTCAGGCTGGCATTCAAGGACTACATTTTCGTTTGCAAGCCTGGGCCTCCCCCTGTTCCCCACATCTGATCTCAGATGTCATGCCAATGGCTGAGCTGGATGTGAATGCGCTGCCGTCGTTTATTGATGAATTCGACCAAGCCGCCATCGAGATCGAAGCGGAACAGCATCAATCGCTCGGCCTGTTGGATGACCTTAGGGCTCTCTTCATGTGGGTAGAGGCCCCAAAAGAGCGCGTAAGCAAAAACCATGCGAATTGCAGCTCGATCCTCCCCTGATCAAATGCATCAGTCGTCATAAAAAATCACGCCATACTCAACCCATTTGCGCGTTTGATCTACAATAGAACTGATGCCAAAACTAGACGTCATGGCCACGCGGGCATGGAGGCAAGATAAACTAATCAAGAGGATGCGGCTCAGCTTCATCAATTGGCAAAAAACGTATCACCCTATTTTGCCATTTTGCTTTTTTGCCATTCGGGTAAGCCCGGAAGCGTTTAAAGCATTCATTCTCAGAAAGAAAGGCGTCATTCCCCTGCCCCAATCTCTTGGCGAACATCTTCGCAATCGCAGGTTAGTGCTGGATTTTCGTCAGGAGGATGTAGCGAGACAACTTGGCACTCTGCGTGAGGTTTACGAACGCTGGGAGCGCAATGAACGACAGCCTGTCGTCTCTGAGTGGCCGGGCATCATTTCGTTCCTCGGTTACTACCCGTTCGGCCAAGAATCTACTGCCGATCTTGTGATGAAGGCACGGCGATGCCAAGTTATGGATCAGAAGGAATTGGCCAAAGTAGTCGGCGTGATTCATCAACAACTCCGCCGATGGGAACATGGGGACGAAATGCCCGCATCCGACAAGTTGGAAGCCCTTCACGTCCTCGCATCCAACTAGATCGTGGTGGGAACACCTACCCCTGATGCCGCATCCGAAACTGCTTCGGCGTTAGGCCAATGCGTTTGCGGAAATGTTGGGTGAAGGCGCTTTGGTCGCAGAAGGCGTGGGCTTCGGCGATGTCGATGACTTTGTCGGTGGTTTGGATGAGGGCTTCGGCGGCGGACTCGATGCGGATGCGGAGCATGAGTTCATAGGGCGTGACGCCGAGGGCTTGGTGGATCTTGCGATACAGCGTGCGCTCGGAGAGGCCGCATTCGCGAGCGAGTTCGGCGGTGCTGAGGATGCGGCTGGTGTTCTTTTGGATGTGGCTGACGATGAGCGTGACTTCGCTGCTGGGTTGATGCCGACTGCGGCCTTCATCGCGGCGGGTGAGGCCCATGAGGCCGATGATCCTGCCGTTCTTGCCTCGCAGTGGGACCTTGGTCGTGAGAAACCAAGTCAGCGTGCGCTGCTCGTCATACCAGACTTCGAGGCGATTGATCAACGGTTTGCCCGTGCGAAAGACGAGCGCGTCATCGGCTCGGTAGGCCTTGGCCGCTTGCTCGGGATAGAAGTCTTCGTCGAGTCGGCCAATGACCTCGGCTTCACCTTCGAGGCCCAGGCGGGTCCACATCGGCCCGCTGGCAGCGATGAGGCGGCTCTCGCGATCCTTCACAAAGAAGAACACGTTGGGCTGCTGATCAAACATGAGCCGGAATGCCTGCGGATCGGTCATGCTGGCAAAAAAGGCGCTCTGAATGGACTTGGGAGACATGGCAGGATAATAACAAGGGTGAGCGGTAAGGCATCCGCAAAGTATTGCCAAAGCGCAATGAGCCTGAATGCCCAATTTCTCTGCCCACCTCTGGCTGAAGCTTGGTTCTCCAGGCTCGGGTTCAACTCATCAAAGCCTTCACTAGGATCTCACGAAATGCGAGGTGATGCGGCAGCTCGACCTTGGCCTTGCGATGGAGCACTACCACTTCTTCGCTGCCAAAGAGTTTCGAAAGATCGCGGAAGGCGACGCCGCGATAGCTGCTGTGGCCTTGGGCGGCTTCTTTGAGAATCATCGGGCTCACGGAGGTGATGCTGATGCCGAAACCCATGCGCACGTAGCCGACGACGATGTCGAAGGTGCTCGCGGTGAGAGCGATGTTGGCTTTTTGCCACAACGCGGACGCTTCAAACACATCTTGAATGTGGCGGCGTGAGTTGGCACCTGGACCTGGAAGCACGAGTGGCTGCTTGATGAGGTCAGTGAGCTTCAGGCTCTTCGCTTCGAGCAATGGATGCCCGACCGGACACACGAGCACGAAGGGATAGGCGGTTACGGGTGTGACTTCGATGCGCGGCTGCTTCGGTGCATTGATCTGACCGATGATGGCGACATCGGCCTCGCCGTCTTCAAGATGTTTGCGTGCCATCGCGGACGGACGGTCGATGAAGGACAACTCCACCTCGGGAAAACGTTTGCGGTAGGTCTCGAGTGGCTTTTGAAGTTCGTGTAGTAGTAGGCTCGCCGTGGTGGCCACGGTGATGCGGCGGGCGAGCTTTTGATTTTGATCGGCAAAGAGTTCGCGAATACGGTCGAAGCTCTCGACGAGCGGTTGAGACAATTGCACGAGCAACTCGCCCTGTGGAGTGAGCACGGCGGTTTTGCCGGACTGCTGCACAATCGCAGCACCAAACTCATCCTCCAGCGCCTTGATCTGCTGCCACACGGAGGGCACGGACATTTGCAATGTCTCAGCCACGGCGGTGAAGCTGCCTTTTCGGGCCAGTTCGACGAGGGCGCGGAGCTGGCGGAAGCGGAGTTCTTTGAAGTAGCGGCGGGGTTCAGTGGCCATGGTTCATTTTAGGTAAAGACTAAAGTATTTTAGGGAGATTGTTACGGAACGAACTTTCTCTTTTTCACGGGGTGGACTCCTTTAGTCAAGCCTATGAAAAAGTTTCCGTTTCAGCGTTCCCTACCGAAAGGTGTGTTCACACTTCTGTGCGCAGTTGCGTGCATTGCTGGTGCCTTAACAACGCACGCTGCCGATTCGTCGTGGAATGTCGATGCCGCTGGCAACTGGAGCACGGCGGGGAGCTGGACGGCGGGTGTCCCCGGCTCGACTTCGATCCTGAACAGCACGGACATCGCCACTTTCTCCAACACTCTCACAGCGGCACGCACGGTGACGGTGGATGCCAATCGCAACATCGGCGGTATCACCTTTGGCAACACGTCCAATTTTGGATTCACCCTTTCTAGCGGCAATCTCCTGCTCACGAATGGTGGCGTGATTCAAAACCTCTCGGGCACGGGCAATCATACCAACACCATATCCAGCGCTATCACGATTCAGGGCAATGGCGGCTCGGCGACGTTCACGGCGAATGCGACTTCCGGGACGAGTCTGCTGAATATTGCGAATGTTTCAGGCGTATCCACGGCAGGCAACACGACCACGGTCAACCTCAATGGCAGCAATACGGCGACCGGCAACGTGGTGGGTATCCTGACCAACGGCACGTCCGGCGGGAAACTGGCCATCGTGAAAAGTGGCGCCGGCACGTGGTCGCTGGGATTGGCGAACACCCTCAATACCTTCACCGGCGGCATCACGATCAATGCCGGCACGCTCCGGGCGACCACTGCTGCGGGTGGGCAGGCGCTCGGCTCAGCCAATGCGATCACCCTCGCTAATACGGCGGGGGCAATTCTCGATCTCAGTGTCGCGAACACGAGCCAGACCATCGGTTCCCTCGCTGGCGGCGGCACGACGGGAGGT
>CANNQP010000063.1 GCA_947507875.1 Verrucomicrobiaceae bacterium | reverse complement strand
TGCCGCTGGCCCCTACCTGCGCTGGCAGAAGGGCACGCTCGTCGCCAACAACACCGCCAGCCAGAAGCTCGCCGACGTGAAACCCGGCGAATGGCTCCGCATCGACCTCACCGCCACCACGGGAGCGGCCAAGTATGACGTCACGCTCACCCGGCAGGACGGCATCAAGGTTGAGTTGAAATCCATTCCCTGCAAAGCCACCTGGACCGAAGCCCACTACCTTCTCTTCAGCGCTCTCGGCACGACGAAGAGCGCGTTCTTCATCGACAACGTGAAGCTGGAGCAGCGATGAGTTTCGCCTCGTTTTGAACGAGGCTTGATCAGGGCGGCGCGGGTCACTCAGAAGGCGGATGGTGCCCTCTGAGTTATCCCAGGATTTCTACCGGGCAGTCCGGTAGGCTGGCCATGAAGGCGCGGCCATAGGGCTTGGTGAGCAGGCGCGGATCGAGGATGGCGATGATGCCTTTGTCCTTTTGCGTGCGAATCAGACGCCCCACCCCCTGGCGCAGTTTCAGGATGGCCTCGGGCACGCTGTATTCGCTGAAGCTGTTCAGCCCCTGCTCTTCCAGGTGCTCCAGCCGACTGGCGACAACGGGATGATCCGGCACAGCAAAGGGCAGGCGGGTGATGATGACGTTGCTGAGTGCCTCGCCAGGCACATCGACACCGGTCCAAAAGCTGTCGGTGCCGAAGAGCACGCTGTGGACATCCTTTTTGAACTCAGCCAGCATCTGATGGCGCGGCATGCCACGGCCCTGCACGAGCAACCGCCAGCCGCGATCATCGCAGAAGTCTTCCAGCCGGTCCGCCATGGTGGTGAGCTGTGTGTAGCTGGTGAAGAGCACAAAGGCGCGGCCTTGGGAGAGATCCAGGAAGTGCTCGATCTTCTCCTGCAAAGCATCGGCGTAGGTGGCATCCTTCGGCTCGGGCATTTTTTTCACCAAGTAGAGCCGCATCTGCTTCTTGAAATCGAAGGGACTCTCGATGCTGGCGGCGCGTGCCTTTTGTGCGCCGACGCGTTTGCGGAAGTAGCTGAGCTGGTCGTCATCGCCCACACCTAGGGTGGCGCTGGTGAAGACACAGGCCTTGCCGCCGGCGAAGAAGATTTCCTCCAGCTTTGGAGCGACGTCGATGGGCGCGCTGTGCAGGGAAAGATTGCGCGTGTCGCCGCTGCTGCGTTCTGCCCAATAGACGTGGCCATCTTCGGTTTGGTCGAGAAAGGCGGCGAGTCCGACGCGCAGGGCGGTCAGGCGCTTCGCGATGTCATGCAGCTCTAGCTTTTGGGCTTCACTCTTGGCCGCATCTCCGGCCTTGAGAGCAAAACTGGCCACGCGCTGCAGCGGTAGGGCCAGGGTATTCTCCGTGAGACCTGGTTCGCGGAGGCGGAACTCTTTGCCATAAGGCCCGCTGAAGCGGCAGCGTGCCTCAGCCTCGCGGAAGAACATCTCTGCTGCGCCGATGGTTTGCGTGACCTCGCGGATGGCATCGCTATCGCCCACGCTGCTGAAGAAACCCTTGCGTGTCTTGGGGTTGTAAAGGCGGCCCAGTTCGAAGCGGACATTGCTCTCCGAGACATGAAGGCCAAAGGCCTGCGCGGCGATGTTCTCAATCGTGTGCGCCTCGTCCAGCACCACGAAGTCGCGTGGGAAGATGAAATTTGCGTCATCGGCCAGCACTTCCTCCGCCGAGGCCAGCAGGGTGAAGAAGAGCGTGTGATTCAGCACCAGCACATCTGCCGCCGCCATGCGCCGCCGCACCTCCTGGTAAAGGCAGCCACTGCCGGGCGGGCAGCGCCGTGGGGTGCAGGCATGGGGCTCGCTGCGGATCATGGACCAAAGCCGCGCGCCGGGGGTGAAGTCCATCTCGCTCAGCGTGCCAGTGGGGTTGTCCCGCTGCCAGTCCATGATGAGCTGAAGCTCGGCGGCCTCGCTGCTGCTGAAGAGGTCGCCGGTCTGGGAAAAGGCGCTCTTCAGTCGGGTGGGGCAGAGGTAGTTGTTGCGGCCCTTCAGCAGCTCGGCGTGGAAGTCGCCGACGATCTTTTTGACGATCGGGATGTCTTTGTGAATGAGCTGCTCCTGAAGGTTGATCGTGTGGGTGCAGATGATGGCCTTGCGCTTCTGCTCGATGGCGTAAGTGGCGGCCGGGATGAGGTAGGCGAGCGATTTGCCGACGCCCGTGGCGGCCTCACAGATGAGCGCGCGGTTTTTTTCCAGGGCCTCTCCGACCAGCTGGGCCATGCGCTGCTGCTGCGGGCGGTATTCAAACTGCGGTGACTCTGCCAGCCGCCCCTCTTGGGAAAAGGCCAGGTACATCCGCTCCGCAAGCGTGGGGCCGGTGGCGCCCGGGGTGGCTTCGAGGATGCTGATCATGCAGGGGAGAAAGCGTTCACGGGGGGCAGGACCATCAGGCCATCTTTTCCGCCACGCGGCGGGCGAAGTAGGTGAGGATCATGTCGGCGCCGGCACGCCGGATGCCGAGCAGGGATTCGAGCATGATTTTTTCCTCATCCAGCCAGCCTGAGGCAGCGGCGGCTTTGATCATCAGGTATTCGCCGCTAACTTGATACGCGGCGATGGGTAGCGTGCTGGCCGCCCGCAACTTCGCGATGATGTCCAGGTAGGCACCGGCGGGTTTCACCATCAGGATGTCCGCGCCTTCGGCTTCATCCAGGGCGGCTTCGCGCAGGGCTTCGCGGGCATTCGCCGGGTCCATCTGGTAGGTCTTTTTGTCTCCAGCCTTGGGCGCGGAATCCAGCGCGCCGCGGAAGGGGCCGTAGTAGGCGCTGGCATACTTGGCCGTGTAGCTCATGATCGACACGCCGGTGTGGCCTGCGCCATCCAGCGCCGCCCGCAGCGCGGCCACGCGGCCATCCATCATGTCGCTGGGGGCCACGATGTCTGCGCCCGCGCGCGCATGGCAGAGCGCCTGGCGGCACAGCACCTCGATGGTTTCGTCATTCAAAATGCGTCCATCATCGCTCACGAGGCCGTCGTGCCCGTCGCTGTTGTAGGGATCCAGCGCCACATCGGTGATGACCGTCAGGGTCGGGTGCGCGGCCTTCAGCGCGCGGATGGCGCGCGGCACCAGGCCGTCGTCGTCGTGGCATGCCTCCGCGCCGCGTGTTTTCAGCTCATCGGGGATGCGTGGGAAAAGCACGATCGCAGGCACACCGAGCGCGTGGGCTTCACCAGCTTCTTTGACCAAGTCCGGCACGCACCAGCGCTGGCAGCCGGGCATGGCTTCGATGGGCGTGTTCGCCTCGCCTTCCTGGAGGAAAAGCGGGTAGATGAGGTGACCGGGCGTCAGCTCTGTTTCACGCACGAGGTCGCGGATGGCGGCGGACTGGCGGTTGCGTCGGGGGCGATGGGGAAGGTTCATGAAAAGAAGGAGACGAAGGCCGAGGTTCAGCACGGGGGATTAGCTGCGGCCGCGCTGGGCAGCCACCAGGATTTGCACGCCAAGGCCTGAGAGCATATCGACCCACAGATTTTCTCGATCTGCCCATTTCTCAGGAGACCAGCGGTTGCCGATGCTCGTCGCATCCAGTAGCACCAGGAGCTCAGCGGCGTGCTGGGTACTCTGCAGCGTGCGATTGATCTCCATGACGAGGCGTCGTTGCACCTCGGTTTCGGGTGTGGTGGCGAGGTTGAAGACGAGGGCGGCGTGGGGTTGTCGGGGCTTCCAGCTTGCGGTGAATTCATCTTCCTCGCCATGCGGGATCACCACGAATTCTGGCAGGATCATTTGCCCGAAACGCTCCCGCACGCCGCGTGCCCAGACCTCCTGGTGGGCCGGTGTGCCATGGTGGCCGTGGACCAGCACCGTCACAGTTTCGTGTCCACCCTCCGCCGCACGCAGAGTGTGCAGCAGGTAGTTTTGCCACCCCAGCCTGCGCATGCGTCGGGCGAGCCTAGCATGAGCGCGCCAGATGGTGAAACCAGCCAGAGCTAGCCTTGGCAAAACCACCAGAGCCAGCAGCGAGCCGGCATAAAGGTGCAGCCAGGGCAGGGCAGGGCAAGGCTGTTTGGCCAAGCCCCCCGTGCGATGCATGTCGGGCAGCTGCTCCAGTGGGATTTCCACCCCTAGCAGTGCAGAGGCAGGACGGAAAAGTGCGCCCAGAAAGTGTTGCGCGGCCTCTTCGGATAAGATCGTGCTTTCCCAGACCGCACGGTATTCATGGGCCCAGCCCCGCGCATAAAGACCCACGATGCCACCCAGTGCCATCAGCGCAGCAGCGACATGCAGATGGGCGCGGAAACGACGTTGCCACCGCTCCATGGCGGGACCTTGTGCCAGCATGGCAAAGCGCTGATCCACGCTGATCCCCGTCAGTGGCTCCCCGGTTTCGGCGCTGGGCCGATCCAGCCCCGCCAATGACAGCCGCTGCGCCAGCCAGATCAGCAGGGGGCTCTCTTGATTCGGGCTCCATTCCATGACGAGAGACCAGATCATCACCGCAGCATTCCATAGCATCAGACTGACCAGGGGCAGCGCTAGCAAGTTGAACTCAGTTTGCTGCCCCAGCCCCACGAGGACATAGCCTGCGATGGCTGCGGCGACCCACGTCGATGAGGTCACAAAGCGGCGGCTAGAAAGAGTGCTCAAACGCTCCATGAGTCTAACCAACGAGCCATTGCAGCCGATGACTTCCTCTTCTAGCCAGCGTGAACGTCGTAGCAAAAAGGCAGCCTCTCGGGCACCTAGCGGGTCTGTTGTTACCTCATCGGATGTCATTCCCGCGCACGTGCGCAGGGTGGCCTCGCGGCGCCGTTCCTCACTCAGGAGCGCTCCATCGGCGTCTCCTTCTTCGACCGCGCGCCAGCGCAGGATGCTTTGCCAATCATTCCAGTCCATGCGAGTCAACCATGCTTGAGGCGGATGTCCTTGATGCCAGTCGTTTTCAGCAAGGACTGGAGTCGCTTCAGAATACGTGGCCGTTCCATGGATAAGGCGTGATGAACCGTGGGCTGTAACACGCGCACGGTCAAAATGCCGCGCTGAAAGCTATCGGGACGAGAGTGCTGGAAAAGAAAATCCCCCACGATCTCACGCCAAGCTGCCAGGACCTCCTCCATCTTCATTCGGTCTGCCAAGCCTGCTTGAGCGATCACTCGACCGACGATGTCCGCCACAGATTGTGCGGGCAGATCGATCACCGGGCCTTCATCGACACCACGCCAAGCGGAAATCAGCGCGTGGCGTAGGCGCTGATGGGCAGTGGGATGTCGTCGCTCAGACATAAAGCTTATCATGGGGGTAGGCCTGCGGAAATGCGAGAGGGAAAAACACGGTACTCTGCATCTTGGCTGTTCGCCGTCCTAGCTGTCTCGGCCGCCTTGACGCCTTGACGCCTCTTTCACTCGCCTTTAATGTCGCTTAACTGGATGAAAACGCCCTCATTTTCCCGCCTCGCCCTCGGTGCCGCTCTGATGGCGGCGCTTTGTATCCCTGCCACTTCGTCTTACGCTTTTCTTGGGCTCTTCGAAAAGAAGGAGAAGGAGGTGCCTACAGGCAATGAACGTGAAGCTCAGGAAAGTCAGGCAGCAGCCCTGCTTGAACAGGGTAGGCAGGCCCAGGTAGAAGGCCGCAGTGGGCGCGCCCAGGGCTATTACCAGCAGATCGTTCGCCAGTATCCCTTCACCGCCGCTGCGGCAGAGGCCTCTTATGCGAACGCGTGCATCATTCGCCAGAGCAGTTCTCTGCAGGAATCGTTCGATGCCTTTCAAAACTTCCTCAACCAGTATCGTACCAGCCCCCGGTTTGACGATGCTATCCAACAGCAGTTCGAGATCGCAGAGATCGCCAAGGGTGGCAAAAAAGAGCGTAGCCTGATCTTCATCCCAGTGAAAATGGGCGGCGAAGACGTCGTTGAGATGTACAAGCAGATCATCACGAATGCACCTTTCGGTAAGCTAGCCCCTCTGTCTCAGTTTAGCATCGGCGAGGTATACCAAGACATGGGTGAAAAGGCTCAATCGGTGGCTGCCTATCAAACCGTGGTGGACAACTACCCCAACACCAAGCAGGCCGATGAAGCCCAGTTCCGCATTGGCTCCATCAGTAGCGTCGCTGCCAGCCGCAGTGAAGACAAATCGAACCTCACCGCCGCCCGGGACGCCTTGAATACTTACATGACGGTCAATCCGAAAGGTGAACGTGCCACGGAAGCGGAGATCGGCCTGCGTCAAATCAATGCCGTGGAGGCAGGGCAGTCCTTGCAAGTGGGTAAATTCTACATGCGCATGAACAAGCCCAAAGCGGCGGCCATATACTTCAACGAAGCGCTAAAGTATGGCTCTCCTGAAGTCTCTGCCGAGGCACGAAGCCTGCTTGCCGAACTTGCCGTTGCCGATCCTCAAGCCCTAGCCTCTGCTCAAAAAGGCCAGCCAGATCAAGACTACACCGTCTCCAGTGCTAAAAATCTCAAAAACAGCGATGACTACGTTGGTCCCATGCCACCTGAGCTAGCACGCCTCGGTCAGAAGCCCAGCATGAGAGCTGGGAACGACAACTTCTTGCCCGTGCCGCTGTCCGAGCCTGTTCTCCCGACCAAACCTGGCGCAGCTCCAGGTGATGGTGCCTTGCTGCCACCTGTTCCTAATACGGACAAGCCCGCCTTGTTACCTAACCTGCCAGGCGGCTCGCTCCCCCCGGTGCCCACCCCGCCTGCTGGACCGAAGGGTGAGTTACCTGTGCCGCCTAAGCCTCCAGCACCCTGATCGACCTTACTTTTCTCACCTGGATGAACCCATTCCGCTTCTTCGCCCTCGCGGCACTCCTCACCCTGACTAGCTGCGCAGGCTACCACCTGGGAGGGCAGAAGCCCTCTCATCTGCAAGGGGTCACCAAACTGGCTGTGCCGACCTTTGACAATCAGACCCTGGAGCCACGTCTTGCTTCGGTGGTCACCAATTCACTGATCAAGCAAATCCAAACCGATGGCTCCTACCAGATTGTCTCCAAAGAGGACGCAGATGCCGTTCTTCAGGGCACGATCACTCGCGTCGAACGCTCTCAGTTTCGATCCTTCCGGCAAAACGTGCTGCGCACCGCTCAGCTGCAGATGCGTCTGACCTTGAACTACATGATCAAAGATACTGCCTCCGGTCGAGCCATCCACAAAGGCACCTCCTCTGCGATTACCTACGTGATTCTGGATTCCAACGTACAGAATTCCGAAGCGCAGGCATTGGATGACGCCGCTCAGCGCCTCGCCACGAACGTTGCCAACGAAATCTCCGAAGGCTGGTGAGTACCGACGAGGAAACTCCTGATCCTGAGCTGACGGGGGCTGACGCCGCCGAGGACTCGGAACCTCTCGAATCTATCGAAATCAGCACGAACAGCCTCAGTCGAACGCTTCATCTCGTCGCCACACCTATTGGCAATTTGGCCGATATCACCCTGCGTGCCTTGGACGTACTCAAGCAGGTCGATCTCATCGCCTGCGAGGATACCCGCCACTCCGGACGTTTGCTCAGCCACCACGGCATTCGTGCCCGGCTGGTGAGTTTGAACGAGCATAACGAAGCCCGCCGAATCCCCGAACTGATCGCCCACCTTCAGGCCGGCGGCAGTGTCGCGCTCATCTCCGACGCCGGCATGCCCACCGTCTCTGATCCCGGCCAGAGGCTGGTGCAGAGCGTCGTGGCTGCCGGTCTGAGGGTCGAAAGCCTGCCAGGTCCCAGTGCCGTGCTCACCGCCCTCGCGGCCAGTGGCTTGCCGACAGTGCCCTTTCATTTCGGTGGATTTTTGCCACACAAAAAGGGACAACGGGAAAAAGAAATCCAGGCCGCGCTTCAGCGGGACGCAACCAGTCTATACTTCGAGAGTCCCTATCGTCTCGTGGACACGCTGGCCATGGTCGTGGTGGCTAAACCGGAGCACCGCATCGTCGTTGCGCGGGAGTTGACGAAGAAGTTTGAGGAATTCCAGCGCGGCACGGCACAGCAAGTGCTCTCTCACTATCAAGCCAAGCCTCCCAAGGGCGAAATCACGCTGGTCATTGCCCCCGTGGATTTGCCGAAATGGGTGACTTGGTGATCCCAACCCACGCCATCCCATGACTCCAGCCCCCTGCGATCTCGGCAACAGCCCCGAGGCCATCAAAGCCTCCATCGTCAATCACGTCCGTTTCACCCTTGGTGCCTATGTGGACAGCGCCAGCGCCAACGATTGGTGGGTAGCCACCTGTCTCGCCGTGCGGGATCGTGTCATGGACAGCGCCACCAAGTCGCGCTCCCTGCACCGTCAGGCTGGAGTTCGGCGCATTCATTACCTCTCCCTCGAATATCTCATGGGACGTCTGCTGGAGAATAACCTGCGCAATTCAGGACTCTACGATCCCGTCAAAACGGCCTTGAAAGACTTGGGCAAAGATCTGGACACGCTGCTGCAAAATGAGCCTGACATGGGTCTCGGCAATGGGGGGCTGGGGCGACTCGCCGCTTGCTTCATGGATAGCCTCAGTACGCTGAATCTCCCCGCCATTGGCTATGGGATTCACTATGAGTTCGGGCTTTTTCGCCAAGAGTTTGTCAACGGCAAGCAGGTCGAGCACCCCGATGCTTGGATGCGCGATGGTTCACCCTGGAAGATCGCCCGCCCTTCGTATCGGCAGAAGATCCACCTCTACGGACGCGTCATTCAAAAGTTCGACGATCATGGCAATCCGCACTGCGAGTGGGTGGACACCAAGTGTTTGTTGGGCTTGCCGTGGGACATCCCCATCGTAGGCTACGACAGCCACACCGTGAACGTGCTGCGTCTCTGGCAAGCGCAGGCCGACGAAGACTTCAATTTCCAAGTCTTCAATGAAGGCTCTTACATCGAAGCTTTGCGAGAAAAAGCCATCGCCGAAACCGTGTCCAAGGTGCTTTATCCCAATGACTCCACGGAGTCCGGTAAGGAGCTGCGTCTGGTCCAGCAGTACTTCTTTGTCGCCTGCTCGCTCGCCGATATCGTGCGTCGATTCAAAGGCGGGTACTCCCTTCCGTGGAGTGAATTCCCCTCCAAGGCAGCCATCCAGCTCAATGACACGCACCCAGCCGTCGCGATTCCTGAACTGATGCGCATCCTGATGGATGAAGAAGGTCTGCCCTGGGCGCAAGCCTGGAAAATCTGCCAGGAAACCTTCAGCTACACCAATCACACCCTGCTCCCAGAAGCCCTGGAGATGTGGTCTGTTGGCCTCTTCGAGCGGGTATTGCCGCGCCACCTCCAGATCATCTACCAGATCAACGCACAGTTCCTGGACGGTGACGTCGAGGCCAAATGGCCTGGCGATAGCAACAAAAAGCGGGCGCTGTCTCTCATCGACGAGCGTGGCGGCAAATACGTCCGCATGGCTCATATGTCAGTCCTTGGTGGTCACGCGACCAATGGCGTCGCGGCGCTTCACACCCGCCTGCTTTGCGAGCGACTCTTCCCCGAGTTCCACGAACTCTACCCCGAGCGCTTTGTGAACATCACCAACGGCGTCACCTTCCGTCGCTGGTTGGACGTGTGCAATCCACAGCTTTCCTCACTCATCACCGAAAGCATCGGGGAAGGCTGGAAAAAGGATGCCTCCAAGCTGCGTCAGCTGGATTCCTTTGCCGAGGATACCTCTTTCCGTGAGCGCTACCGTAGCATCAAGCGCCACCACAAGGTCGCCTTGGCCAAAATCATTCAAGACACCTGCGGCGTGCATGTCAGCCCAGACGCACTCTTTGATGTGCAGATCAAGCGTCTGCATGAATACAAGCGACAGCACCTGAATTTGCTGAACATCGTCACCCTCTATCGCAGCATCCTCAATCATCCGAACGCAGATTTTCACCCTCGCGTCTTCGTCTTTGGTGCCAAAGCCGCGCCGGGCTACTACCTAGCCAAAAACATCATCCATTGCATCAATGCTGTCGCGGCAAAGGTAAACCACGACCCACGTGTTGGCGATAAGCTGAAAGTCGTCTTCCTGCCGAATTACGGCGTGTCACTTGCAGAAAAGATTATCCCTGCGGCGGACCTCAGCGAGCAGATCTCCACCGCTGGCAAAGAAGCCTCTGGCACCGGTAACATGAAGCTCGCCCTCAATGGCGCCCTCACCATCGGCACCCTGGATGGAGCTAACGTCGAAATCGCAGAAGAAGTCGGCGACGACAACATCTTCATCTTCGGGCTCACGGTGGAAGAAGTCACGGACCTGAAGTCACGTGGCTACAACCCCTGGGAATACTACTGGGCAAATGAAAATCTCCGCGCGGTCATCGACTGGATCGGCAGCGATTACTTCACCGGCAACGCAGGTGATTTCAAACCTCTGCGAGACAGCCTCCTCGAACACGGCGATCCCTACCTCTGCCTCGCTGACTATCAGCATTATGTCGATGCCCAGGCACGGGTTGACGCTGCCTACAAACAGCCTGATCACTGGTCGAAGATGACCATTCTCAACACATCACGTGTAGGTTTCTTCAGCTCTGACCGCACCATCCTGGAGTATGCCGATAAAGTCTGGAACCTGCCCCATGTGGAAGTGCGTTGAGTTGGCTGAGGTGGAGCTTGGCAAGGCGCGCGGCCCTGGTAGCCTGCGCGCCTTATGACCACCCAAACTTGTCGCTGGGGCATCCTTGGCGCTGCTTTCATCGCCCGCAAAAACTGGCAGGCCATCCGCGATGCTGGCAATGCCACCCTCGTCGCGTTGGCCAGCCGTGACTTAGCCAAGGCGCAAGCTTTTGTCGCAGACTGCCAATCTTCGGCGCCGAAGCCCCTACGGCCCGAGGCCATGGATGACTACGCGGCGCTGATCGCACGACCTGATATCGACGCTGTGTACATCCCCTTGCCGACAGGTCTCCGCAAAGAATGGGTCCTGCGCGCCGCTGCTGCCGGCAAGCATGTGCTGGTGGAAAAGCCTGTCGGCACCCAGGCGGCTGATGTCGAGGAAATGATCGCTGCCTGCAACAAGCACGGGGTTCAGTTTATGGATGGTGTCATGTTCATGCACGGTCAACGCCTGCAACGCCTACGTCGGGTCATGGATGAAGAAGTGGGCAGCATCCGCCACATCGCTTCGCAGTTCAGCTTCCGCGCCGACGATAGCTTCGCCCACACGAACATCCGCGCTCATGGCATGCTGGAGCCTCTGGGCTGCCTAGGTGACCTCGGCTGGTATTGCCTGCGCTTCACGCTCTGGGCCATGAAGGATGCGACGCCGCTGCATGTCACCGGCCAAATCCATGAGGAGGTGCGTGCGGCCGATGATGTGCCACCTGTGCCGCTCGCCTTTTCTGGCACCTTGACTTTCGCCGGTGGCGTCAGTGCTTCTTTCCACTGCTGTTTCACTGCCGCGAACGCGCAGTGGGCCGTGGTGAGTGGGGAAAAAGCCCTGCTGCAGCTGTCGGACTTCGTTTTGCCTTTCTCGGGCGCACACACACAGTTCAGCCTCACGCGTAGCCAGTTCGTGCTCGATCACTGCCGCGCCGATATGCTTGGAGGTCATCACATCGAGACTTTGAACGAGCCTAGCAACAACGCTCCGGGTTCCCAGGAGGCTGGACTTTTTCGCACCTTCTCTAGCCTTGTGCTTTCCGGGAAAAACGATCCTTACTGGCCGCGCATCAGTTTGCTCACTCAGCAGGTGCTCGATGCCTGCCTCACTTCTGCTCGCCAAGACAGCAGCCCTATTCTGCTGTAACGGGATCTTGCAAGGTTCATCATCCATTCCTCCCAACGCATCAATGTCCGAAGCCGCTGCCACCACCCCGATGATGAAGCAATACCTCGCCATGCGGCGGGAGCTTCCGGAGGATGTGTTGCTCTTCTTCCGCCTCGGTGACTTTTATGAGCTATTCTTCGAGGACGCGAAAACCGCCTCACCCATCCTCAATGTGGCGCTCACCAAGCGGAACGGCATCCCCATGTGTGGCGTGCCCTATCACTCCGCGCAGGGCTACATCGCGAAGTTGATCAAAGGCGGCAAACGTGTCGCCATTGCCGAGCAGACGACCGATCCGGTGCCAGGAAAGCTCGTCGAGCGTGCCATCTCACAGATCCTTAGCGCAGGGACCATCAACGACACAAACTTGCTCGATTCCAACCGGCCAAACTACCTCGCGGCGGTATTTCGGGATGCAAAAGGCAAAAAGCTCGGGCTGGCGTATGTCGATCACACGACCGGCGAATTTGAAGTCGCCGAGTTCAAGGACACCACCGAGCTCGCTGATGAGCTGGAGCGTCTCCAAGCCAGTGAATTGCTCTTCAGCGAGGATCAGGAGGATCTGATCGCGCAGCTTGGGCATCCCGCCGCAGCGCTGAGCGTGGAGAGCTACCTGTTCTTGCTCGATCAGGCGCAGCACAGCCTCACGCAGCATTTCAAAGTGCAGTCGCTTGATGGATTCGGCTGCCTGGATCTCAGCGCGGCGCTGTGTGCCGCCGGCTGCATCCTGCAATACCTGCAATTTCAGCTCCGCCGCAGTGTCGATCACATCCAGCGCCTCCGCGTCGCGCAAACGAGCGACGTGGTGCTCATCGACGCCGCCAGCCAGAGCCATCTTGAACTCGTCAGCGCCCGCGGCGGCAACGCGCACACGCTTTTGAGCGCCCTCGACCGCACCTGCACGCCCATGGGCGGCCGCAAATTGCGCCACTGGGTCCTCCACCCGCTGCGCGATCTCGACACGCTCACGCAACGCCAGGACATGATCGCCGCCTTCCTCGATGAGCCCATGCTCCTCAGCCAGGTGCGCACCCTGCTCAAAGAAGTGCGTGATCTGGAACGCACCAGCAGCCGCCTCAGCCAGGGCAGCGGCAATGGCCGGGATTTGCAGGCTTTGGCAATCTCACTGGAAGTCGTGCCTTCGCTCAAAGTCATCCTCCATGAGTCCAACGGGTCGCATACGTCCTATACGACCTATCTCCTTTCCCGCCTCCACGACCTCACCGCGCTTTCTTCGGAAATCCAACGCGCCATCTGCGATGAGCCGCCGATGCAGATCAAAGAAGGCGGCGTCTTCCGCGAAGGCTGGCTGCCCGAACTCGATGAACTCCGCAATGCCTCCACGCTCGGCCGCCAGTGGATCGCGGATTTGCAGGCGCAGGAGATCGAGCGCACGGGCATCAAGAGCCTCAAGATCAAATACAACGCCGTCTTCGGTTACTTCATCGAGATCACCAAGGCCAACGTCGGCAGTGTGCCCGCCGACTACCACCGCAAGCAAACCACCGTCAACGGCGAGCGCTACATCACCGATGAGTTGAAGCGCATGGAGGACAAGATCCTCGGCAGCGAGGAGCGCAGCAAGGCGCTTGAATACGAGCAGTTCATCGAGCTGCGCAGCCGCGTGCTGCAGCACCTCGCGCAGATTCAGGAGACCGCGGAGACCATCGCCGTGCTCGACTCACTCGCCTCGCTCGCCGAGACCGCGCGGCTCTTCAATTACACGCGCCCCGTGCTCAATGAGACGCGGAATCTCTTCATCCGCGACGGCCGCCATCCCGTGCTCGATCAAAATCTCACGAGCGGCGAGCGCTTTGTGCCGAACGACGTCACTTTGGAGCCCGAGGAAAGCCGCCTCATCCTCATCACCGGCCCGAATATGGCCGGCAAGAGCACCTACCTGCGCCAGACCGCGCTGCTCACGCTCATGGCGCAGATTGGCAGCTTCCTGCCAGCCGCCAGCGCGGAGATCGGCCTCGTCGATCGCATCTTCACCCGCATCGGTGCCAGCGACGACATCGCGCGCGGCCAGAGCACCTTCATGGTCGAGATGAACGAGACCGCGCTCATCCTCAACAACGCCACCGAGCGCTCCCTCGTCATCCT
>CANNQP010000062.1 GCA_947507875.1 Verrucomicrobiaceae bacterium | reverse complement strand
TTACTCACCAGCGACGACTTAGTCAGCCAGGTCGGGCGAGATCAATTTCGCCAACTACTGCACCAAAGATTGGCATCGTCAGTCGAACAAGCAGCAGTTGATCATGTCAGTGCTAAGCCACTGCCAAGCTCCCAGAAATCAAACACCAGACAGCCTGAAATAACTCAGGAGATACGTGACCTTGCCTACACCCTTTGGCTGGCCGCAGACAGGCCCAAGGCCGGGATTTCAGGTTTTTTCATGCTCGCTGCAGCGAGGCTGCAGGCGGCTAAACAAACCCCCTACCCTCTCCAACCCTATCCCAACCATGAAGACCACCCCCATCCTACTAGCTCTGATAGCCGCGTTCGCACTGAGCTCCTGCTCAGATTTCAGGATCGCCTCCCAGCAAGGGAGCAATCTCCCCTGCTACAGCACTTGGCACGAGTATCCTAAAAACTCATAACGCCGGCATAAATGCCGCAACACGAGGAACCGTAGCATTCTTCAGATGCTCCTTCGGATACAACACCTCCGACATTCCAACTCGGCCCAGAGCCAAGATCCTTTCATCTCTAAAACTCACAACCTAGATTCCCCCAACCTACATGATTGTTCACCTCGATTGGTTTGGCTGCGATCCACGTCATTCCCATGAGACCAAGATTCATCAGATGCTCGAAAAGCTTCGCAGCATCCGTCCCATCACACGCGCTAGCTTGCGCGTTGAAGAAGGTCTCCAGAGCGCAGCTCCTTTTCACCTCATTCTCATGCTCTCCATGCCAGGACCTGATGTCTTGGTTCACAGCAACGGACAGACCTTTGAAGAAGCATTGTTCAAGCTTGAAGCATCAACTCGCAAAAACTTCGAAGCACGTATCAACAAATCCAGGCAAGCCAATCGTGCCGTCAGAGGCGTAAAAGCGATGTACCGAGGATAATTTTTTCATCCCCATCCAACCACCAACCATGCATCATTTCTTCCCTCGGATCATTCCGGTGCTGGCTCTGCAAGTTATGGGACTTCAGGCTCAGCAGCCGCTAAGAGCTTCGCCGTCATCCGTCAAAAAGGATTCATCTCGAGTCTTGTTGCGACATGAAATTCAGGCATTGGGAGATGTCGCCCGCGGCATCGAGCATATGCTTCGCCACACTCAATTCACAGGCACGCAGGTTTGGCCTCATGCAGTGAGAGATTCACAAGGTCGCGCGGGTCTTATTGTCATGGCTCATCGTCCACTGCTCATGTCCATGAATATGGAGGACATCGATATTCGTCGGACGTGGGTGCTTGTGTCCCTCATCGCGGCTGCGCGGCAAATGCAAATCACCGAATCTCAGCTCGACCACATCGCCCTCACGGATCGTGAAGGCATGACAGGCGATCTTTGGTACTATGATGTAGATATCCAGGTAGCTCACCGCATCTACAAGCAACTGCACGAAGGAATCATCACGGGAGAGCAAGCCTATCAACAAGTCGTCGACTCGTGGAAGTTAGTCACTAAAGAGAACTCCATGGCCTCGCGATGATTCAATGCTTCCAAGCACTTGATTGCGCCTTTTCTTCTTCGCACTCTCATAATCCATCCTGCGAATTCGAAATCATGGGCATAAAAGCTTCATCCAGGGCAGAAGGCCATCATCCATTTACCGATTGCTCCTGACTGTTTCTAGGACGACTTTTCCCCATTGACTGCGACCCCTGCCCACAACCTCGCGATCTGTGATGCTTTGAGGCTCACAGGAGTTACTCCAGAGACCGGGCTGACTCATCAAGAGGCAGCTGAACGATTGATCAAGTATGGCGAAAACCGCGTTCAGATGACAGGCAGTAGGTCGCCGTGGCTGAGATTGGCGCGGCAGTTCACCGCGCCGTTGGTGCTGGTGCTGATTGGTGCGGCGGCGGTCACGGGCTTTCTTGGCGAGTGGGTGGATGCCTCGGTGATCTTCATTGTGGTCGCGGTGAATGCGATTGTGGGATTTTTGCAGGAGTCGAAGGCGGAGAACGCGCTCGAAGCGCTGATGAAGATGGTCGTCGCGGAGGCGGTGGTGCGACGGGATGGCAAAAAGATCCGCGTGAACAGCGTCGAGCTCGTCCCGGGCGACATCGTGATCCTGGCGGGCGGTGATCGCGTGCCGGCAGACATTCGATTGCTCGAAACAAAGAGCCTGCAGATCGATGAATCGTCGCTCACGGGCGAATCGGTGCCGGCCAGCAAGCGGCCGGACCCTTTGCATGCGGACACGGTGCTCGCGGATCGCGTGAACATGGCTTACGCGGGCTCGCTCGTCACCGCGGGCAGCGGCATGGGTGTGGTGTGGGCCACGGGGGATCGCACGGAAACAGGGCGCGTGGCCTTTCTCATCGCGGAGGCGGTGGATCTCACCACGCCGCTCACGCGGAAGATCGCCCGGTTCAGTGGGGTACTGCTGTGGGTGATCCTCGCGCTCGCGGCGGCCTTGTTTGCGTATGGCGTGCTGGTTCGCGGTGGCAGTGTGATCGAGATGCTCATGGCGAGTGTCGCTTTGGCCGTGGGCGTGATTCCAGAAGGCCTGCCCGCTGCCATCACCATCGTGCTGGCCATCGGTGTGAGCCGCATGGCAAGACGCCGTGCGATCATCCGCAAGCTGCCCGCGGTGGAGACGCTGGGATGCACCACGGTGATTTGCTCGGACAAAACGGGCACGCTCACGCAGAACAAGATGACGGTGCAGCGCGTCCATGCCGGTGGCGAGACCTTCGAGGTCACCGGCACCGGCTATGAGCCGCGTGGTGCCATTCATCAGAGCCAACTCGCGATCGAGGCCGCCACCAAGCCCGCGCTGCATGAGTGCCTGCATGCCGGGATGCTGTGCAATGACTCCGCCATCATCGAAAATGAAGGTGTGTGGAGCATCGCGGGCGATCCCACGGAGGGCGCGTTGCTCGTTGCGGCGGAGAAAGCTGGACTGCGCCATGCGGCGATCCATGCGAGCTCGCCTCGCGTGGACATGATTCCGTTTGAGAGCGACCACATGTTCCGCGCGACCTTGCACGATCATGCGGAGGGCCGTCGCATCTACAAAGCGGGTGCTTTGGAGCGGCTGCTGGATCGGTGCACGCACATGCTCGATGCACGCGGCGAGGTCGTGCCCATCGACGCGGAGGCGATTCGCGACACGGCGCGGTCTTTTGCCAGCGAAGGCATGCGCGTGATCGCGTTTTGCCGACGCGATGGCTCGCATGTGAGCGGAGATCTGGGACATCATCATGTCAGCGGCGGTCTCACCTTCCTCGGCATGCAGGGCATGATCGATCCGCCGCGTGAGGAGGCCATCGCCGCCGTGGCGAAGTGTCAGCAGGCTGGCATCCGCGTGAAGATGATCACCGGCGATCACGCGGTGACCGCGCAGGCCATCGCGAAACAAATCGGCATCGCCGGAGCGGACACGGTGCCTGCCATCAGCGGTCGTGAGTTAGCAGAAATCAGCGACGCTGACTTGCCGGAGATCGCGGATCGAACAGCAGTGTTTGCCCGCGTGGCTCCCGAGCAGAAATTGCGGCTCGTGCGGGCCTTGCAAAGCCGCGGGCACATCCTCGCGATGACCGGCGATGGCGTGAATGACGGCCCCGCCTTGAAACAAGCCGACATCGGCATCGCCATGGGCATCACGGGCACCGATGTGGCGAAGGGCGCGGCCAGCATGGTGCTCACGGATGACAACTTTGCCACCATCGCCGCCGCGGTCGAGGAAGGTCGTGGCGTGTATGACAACCTCATCAAGTTCCTCGTGTGGACGCTGCCGGTGAGCGTGGGTTTCGCACTCATTTTGCTCACCAGCGTCGTTTTCGGCCTCACCCTGCCGACGCTGCCCGTGCATCTGCTTTGGGTGAATCTGACCACGGCCATCCTGCTCGGCCTGATGCTCGTGTTTGAGCCGCCGGAGGCTGACATCATGAAAAGGCCGCCGCGGGATCAAAAGACGCCGATCTTTGATTTCGCCATGTTCATGCGCACCGGCCTCGTTTCGATGATCATGCTCGCCGGCAGCTACTGGGTGTTCTTTTACGAGCAAAACGCCGGCTCGACGATCGCCGTGTGCCGCACAGCCGTGGTGAACACCGTGGTCGCCGTGGCCAGCGCTTATCTGATCAATTGCCGCAGCCTGCGCCGCAGCATCTTCAGCATCGGCTGGTTCAGCAATCCACGGCTTTGGCTCGGCATCGGGCTCACCAGTGTGCTGCAGCTGATCTTCACCTATGCTCCGGTGATGAACCGCTACCTTCATACGGCACCGCTTGATGCCACAGTGTGGGCGCGTATTTTCGGTGTGGCAGTAGCGGCTCTGGCCTTAGTAGAGGCAGAAAAAAAACTGAGACAGCCATGAGCCAGACCCTAAAGCTTGCCTTGTGGAATGCATCATTCCTTCGATTGCTTTTCGATCAATCTGACCATGCCAGCACCTCGACCACGGCGCCGAGTTGATGCGGTTGAGCGCCCAGCTTCACGCGGGTGCCATCGGTGCATTTGTTGACGATCGTCGAAGCCATGTCGCGAATGGCTTTTGGCAGTCGCGCCTCCTCGGGATGCTGTTTGGCGAGCGCCTGAAGCTCTGGCAAGGCCTCGACGGTGATGCCCATGGCATCGAACTCATCGAGCAAGGCGCGAATCGCCGGCAGCGCGACCGCATCGACCTCCGCGGAGCGGCCGAGATCGGCCAGCGCCCGCAAAATGATCACATGGTAAACCGTGCGCGCATTGTGCGAATCGAGCCAGCGACCATTCTTCGCCTGACCAGGTGCCACACCGACTCGAAACTTCTCCAACGCGGCCTCCTTCATGCCCGCACATGCCAGAAGCGACACGGGAAAAGCATTGTAGTTGAAGTTCGTGCAGCACTTTTGCTTCGCTGCCCATTCCGCAGCACGGCGACCGGCAGCGAGATAGTTGTCATCCTTCAAAAGCTCACCCGCGCGCAACAAAGCCACGCCACACACACCCGTGTCGAATTGCGAACCGCCCTCAGGATCAGGCGTGATGATCCAGCCGTCTTTGATCTCGATGGAGCCGTTTTGCAGCTGTTTCTCCGTCATGTCACCAAAACGGATGTTTTTGCCTCGCAGGTCCGGAAACGGAAAGTGGCCCTGCGGCTGCTGAAGACGCAACAAAATGCCTGCGGTGCCTCGCAGCAGCTTGTCGAGATCAGCGACACGTTCCGGCGCATGCAGTGCCACATGCGAATGCATCGTCACAGACGCATCGAGCACGTAGGCATAGACGCGGGGCATTTGGTCCGGCAAAAGCTCGCTCTTCATCAAGGTGCGCATCGCACGGCCCTGCGTCTCCAGCGCCGCGAGGAAGAGCTTCACCGCGTCGGCGCGACTCAGTTTCAATTCGGACGCCTTCTGGCCCATGCGCCGGCCATCCGGCACACCCGCTTGATCACCGAGAATACCTTCCATCGCCCGCGTGATCTCGCGCACCGCCTTCGCATCGCCCGAAGCCATCGCCGCAGCCAGTTTCGGCCCCTCGGCTTTCAGCGCGGCCTCCATCGTCGCCGTGGGATGAAACAAGGGCTGCCCGGCCATCGACCACCCCCCTGGATCAATGCCCACCGCCTTCTCCGCCTCGCGCAACTGCTCGTCAGCATCCGCCGGAAGACCCGCTTTGAGGTCACGTGCCAATCTCTCGACCCGCTGCACCAACTCCCGATCATTCCGCTCTCGCGCAATCTGGCGAGCCATGCGCAAACGGGCGACAGCCTCTTCCTGCGTGAGAGCCTGGACGACCGCGGATGAGAAGAAGATCAGCAAAATGATGCGAAGAAGAGCCACGAAGATCAGTGTCCGATGAGGGCCTCGCATATGACATGCTGCATCACATCCTTTTTTGTCACACAAGAGCCATACAACCGAACCTGCAGCCACGTGTTCTTGCGAGATGTCAGAACACCTTTCCCCAACCAACACACTTTACATGAGATCTCGTCAAATGCTGCGAACGCTGATCTTGCTGACCGTTTGCTCCTTCAGCATCCAGCCCCTCGCGAGGGCGCAGGGTCCGGCATGGGTGACACCTGCAGTGCGGGCACCGCGGGTGACGCATCACACCTTCGAGAGCAGCGCGATTCAATCGAAGGTGAGCTTTCATGTTTACAAGCCGGAAGTTTACGGAGTGGAGAAGCAGCGTCGCTTTCCGGTGCTTTACTGGCTGAATGGCACAGGCGGAGGCCTCGCGGGCATCGCACCGGTGTCCGCCTGGTTTGATACGGCGATTCAGGACGGCAAAATGCCGCCGGTCGTCGTCGTGTTTCCGAATGGGCTCGCCGCAAGCATGTGGTGCGACTCCAAGGATGGTGCCGTGCCGATGGAGACCATCGTCGTGAAGGAACTCGTCCCGCACATCGACGCGACCTTCCGCACGATCGCGAAACGTGAGGGCCGCATCATCGAAGGTTTCAGCATGGGCGGCTACGGTGCGGCACGCCTAGGACTGAAGTTCCCCGAGGTCTTCGCCGCAGTGTCCTGCCTCGCCGGCGGGCCTCTCGATCTCAACTTCCAAGGTCCGCGCACGAGAGCAAATCCTACCGAGCGAGAGAACATCCTGCGCACGACCTTTGGCGGCGATCTCGACTACTTCCGCGCCCAAAGCCCGCTAACCCTAGCGGAAAGGCAGGCCGCCGCTGTGCAGGGAAAGCTGATCATGCGTGTGGCCGTGGGATCACGTGACTTCACCGCGGCGCTGAACCGCGACTTCTCCGCGCTTCTGAAAAAATTAGAAATCGCCCACACCTATCTCGAGGTGCCCGGTGTCGGCCATGAAACCCTGCCACTGCTGCGCGGCCTGGGTGCTGAACAGTGGCCGTTTTACCGCTCCGCGCTCGCGCCTATTTCATCAAAGATGAAATGATGGCAGAGCTTTACACTGCCTGCGCTTTGCTGCGCCAAAAACAAGAGATCAGCAGTGCTGCACCCGCTACGGCACAACTCAGAGAATCAGCCACGACTTGAAAGGTAGGCATGCCCGCGTGTAGACCGATCCACAGAAATAAGGGACCGAAAGCCAAATAGGCCCATCCGCAAAACACGATCAAAGGACGATAGCGCATGACATCACCCGACATCAGCCAGAGGAGAAATCCCTGCCCGACATACACGCAGGCGGCTCCTGCTGTCATGTAGATTAGTAGCGGCAGCGGTGGTGGCTTGCCGAAGCCGAGCAGCACCGAAAACTTTTCAACGGCCAGCTGGGGGATCACGATCGCGGGCAAAGCGATGAAGGACACGAGCGCGATGGCCCGCAGGACCAGGCGTTGAAGTCGAGGATGACCACGCGTGGATAAGCATGAATTCATGGTTAGGCGAAGCTCTGACTAAAGCGTTATCGCCATTGAACCACCCCTCCGAAAAAGCAACCGATCTCTCCCGCGAGAGCATGGCTCATTGAGAAAGGTTCATCCGGTTCAACATGACCGAATGCCCCTGTAGGATACTGTCCTGCTACTGATCTTTGCCAACGATTCGAGTATGGAGACGACGCAACCAGCGTGCCCCCCAGAATCTCAGCAAGCCCTACCTGAAAGTTCACTTCTCTGCCGGCACAGGCGGACGATGTCTTTCGATCATCGCATGGAAGTCGCCGAGGTTGTAGGGGCCATGGTAGGGGTGGCTGAGATCGACTTCGGTGACGATGACCGTGCCCCAATGTTCAGCTTTAGCGAGAGGGCGACCGCCTTGGTCGTAGATGGCAGAGTGCATCCAGCCATCCTCGGGTTTCATGAACGTGCTGCTGACGACGAAAACGTGATTTTCACAAGCGCGGGCCTGGGCTAGCAGCGGATTGCAGCCCCACACGGGCCAGGCAATGACTTCCGCACCATTCTTGGTGAGCTCGCGGGCGACCTCAGGGAAAAAACCATCGTAGCAGACCATGAGGCCGACTTTGCCAAAAGCCGTGTCAAAGACAGGATAGTCCTTGCCGGGCGTGATGCCCTTCGCAGCCTCGCTAGGCGGGAGGGAAACTTTGCGATACTTGCCCATCAAGATCCCATCGGGGCCAAGCAGCACGGCGGTGTTGTAGATGAGATGCGCGTCACGTTCGTAAAGGCTAAGCACGAGGTGGAGTCGGTGCTTTTTGGCGAGATCCGCAAAGTAAGTGGTCGAGGGGCCTGGGATGGACTCGGCGATGTCCTCAGGCTTCGCCTTCACATTCGCACTAGGAATGGTTTCCCCCAGAACGACCAGGTCAGCTTGCTTCTGTGCGGCCTCGGCGATCAGGGGAGCGAACTCGATGCAGTTTTCGCGCGGTGAATGGCCAGCTGGTTTGTGGTGCACCGTGGCGAGGCGCACCCTGCGCGGTGCAGGAGCTTCGGTGGGGGTGAGAGTCGCTCCACGCCACTCGACACGGCCTCCTGGCGCCCATTGCAAATGCAGCTCGACGATGGCCTTCGCCGCCTTCGATGGCGCGCGATACAAACCGCTGACATGAGTCCAGCCGTCGGCATCAGTCTGGCGATCAGAGGGATACTCGGGCTCAGCACTGGGCAGGGGCAAGCCGGGCGTAAGATACTCCGGCGCGGCATCAAGCTTCACGCCGTTGCCATTCGCGTCCTGCCAAAGGAGACGCACGAGGCAGCTCTGGCGCAAGTTCATGACACCGGTGGCCTTGCGCCATGCTTCGAATCGGTAAAACGTGCCGCCCGTCACCTCGAAGTTCTTTTGAAACCAGCCATCAAGGCCCTCACGCAGGTCGTGGGTGATGATGAGGGTTCGGTCGGTGCCACCGCTGAACTGTGGACGGATTTCAAGGCGTGGGCTCTCCGCAGTCCAGCCGTGGAAATCGGCAGCAAGGACGGAAGCAGCGAGCAAACTCAAGACGATGGAGAAAAAACGAACAAAAGTCATGTCCAGTACCAACGCACCTGGCCGCTAAGCTTTGCCAAAGGCTGCTCAGGAAGGGCCGACGGCGCGTGAAAATCCACCTCGAACTCGGCTGCAAAGGCTGAGTGCCTTCTTGCTAGTCGGGAAACACGGCCTAGAGAACCACAGTGCCTGATCCTGACACCATCCCCACCAACCCACCTGCCGCGCCCTCGCGGGAGTCGAGCGGTGGTTTTACCCTGCGAGATCTGCTCGCCTTAACGAAGTTCCGCCTGAGCGCTCTGGTCATTGTGACCACCTTGGTGGCTTTTTGGCTGCGGGCAGGAACGGGCATGGATTTCTGGCTGCTCTTTCACACCATCCTGGGCAGCACGCTCGCAGCCTTTGGCTCAGCCGTCTTCAATCAGCTGATGGAGATCGAGCCCGATTCACGCATGAGGCGCACGGCAGATCGCCCCCTGCCTGCGGGCCGGATCAGCCCGAGCAGCGCGTTTGGCCTCGGGTGGCTGCTCAGCGCACTGGGGCTGATTCATTTGGTGCATCGGGTGAATGCGGAGGCTGCAGCGCTGACGGCACTGACCCTGGCGACCTACCTTTTCATCTACACACCGCTGAAGCGGCAATCCACGGTCAACACCCTCGTCGGTGCTGTATCAGGAGCACTGCCGCCGCTGATCGGTTGGGTCGGCGCAGCGGGCCCAGCAGCATCGGGCGATGCCTACATCCGCTGGCAGCTAATGCTAGAACCGGGGGCGATGTATCTTTTTGCCCTGCTCTTCCTCTGGCAGTTGCCGCACTTCCTGGCGATCAACTGGATGTATCGCGATGAGTATGTGCGCGGAGGATTTGTCATGCTGGCGAATGATGATGAACAGGGCGCGCGCACCTCGAAGCACGCGTTGGCTTGGTCCATCGCCATGCTGCTGCTCATGTTCCAGCCAGTACTACTGGGGCTGGTCAACACCTGGCTCTTCCTGCCTCCAGCCCTTTGGCTCAATCTGTGGCTCTGCCACCGCGCCCTGAGCTTCCAAAAACAGCCAGAGCGTGCTAGCGCGCGCCGACTGTTCTTTGGCACGCTGATTTACCTCCCGGTCATTCTGATCGTGAGTGTGATGTCCTGGAAGTGATCCCAGCCGTATCTGCTAAGCCCTGCCACCATGCCAGAAGACCCCTCACCCCTTCCTGAAAAGCGCTCGATCAACCCCTGGACCCTATGGATTCCGATCATCATGATCGCTCTGGGCGTGGTGGTGCTCTACAATTACCTGATCTTCAACTCCATGCAGTCGAAGGAAGACAAGATCACGCTCGCGGATGGCAGTGTGATCAAGCGACCGCCATTCCTCGGGCGACTGGAAAAGGACATGGCCTTCACCGAACGCAGCGGCAAGACCGTGAATCTTTCCGAATTGAAGGGAAAGATCCTGATCGCCTCCTGGGTCTTCACCCGCTGTCCTCGCGGTTGCGCGGGCGTTCTGGCCAAGCTGAAAAAGCTGCACGACGAATTTGGCAAGAACCCCGGCATCCAGTTCCTCTCCTTCACCCTGGATCCTGAAGACACGCCCGAGATGATGCGCAAGTTCGCAGAAGGCATTGGCATCAAGGAAACCGACCCCTGGTGGTTCCTCAATGGGGACAAAAAGATCGTGCGCAACTTCATGACCTTCTCCATGAAATTCCGGCCCGTACAAGACCTGCCCGAGGCGGACCGGCTGACGCCCGATGACAAATACATCCACGACCTGCGCGTCGCCATTGTGGACCATCGTGGCCATCTGCGCGGTCTTTATGATGTCATGAACGCCGATGCCGACACGCAGGCTTTTTACGACAAAATGCTACGCGATGAGCTGCGCTACTTTCTGGACGAACAGAAAAAAGACACCCCCTAACCGCACGACCGAGAGCCGCCATGACCACTGCTGAACTGCCAAGCCTCTACACCCTCTTCAATGCCTGCGCCCTGGTGCACATCATCCTCGGGCTGATCTTGATCAAGCGTGGGCAAAAGCAGGCACACATCGCCAGCATGGTCATCGCCCTGCTGTTCTCTGCTGCCTTTCTAGGCTGCTATCTCTACTATCATTTCACCATCGGCCACGTGAAGTTCGCTGGAGAGGGCTGGAGTCGCCCCATTTACTTTACTCTGCTGCTCACTCACATTCCCCTGGCGGTTCTAAACCTCCCCATGATCATCATGACCGTCATCCCCGCCGTGAGGCATCGCTTTGACAAGCACAAGCGCATGGCACGCTGGACCGTACCGATCTGGCTCTACGTCAGCATCACAGGCATCATCGTTTACTTCATGTGCTACGTCTGGTTCGGCCCACCCCTTCGCGCATGAAGTATGACGCGCCTAGGACGCGGCTTGCCCCTAGGATCATGCCGAGATCGAATCTGCCATGCTCGACGAGTGGCATGGCAAAAGCACCCAGCCGCTGCCGGTCATCATTCTTGCTTTCTTGCAGCTGAACTTTGAATCACTTCGCTTGCTCCAGAGCGGCCAACCGCTCGACCAAAGGCGGATGGCTATGATGCAGCCAAATGGCGAGCGGATGGGGCTGAGGGTGCGACAAATGATCCACACCTAGCTTTCTCAGCGCCTGCTGCAGGGGGGCTGCTCCGCCGACGGCTTGTGCGGCATAGGCATCGGCTTGGAATTCGTGCCGACGACTCATGGCCAGACCTGCCATGCCGGTGAGCAAACCGACGGGGCGATAAAGGATACCAAACAGCACCAATCCCATGCCGGTGGGTGTGCCTGCCACCCCAAACGCTGCAAAAAAAGCCGATTCGTTCAGCATCCAGCCCAGCAGCCCCATCATCAGCGCTAGCTCGACGAGCCCTAGCGCGAGATGCTTACCGACATGGCGCAGCTTGTTGTGGCCGATCTCATGGGCCAACACGGCCAGCAGTTCCTCCGAGGGATGTTTTTCCAAGAGGGTATCCGAGAGCGCAATCCGTCGAGTGCGGCCAAAGCCTGCAAAAAAAGCATTCGCTTTGCTGGAACGACGTGAGCCATCCACCACGCTGACCTCGCCGACGGGAAACTCCAGCCGCTGCGCAAGGTCTAACACCGCTTGGCGGAGAGGCCCATCCGGGAGCGGAGTAAACTTCAAAAACAGGGGCATGATGAGGCGCGGAGCCAGAAAAGTCATGAGCAAGCTAAACGTGGCGATGAAGAGCCAAGCCCAAAGGGCAGCGAACCGCTGATGCTCGAAAAAAGCAATGAGCAGGCCCAGGACGGGCAGACCTAGGCAGGCTAGCAGCAAGAGCGATTTCACTTTATCGGCAACAAAAACACCCCAGCTCATGCGGTTGAATCCATGCCGAGCCTCGACGCCAAAGGTATCCCATGCCTCAAAGGGCAATGACACCAACATCTGAGCCAAACCCACGCAGGCCGCGACGAGCAAGCCAGAGGCAATCGGCCCAGACGTGTGTTGCTCTGCCCAGGCTTGGATAGCGCCGAAGCCACCGCTCCACCAAAGTCCAGCCAGCAAGGCCAAGCCGGCCGCATCCTGAGCGACAGTCACACGCGCTCCTTCCGCCAGATAGTCGCGCAGCTTTTGCCGCGTTTCTTCAGGGTAAAGATCCGCAATCGAGGTAGGCAAAGCTCTGCCCAAACGTGCCATATTCAACAGCAGCGAGATGAGCTCGACGTGAAACACGCCGAGCACCGCGAAAAGAGCGGCCAGAAACCAGGGATTGGACATTGTCATGAGGAGAACTGTGAAATGAAGGCACAAAAAAGCAGGCGGTCGCCCGCCTGCTTGAAATTGGAGTGAATGGAACGTGGAGAATTACTCCGCGTTTTCTTCGATGTAGCGAACGACATCACCCACGGAAAGAAGCTTCTCAGCCTCTTCATCGGGAACGTCGATGCCGAATTCTTCTTCGAAAGCCATGACGAGCTCGACGGTGTCCAGGGAGTCCGCGCCGAGGTCTTCGATGAACTTGGCTTCCGTCGTCACCTGCTCAGGATTTACGCCGAGCTGTTCGACGATGATATCACGGACTTTGTCTTGGATGTTGTCTGCCATAGTGTGGGTGGGGGATGTGCGGCGGAGAGGTAGCGGCTCGTTTTTTTTTGGCAAGGGCGAATTTCGGTGATTTTCTTCAAGTAGGAAGATCTCATTTTTTAGGCTTCAGGCTGAGTGGAGCTAGACTCAGGGTTTGCCGGACTCTCTGCCGCCAAGGGTACCTTTTCCAAAAGCTCCCCACGGAAGGAGCCCAGCAGGTCATGGAGCACACGAACCGCACCCTCATACTTGAGATCATCAATCACGGCACGCCGCTCCGCCCCTTCTCCACCGGCACGATACCAGACATAAGCTAAACCCTTCGTTTCCCAGGGGCGTTTATCCACACGAAAGACATCTTCGTGTTTCACAAAAACCCCCTCGGGGGAAAGGAATCCATGGGCATCACCACGCAGGACTTTGTTGCGGTTCATGAGAATCATGACCCCGACCACCAAAGCGCCTAACAACGAACCACCGCCCCACCAAAATTGTTCATCGATCTCTTTGTCGGTGTAGCGGTGGGGTTTCTCGGGCCACCCCTGCTGGGCAGCGTAGGAAACCCAGCGCGGCGGCTCTCCGTCGCGGCCCGTGGGCCAGCCTTGGCGGCGTGCATTTTCCACCCAAATATCGAGCTTTCCTGCTACACGCGCTTCATCAAAGCTCTTCAGCACCTCTTCCTCGAACCACACCTGCTTGTCTGCGATACGATTGGCCTTCGGATAGCCCACCTGACCGTCATACAAGAAATAGAGACCGAAGCCAGCCAGCATCGCCACCATCATGCCCATGCGGCGAAAATACCACGGTGTGACATAACAAAGGATCGGGTAAGCAGGCTTCTGCGTGAGGTTAGCATCCAACATGAGTCGCATTTCACTCCTACCCTAGCCTATGCGCAACTCAGGAATTTATCGAAGCCTTGCCTGTTCCCTCAGGGATGGAGCGAAACTGTTAGGTAGAAACAGCGTTCAAGACCCCAGAGATGAATCGCCTCGCCGTTTTGCTTTCATCCTTATCTTGTCTGTCATACAGCCTCACGCAGGCAGTCACTCATGTTCTCTTTTATGAAAAAATGGATTTTTCTGAGCCTCTTGGGCACTCTTGCCGGAACTGCCTTCTGGCTACATGCCCAGACCGCAGGTCTCCGTGACAAGTTTGATGGCTTTGACACGAACAAAGACGGCTGCATTGCCGGCTCAGAGATGGATGCCTTGCCACTGCTGCGCTCCCTAGATCTCGATCGCGATGGCAGCCTGACCCTGCTGGAGGCTGGACTCGCCCTGCGCCAACTGAAGAAAACCCAAAGTGGCTCCACTCCTGCCAGCACAGCGGCAAGTGATCGCAAGGTCTTCGACTTCCTCGATAAAGATCATGATGGCCTCATCAGCGCGGCCGAATTACCGAAAAAAGATTGGCTGAAGCGACTGGACCAGAATGGCGATGGAAAGGTATCTTTTGAAGAAGCCCATGCCGTGGCTGCTGCCATGCGCGCACGTGGTGAGCCGCTGCCTCGCATCCCCGGAGCCCCGACAACTAGCCCAGCATCCCATGAAGCGACGGTGGCGGCGGACGAGGACCTCACCGAAGCCCCGCGTGTGCTAAAAGCTTCCGAGCACGGCGTAGGCCATCGTCTTCGCGATATCATGCTGGGCTCTCAGTCGCTGGATGCCTCCATCCGAGGCAAGAAGGGGCTCATCATGGCTTTTTTTGGCGCAACTTGCCCCATCAGCGGCAAGCTCGGCCCCGAACTCGCTAGACTGGAAAAAGAAGCAGCCGCGCAGAACATCGGGATGGTGCTAGTCTGCCCCGTCGCCTCCGAAAGTGAAGCCGAGCGTAGGCAGTTCATCCAAAACCACGGCTTAACCTCGCCAGTCGTGCAGGATCAGGATCAAGCGCTGACCAGAACGCTGAAGGCCACCACAACGACCGAAGTTTTCCTGGTGGATGCCAGCCGCACACTCATCTATCGCGGAGCTATTCACGATCAATATGGCCTCGGCTACAGCAAGGAGAAGCCCACCCGCCACTACCTACGCGATGCCCTAGCCGCACTCCTTGCCAAGCAGCAACCAGCCATCGGGGCCACCAGTGCACCGGGTTGTGCCCTTGATTTAAAAAAAGCAGCCCAAGCCGATGCCATCGTGACGCAGGACATCACCTATCATCATCAAATCTCACGCATCCTTCAGTCCAGCTGCCTAGAATGTCATCGCCAAGGCGGTGTCGGTCCCTTCAGCCTCGAAACTTACGAAGACGTCATCGAGCACGCAGGCATGATTCGCCAGCAAGTGCAGCGCGGTGCCATGCCGCCCTGGTTTGCAGCTCCGCATCCTAAGGGCGAAGCCAGCCCATGGGCCAATGACATTTCTCTTTCCTCTCAGGACAAGGCCGACCTGCTCGCTTGGCTCGATAGTCCAGATCGACCACGAGGCAATCCCGCCGATGCACCAGTTGCACGACATTACCCAACGGAATGGGCTTTGGGTAAGCCTGAAGCCGTCTTTCAGCTCCCCGAACCCATCCGCATCAAAGCCGAAGGCACCCTGCCCTATCAGTTTGTCACCGTAGAAACGAACTTTAGCGAAGACCGCTGGGTCAATGGCTATGAAATCCTGCCTACGGATGCCTCTGTCGTTCACCATGTCATCGTCAACGTGCATGAAAAAGGCAGCCGTGTCCGTGACCGCGGCGAAGGTGCTGGTGGCTACTGGGCCGCTTACGTTCCGGGAAACACCCACCATCGCTGGCCGACTGGCTTTGCCAAAAAACTACCTGCAGGAGCCACTCTTAGCTTCCAGATCCACTACACCCCCAACGGCCGAAAAACTCAGGATCAAATGCGCATCGGACTGCATTTTGCCCAAGAGGAACCACGCTACATCGTCCACACTGCCTCCGTCGCTCATCTTCGTTTAAACATCCCTCCTGGAGCCGCGAACCATGTCGAAACCAAGGAACAGCCCGTTCCCTTTGACATGAACGTCATGGCCTACATGGCGCACATGCACGTGCGCGGAAAAGCCTTTCGGTATGAAGTCACACACCCTGATGGCCACCATGAGGTGCTGCTCAACATCCCGCGCTATGACTTCAATTGGCAGCTACGCTACGACTACGCGACTCCCCGGCGACTGCCGCGTGGCAGCCGGGTCAAAATCACCGCCATCTTCGACAACAGCCCCGCCAATCCTGCCAATCCTGATCCCGCGAAAACCGTTCGCTGGGGCACACAAACGCAGGATGAGATGATGATCGGC
>CANNQP010000061.1 GCA_947507875.1 Verrucomicrobiaceae bacterium | reverse complement strand
TCGTCGAAGCGTTTCACGCCAGCGAGGAGGCGGATGGCGTTGGCTGCTGACACACCGTCAGGTGCTCCGGTCACGTCTTCGATGACGATGCGTTCAATTGGTCCATAGCTAGGCGCGTAGTTTTTCCATTCCCAGGCATTGAGCGCGACATTGTCGTCATGCGGATCGCCACGCACGCCACGGACGAGTCCATCGCTCGCAGGGCCATTCACATGCACGCCGTCGCGGCGGTGCTCTTCGAGGGTGATGTTCTCCACGGTGAACTCATGCGCGTTCGCCAGATGCACGCCAAAGGGCCGGCTCTGGCGGATGGTGACGTTCTTCACCGACACGCCGCGCACGTTTTGCATCAAGATGACGCCGTGAGTGCCAAAGGCCGCATTTTGCTTCGAGGAAGCACCGCGCGCATTGCCATTCGACTCCGCACACGTGACCGCGAGCGTGGTCCAGATGCCACCTTCGATGCGGATGTCGGTGTCGAGCGGTTGATCGCGTGGCACGGGTTTCATGTTCAAGGAGGCGACACGTTCATTGCGCACCATGCAGGTGTTGGTGCCCGGTTTGAGCCGAATCTCGGCCTTCGCATCCGCCGTGAGCTTCTGGCCTGACTTCATCACCAACGGCCCATCAAGGTAATAGGGCTTTTCACGGGCTGGAATGTGCAACTGGCCATCCGCATCGAGATCTGCCTGGAATGCCTCCGTCCACACTTCGGCCGTTACGCTGATGGTTTGAAGGTCGCCGTCCTTGTCGGGCCATTTTTCCGTCCAGGAGCCGGTGCGCAAGTCAGCGGCGTGCAGTGATGCCAGAAGGCAAGAAGATGTGAGGCAGAGAAATGGCGTCCAGATCTTCATGTGTGGAATCCTTTCCTGTTTTCATCGAACCGGCAAAATGAGACGCGAGAGGGCTCCAGGCCTGTGATGCACCTGCTCGGTGGCGATGGCGGTCTTTGATCCGCGGATGCCTTCGGCGGTGTTGGGATTGCGGTCGTAGAGCGGGAAGTCGGCACCGCTGATGTCCACGCGGAGTTGATGGCCTTTGGCGATCGTGGCGGCGACGGGGCCGAGATCGACGGTGATCTCGTAAACTTGGCCGGGCTTCATCAGCTCGGGTTTGAGCAGCGAGTGGCGATAGCGGCCGCGCAGGATGCCGCGTGCGATGTTCTGCGCGAAGCCATTGGGATGCACGTCGATGAGCTTCACCGCCCAATCGGCATCAGGTGTGTCGGTGGAGACGTGGAGCTTCGCTTCGGCATTTCCAGCGAAGGTGAGCGGTTCCGTCATCGCTTGGCTGGTGTAAACGAGCACGTCCTCGCGATCTTCGGTGGCGCTTTGATCGACTGGTCCCCACACAGCAGCTTTTTTCGGCGTGGAGGGCGTGGGGTTTGCGGGATCGGCGCGGAAGGTGTCGGCAGGTTGCTCAGCAGTGGGCTTTTCAAGCAAGAGAAGGCCATTGCCTCTGCGAGTGTTCGCCTTGCCATCGGATTGAAGATAGAACGAGGTCGCCTTAAAGCCTTCCGGAGGCCAGGTTTGATCGTCATGCCAGATGTTGTCGCCCATGCTGAAGTAGCGCACGGGTGGGAAGGGCTTCGACAGCGCATTGGCGTCTTGTTTGAGATGACGATCAAACCAGTCCAGTTGGATCGCGAAAAGGTCCAAAGCGGCCTCAGGACCGAACTCGACTTCGGCGACCTTTGTTTTGCCGATGGTGCCATGGTCCCACGGTCCGAGGATCAGCCGCTGTTGCTGGCGTGTCTTTTCATCCCGAGCCTGCTTTTGCATGATCATGAAATTGTCCACCGACTCACGGGAGAAGTAGTCATGGTAGCCGACCACGTGCAATGCGGGCAGTTGCAGATCGGGGAGCCATGAAGTGAGGTCAAGACGGGTCCAGAATCCATTCGGCTCAGGATGAGTGAGGAAGGCATCCAGCCAAGGCATGTCCCAGCCGATGGCGGTGTCCACCTCGCTCAGTGGCAGGTGCAGGAGTGCCTCATGGAAGTCCTTCGGCTTGGCTCCTTCGGGCTTCGGTGAATTGCCTGCGATCCAACCCGCGATGAGCGAGAGACGCACCGAGCCACCGAGGTGGAGATTGCGATAAAAACTGCTCCACGTGGCCTGCGGGGCGATGACGGCGAGTCCCGGCGGCTGCTCCGCCGCAGCCTGCCACTGCACGCCGCCGACATACGAGCCGCCCATCATGCCCACGCGTCCGCTGCACCAAGGCTGCCGGGTGATCCACTCGATGGTGTCGTAGCCGTCCTGACCCTCGTTGTTGTAAGGCGCGAAGGTTCCCTCCGAGCCGAATTTTCCGCGACAATCCTGCGCGATGAAGATGTAGCCAGCCTTCGCCCACTTCTCGCCCGTGCCCTTTTGCTTCGTGCGGTCATACGGCGTGCGTGTGAGGATGACGGGAGCCTTGGTGATGGCCTCATCGCGATAAAGATCCGCCGTGAGCTTTACTCCATCGCGCATCGCGATGGTGATCGTTTCCGTTTTGACCTCGGCCAAGGCAGAGGTGGCGAGGAGGAGGAAGAGCAGGTGCTTCATGATGAAAATGGATGGGGAAAAGAGTTACGGCTGACGCATCAGCTCGCTGGTGGTGATGAGATGGACGAGTTCGCGGAGAGTGTAGCCTTTTGCTTTCCAGTCCGATTGCAAGCGGCGGAGGGCGGGTTGATCGGTGAAGCCTAGCGGGCGGCCGAGGGCGTAGGTGAGGAGGCGGTGGGCGAGGTTTTGCGCGAGGAGGTCGGGGTGCTTGATGAGGTAGGCGCGGATGTCGGCGGGGCTGTTGATGGGTTGGCCGCGGTAGTCGCCGCTGGTGTCGATGGCGGCTCCATTCGGGTAAGCGCTGCGGAAGTGGCCGATGGGGTCGTAGGCTTCGAGGGCAAAGCCGAGCGGATCGATCTTGGCGTGGCAATCGGCGCAGGCCTGCACGTTGCGATGCTTCTCCAACTGCTGGCGAATGGTGGTGGCACCACGGATGTCGGGCTCAATCGGCGGCACATCCGGCGGAGGCGGACTGGGCGGTGTGCCGAAGAGTTTCTCCAGCAGCCACACACCGCGCTTCACGGGCGAGGTCTCGACGCCGTTGGCGGTGATGGTGAGAATGCTGGCTTGGCCAAGCAGGCCGCGCCGTGGTGAATCAGCGGGCAGGCTCACGCGCGTGAGGCCAGACAATGAGACAATGGGATGGGGAGATGGGGAGACAGGTTTGCCGTGGGTGGTTTCCCCATCTGATTGTCTCCCTGTCTCCTTGTCTGATTGGCTGATGGTCTCGAAATCGACTTCATAGAGCCTTGCGAGTCCGGCATTGAGATAGGTGAAGTCGGCATCGACCAGCGCGGTGACGGGCTGGTTGGTGCGAATGAGTTCGGCGATGAAGCGCCTGGTTTCTTCCTTCATCGCGGGCTCGAGGCGGTCGATGTGATAGGCGGGAAAGGTTTCCTTGGAGGGCGGCATGGTGCCGAGCTTGTTCAAGCCGAGCCACTGCTCCGTGAAGAGGTGCAGGAAACGATCACCGCGCGGTGAATCGAGCAGGCGGTCGGTTTCGGTAATGATGGCTTTGGCATCGAGCGGACCTTTGGCTGCAAGCGAACGCAGTCTGTCATCAGGCGGACCGGCGGTGAGGAAGTAGGAGAGGCGAGTGGCGAGCTGATGAGGAGACAGTGAGACAATGGGATGGGGAGAGGGGGCGACGGGTTGGCCGTTGGTCTCCTTGTCTGATTGTCCCCCTGTCTGATTGTCCTCAGTGAACTCGGTGAGAAACAAAAACTCCGAGGAACAAAGCAGCGCTTTAAACACAGGTCGTGCGGCATCGGCATAGCGCGTCTTGCCATCGAGACGCTTTTGCAGAGCAGCCGCATACGGGGCGATGTCTTCACCCGTCACCTCGCGACGGAAGAGTCGGCTGGCCAGACCTTGCAGTTCGGATTGCAGGCGTGCGGACTCGATGTGTTTCTCGTCGGGCGCGATGTGCGCAAATAGCAGCAACCGCGCTGGATGCGTTTTGTCATCGCGCATGGGGCCGGTGACCTGCCAGTAGTGAACGCGGACCTCGGGGCCTTGGTAGAGGTGCTGGTAGAGTTTGTCGCGCTCAGCACGCAGGGCGAGATTTTCCCACACGTGCTTGTCGATCTTCGGCACGCCGGGGTCGTATTTGTAGAGCTTGGTGGAGATGAAGTTGCCTCGTGTGCCCTTGGGCGGACCGTCGATCCAGGACAGGTAAGGCACGGTGTCGCGATCCAGCCAAATGCGGGCGCGGACGGTGATGTAGCGATCATCCGGCAACTCGGTGGCGTGGATGATGTTCGGCGGAATGAGTCGCCAGCCGTTGCCCTTCATGCCTTCGCCTTGGCGACCGATGCCAAGCTGCATCGGCTTCGACTCGTCATAGTAGGACTTCAGGTCTTTGAAATACGGCGTCAGACCGCCCAGCATGAGATCCTTGCCATACGGGTGATGGCGGTTCGCGGCGGTGGCCTCGACTTCCACTTCATACCAGCCTGAATGCGGCACGCCGGTATCGCCGAGGCGACTGAGGAAGAGCTTGCTGTCGAAGATGAGTTCCTGATTTCGCAGGCCGTGGCTCATGTGAATGTAGGCGGGACCTTTCGCTTTCTCCGCACTGATGACACCCAGCCCGAAGGCATCGTTAAGAGGGCGCATGTTCTCAGCGCTGTCCTTCCATTGCTTCACCTCCGGCCTGCCATTCACCTCGGCGAGATCATAAGCGTGATCCAGCACCGCATCGGCTGCCTTCAGATACTGCTCCAAATGATGCCGCGAAGTGCGCAAGGCGGAGCCGATGTTGCGAAAGCCTTCCAATTCCTCATCGCCGGGGAAGCTGGTGGTGGGATCAAAGTCGCCATCGAACCCGAAGAGGTCCTGCATGGTATGCAAATACTCCGCGCGGCTCAGCCGACGATGCACCACCTGCCCGCCTCGATCTTGAGCGCTGGTCTGTGCGTGAATGAGTTGGTCCTCGATCCACGCGAGCAAAGCACGTCGCTCATCGTCGGTAGGTTGCTTCTTTTTCGCGGGTGGCATCTCGCCGAGCTGAAGCTGATGCAGCACCTCCTGCCAGCGCTCCGCGATGGCGATGTCCGTGCCGACCTTCAAAGGCAGATCATCGAGCCGACGGTCACCCTTTTGCACATCAGCATCGTGGCATTCGAGGCAATAGCGCGAAAGGAAGGCGTCAGGCTTTAGCGGAGCTGACTCCGAAGCGTGGAGCTGGATCGTCAGAAGAACGACGATGTATAGGCAGGAGAATGGAGGCAGGAGAATCCGGGACATTCTTCTGCCCCCATTCTCGTGCCTAAAATCTGGATCAAATTGCTTCATGCTACACCAGCAATTGATTGAGGTTGCCGCTGCTTGATCCGAACTGGTCACGCTCGATGCCCATCTGCTGGAGCAGGGTGACGAAGAGATTGCACAGCGGTGTCTGCTGGCGGCCTTGTTTCGGGAAGAAGAGATGTCGCCCGTGCTTGAAGCCACCGCCGGCGAGCACCACGGGCAGGTTGGTGTTGGCGTGGGAACTGGCGTTGCCCATGCCGCTGCCGAAGACCACCGTGGTATTGTCCAGCAACGAACTGCCGCCGATGTCCTTCATCGTGGCGAGTCGCTCCAGGAAGTAATCCAGCTCCGCCATCAGTGCGGACTCGATGAGGTGGAGTTGCCGCAGCTTGTCCGGGTCCTGACCGCTGTGGGAGAGATCGTGATAGCCTCGATGGATGCCTGGGATGTTCGTCACTGGCAAGGCACCGCCAATGTTCAGCGTGATGATCCGCGTGGCATCCGCTTGAAGGGCCAGCGCCGCGACATCGAAGTTCGCGCGCACACGATCCATGCAGCCTTCGCTCTTCCACACGGGCTTTTTGCCATTCGTGACGGGCAGCGGTTTGTCGAGCCACGCCATGTTGGAGGCGTTCGCGCGCTCGAAGTCACGCATCGCGCCCATGAACTCCTCCATCTTCTCGCGATCCCAGCGGTCCAGATGCGGTGCCACACGCTTGGCATCCTGCGCGATGAGTGAAAGCACCGATTCATTTTCCGACAATTCCGCCCGCCGTGCTGCTGCGGCCGACTTGCGTTGCGGTTTGAAGAGCGTGTCAAACGCCAGGCCCGGGTCCTCCAGCTTCGGCACCGCGATGCCCGAGCGTGTCCAGGAGATGGCGTCACCGCCGCCCACACCCAGGCAGAGCGATGGAAATCGCGTCAGCCCACCGAGATGTTCCTCTGCCATCTGATCGAGCGTGACACAGCCGTCTTTGAAGCCCGCCGCCTGCTCACGCCGCACGCCACTGAGGAAGGCATGCACGCCATAGTGACCGCCCTGCACGCCGGGATGCTCCAGTTGCGAGAACACCGTCATCTTCTTCCGCCAGCGCTCCAGAGGCTTCAGCAAAGGCGTAAGCTCCAGATCAGGCCCGTGGTTTGCCGGGAAAAACGACTCAGGTCGCAATCCAAAATCCAGCCCGATGCAAACCAGTCGCCGTGGAGCCTTCGATGCCTCCGCGCCATGCAGCGCGAGGTTCGAGAACCACGGAAAGGACAGCGCCGTGCCGCTGAGTGTTTGGAGAAAGTGTCTTCGGTTCATGATGGGCGTTTTCATTTCGCGGATGCTTCTTGGGTTTTGGCAATCTTCGCCTCGCCGCCTAGCTGAACGGCTTTCGTGCTTGCTGGGATCGAGAGGTCACGAAGGTCAAGTGCTTCGATGGTTCCAGCTTGATGATCGAGGACGTGCTCCAGGCCTTCGGCAACGACATCGGTGATCTGGATACGCTGAATCTGCGGGTGAGAAGTGAGGTAGCCGACACCCTCAGGCCAGCCACGGCGGCTTTTCCCGGGAGGCGTCACAATGCCGGCCCGCGCATCCATGAAGGCTTTCAGCGCGGAGCGATCCATGGAGGTGCCGATCAAGGAACCGGCGGGCGCGGGAGCTTGCGGTCTTTGCACGACGACATCGCGCACTTGCAGCAACGCGATGCGGCCATCGGCACGGATGAGCGGCGTGTGGCCGATTTCCTTGCGCCGGTCATACACGTTCAAGCCATCAATGCGCAACCGATCAATCTTCGCATCCGGTTGGATCCACACGAGCGGGCGGTCGTCGATGGGCGCGTGGCTGCTGATGTTCTTGAGCGTCACCTGCTCCATCTTGCCCGCGAACCAGAAGAGGAAGGGCGGCACATAATCGTAGGCGCGTTGACCGGCAGGACGCAGATCGATGTTCTCAAACTCCAGCCTCCCGATGTTGCCGCCCTCGCGCAGATAGGGCGTGATCCAGACGCCGAAGTCACGGTAAGTGCCCTTCACATTGCGGATGGAGACACGGTCGAGCCGCGAAGCACGAGAGAGGATGCGGATGACCTGAGCGCAGTCGTCGGCCTGCACGCCGTCAATGTCCACATCGCTCACGGGGCCAATGCCAGCGGCGCTGCCGAAGCGCTTCATGGATGCGGGATCACGACCGAACTTCCCCTCGCTGTCCCAATCGCCAAGCAGGTCATCAATGTTCAACGCAATCATGTCATCCCAAGCGCGACCCTGAACATTGCGAATGCTCAGGAACTCGCCCGGCCCCTGAACGTGGATGCCGTCCTGATTCGACTGCTTCGGGATGTGGTCGAGATTGATGTAGATGTTCTCAAACACCACACGACGCCAATTCGTGAGATACACGGCGAAGGTGCGCGAGTTCGTGATCGAGACATCGCGAAACAGCACCTGCTCCACGCCATGCAAAGCGAACGCGGTGGTCCAGCCGTGTTCCTTCGTCGTGTGCTGCTGATGCTCCGCGTTGCCATTGTAGGTGCCGCCGAGGAACGACAGATTCCGATCCGCCCGGCCTTCCGGTTGCGGCGTCGCATTGGCGATGAGCGCGCGATTCGAGTTGTCCGCGAGATAGAACCCGCACCCTCGATTCAAACACTCGATCGTCGTGTTGGAGTGAACCTTGAGTCCCGCAACGAGAATCGGGCCGTCCACGATGAGCTTCATCGTGCCAAGCTTCGGTGCGCGGTCGAGGATGCTCTGAATAAGCGCCGTATCGTCGGTGCCGCCGCCTTTGGTCACATCGCTGTCGAGCTTAGCACCCGCCTCGCTGGCGATGACGATGCGGAAATCTGGGGATGGCTCGGCGTGCAGCGCAGTGAGCGGCGCAAGCAGCAGGACGGTGAGGAGAGGGAGAGGCAGAGTGGTTTGCATGGTGTCATTTCCAGATAGATTTCAGCGGCCAGAGGTCGAGGGAGAGGAGCTTCGTGTCGCCGCCTTTGGCGTAGAGTTCGATGCCTTGTTGGGCGGGCTGCACGGCTTTGAAGTAGGCGCAGTTCCAAGTGACGCCATCGTTTGCGAACACATCCAGCATCGAGCGGTCGATCAGTAGGTGCAGCTTGATGCGGCCACGCTTGGCGAGCAGGATCTGGGAGAGCAGTTCGGTGCCCTTGGGGTCACGGAGGGTGAGTTTCCGGCCGCCTACATCGTAGCCGATCTTGAAGCTCCCTGCGGGGCCTTTGCAGAACTCGACCCCGAACTCTTTGGCTTTGCCGATCTCAAACTCGGCGATCACCTCAAACAGTTCGCCTTGGATGCCCGTCTCGGTGAGCAGCGAACAGTTTTCGCCGACGGTCTGGTCGCGGAGTTGCACGGGTTCTTGGCGAAGCGACTGCAACTCCTTCGCGGGGCTGTAGTAGAGCGTGAGCTTGTCTTCGGGGTCGCGGTCGAGGCTTAGTTCGACAGGAATGGTCAGCGGTCCGCCGGTCCACGGGCCGGGTGCGCCTTCGTCGCGCAGCCACTTCCACCCCATCCAGATCTGGCGGCCATCCGGCATGTTTGCGAAGCTGTGGCCGACGAAATGATTGCCGCCGAGACGCCGTGCGCCGGACTCCGCTTTGAAGTTTTTCCCGTCGAAGTCACCCATGAAATACTTCCCCCCGAGCTGTGGGGGCGACATGGGATAGTCGCCGCCGAGGAAGACCCATTTCTTTTCGGACGTGCCACGCACGGGAATTTGAAGGAGGCGCGGCTCTTCGCCGTTCGGAGCCTTGCCAACGTGATTCCACGATTTCAGATCGGCTGAGGCGAACACATCGCAGAAGTCGTGGTATCCGCGGCAGACGAGCATGATCCAGCGCTGCGTCGCCTCATGCCAGATGACGCTCGGGTCGCGGAAATCCTCATTCCCGTCCGTGGGTGCGAGGATGGCATTGCTCGTGCTCGGCGTCCAGGTGCGGCCCCGGTCGATGCTGTGAGCGGTGTGGACCCGTTGCTCCGCGCGCCAGGGACCGCCGACAAACCCGTCGCCGGGAATGCTCTTCATCGAGTTCCAGAACAGAACGAGGGGTTTTTCATCGCCGGACTGAAGGCCCGAAGTGTTTTTCGTATCCACCACCACCGACCCGCCGCCAATGGCACCGCCCGCTCCGGGCACCGAGGGCGCGAGTTCCTGCCAATGCAGCATGTCCTTCGACACGAGATGCACCCAGGTGTCTCCCCAGCCCGCGCCGTTCGCCTTGCCCGGCGCACCAAGGTAATGCAGGTGATACTCTCTCTCGTGGTAAAACATACCGACTGGGTCATTGAGCCAACCCTTGGCCGGCGTGAAGTGAAGCTGTGGGCGATTCGGCTCGTCGTAGGTGGCAGGTTCGGCGGCGTGCAGCAGCGCGAAGAGCAGAGAAGTTAAGAGTGTAAGGGTGCGTTTCATGGTTTGACGATTACGGCAGATTCTCCACCAGCAGGATTCCCCACGGGTTCAGCGCAGGAACGGACACGAGAGTCGATGCGCCTTCGGTGGTCGTGGTGAGTGGCACCTCGCGAATGAGGCTGCGGTAGTTCTTGTCCTTCTCGGCCTTTGCATGCAGCGCGGCGTTATAGGGATGTGGCTCGCGCAGGGTCACCTTGATCGCGTTCTTTCCGAAGAACCGCGCGGTGGGCAGGCGGAGTGTCGTCCTCGCAGCTTGCTCCCGTTCGACGAGGTGGATGACGACGGGTGCATGGGCATCGCCGGGTTTGGCGCGGAGGAAGGCGCTGAGCTTGCCGCTGCCGCCCTTGATGCGGATTGGCGTATCGTCACCGAAGCGCGTGTCTTGCAAATCGTAGCCGCCGACGGCTGCCTCTTCGTAGCCATCAAGGACATCCGCATTGGCTCGAACGAAGCCGGTGAGGTCGGCGAACTTCTCCTGCGCGATAAAGATGCGGGGCAGTTGATGGACGGGAATGCGTGGCACTCTCGTGACCGGATCAAGGACAACGTTCTGGAACTGATCCCAGGGCACGATATACAGATTGCCCGTGGCGTAGCTCGTCGCCCAGATCCAGCGGTAGTCCTCGGCAGGCCGGTCTTCCTGGCCGGTGAGCACGAAGAGCTTCTTCTCCTTGCGCGCGGCGAGGCCGATCTCGCGGATGCGGCTCGGGCTGATGATTTCCTTCGTTCCGTCCATGGATCGGAAACGCACCTCGGTCATGCGGTAGTCGAACACCTGCATGAAGGGCGGATCCGTGTGGCAGTTCGTGCTGAAGGTCAGTTTGCGGCCCGCGTGCTTTTCGATCTCGGTGCGTGACCAGCGATGGAACTCCAGCAGATCGGCGCCGGGGATGGCATCTCGGCGCCCCTTCTTACCCCAGTCGAAAAAGCCCTCGTCCGGGTCATCGCGCTGGAAGCTGGTGACGCCCATGTCCACCAACCGTTTCGCCCGTTCGAGGTAAAGACGGCGGTATTCCGGGTTCGCGTTGTCAGCGCGGAAGGGTGGCTTGTCGCCTTGTCCATTGGTCCCGATGGGTTTGTCCTCGCGGTCACGCAGAGCGAAGGCGGGATCGGTCAAGGTCATGCCCAGGCTGCCCTGGAACTCCCAGCCCTTGGCCCGGACGCTCTTGATGAAGGATTCGTCCTCGATGTAAGACCAGACCCCGCGCGTGATGTGAAAGTCACTCCCAGCGGCGAGCATCTGCTCCGCTGTAAGGCCTTTTTGATCGAGCCTGAACAGCCTCATGCAGACATCGCTGAGCTTCGGCATCTCGGGCGGGAACCCCGAGGGCTGCGCGATCTGGCTGAACGTAGCGTCCGGGGCCACGCGTGAGATAGTCGGCTCGGCAGCGGGCAGCGCGGCGAGCGGTGCGAGCAGGAGGGTGGTGAAGAGTGCCAGGGTGTGTTTCATCATGAAATCAGTGTTTGAGTTAACTCGCCGCGATGGGCTGCTTAGTTAGGTCGGGGCCTTGCTATTGGACTTCGAGGTCGGTGAAAATGGGAAGGAGGAACCGGTGTGCCTTACGGCAGCGCTTCGTTCCGATGATTCGGCACCGCTTTCCGGATGGTGACTGAGGCGCGCACATCATCCACGAAGTGCCCGGTGAAGGTTACGTGGTCGGGCAGTGGTGACAGGCTCTTGCCGCTCGCTGGCACGGGGGTGAAGGACACCTTCAAAAGCACCCTTTCCGTCCCCGGCGGCAGCAACAGCCGTGTGGAGGTGCTTTGCCAGGTGGCCGGATCGCGGTCCAAGGGACGACACAAGCCGACGCTATGGGCCAGCGCGTCGTCCATCAGATTATCTTCGGTGAGAAACTGCGGGCCAAGTGCCCAAAGAGTGACCGCCCCGTCGTAGTGCTCCGCTTCCGGGAAGGGCGCGGCATTGAAGAGAGCAGAGAGCGTGATCACCACCTCGCCGCCGTTGGCCTCGCGCAAAAAAGGCCGCACATCAACAACACGCATCAGATCGCCCTGAAGGCTCGGCTTTGAGGACGCCTTGCCTTCGAAATCGGAACGCAGCACGCGGGCCATCTTCGTTCCGTCCTTGGGCTTCACTCCCACCTGCTTTTCCACGATTTTCGAGAAGTCGCCGCTCCACAGGTTCACCTCCTGTGGCATGCCCGTCACCAACGGCGCGGGTCCGCTCTCAAAGCTCTCTTGAAAGAGCGACACCACCCTTTCCAACGAACGCACCACGCCAAAACCAAACACCATCGACGCGCTGAACAACCCGATCGCCAGGCCTGCCGCCGCCGCCGTGAGCGGACGCCATGCGAACCAGCGCGTGCTCGTGCTCAGAGGTGTTTCCGCCTTGGGAGCAGGCTCCAGCAGGGCCACAATGCTGTCATCGCGCAAACGATTGATCAGCGCCTGCTCATCCACCATGAGCCGCGCCATGGTCGAGCGTGCATCCGCATTCTCGCGCAGCAGCGTGTTCAGTTCGGCCCGCGCGGAGGCGTCATGCGTGTCGCGCAAGGCTTGCAGCAGATGCAGCAGGCGTTGCTCCAGTGAGCGATTCGATGATGAGGAATCGTCGTGTTTCATGAGGAGGGATGGAGTTGTCGTTGAATGCACTCGCTGAGTTGTTCGCGCAGACGCAGCAGGGTCATTTTCACCGCGCTCTCGCTCCGCTGTGTGGCGGTGGCGATCTCGCGCACGGTGCGGCCGGTGAGGTAATGCGCGTGCAGGATCCCTCGTTGCTCCGCCTTGAGCTTCCGCATGCAGTTCCCCAATGCCTCGCGTCGTTCCTCGAACTCCGCTGCGGCCGACTCCGTCTCCTGCGCCATGGCCAGCACCACATCCTCGTCAAAGATCAGCCGGTCGCGCATGCGATCACGAATGTGGGAGAGCACCGTGAACCGTGCCACCACAAACGCCCAAGGCAGAAACTCCGTCTCCGCATCCCAGTCCGCCGCCTTTTCCCACAGCTTCACACACGTCGCCTGTAAAGCCTCCTGCGCATCTTGCCGATTCGCCAACTGCGCATGACAAAACGCCTCCAACGCTGGTTGATGCCGGGTCAGCCCCGCGATGAATCGCGCTTGGTCAAAGTCACGTTGTGCCATGTCATGAGGGTTATTCCGCGAGCGGCATGGGCGGTCACATTTTTCTTCTCAAGCGAGGAAATCAGGTGAGAGCAGCCGGGGCCGGACAGGGCAAGTTTCACTGTTTGTCGAGCTGATCGGCCTTCTCCTGGATTTCACGGTCGAGCGCGGCGGAACGCGTGCGTAGTTCGGCAAGGCGGCGCAGTTCTTCCGTCGTCGGAGCGACGAGCACCGGCACGGAGGTGCCACATTCCACACGGCAGTCCTTGTCGGTTACGTCCCTGGCATCGGCGAGTTTCGCGAGACCGGGCACCGGCGCGGGAGCACGGGCGACGACGCCTTGCAGCGTCAGGCCTTGCACATCATCCCCGGCGATGAAGGCGCGGGCATCGGGCTTATCCACGGCGAATCGCACGTTCTCCAGGTGCAAGCCTTTGACGTGGCGCAGATAGAGCGCGGAGGCGGGCACTTCGCCGTCGAAGGGAACGGCCCACTTCATGTAGTCGGTGGATTCCAGCAGTTCGCCCACGTCAAGGCGCGAGGTCTCTTCCGTCGTGCCCCCGCCAGGGAAGGTGAGGTCGATGTTCGTGAAGGAAACGTTCTCGATGTGCGAGCCCGGACGCGAAACGACCGCGGAGCATGGACGCTGGAACGGGTCCTTCTTGCCGCTTTTTCCCTTCAAACCGCCGTCTTCTCCGATCGCCGCTACCGCGCGAATGTCCGAGAAACGCACCTTCCGGATTCGTCCCGCCGGGGGGCGCAACGATCGGTTGTGGGCGCTGAAGGCGAAGCGGGAGGCCAGAACCATGATGGGCTGGCACACTTGCTTCATCTCGATGCGGGAGAAGGACAGGTCCTCGAAGAGCGCGCCCTCGCTCGCCTCGATCTTGATCCCGCCCTGACACTGCGTGAAGACACAATCGCGCACCGCGAGCCGCCGGATCGGGGCGATCGATTCCGCGCCGACGCGGATGGCATGCCAGCGGGAGGTGATGCGGCAGCCGCTGATCTCAAAATCCTCGTTCGGCCAGTCGGGATGAAAAACCTTGGGGCCGATCCCATCGTCGCCGGCATCAATGTCGCAGTCCTGGATGCGGACGCGCTTGCACCCGTCGAAATCGAGGCCGTCGCCATTCGTGGAATTCCGGCTGCGGATCATGACGCGCTCGATGTGGATGTCCTCGCTGCGCACAAAGAAGGTCGTGAACGAAGCGGGGTCGAGCAGGTTCACCTCGCGAACGGTCACCTTCCGGCAACCCACCAGCCTCACCAGCATGGGGCGGCGCGGGTCCTTGGCGTTCGGGAAGACCTTGCGCTCCCTGCCGCCCTGGCCGTCGATCGTGCCCGGTCCCTCGATGCCGATCTCCTCCGCATCTTCCGCATAGATCAGGCATTGCCTCCACTGGCTGGCGGCAAACTTCCAGAACCCACCCCAGTGCAGGTCCGCCGTCTCCACGGTGTAATCCGCGATGTCCGGACTGCCGCGGAGGATGGCGTCCTTCGCGATCTTCAGAGTGACCCGGCTTTTGAGTCGCACCGAGCCGGTCACAAACACGCCTTCGGGCACGAGAACGGTGCCTCCGCCGGACGCATGGCAGGAGTCGATGGCCTTCTGGATCGCGGAGGTGTTGATCGTCGTGCCATCGCCTTTCGCGCCGTAGGTCGTGATGTTGAAAACGTCGGGCGCAGCGGCCTGGAGCGCGGCCAGTGGCGCGAGCAGCAGGGCGGTGAGGAGTGGGAGGAAGCGTTTCATCGGTTGTTTCAAAATGGAGACGGTCAAAAAATGAGTGCGAGAGAATGACTGAAGCCATTCTCCTGCTTGATCTCGGGTACCTGTGCCTGCGCCTACGCCAGAATCTCCTTCACTACCTCGCCATAGACATCGGTGAGGCGGAAATCGCGGCCGAGGTGGCGGGAGGTGAGCTTGAGGTGGTCGATGCCAAGCAGGTGCAGCATCGTGGCGTGCAGATCATGGATGTGGATCTTGCCGTTGATGACGCGGTAGCCCATGTCGTCGGTGTCGCCGTAGGTGAGACCGGCTTTGACGCCGCCGCCGGCCATCCAGGCGCAAAAGCTCTCAGGCTGGTGCTCGCGGCCGTGCTTGTCGATGGGCGATTTGCCGCTGAGGTCCTGGCTCCAGGGCGTGCGGCCAAACTCGCCGCTCCATAGCACTAGCGTGTCTTCGAGCAGGCCGCGTGATTTGAGGTCCTTGAGGAGCGCGGCCACGGGTTGATCCGTCTGGGAACAGAGCTTGGGCAGATTGCCGCGAATGTCTCCATGGTGATCCCAACCGCCAATGCTCACTTGCACGAAGCGCACTCCGGCCTCGCTCAGTTTGCGGGCGAGCAGGCAGGCGCGACCAAAGCTGTTCGTGTCCTTGCCGCCGACGCCGTAGAGATCGAGCGTGGCTTTGCTTTCCTTTGAGAGGTCCACGATCTGCGGTGTGGTGAGCTGCATGCGAGCAGCGAGCTCCATGTTTTGGATCATGCCTTCCATGTTTGCATCGCCCTGCAAATCGGCGACGAGACGCTGGTTCATGCGGGCCATGAAATCCATGCGCTGGCGCTGGATGGCATCGTTTTCGGAAACATTGCGCAGGTTTTCGATGGGCAGCGTTTTGCTATCCAATGGCACGCTCAGTTTCGTGCCTTGATGGATCGCAGGCAGGAAAGCGGAGCCATATTCACGCACGCCACCGCCTTGGATACTGACAAAGCTGGGTAGGTTCGCATTCTCGGTGCCGAGGCCGTAGCTAACCCATGCGCCCATGGAAGGACGCACTTCGGCAAAGGTGCCAGTGTGGAACTGCAAGGTCGCACCCGCATGCTGAGGGTTGTCGGCGTTCATGCCGCGCAGCAGGCAGATGTCATCAGCCACGCTCGCGAGATGCGGCATCAAATCCGAAATCATCATGCCGCTCTGTCCACGCGGACGGACGGGTGCCATGGCCTTCAGCGCGAGGAATTGATCTGTGCCGATCTGTGTGACTTCTTTGCGGAGTGGAGAATCCATCTTCTGCCCGTGCTTGCGCTCGATGAAGGGCTTCGGGTCAAAGAGATCCATCTGCGAAGGACCACCGCCCATGAACAGAAAGATGACGCGCTTCGCCTTGGGCACCATGCCCGGGATGCGTGCCGCGAGCGGATTCGAGGCCGCCCTGGCGATGTCTTGCAAGGCAACAGCTCCGAAACCGCAGGCGGTGCGCTGAAGGAGTTGGCGGCGGGTGAGGATTGAGTTCATGGAGTGGTGGAGAATTGAAGTGATGAAGTGTGGATAGGCCGGAGAATGGACAAAACTGCGTTCACTTCTTCGGCTGAGGCGGCAGGGCTTTGATCCACGCGAGGTTGAAGGCGTAGTGGTCCTTGCTGGTGACGAGCTGGATGCGGCCGTCTCGGGTCTGGGTGGCGGCAAGGTAGCCGTAGCCGTCGGCGGTGTTTTTTCCCTCGGGGGCGAGCAGGCGGCGGTCGGGCCAGGTCTTGCCTTCGTCGTAGCTGACGGCGGCGTAGAGGCCGTAGCCCGTGTAGGAGCCGGTGGTGGATTTGAAGGTCATGCCTTGGCGCTCTTTGAAGGGCGTCCGCCACTGATCGGTGAAGGAACAGAGCACGATGGGGCCTTCCTTGAGCCGCAGCATGGCGGGCCTTTGCACGTTGCTCACGACGGGGAACTCACTGATCTCCCAATGCCACGTTTCGCCGAGATCGCTGGAGTAGCTGGC
>CANNQP010000060.1 GCA_947507875.1 Verrucomicrobiaceae bacterium | reverse complement strand
GCAAGCCCATCGAGCTGAAGCTCGCGCCCGACCACACGCTCTACCTCATCGAGACCGGCGACAAATGGTCGGGCAACACCGACGCGCAGATTTCGCGCATCGTCTATCGTCGCGGCAATCGTGCGCCGACCGCCGTGGCTCGCGCCGAGCTGAGCGCGGGCAAGCTGCCGCTGAAGGTGCGCTTCGACGGAAGCGGCTCATCGGACAAGGATGGCGATGCACTGAGCTACGAGTGGAAGTTCGGCCTCGCTGGTGCACTCGGCAGCGCAAAGGAAGTATCGCCCGCGTTTGAATTCACCTTGCCCGGCGTGCATCCGGTCACGCTCACCGTTACGGACGCGCACGGAGCCAGCAGCACGACTTCGCTCGAGGTGCGTGCGGGCAATGCGCCACCGCAGGTCGCCTTCGCCGAGCCCGCGAATGGCTCTTTCTACGAGTCCGGCCAGCGCATCACGTATCGGCTCACAGCGAGCGATGAAGAAGACGGCAGTATCCCCGGCGAGCGCGTGAGTTTGACCACGAAGACCACGGACCGCCTCACGAAAGACGAGGCCGCCGTGCCACCGGGCCTCGCGCTGATGCGCGGCACGACGTGCTTTGCCTGTCACCTCGCGAACGCGAAGTCCATCGGCCCTGCTTATCTCGAAGTGGCGAAAAAGTATCGTGGCGACGAAGCCGCGCGCGACATGCTCGCGCAGAAAATCATCGTGGGTGGCGTCGGCGTGTGGGGCAAGGAAGTGCCCATGCCGCCGCATCCGCAGCACACGCTGGAGCAGACGCGGCAGATGGTCGATTGGGTGCTCTCGCTGAAGGATGAGTCCTCCGAGGCAAAGGCGGGCCTGACCGGCGAAATCACCGCGCCCAGGGTGCCCGCGAAGGGCTGGCGAACGCCGTCTTTGCCCGTGCTGCAACTCACCGTGAGCGCCACCGACAACGGCGCGGCCGGCGTGCCTCCCTTGCGCGGCGAGACGACCATCGCCCTGCATCCGCATCGCAAAAAGGCTGCGCTCGCCGATGTGTGGCACGACGCCGAAGTCGTCGATGTCTTCGAAGGCGGCGAGGCGAACGTGCTGCGCGTGAAAGCGGGTGGTCACTTCACCTTTCAGACGCTGAATCTCGCGGGCATCACGCATCTCACCGCCCGCGTCGCGCCGCTCGCCAGCGGCTCCTACATGCTCGAAGCCCATCTCGACGCGCCCGACGGCCCGCTTCTCGGCTCCGAGCTCATCGCGTGCATGAGCGAGAAGGACGCCGGCAAGTTCGGCGAAATCACGTTTCCCATCACCGCGAGCGAAGGCGCTCGCAGCATCGTGTTCGTCGCGCGTTTCGCGGAGAAGCCTCTCTTCAACAAACCGTTCCCGCCGCCCGCCTCGGGTCGCATCCTCGATGTGAACTGGATCGAGTTTCGCGACAACCCGCTGCCGAAATCCGCGCGTGCGCTCGCCGATGGCAAGCCGCGCCGCAAGGTGCTGCTCGTCGCTGCCAGGCAGGACCATCCGTGGATGTCGCACATGTATTCCGCTGTCATCGAGCTGCTCGCCACCGAGCTGAACCAGCAGGGCGACATCGAAGCCATCGTCTCGCCCGACTTCGGCTGGCCGCGCGACGAGCGCATTTTTGAAGGCGTGAGCGGCATCGTCTATTACACCGGCGGCATCGGCGACTTCCTCATCGGCGAGCACGGCGAGGCCTTTGCGAAGCTGATGCAACAAGGCGTCGGCTTCAGCGCTCTGCATTTCTCCACCGGCGCAAAACTGCACGGGCCGCGCTACATGGAGTTCACCGGCGGCTGGTGGACGAACAGCCCCGACGGCCTCGCCACCGGCCCCGTCGATTGGACCTACCTTGCGCCCGAGCATCCCATCCTGCGAGGCCTCCCACCCGTGCGCATGAGCGACGAAATCTACCGCCACGCCACGCTGCATCCCAAGGCCACGCCGCTCATCCGCGTGCACATCAAGGACCGCGACGACATTGTCGCCTGGGCCTACGAACGCGAAGCCGGTGGCCGCAGCTTCGGCACCACCCTCGGCCATCCCTGGACCAACTGGCAGGACGCCAACTTCCGCCGCCTCGTGCTCCAAGGCATTCGGTGGAGCATCGGCCTGGAACCTCAGGGACAAAACTAACAACGGCTGTTCATGAAATACTCAATCATTATCTTCCTCCTTTGTGCCAGCATCGTTGCCAAGTTACGCGCGGATTCTGGGTTTGTGATGGAGGGCCACAAGGGTCCGGGAGAAGGTAAGCACATCGTCTTTCGCGCTGCGGACTGGGAGTATCGCTCCGAGGAATGCCTTCCCATGCTGGCTCGAATTTTGGCGGAGCGCTTCGGGTTCAAATGCACGGTGCTCTTTCCCATCAACGCGGCGGGTGAAATCGACCCGAGTGTCAATGACAACGTTCCAGGACTTGATGCGCTCGATTCCGCTGACCTGCTAGTGATGCTGACCATGGGCCTCAAGCTCCCGGATGAGCAGTGGGAGCATGTGGCGCAGTATGCGAACTCTGCGAAGCCCGATGTGGCATTGCGTTGCTCGCTGCTTGCCGGCAATTTTGATTTCAATCCGCAGACGAAAGGTTTCGCCGCGCAGGTGCTTGGTGCGAACTTCGGCGGTCATTACGGCGCGCACAAAATCGAGAGCCAACGCGGGCTGGTAGATGGGTCAAATCGCCAGCATCCCATCTTGCGTGGTGTCCGAGATGTATGGGGCACCACGGATTTGTATCTGATCAAAAACTTCGCGCCCGATGCGAAGGTGCTGCTGCATGGCATGGGGCTGACAGGACTACGCTCGGATGACCCGCCGAAGCGTGATTTGGCGCTGATGCCGCTGGCTTGGGTGCGGGAGATTCCGACTGTCAACGGCGGCTCCCGCCGGGTCTTTTACACCAGCATGGGCTGCGGCACGGACTTCTTCAGCGAGGACCTGCGACGGCTCGTTCTCAACGGCTGCCTGTGGTCGCTGAATCTCGAAGCCGCCATGGGTCCGATGACGGATGCCTCGATCATCGGCCACTACGAGTCTCCACCGTTTGGAAAAGACCTTTTTCGCAAAGGCCGCAAACCCTTGGCCTCGCAACCAGCCAAGAAGCCCTGAATGAAACCCCTTCAATTCCTTCTCCTTCTTGCCTCCACGCTCGCGGCGGAGGAGTTCGATGCCTCGCGCTTCGAAAAGCAGATCATCGTTCCCGCGAGCGAGTGTGCGATGCAACTCGAAGTGCTCCCGGACGGTCGGGTGTTTTTTCTCGAGCTCAGCGGCAAGGTCAAGAGGGTCGAGCCGCGAACGGGCCATGTCGCCTTGCTCGGCCAGTTGCCCGTCGCGCAGCATGAAAAAGCACACGACCGGCGCGCCAATGGCTTCGTGCTCGCGCCGGATTTTGCTACCTCCCAGCAGATGTTTTTCCTCTACTCGCCGCTGGCCAGGGAACGGTCGATGCGGCTCTCACGGTTTACCTTGAAGGAGGGCAAGCTCGACCTCGGCAGTGAAAAGATGCTGCTTGAACTGCCGATGGAACTCATGAGCACGGCGGGCCACTATGGCGGAGGCCTCGCGTGGACACCTCAGGGTGACCTCGTCATCGGCACGGGCGATTACACCTTTCCGCGTGGCACCGGCACCTTCGACGACCGGCCTGGCATGGAGACCGATGATTCGCAACGCTCATCGGCCAATTCCCAGGACCTCCGTGGCAAGATCCTGCGCATCACGCCCCAGCCGGACGGCACTTACATCATTCCCAAAGGCAATATCTATGCTGATGCCAAGCAAGGCCGCCCGGAGATCTTCGCCCTCGGATTGCGCAATCCCTTCCGCCTTTCTGTCGATCCGCGCACTGGCTTCATTTACTGGGGTGATGTCGGCCAGAACGTGCAGCCGGAATTGAAGCTCGGGCCCGAAGGCTACGACGAGATCAATCAGGCCCGCACCGCTGGGTTTTTCGGATTTCCCTATTTTACCGGCCCCAACGAGGCCTACCGGCATTACGACTACGAAACGAAAAAGGTCGGCGACCTCTATGACGTCAATGCCCCGCGCAACGACTCCAGGAACAACACGGGAGCGAAAGCTCTGCCGCCTCCGCAACCCGCCTTCATCTGGTATCCCAGCGCTGAGTCCAAGCAGTTTCCCATCCTGGGTAGCGGTGGACGCAGCGCGATGGCAGGACCGGTTTTCTACGCCGACCCGGCCGTGAAAAATGAACTCAAGCTGCCCGATCAGTTCGATCACACGCTCTTCATTCACGATTGGATGCGGAACTGGATCATGGCCGTGAAGCTCGATGCCGACGAACGCATGGCGAGTATCCAGCCATTTTTGCCGGCGATGAAATGGCGTCGTCCCATCGCGGTGAAGGTCGCCCCCGACCATTCGCTCTACGTCATCGAGTATGGCGACAAGTGGTTCGACAACACCGACTCGCAAATCGTCCGGCTGGTCTATCAGCGGGGCAATCGAGCACCCGTTGCGGCGGCCAGGGCGGATGTCCTTGCGGGTAAACAGCCGCTCAAAGTGCAACTCGATGCCAGCGCCTCGGCCGACAAGGACGGGGATCCGCTGACCTATCGCTGGTCCTTGCCGGATGGCTCGCAGCGCGAGGGCGTGCGCACCGAGGTGGTTTTTGCCAATCCCGGCCAGAATCTCGTCAAACTGACAGTCACCGACTCGCAGGGGGCTTCGGCTGCCGACGAACTAAGCATTGCTGTCGGCAACACGCCGCCGGTGATCACCTTCATCGAACCTGCGAATGGCAGCTTCTACGATAGTGCGAGCAGCATCGCCTACCGCGTTGAAGTAGCCGATGCGGAGGATGGCAGCACAAGGAATGGCTCCATCACCGCCGCTCGCATTACCGTGGAGGCAGGGACGCGTCTGCGTGTGACGAACGAGGTGGACGAGTTCACGCAGCCTCCGGGACTGAAGCTGATGCGTTCGATCACATGCTTTGCCTGTCACACCATCTCCGCAAAATCCGTTGGCCCTGGGTATCTGGAAGTGGCGAAGAAATATCAAGGGGATGAAAAGGCGAGGGAAACGCTTGCGCAGAAAATTCTCACCGGTGGCGTTGGGGTATGGGGAAAGGACATTCCCATGCCGCCGCATCCCCAGCACACGCTGGAGCAGACGCTGCTGATGGTGGATTGGATCCTCTCTCTCGCCACCGCTTCGGGCAGTTTTGTGCAGTCAGGCACCAGTGGCTTGCTCACCGCGCCTGACTTCGTTCCGAAGGACAACAAATGGTATATGCATCCCATGCCGCCGGTGCTTGCGCTGGAGGCCAGTTACACGGACAACGGTTGCGCTGCCGCGGCCGCATTGCGCGGGACCGGCCGCATTATTTTGCATCCGCGCACCAAGCGCGCGGCCACGTTTGATCGCGCGAAAAGTGCCGAGACGGTGGACATGTTCAAGGGCGGCGAGGGCAACATTCTCCGGCTCGATCCCGACGGTTGGTTCGCCTTCGAGCAGATGAATCTCAGCGGCGTTGCTTCGCTGAGAATCCGCCTCGCTGCGCGTTACGCTGGGATCACGCATCTCGAGGCTCATCTGGATTCAACCGACGGTCCTTGCATTGCCCGGCACACCCTAAAGCCGTGTGGAAGTGAAGATCGTTTCGAGGAGATTCGCGTCCCGATTGCCGACACTGCTGGCCTTCACACGCTCTATTTCGTCGCCAAGCCCGAGGGTGAAATGCCTCACGAAACACGGGCCTTGCTCGACGTGAATTGGATCGAGTTCTGCAAATGACTTCCGCACCGCCCCCATTGTCATCATGAAAACACTCTTATCTTTTCTTTTCGGCATCATCACCACCGCCGCCCACGCCATCGAACCGTGGGCTGATCCTTCATTGCCGGTGAAGGACGGGCTCGCTCTCTGGCTGGACGCGGGCGCGGAAGCGGCGGCGGCTCGGGCGAGCGGTGGGCAGTTTGAGAAGGTGGAGCCGTTCAGCGCCAGGTCGCCCAAGATTCCTGCGGGGATCTGGCATGATGCCTCGGGTCACAAACGTGATGCGCGGCAGGAAGACGCCGCAGCTCAGCCGAAGCTCGGTACGGCATATCCAGCGAAACTGTTCGCATTCGACGGCCAACGTCAGCACTTCGTGGTGAAGTCGCCTGGGCTTGAATTCAAGGAAGCAACGGTCGTGGTCTTTGCGCGGGCCAGATCGAATGCGGGTGGCTACCGCGCACTCCTTTCAGCGAGCAAGACGGGGGCGAATGATTACCAGAGCGGCTTCAACATCGACCTCGGCAGCCAGGCATCGGAGGATGGCCTCGGTGTGCTGAACCTCGAAGGCGCGGGCTTTGCAGGCGAACGGAATCTGTTGAAGGAGCCAGTGGCATTTGGTGCCACGTTCACGCTGCTGTCGCGCATCGAGGCCGACAAGGCAGCGGTCTCGCTGAGCACCATGCAGAACCCATCGCGGCCTCGTGCGGGCGGGAAAACGATCAGCGCGGATCAAATCGTTATCGGGGCACGGCACTATGACAACCAAGGTGGCAAGCCATCGCCGCGTGGTTTCTTTCACGGCGATGTCTTCGAGGTGCTGATCTACGATCGGGTGCTCGTCAGCGACGAGGTGCGGGCTTTGCGCACTTACTTCGCCACCAAGTATTCCGCAGTGGTCTATGTCGCACCGTCGAAGAGCGAGAAGCCATCGGGCACAGCGGTGCTCGTGGCGGCGAAGAACCCGCCGGTGATTCAGCCGCTCGTGCCAGGCTTTACGACGCGCAAACTGCCCGTGCAGCTCAGCAACATCAATGTGCTGCGCTATCGCGAGGACGGCCGGCTGTATGCGGGGGCTTACGATGGAAAGATCTGGCTGCTCCGCGACACCGATGGCGATGGCCTGGAGGACAAGTCAGAGGTGTTTTATGAAAGCGATGACTTGAAGGTCGTGATGGGAATGGCGCTGACGCCCTCCGGCTATGCGCGGGGCGAGGGCGTCTTCGTCTCCACCCGTGGGAAGGTGCTGCTCGTCCTCGATCAGAACCATGATGGTAAGGGCGATGAAGTCGTCACGGTGGCGAGCGGATGGGAGCCGCCGAAGGTGGCAGCGGGTGGCGTTTCCGATGCCTTGGGTCTGGCGGTGGCCAAGGATGGGCGTGTGTTTTTCAATCTGGGGACGCCGAACTTCACCAATGCCTACCTGCTCGACGCGGCGACGGGCAAGCCGGCCTTCCGCGCCGATGGCGAGCGCGGCTCGGTGCAGGAAGTGTCCGCTGATTTCAAAACGCGCACCACCTACGCGAACGGGCTGCGCTTTCTCGTCGGCCTCGCTTTCAACCGCGAGGGCGACCTCTTTGCGACCGAGCAGGAAGGCGCGACCTGGCTGGCGAACGGCAATCCCTTTGATGAGCTGCTGCACATCCAGCCCCGGCGATACTATGGCTTCCCTCCGAAGCATCCGCAGCATCTGCCGGAGGTCGTGGATGAGCCCAGCACCTTTGATTATGGTCCGCAGCATCAGAGCACGGTGGGGCTGGCGTTTAACACCGGCTTCGGCCCGGCGTGGTGGCGTGGCGATGCCCTGGTGAGCGCGATGTCGCGCGGGAAAATCTACCGCACGAAACTCGTGAAGACGGACGTGGGCTATGTCGCGAAGAACGAGACCTTCGCGCAGTTGCAGAGCATCGTCATCGACCAGGCGGTGACGCCGAAGGGCGCACTGACGGTGTCCATCCACAGCGGCGCACCTGACTGGGGCACGGGCCCGAGCGGCAGCGGCGAGCTGTGGCAGATCACGCCCATCCCGCAGGCCACACCGCAGCCGGTCATCGCTTACAGCGCATCGCCAAACGAACTGCGCGTGGCGTTTGATCAACCGCTCGCTGAAGGCGTGCTCTCCGCCATCCAGGGCAAGGTCAGCATCACACAAGGCCGCTACGTGCAGGCCGGCGACCGTTTTGAGACGATGCGGCCCGGCTATCAGGTCGTGAAGAATCAGCTCGCGGCACCTCGTTATCCGGTCGCCGTGCAAAAGCTGGCCCTCAGCGAGGACCGGCGCACGCTGATCATCACCACGCCAGATCGCAACGCGGCGGCGAACTACGGCATCACCCTCGCGGCAGACGTTTTCCAAACCAAAACTGGCGAGGCGTATGCGGGTGAGCTCGATTTGCTCGCCGAGCTCACCGGCCTGGATGTTACGCTCGCCGATGGATCGAGCCACTGGCTGCCGCATCCCGATTTCCAAGTGTCGCGGGCGCTTTTTCCGCAATCGCCCGTGTGGTCAAAGCTCGACCCAACCGGTGCCATCACGCTCAAAGGCCAGCTCGACCTCGGTCTCATGCTTTACCCGTCGATTCAGGAAGGCTCAAAGCTCGACTGGGAGTATCCCGAGGAAAAAGTGACGCTCGTGCTCAATGCGGCGCGGCCTTTCAAACTCACGCTTGGCAAGGACAGCGTCGTCTCGCAGCCCGCTGGCACACGTCACGAAGCGCGGCTGATGGTCGGCACGAAAGCCGGAAGCTGGTTTGGCTTCACCGTCGCTTTGCAGACCGCCAGCGGCGATCCCGATGTGAAAACAAGCTGGTTCACCGACCGCAGCGACACACCGCGCCCGCTCGCCCTGCGCCGTGTGCTGCTTCCGTATGCACAGGCCCAGGAAATCGCCCCTTTGCCTCGAAATGAAGATCTGCCGCAGCTCGCGGGCGGAAACTGGAACAACGGCCAGATGCTCTTCAAAGCCATCTGTGCCGTGTGCCACGCCGTGCGCGGTGAGGGCGGGAAAGTCGGCCCGGATTTGACCAACCTCATCTACCGCGACTATGATAGTGTGCTGCGTGACATCCGCGAGCCTAGCGCCGCCATCAATCCGGAGCACGTCGGCTACAGCATCAAAAAGAAGGACGGCAGCGAACTCACCGCCGTTTGGATTTCCGAGAATGCGGACACCGTCACCTTCGGTCAGCTCTCCGGCCAGCTCATCGAGATTCCGCGTGCCAACATCGTGGAGCAAAAGCAGCTCGCCACCTCGCTCATGCCCGCCGGTTTCGACAAGGCACTCAATGCCGCGCAACTCCGCGACCTCATGAGCTACCTGCTCATCCCGCCTTTCGAGCCTGCGCCGATCGTGATTCCCGGCGCCCCTGCGCCGCGCAAGCTGAGCGACGTGAAGGCCATCCTCGGCGACAAGCTCACCAAGCCCATCGATGCCAACGCCAAGCCGCTGCGTGTGGTTCTTTGCGCGTCTGATAAAGACAAGGCGCACATCAAGCCCGGCTCTCACGACTACCCGCTGTGGCGCAGCCGTTGGACGCGATTGCTCGGCCTCGCGCCCGGCATCCAGGTCGAGCAAGCCAACAACTGGCCCACCGATGAGCAATGGGCCAAAGCCGACCTCATCGTGTTCAACAGCTACAACCCCGCGTGGGCCGGTGTGGCTGATGCCGAGAAGATCGCCAAGCAAGGCGCGGACATCGACACTTTTCTCGCCCGCGGCGGCGGACTCACCTTCATCCACTACGCGATGAACGCGGGTGCCAATGTTGAAGCGCTTGCGTCTCGCCTCGGTGCCGCGTGGAAGATCCCGCCCGCGAAATATCGCCACGGTGCGAGCGACTGGGTGCTCGACAAAAATCATCCGCTCGCCGCTGGCTTCATCGACTTCAAAATCCCTGACGAAAGCTACTGGCATCTCACCGGCAGCCTCGCTGCCGCCAAAGCCAGCATCCTCGCCACCAGCCTCGAAGAGAATCAGCCCACGCCGCAAATGTGGACTCGTGAAGTCGGCCCCGGTCGTGTCTTTGTCAGCATCCCCGGCCACTACACCTGGACCCACGACGACCCGCTCTACCGCATCCTCATCCTGCGCGGCCTCATGTGGACCGCCAAAGAGCCTCTCGATCGCCTGGCTCCGCTCAGCGTGATCGGAGCGAGGGTGGAGCCATGATGAGGAAGCCAAAATGGATCTAGTGCCTTGCTGAAAGCACGTCTTTTTCTCATGCCACCGAAAGTCAACGCGTTCGGCATCTTTCCAGTGGGTTTCTTAGCGATGGGTTAAGTACTAGTCTAAACAAGCATGGCGCTGTTGCTGCAATTGCTTGTTTAAAAGCTCTAGGCCCTGATTTTGCCCAGAGCCGCATGGTTGCCGGCGATTCCGTGGATGCGATTCCGGAACTCATACACATCGGCTCGGTACAGCGTTTCTTCATGCCAGAGAGGTGTTTCGTTATCGATATGCCCCGTGGCGATGATTTTGAAACAAGCCGCACCCACGGGAATTCGCAGGCGTGAAGCTTCGGCCTCGCTGGCATTCACGGCATGGATGATTTCATCTGCCCCCGTGATGGATAGACCGCACTTTTCGGTCCAGCATGAATAGAGCGAGTGCTTGGCGTCGCTTCGATGCATCTCAGGACACAGCGATGACACGACATGACGGCGCTCATAAATGACGGGAGTGCGGTCGGCGAGACGAATGCGCTCCATGTAAATCAGTTCCATGGTGCCTTTCGTGCGAAGGGTTTCCGCGACATTGGGTGGAGCTTCTGTGGCATGAATTCGCCGATATTCGATCAGTTCGGTGCTCGGTTTCTTGCCAGCAGCTTTGGCTTTATCCGTGAAGCTTACGAGTCGTTCTAGGTCATAGTCGAGGACTCCTTCTCGAACAAAGGTGCCAGCACCACGCCGCACTTCTAGCAAACCGGCGGACACAAGGCTGCTTAGCGCTTTATTTGCGGTTGGACGGCTGGTGTCGAATCGTTCAGCGATTTCACGTTCGGTAAGAAATTGACTTCCGGCGGTGAACCCACCCTCACGAATCAAAACACGCAGCTTCTCCACAAGATGCTGATGAAAGGTGCTGGTGGAAGTCATGAGGAAGCATGCTCAAAACAAGAACTTTGACAAGTGGCTAAGCCAAAACTAAAAGTGGCTAAGCCAAAACAAGGGCTCGTTGGCAAACCAGCTCCTCGGCCTGTCATTTCTACCCATGATTGTCCATCACTACCTCCATGGAACTCGCGTTCAGGCAGGTTCGCGTTCGCTAGATTCGCTCGCTTCACCAGTGGATGGAAGCCCACTGGGTACGGTTCAGGTGGCCGACTTTTCTGTTGTGGATCAAGCCGTGCAGTCGGCACGGCAAGCTTTTCAAAGCTGGAGCCTTGTGCCTGTGAAGGACCGTGTGCAGGTGCTCTACAAGTTCAAGATGTTGGTGGAGAATCACATCGGCGATCTTGCGAAGCAGGTCACTGCCGAGAATGGCAAGACACTTGCTGAATCGACGGCTGGTCTCGCACGTGGCGTTGAGATTGTGGAGTATGCGGCCAGCCTGCCTCAGCTACTCGCGGGTGATATTCTCGAGGTGAGCAGCGGAGTGGACTGCTACACTCGGCGTTTTCCTCTAGGTGTGGTCGCAGGGATCACGCCATTCAATTTTCCTGCCATGGTGCCGATGTGGATGTTTCCGATGGCGATTGCCTGCGGCAATAGCTTTATCTTGAAACCGAGTGAGCAAGTGCCTTTCACCCCTTTGATGCTGGCCGATTTGCTCAAAGAAGCGGGTCTTCCCGAGGGTGTCTTTAATGTCGTTCAGGGTGATCGTGAGACGGTCGAGGCAGTGCTAGACCATCCCGGCATTTCCGCCGTAGCTTTTGTAGGGTCGACTCCTGTGGCCAAGGCTGTGTATGAACGTGGGATTGCCGGGAACAAGCGGATGTTAACGCTCGGTGGGGCGAAGAATCATCTGGTCATCGTCCCCGATGCAGATCCGGCCGTGACAGCCAAGAATGTGGTCTCCAGTGCGGTAGGTTGTGCAGGTCAGCGCTGCATGGCGGCCAGTGTGTTGATCGCAGTGGGTGATTGTGATGCCATTCTGGATGCCATCGAGTCTGAGATGCGAAGCCTGACTTGTGGCAAAGAAATGGGAGCGATCATCAGTGCTAAGGCCAAGCATCGCATTGAAGGTTATATCACAAGAGCTGTCGAACGTGGAGCCAAGATTCGTCTGGATGGACGTTTTCAGCCTGGCCCTGGTCACTACATCGCCCCGACGCTGATCGATGGCATCTGTCACGAAGATGAATGTGCCCATGATGAAATCTTCGGTCCTGTGCTCAGCATCTTGCGCGTGAAGACCCTGGACGAGGCTCTCGCGATTGAAAATGCCAATCCTTATGGCAATGCCGCGTGCATTTATACCACCAGCGGTGCCACGGCTCGCTACTTTGAGATGCGTGCTGAGGCGGGCATGATCGGCGTCAACATCGGGGTGCCTGTGCCACGCGATCCCTTTGGTTTTGGTGGATGGAATGCGAGCAAATTTGGACCTGGTGACATCACGGGTAGGGACGCGATCTCATTCTGGACCAAGACCAAAAAGATCACCACCAAGTGGACGGCCAAATCAACCAACTGGATGTCTTGATCATGAAAGCTGCGGTTTATCTGGGAAAGGAACAAATCGTTGTTCAGGAAGTGGCAAAACCCTCGCTCGATGAGGGGGAGGTGCTTCTGCAAATCCATGCTTGTTCGGTCTGTGGCACGGATCTCCGCACTTACCGCCACGGTGACAAGAAAATCATCCCACCTCGCATCCTGGGGCATGAATTCAGTGCCACTGTGTTCGAATCACGAGCCCCTGATGCCAACATCAAGGTCGGAGATCGTGTGGTGATGTACATCGTCATCGTCAGCGAGCGTGACCGTTATGTTGAGATGGGGCGGGAAAACCTCACCGCGCACCGCACAACGATGAGCTATCACCATGATGGTGCTTTTGCTCCTTTCATGAAAGTGCCCGCTATGGCGGTTCGGCAGGGCAATTTGTTCAAAGTGACCTCAGACATCAGTCATGAGCACATGTCATTGGCCGAACCTTTGGGCTGCTGCATGAATGCTCATTCGCGTCTTGGCATTGGCTTGAAAGATACAGTGGCAGTCCTTGGTGCAGGCCCCATAGGCATGATGCATGCAGCCCTCGCGCGGCTTCAAGGTGCGCAAAAGATCATGGTCTTGGACAACAATCCCGCACGTCTTGAAATGGCGAAACGCTTCGATATCGACGCTGCGATTCTGGTGAAAGAGGATGGTTCGCACCGCGATCAAGTGCGTGATCTTACGGATGGCCATGGCACCGACGTTACCCTTGTGGCAGTCAGTGCAGCTCCTGCACAAAACGATGCACTCGAAATCGCGGCGAAAGCGGGACGAGTGAACTTTTTCGCCGGGCTACCGAAGTCCAATCCCATTGCCCCGTTGGATGTGAACCACATTCATTACAAGGAACTCGTGATCAGTGGCAGCTACTCCGAAAAGAAAAGTGATTTTCAGGCCTCGTTTGCCTTGCTGCACAGTGGTCGCTTCCCGGCGGAGAAGTTCATCACCCACACGCTTCCATTGGATCGCATCCAGGAGGCTTTTCCGCTCATGGAAAGTGGTGAGGCCCTGAAGGTTTGCATCCTTCCTGGTCATGGAATGAAATCATAGCCGTTGCCTATGCTGCTGACACCTCAACAAGCCCGTGCTCTTTACGAACATGCTGCCCAGCACCGATACGCCGTGCTCGCGGTGAATGCAGACAGCCCCACTGCCGTGGTGGACTGTCTCATGGCAGCGCAGGTGTGTGATGCGCCGATCATCATCGAAACGAGTCTGTGGCAGTTAACAGCACACAGCTTTGGTGCGGGTGATCCCATGCTTGGTATCGATCTTTATCTAGCTCAGTTGCGCGCACTCGCTGCGAGTGAGCGCTTTCGTGATGTGCCGGTGGTCTATCATACCGACCACATCAAAGGATCGGCCACGGTCCATATCCTCACTCATGCTATGCGAAGAAAAGCCTCTAGCCTGTCTCTGGATTCATCGGCCATGAGCGCAGAGGAGAACATCGCGACGATGATTCGTTTGGGAGAAATCGCCATGCAGGAAGGGCTCTCGCTCACGCTGGAGATGGAAGCGGGTGTAGATGATGGCATCACGCCGCTCGAAGAAACGCGCACGCTTTTTGGTAGGGTTGAACAGCGCATGCCAGGGCATCTTGCGCTTTGGGCACCAGGGGTTGGCACGAAACATGGGTTGGGCAATGCTCTCGATGGCTTCAGTCCTGCTGCGATTCGGGCTCATCAGGAATTGGCTTCGGAACTTGCCGGTCGTCCCATTGGCATTGCCTTGCATGGTTCTTCAGGTCTCAACGTGAATCAGCTCCAAGACGGCGTCGCTGCCGGAGTGGTGAAAGTGAATTGGTCTTCGGAATCATTGCTGATTCGCTCAGCTGCCGCCGCCGCTTACTTTGATGGCAATCGTGAACGACTTGAGCCTAAGCACCCTGATTTTAAGATCAGTGCGATGGATGATGGTTTGCAGCGGAGCATCTCAAGCGTGTATGTGCCCAAAGTGAAGGCACGGATCGAAGCGCTGGGTGGAGGTGGTCGCGCTTCCGATTTTCGCCAAAACCTCGACTCACTTTCATGAATTCGCCTACGCGTATTCTCATGACTGGTGCAGCCGGCATCGTCGGCACGGCTTTACGGCCGATTTTGCGGGAGCGTTATGAATTGCTGCTGACGGATATCGTGGCGATTCAGGATCTCGCCGCCAACGAGAGCTATCAGCAAGCCGATCTTTGTGAACTGCATGCTATGGAAAAGCTATGCGCTCAGGTGCAGGCGGTCATTCACCTGGGTGGCATGGTCGGCGCTACTCATGGCTTCGAGGAAGTGCTCGGCCCGAACATCGTTGGCACACATCATCTTTTCGAGGCGGCTACGCGTCAGGGAGTGAAGCGCGTGATCTATGCCAGCAGTCATCATGTCGTGGGTTTTGCGCCTCGGGGCTCGCGGCTCGATCATCGAACTCCACCCCGACCGAACGGAGAGTATGCACTGAGCAAGGCGTTTGGTGAAGCCGCGGCGTCCTACTACGCCGATAATTTTGGCCTGCAGATTCTCAGCATTCGCATCGGCTACATGGGCGATGATTTTTCCAAAGAACGCCGATTGCACACCTGGATCAGTGCGCGTGATCTCGCGCAATTGATTCACATCGGGCTTACCTCTCCTGAGCTTCATCACGAGATCGTCTATGGTGTTTCTGAAGTGCCCCAGCCTTTTTTTGACAATCAAAATGCATATCGCCTTGGCTATGTGCCGAAGGATCGTGTGCTCGATCATGTGAAGAGGCCCGAAGTGCTTAAGCAACAACCTGACTTGAGCAGCATTGAAGAAGGGGTCGTGGGTGGGGGCTTTGCGGCAGTTGGTTTTGCTGGAGACCCTGCCAAGGTTCTCGCTCGTCGAGACTTTTAGAGTGACGGCCCGTCAGGTCAGTTTTCAGTAGCGTCAATGCCTGACTACAAGAGGCTATGTTCGTGATGTTAGAGTCATGTTGAACGATGCCGTGTGTGAAAAGGCCAAGGGCTTCAGGGTCTCCTTGATCATCACTCGTTGTGCTCCTTCACAGGCAAAGCTTCGATAGGATTTGGGTTAAGCCGTTCGTTTGAGTGTTTGCCTCAACATGAGTTGACCTCGTGTTAGCATAACACGCCGCGACGGCATTCAAGACGCGAAATACCTCCTCAGTGCCCGTTTTCTCGAATCATGTCTCTTCGATCTCTCTCCTGCTTTCTCGCGATCTCGTGCAGCGCCTTCATCCATGCGGCGGACGTGCCCACCTTTGCCGGGCCTACTCCGGGCACCTTGCGAACGATTTCCATCCCGACCGTGGACATCTCGGCGGATGCGGCACGGCAGGTCATCATCGCCCGTGGCACGGAGAAGGAATACCAAGGGCATTGCGACACGGTGCTCATGGCGGATGGCCGGACGATGTTCACGGCATGGTGCATGAATCACGCGGGGCACCTCGGCCCGCTCGCCCGCAGCGATGATGGCGGGCTCACCTGGACTTCGCCTTTGCAGACGCCGCCGGACTGGCAGCTCGTGAAAAAGACCACGCCTGTGCTCCATCGCCTCACCGATCCGCAGGGCGTCGAGCGCCTTTTCATCTTTGGTGGCTGTGACTTTCCTGGCAATCTGCGCAGCGCGTTCTCCACGGACCTTGGCAAAACGTGGTCGCCGATGAAGGAACTCGGCCTCGTCGGCGAAGTCGCCCCGAAGAGCATCCTGTCCTTCGATGGCGGCAAGCGATTCGTCATGTGGTCCGACCGTCGCGACCCAAAAAACGCCAAGGATCCGCATCCCGTCGTCTGGCAGAGCGAATCGCTCGATGGCGGTCTCACTTGGAGCAAGGAGCGCGTCATCCTCATCGTCCCGGGCCAATGGGCGCAACCGAGCGTGACCCGATCCGATGATGGAAAGCAGCTCGTCATGCTCCTGCGTGAGAACACGCGCCAGCATCACTCGCTTTACTCGATCAGCACCGACGACGCACGGACTTGGAGCGAGCCCAAAGAACTCCCTGCCGCGCTCACGGGAGATCGTCATGTCATCAAACACGCGCCCGATGGCCGCCTCGTCATCGCTTTCCGCGACATGGCAAAAACAAGCGCCACCTACGGGCACTACGTCGCATGGGTCGGCACCTTTGAGGACCTCGTGAACCGGCACGAAGGCCAATACCGCATCAAGCTCCTCCACAACGCCAACCGCAAGCCCAGCGACCTGCCCGGCACTGGCAACACCGACTGCGGCTATTCCGATCTCGAACTCCTCAGCGACGGCACCCTCATCGCGACCACCTACATCCAGTATGCCGCCGGTCCG
>CANNQP010000059.1 GCA_947507875.1 Verrucomicrobiaceae bacterium | reverse complement strand
GCGTAGCAAACGCTGGAGTCGAGCACCACCGCCGTCTTGTCCTTCATGGAGACGACTTCGAGCACCTTGGCGTCGGTTTCGAGCGTGTCGTAACCGATGAACTTGGTGGCGTCCTTGGTTTCGATCTCGCTGAGAGATACCACACTCTTTTTCATCGCAGATCGAGCGCGTTCGCGCTGCTCGTCCATGAGCTTGTCAAAGCCTGCGGTATCGACGGTAAGGCCGCGTTCACGAGCCATGAGCTCAGTAAGATCAAGCGGGAAGCCACATGTGTCATACAAGAAGAAAGCCAACCTATCAGAAATGGTCTTCACAGTCTTACCATTTTCCAGAGTAAGCATTTTAAACGCCTCTCCTCGGAAATCTCCAACAGCCAAAAGCCCGCCACCAGTAGCTATACTTTCCATCGGCATGTCATTGAGGAATGAAACAGCCTTTTCAAAGATAAGCGTGCCCTTATCCAGCGTCCGGTTAAACGCCTCCTCCTCCAGCTTCAGCACGGCTTTGACCTGCTCTTTCTTCACACGCAGTTCGGGGAACACGTCACCCATCTGCGCGGCGAGGACATCGACGAGCTTGTAGAAGAAGGGCTCTTTGAACTCGAGCGTGCGGCCATACTTCACGGCGCGGCGGAGGATGCGGCGGAGGGTGTAGTTGCGGTCGCTGTTGCCGGGCTGGATGCCGTCGGCGATGGAGAAGCTGAGGGTGCGGAGGTGGTCGGCGATGACGCGGAAGGCGACGTCGATCTTTTCCTGCTCGGTGACCGGGATGACGTGGCCCTGCTCGTTGGCCTTCGGCAGCGTGCTTTGGTAGTGCTTGCCGCTGAGCTTCGTCAGTTCATCGAAGATGGGTTTGAAGACATCCGTGTCGTAGTTGCTGATCTTCGCGTTCTCGAAGTCGGTGAAGTTTTTCGTGCCCTGAATGATACTGGTGAGGCGCTCGAAGCCCATGCCGGTATCGACATGCTGCGCGGGCAGCGGGGTGAAGGTGCCGTCGGGGTTGGCGTTGTATTGGATGAAGACGTTGTTCCAGATCTCGATGCAGCTCGCGTCGCTGCCGTTCACGAGCTTGGCACCGGCACGCTGGCGGGCTTCATCCAGCTCGATGGGGCCAGGGGTGAGGTCGATGTGGATTTCCGTGCACGGGCCGCAGGGGCCGGTGTCGGCCATCATCCAGAAGTTGTCCTTCTTGTTGCCGTTGACGATGTGGATGTCGGGATCGAGACCCACGGAGCGGAATTTTTCGGCCCAGAGGTTCCAACTTTCTTCGTCACGCTCGGCGGGGTCGCCTTTGTCCTTGTTCGGCTGGTAGATGGTCGCAAAAACGCGGCTCGGCGGGAATTTGAAGCGCTCGACGATGAGCTCCCAGCTCCAGGAGATGGCTTCCTTTTTGAAGTAGTCGCCGAAGGACCAGTTCCCGAGCATCTCGAAGAAAGTGTGGTGGTAGGTGTCGAGGCCCACGTCTTCGAGGTCGTTGTGTTTGCCACCCGCGCGGATGCACTTCTGCGTGTCCGCCGCACGAGTGGGCAGGCCTTTGGCCAAAACGCCGGGCCAGGTGTCCACGTCCGCGCTGCGCTCGCCGAGGAAGATGGGCACGAACTGGTTCATGCCTGCATTGGTGAAGATGCGTGCGCCGTCGCGGCTGGTGTAGCCCACGTTGTCACTGGGGACGATGGTATGCTGCTTCGACTTAAAGAAGTCGAGGAAGGTCTGGCGGATCTGGGCGGCGGTGGGGACGGCGGACATGGGCGATCGGGAAAGAGGGCGGGGAGAATGGCGAGGGAGGCCGAAGGGTCAAGAAGTCAAGGCCGTCCCCTCGACGAGCCATGCCCCACAGGACAAGTCGCACAGACGCTAGGCTAGCGCCATGAGAGTGCGCCCAAGGAACTTGGGACAAGGACACCGCAGGAGACGGCTAGAAAAGCGCCGTTCGTTGCGTTTAAGCTTTTCCCTGCCTTGCCAACGGCGTAGAGGGGAAAAAGCAACGTGCCCCCATGCTGGAGAAAAAAATAAGGCTCGAACATAGCCACCGGATATTATTCACCCGGGACGCTTTTGCGCCCACCAATCACGCCATCCGCGATCTGCTGATGCTGGATCGCCCGAACAAGGTGCCGCGTGTGCTAGTCTTTGCGGACGATCAAGTCACGAGCGCCATGCCCCACCTGCGGGAGAGCCTACGCGCCTATGCACGCGCCCACGCCGAGGTGCTAGACTTGGCCGGTGAGCTTGTGGTGCTGCCTGGTGGTGAGGCCTGCAAGAATGACTTTACCCTCGTGCAAAAGGGCTGGCAGGCCATCCACGATGCGGGACTGGATCGCCACAGTTACGTTTTCGTGATCGGGGGAGGTGCAGTGCTGGATTTGGTGTGCTTTGCAGCCTCGACCGCACACCGTGGCATCCGCCACGTGCGCTTTCCCACCACGACTTTAAGTCAAGGCGATGGCGGGGTAGGCGTGAAAAATGGCGTGAATTACTTCGGCAAAAAAAACTGGGTCGGCAGCTTCGCGGTGCCTTACGCAGTGGTGAATGATTTTGCTTTTTTGCAAAGCCTGCCTGCTCGCGGACGGCGCAATGGGATCATTGAGGCCATCAAGGTGGCCCTGATCCGTGACCGGGCCTTTTTTGAAGAGATCGAATGCATGGCCGATGGATTGGCTGCGCTGGAGCCCACGGCTCTGGAGCGTGTGGTTCAACGCAGTGCTGAGCTGCATGTGGAGCACATTGCCACAGGCGGTGACCCCTTTGAGCTAGGCAGCGCAAGGCCTCTGGACTTTGGCCACTGGGCCGCGCATAAGCTGGAGCAAATCACTCATTTTGAGGTGACTCATGGCGAGGCAGTGGCCATCGGTATGGCGGTGGATCTGGTGTATTCTGTGAGGAAAGGAATCCTGGATGCCGCCACGGCCCGACGGGTATTGAAGTTGGTGGAGCGAATTGGCTTTGAGACCTATCATCCTGGCCTGCTCTCGCAGGGCCGAAGCGGTGAACCCGCCATCCTGGAAGGGCTGGAGGAATTCCGCGAGCATCTTGGCGGTGAATTGACCGTGACCTTGGTCCCCCAAATCGGCCAAAAGGTAGAAGTCCATGACATGGACCGCCAAATTCTCCTCGAGGCGATGGCCGAACTACGTGACCGTACGCTAGTCACGCCTTGATTCCTGGAGCAGCATGCAATGGGTTGACATGTGGGGTGGAGGGTTCGCATAAAAGGCTATCATGCATTGCTTTTCCGCCGCTGTTTTCTTGGTCACGTTTCTAATCCCTAGCCTTGCCACCTCGGCGGATTGGCCGCGCTGGCGAGGGCCTGCAGGCGATGGCTGCTGGAATCCGCAGGAAGTGCCCAAGGACTTCGCCCAACAAGAGCCGAAGCAGCTCTGGAAAGCGGAGATCGGCGGTGGCTACGGCGGAGTAACCGTCGCCGAGGGACGTGTCTATCTGATGGATCGGCCCAAGGCAGCGCCGGGTAGTGAGCGCGTGCTCTGCTTTGACTTGGAAACTGGACGCCTGCTGTGGTCGCAAAACTGGCCGGCAGACTATGGAGACATGGACTACGCCAATGGCCCCCGAGCCTCCGTGACTGTGCTGGAGGGTCGGGCCTACACGCTAGGGGCAAAGGGGATGGCGATGTGCCTTGAGGCAGAAACAGGACGCCCGATCTGGCAGGTGGACACCGTCACTGCCCACCGGGCACGCGTGCCGACCTGGGGCTTTGCCGCCTCTCCTGTCCTCAATGGTCCGCGCGTGCTGCTGCATGTGGGCGCGGAAAGCGCTGGCAGCGTGCTAGCTCTGGATCGCGATAGCGGCAAGTTGATCTGGCAGGGCGGAACCGATCCGGCGGGCTACTGCACACCCGAAATCATCCAGCATGAGGGCCGCAGGCAACTCATCGTGTGGGGGCCAGAGCATATCCAGAGCCTTGATCCTGAGACGGGATCAGGCTTTTGGCGTTGGCCCTATAAAATCACCTACGGCGTCAGCATCGCCCAGCCGCTGTATCGCGATGGGCTGCTGCTGGTCTCTGGCTACTGGCACGGCACGCGCACCCTACGGTTAGGGCGTGAGCCGAATCAGGTGGAACTGGCCTGGAGTGAGGAAAAAGCCATGTGCGGCCTGATGTCTGCTCCGCTTTTCAAAGACGGCATTGTCTATCTGCTGGACAAAAACCGTGGACTGCAAGCGATAGAGCTGAAGGACGGAAAAATCCTTTGGAGCGATGACAATACCCTGACCCCAAAGGATCGAAACCCACAAATGAGTCTCGTCTGGCTGCGCCGTGAAGACGGGCTAGCCAGCCTGCTGAATGCCAACGGTGAACTGGTTTACGTGAAGCTGAGCCGCAAAGGCTTTGAGGAGCTGGCGAGGCACCAATTGATCGGCAAAACCTGGGCCCATCCAGCGTTTGTGGAGGCACGAATCGTGGCACGCTCAGATACAGAACTGGTCGCCTGGAAACTATGGAATTCGGCCCGCCAGAGCCCCTAAAGGCGTTTGCAGCCCCATTGGATCAATTCGTCGCCGTAGCGGTGAGCAACTGATCCGAAGACTGAGCCAAGGTGTGGGTGAATGGGTTGCTGGCCGCGAGGTTGTACTGGCGGATAGCCGTGGCCCAAAACGGTGCGAGGTCAGAGTCACGTGCGGACCAAAGACGATAATGCATGTCGGTCATGGTCTCGGTGTCGTGAATCATCGCCTTCATCTCCTGAGCACTCAGCGCATTCGGCCCCTGTTTGATCAGGCGATTCGCGATCTGATCGAGGTAGGAGCGGGAGACATTGATGCTCTTGCGGCGACGTAGCAGCGAGACATGCAGGCTGTTCACGTAGGGATCGAGGCAAACCTGGAGCAAGCCATGATGCTTCTCCAGCTCAGACGGCAAATGAATGCGGCCTTTGATCTCCGCCAAGTTCTTGTTCATGAGGTCGAGCACGCCCGGCGGCTCGGTCTCTTCAGGCGTCAAAAAGAGCCCAAAGCGCAAGCCCGAACGTCTGCCCGAAACCAGGATGCCCATCGGAATGGCCAGAAGCAGCGCAAACAGAATCGGGCTGATCCAAAGCAAGAAATTGTGCGACACCATCCAGGCGATGACTGCCCACACGATACCCATCGCCGTGACAGGCCAGAGATTGAAAAACACCTCCGCCCAATCAACGCCGCCATCCAGCTTACGGCGCTGCGTGACCCAGCGCACCCCTTTTCCCAGCACGGTGTAAACGACGAACTGCGAGTGGAAGACCATGAGCACCGGGGCCATCAGCGTGAAGACAAAGGTGTCTGCCATGCTGCTGATGAAGGTGAAAAGACGACCCTTCAGCGGCTTGTGCAGGCGCCCGGTGATGATTTCGTCCAGCAAGATGGCAAACTTCGGCAGGAAGATGAGCATGCCCGTGAGGCCCAGCAGGATGCGCATGGCCAGCATGGCTTGCTCGCTGCCCAAGGCGACCGGTGTCGCCGCCAAGAAGGTCGAAAAGACCAGGAAAAGCAACCAAAGCAGGCTGCTGGCGTAGCTGAGAATGCCGTGGGCGAAGTTGATGCGACTCATTGGATGCCAGCCTTTGGCAAAGAGCAACCAGAAGTGCTGCATGTTCCCCTGACACCAGCGGCGATCGCGCTTCAGCATGTCCACCAGCGTCGGCGGTCCTTCCTCATAACTGCCACGATTCGTGGGCAGCAGGCGCACAGCGTAGCCCGCTTTGCGCATCAGCGCGGCCTCGACGAAGTCGTGGCTCAAGATGTGCCCGCCAAAGGGCTCCTTGCCCGGCAGGGGCGGTAGTGCGCAGTATTTGATGAAAGGCTCCAGGCGGATGATGGCATTGTGCCCCCAGAAGTTGGCCTCGCCACACTGCCAATAGTCCAGGCCATCCATGAAGGGCAGACCGTAGAGCGCCTGGGCGAACTGCATGACCCGACCGAGTAGTGTCTCTGCCCCGATCTGCTTGGGGAAAGTCTGGAGGATGCCGATGCCGGGATTTTTCTCCATGATGCGCACCATGCTCGTCAGCAGGCCGCCGGACATCAGGCTGTCCGCATCCAGCACGATCATGTAACGGTAGCGCTTCCCCCAGCGGCGGCAGAAGTCGGACACGTTGCCGCTTTTGCGGTTGATGGGCTTGCGGCGCTTGCGGTAAAAGATACGGCCAAAGGCATTGAGCTGACGGCAAAGCTCCAGCCAAGCGGTTTCTTCCTCGATCCACTGAGAGGTTTGGTTCGAGTCACTGAGGATGAAGATGTCGAAGTTCTTCGAATGTCCCGTTTGTTCCAGAGAAAGGTAAATGGAGCGCAACCCCTCAAAAACACGCGTCACATCTTCATTGAACACGGGCATGATGATCGCCGTGCTCGCGGTGATTTCCGCATCACGATCCTCCGCCTTCAGCGTTCGCCAGAGATTCAGCGGGTCCGGTTTGGGACGATTCATCAGCCACATGCCAAAGATCGCCGTCCAAAAGCCGACATTCAGCTGATAATACAGCGGCAAAAAGGTGGCCAGCAGCAGCCACTCCGCCTTTCTCATGCCCTGTTCGGCCATGTAGGTGTACATGAGCCAAGTGCCCACGATCGTGCCCAGGCCCACAAAGGAAAAAAAGGTCGCGCGCCGCATCCGCGCGATGCGTGCCGGAGGCATCCCGGCGGTGGCATTGATATTTGCGGTCTGAGAACCAATCACACTCATGCGAGGAGAAAATAAAGGTAGCCCAGCACGCCGACGACCATGCTGATCAGGATGGAATAGCGAAGGATTGGATGGCGACCCAAGCGATCGAAGGTGTCCTCCGCGACATCCGAGACAATCCCCAAGTCCATCTCACGAGGTGTCATTTTGCTGATGCTCATGCCAGGGCCTGAGGTTCGGATCGCTGCCCGCATGGCCTCGCGCATGTCATCGGGCAGGTTTTGTTTGTCCAAAAAAAAGTTCGGCCAGCGGTTCGGCCCACCACTCAGGTGGAAACCCAGTCGCCCAGATGCCTCCAGCTGCGACTCACTCAGATTCATGTCTCCATAAATCGCCGCCAGCCATTCCCGCATCATCAGGCGCGCCTGCTCAATGCTATGCGCCGTGGGCGTGCGGCTTGGATCTTTCTGATGCGCAGCCGCTGCACGACGCAGCGTCTCCAGGATGAGCTGCGTGCGCCGGATGCGATTGTGCAACTGATAGGAGCGGAAGTAATCCGCGAGGCGCGCATAGGCCTCGTTCCACTCCTCTTCAGAACCAGTCTCGGGGGCAAATTGGATGTTGACGGCTTCCATCAATGGTGAGCCCAGCATAAAGCGCGAAATTCCGACTTCGGGAAGCAGAAACATTTTTCTTGTCATCCAAAACGTCCTAGGACGAGCCTTATTCCTCACTCGAAAAAAGGCTGCCCTGATGCCTCTTGCGTTACCCATCCAGCCCAAGCTTTGCGTGAAACACAGACCTTGGTGGCACATAAACGCACCAGCCCACGCAGCGAACGCAGGAGTCGCTAGGCCACACAGCCAGAGAAACTGGCGATGAAATCGGCGGCCCACCTGAGCCATTCGTTGTGGTGCCTTGACGGAAACCCGTGATCCCGATGGGGCCCGCGCAACTAGCACACTTTCCGGAAGAAGCCGATGTGCTCCAGCCCCGTGAATGCTGCCATTGCGTCAAGCAGGTGAGCGCTGCCTTCCATTGACTCGTGGGTCAGACGCAAAGCCAGACGGGAAACCGCGCCATCTCAATCCTTAGATCTTTCACTTATCTCACCGCACATCTTTTTTGATTAATTTTATTTCTTAATTACTACCCAACTCAAATCTCGGCAATCTTGGGATCAATCCACTTTTTAAAGTCAATCATCAGGATTCGCACCTAAACGCATCCACCTATCGCCCCAATTGATTCACTTATGAATGCTTGGCATGCCAACACCCGTTCGGGCCTTCAGGCCAAAGGCGCATCAATTCAACTCATTCGTCGGCTTGGTCTCCACAATGTCTGCCATGGAATCCTCATTTCTCAGATCATTCTTTGGCCATGCCATTCTTATGCAATTGATCTGCCACACCAAGGCGAAACTCACCGAACAAGAAGTGCTGATTCATGCAAAACAAAAACCGAGTTCATCCAAAAAACTCGATTATTTTCCTCTTCAGCGGCTCTCCTACCAGAGGCATCCGACACTCCACCAGAGGCATCCGACACTCCACCAGAGGCATCCGACACTCCGCCAGAGGCATCCGACACTCCGCCAGAGGCAACCGACACTCCGCCAGAGGCAACCGACACTCCGCCAGAGGCAACCGACACTCCGCCAGAGGCAACCGACACTCCGCCAGAGGCAACCGACACTCCGCCAGAGGCATCCGACACTCCACCAGAGGCAACCGACACTCCGCCAGAGGCATCACAGGCCTTATCGCAAGTGCCCGATTTTGACGGGGATCTGCTGCTGAATCACGAAGAGCTCGTTTGGGGCACGGATGCTCATAATCCTGACACCGATCACGACGGCTTAACGGATCATGATGAGATTTACTTATCCCACACCTCTCCAACCCAAATCAATAGCAACCGCAATGGGATCTCCGATTATAACGAATTTTATGGCAACTTTAGCGTTCCCTTGGGATCGGGATCATCCTCTCCCTACGACCACGATGGCGATGGCCTTCCGGACCCGATCGACCCCAATCCATACTCCACCGACAATACGCCGGATAGTGATGGCGACACGGTTGTCGATTCGCAAGACACACACCCACTCGACCCGACACGCTGGCGTGATGGAGATCAAAATGGGACCAACGATGACGCGGAAGCTCCCGGTGCCGATCTCGATCAGGATGGTGTTTCCAACGCCACGGACTCGCATCCCCGAGATCCCACTCTGCTCAATGACTGGAATGGCAATGGCGTCAACGACCCACACGAAGACTGGGATGGCGATGGCGTGAGCAATCTCCAAGATTCCCACCCGAACGCCAACCATCTCTGGTGCGATTGGAACAGCAACAGCCTCAATGATGATGCGGAAGCTGGCCAACGCGACCATGATGGCGATGGACATTCAGATGCCTCTGATTCCCATCCTTGGAATCGCGAACTATGTAAAGACTGGAATGGCGATGGGGTCAATGACGGCCAAACCTCCCTTCCCCGACCTAAGGCGCAGGGCACAGACGCCGCGCGTGAGGGTTCCCCAAGTGCCTCTGATCTCCCCCTCTTGAACAGCCATCAGTCGGAAGATGGAAACCCCATGGGGGTGCATGATTCTCAGGAGGCCAGAGCCGACGCTTCGACGGATCAGGATCGTGATGCGGATGGCGATGGATCCCCGGATGCTTATGACACTCATCCCCAAGACCCTACGCGTTGGAATGACAAGAACGACAATGGCACGAATGACTCCCAAGAGGTGGTCATCATCGACCATGACGAAGATGGCTACGCGAATGCAAGCGACACCCATCCGACGGACCCTAAACGATGGAACGATCATAACCAGGATGGAACCAACGACGAATCCCAAGCCCCGCCTGACCGTGACCAAGATGGCCTCTCGGATTCGACCGATCCCCTGCCCCAAGACACCGACAACGACGGCCTCACGAATCAGGAAGAAAGCCGTCTGGGCAGCCACCCCAACAACCCTGATACCGATGGTGACGGACTCACCGATGGCCTGGAGACTTACAGCGGAACCGATCCAGGGCATGTGGACACCGATGGTGACGGACTCACCGATACGGAAGAACTCATCGCCTATCACACCGATCCCACGGAGCCTACGGGCGTTAGTTCGGACCCAGCAGAAGAGGACACCCTGAGCGAAGAAATCGCGCCAGCCAAAGCCACTTACGCCGCCGCTGCCATCGCGAACTCGAATCAAACAAAGAGTCCTTCCGCAGCAGAACCCACCTCATCCGGCAAGGAAAACCTAACCTCCAGCTCCACCAGCAGTCCCCCCGTATCGATCACACTGCAAATCCCCGGCATCATGACCGGATCCTTGAAAAGGATCCTTCTGCCCAACGGAGCCTTCTTGTCTTTTCCCAGTGCAAGCGGCACATTGGACAAGTCGGACCTCAGCAAAAAAATCATTCTCACCAATCTCTCTGAGACCCAAACGCTCAATGGCTTTTACGTGAGTTTCAGTGGTGCCGATGTGAACCAGTTCACCGTCAGTCCAACTCACCTAATCGGTGGTCTTGCCCCTGGCGCTAGCCGTGAGCTAACCCTCACGTTTAAAGCACCTTCCCCAACGAACAGTCCACGCTTTGCCACGTTTTCCGTCACGGCCGTCGGCCAGGCTCAGCCCCTGCACACCCTCCAGCTCCGCAGCATCGTCAGCTCCGGCCTCTGGCAGACCCACAGGGATACCTTTTACGCCGACTTCACCGACTCCGATGAGGATGGAATCCCGGATCGTGTCGAGCTCATGTATGAACCTTTGGTTATTACCCCCGATGGGGATTTGGATGGCGATGGCATCCCTAACCTAGCCCAATACCGAGCCGGATTGGACCTGCGTGGCAATGCCCATGCTTCAGATTTGGATGCGGACGGCATGTCTGACAACCTTGAGAACGCTTGGGGGAAAGTCTATTTCGGCTCCCTCAACAAAGCCCGCTTTGCCGATGCCTACGAAGACCCCGACGGGGACGGTCTGCTGACCATCGAGGAAATCACGGGCACCTGGGGCAATGCGAACGATCCATCCCCCAGCCTGATGTCGCGAACCAACCCCTTTACCTCGGCCAGCGGCCCCAACTCATCCGCGAGAACGGCCACCCTGCACTTCCCCAAACACCGCCCAGTGCCGGAATTTCTCAACTTTGCCAAGGGTTGGAGCTGGATCGGTCTTCATCTCGACTTCGAAGCCTGGCTTGACGACGGACTCCTGCGTCTCGCGACGCAGGAAGCCCGGCAGCCCAACGGACAGCCCTTCGACAAGGATCAGTTTTATGTACCTGCCTGTGTCTATCCACGCGGCACCGCTTCGCCGAACACAGCTACCTTCGCCCCCGGCTATAGCCATCTGCCTGTGGGTTACATCGTCTGGCTGCGTTCCAAAGGCATCCGCCAGTTGCCAGCTCCCGCCACGCCTGCCGCCGCCATGCAACTCCCAGAGCCGGATTCCCATTCCACAGCCATTCTCGCCGCCCAACGCGCCCGCCTGCGCCCTGTCACGGATGCCGACCACGACGGCCTCCCCACGGACTGGGAAGCCGCTCAGAAGCTGGGTAACGAAACCGCCTCCGAACTCAACTGGCGCCATGCCGCCGACAGCCACCTGCGTGATGCCCGGGCGCTCTTGGCAAAAGAGATCACCGAGCGGCAGCAGCAGATGCAGGCCAACTCCGCAGCCCTCGCTGCCCTGACCGGCACCACCCGCGCCGTCAACACCCAGCGTGCCGCCTTGGAACGCGAGAACCTCCGCCTGGATCACGAGCGCCTCGCTTGCCTCCGCGTGCTAGATCAGCTCGACGATGCTTCCACGGAACCTTTCGTGGAAGCTCACCGCATCGCTACCACGGGCACAAACACCGCCCTGATCCTCCCCTATGCCATCGCCCCCGCTGCGTTTCCCGCAGCCAGCAGGCTCACGGCGACATCCACCGCGGCGGTGCGCAGCACCTGGATCACCGAGCAAGCCACCGCGCGTGCCTGGCAGCTCCTCCACGCCCTCGACCCCGACCACGACGGTCTCATGAATGCTGATGAATATGCCCTCGGGCTCAGCCCCCGCCTCCCGGACTACACCCCCACCGGTGACCGCGACAGCGATGGCGATGGCATTCAAGATGTTACGGAAAACTTCATGGGCACCCACCCCTTGTTGGCCAGTAGCTATCCCCCTTTCAAAATCACCCTCATCAGCGGCGGCGCGCAGAGCGGCGTGATTCATCAGCCCCTGGCACGTCCCATCGTCTTCCAAGTCACCTACAACGGCACGTTGCGCAAAGCAGGTCTCGATCTCACGACCCCTATCCCCGGCCTGCCCCTTCGAGTCAGTTCATCTCACGGCAACGCCACCCTCGTCGCTTCATTGCCCTCAGGCATCAACGCATCCGTTCCGATCCCACCCGATCAGCAGCCGACGCCGGACGACTGGTCGCCCGCAGGCCTTACGCCCAGCGCCACCCATCTTCCAACCGACGCACAGGGCCGCCTGACCCTGGCGGTGAAGCTGCCTTATGCCGCCAAGAACACAGCCACGGTCCTCACCGCCGCCTCCCTCCTCAACGCCAACCTCAAGGCCTCCGCTTCCGCCACCCTCACACGCGCCCCGAGCGACACGGACGGAGACGGCCTACCCAACGCCTGGGAAACCCAGCCCGCCACCGCTGGCCGCCCCGCCCATGGCCTGAACCCCAACTCCCCCCTCGATGCCGAGCCCGGCCCCCAGCACTTCGACTACCACCGTGACACCCCCACGGCTAAACTGCCCACCACGCTCCAAACCGTGCTCACGAGCCTGCGTGGCTCCGATGGCTTCCTCTTGGATTATCCCACCACCACAGCTACACTCACATCTCTGGCTGTTCCCGCCAACACCGCGTCCGCCCTTGCAGGAGCCCGCCACCAAATCCTTGCCCGCATCGACCCCGACCGCGACGGCTGGTCCAACCTGGAGGAATACCAAAACGGCATCCAGTCTCCACCACAAGCAACGCACCCACGTCAGGCAGATAATATCAGCACCTACATGAGAGATTCCGACAACGATGGTATGCCCAATTTTTGGGAGCGTATCCACGCTTTGAATCCTTTCGTTGCGTCAGATGCTACAGTCGTAATCTCACAAGAGCCTGCTTTAGCTTCCAAACTCATCGACAAGCATACCGGATTTGCGGAAGCCTATGCAGTCCCCTTTAACCTCAGCCAAGGATATAGCAGAGCAGAATGGGATCGCTTAAACAGCATCGACCCTGACCAAGATGGCATTGTCAATCTGAACGAATACATCAATGGCACAAATCCGAGACAGGCGGATAACATTGTCATCCACGTCATACGCGGAGGTAACCAAGCCACGCTCCCAGGGCTTCGACTGCCTCAAGCGATCATGCTTCGAGTGCTACGTCCTGATCAGGACTCAAGCCCCCGCACATGGAGCGTATGTCAAAACGCGACCCTACAGCTCAACGGCAAGGATATGAAATTCCGCATTCGCCAACTCCAGCCAGGCACAGGAACCAGCAGCCAGGGCATTTGGACCTGGGTCGATGTTCCGGGCTCAGGATTAGCCACCCTCACCACAGATCGGGCAGGAATCGCGCAATTTTATGCAATCGCGCCCGATGCACCCGGCACCTTTCATATCCGCGCTACCACCGTAGGTCTTTCTACACGTGATACTTCCATTTTGATTCCTTACGAGGTCAAGGCGACACGCCCCGGTGCAGGTGGACCCGGCCTCAATCCCTCTCCTGACGATTCTCTCCCCCATCCCGCCCACGAACTCGCTTGGCAGTTTGTTTACAGAGAAGCTTCCCTTGCGGGCCATGCGGTGCTTCGCAGCAGGCAAAAACCCAAGCCGCTCTCTTATTACAATGGCATACGCTGGCTTGCGACGCCCGGAGTCGCCCCCACATTTGTCGGAGGTTCCTATTCGGCTGATGGTCACGAAACATACTATCACAGCCCGCAATTTGAGGCTGGCTACGGTTACCCATCAACGCGCTACTACATGCCGTTTCCGACACCCCGCTGGAAGACGAGGCTAAGTGAATCAGGGCATCCGATCCTGGATGAAAATGGACAAGACATACGAGATTGGACGGGGGACTTCATCCGAAATGCTCCCCCTCTCACCGCAGAATCTGAACTTCCCTCCGAATATGCCTCCTATTCAGTGCACTTGCGCAACTCAACCTCATCACAATTTATGATGTTTGGCACCCAAAGTGAAACTCGTCCGTTTGGAAACGCTGACGAAGACACCGAAGGGATCATTGTCTCGGCGAAGTGCACACAATACAAAGGTCGTTTAGCAGCAATCCATCAGGACCGATTGGTCACGCTTCCCCTCGGTGCCCAAATCACCGTCATACCGAGAATGACCTTCACGAATCTTCAAAACGGCACCACCAAAGTGGAATATCTTCCCCCAAGAACCATTGTCATCCCACCTGGCAGCGCTTACAGCTCGGACCTGGAAGCGGATGACTTTCATGAAACGCCCAACGAAAACCAGAAAATCGTCTGCGACCTCCTCCCCATTGAGTTAAGGGACATCAAAGACCACGCCAACACCGGCGAGGATGTCACCATCACCAACTGGACAACAGGCCAGGAGATCACCGACGCAAACATTGCGTGGATCGAAGCACACAGCTCCGCGACCGATGATGCACCGCGAATGCCTCAGCTAGAATTTAACGTTCCGGGCCTGCCGCAAAACGTGACGCTCGAAGCAAAGCTACTTGTTGAATACGAGCGCCCCTACGCTGGCAAGCAAGCTGATGATACGGTTCGTGTCCCCGCAAACGGATCGTTCCAGTCAGTCACCAATGGGCGTTGGCAAATCTGGAATGACTACACCAACCTCCCCTTCTTTGGAGGTGATGCGACACTGACATACAAAATCAACGGTGGAGCAGAACAGACGATCAAGTTTGCTATCGGTGGGCGCAATCCAGACGATGCCAGGTGCAAGACATACACTCAGGGTCGGCCCAATGCCCCTTGGTATGCCTACGCCATCGAGAAGCATGAAAGCCAGGCTTACAATCCAGGATTCTACAATCAATTTTGGGAGCGCAGTGGCAACAGCTCACCAATTAATGCAGGCATAAATTATAGTTTCACAAAAGGTGACCCTTTGGTAGTTCGCTCGCGGAGAGAGTCAGGAGTCGGTGGTGCTGGCATTGCTCAGGTGACCGGCGCTGGTGGAGTTAAGACTGATCCTGGACCCCGAGATGTATTTTGGAATTGGCAGAGAAATGTAGACGACTTTTTGCAGATACTTGCAGGCAAGATTTCAGAAGCAGAGACTGTGATGAATAACCCTGCACCGAGAAAACCTCCGGCTCTTCGACCCGACGGACAACGGCCTCAATCAAAGTTTGATACTGGAGCATTTGTGCCGATTCCGCTGGTTTATAATGGAGAGAACAAGGGAACGCAGGGACGCGCAAGATTCTCTGACAACGCAGGCGATAAGCGACCTGAAGATGCTGTTGCGATCAAACGCTACAATGGAGCAGAAGCGGATTGGTGTTCTTGGGCAAGCAGTTCGAAGACAGACACCGCGAACCATCATTGGCAATGGAGCTATGGAGACAACAACTATGTGACCGAAGTTTGCAATCAGATAGAGGAGGCTCAACAATGAAAATGATCCCGTCCCTTATCACGATCTGCTCGTTATGCGGCACTAACCTTTGGGCAGAAAGTTTGAATGATTGGATTTTGTCGAAAATTCAGGCGGATGGACAGCTTTGGAAAAATGCCATTAGTAGGGTTGATGGGCATGGATTGGAACTTCTACAATCATCTAAATTTTACGTCCCCTTTTTCTTGGAGTTGCCTTCTATTGACGGCTCTCTAACTGAGCGCGATGCAGGCCTATTTGGTGATTGGAAAAAGTTGGGAGATAAAGCTCTGCTCCCTGGCGGTTACATCTTGCGTCTCAGATTTAAGGCCGCTCCACCACTATATGCAATGTCTGCAGGTTTTTGGAATGATGATGCGTGGCACAGCCTTTCTCTTGGCAAAGATGTCCAAATCGAACCAGGGAATGCCTGGGATAGCTCGAACAGTGACAACATTTACACAACTTTGCTTGCCGGTTCTCGGCCACAACTCATCAGCTACAACCAGAGTGGTGAAGTTTCTCACCACGAAACGTTTGACGCTTCCGCGTTAGACTTCGAGCAACGCTTACAGGCTGCGATTGCTCCCTATGCGAGACGCGGAAAGCCCGTCTTGGAAATGATCTCGCTAGCTGAATACCTGAAGCAGCCGGATGCCGCATGGCGGGCAGTAGATACTACCGGGCAGTTCAATTTGAGGAATCAGCATCAGCGAGCCGACGAGCAAGATCGATTGAAACAGGTTGGGCAACTAACTCGCAGTAAGGCGGTCAGCGGCTTGACCACAAGCACCGCAACGACATCACAAACCACCCCAGCACCGAAGCCGCCGCCAGTGGTGCAGCCGCTAGAGCCTAAGAAGGCAAACGAAGCGAAGGCAGTGACACCAAGCGAGGAGCCGACCTCATCAACGCCGTGGAGCATCATCGTGGTGTTGATCGTTGCGGCAACTGGCCTGCTGTGGTTGCTGGCGAAGAACCGGAAGTGATGCGGCCTGCAACGTGCAGCGAGCCAACTCCAGCGCTTCGCAAAGCTCGCGGCTCCGCCCGTTGCCCACCACCGACAAGCTCCGCCCGCTCCCGCCCCTGCCGCAAGAGAATGTGCGGCTTTCCGTAACGCCGCAGGTTGACTCGCTCGCTACCGCTCGTCTCGCCCTTCGGGCAACTCGTTCCTCGTTGTCTATCTCGGCTTCGCCTCCGATTCGCACCCGTTGGACCCAACCGCTGTTCAGTGTGGCTCGCAAAGCTCACCAGCTCCGCACCAACCAAGCGGCAAGAAGGGGTCAGCGGCAAGAAGGGGTCAGGAGTCAATTCTTGACAGATGAAGGGTGACGGTAAGTCTCGCAGTTATGCCCAGGCAGCTTCGCATTCAGTATCCAGGTGCTCTTTATCATATCACGGCACGCGGAGATCGGCGTGAGGACATCGTGCAGGATGATGAAGATCGTGAGATGTTGCTCGCGACGCTAGCGGAGGCCTGCAAGAAGACCGGCTGGGAGGTGCTGGCCTGGGTGATCATGGACAATCACTATCACTGGCTGCTGCGCACGCCGAAGCCCAATCTCGTGGCAGGCATGTCTTGGTTTCAAGGCACCTACACCCAGCGCTACAATGCCCGTCATCGTGTCTGGGGACACTT
>CANNQP010000058.1 GCA_947507875.1 Verrucomicrobiaceae bacterium | reverse complement strand
GCCGATCATCATCTCATCCTGCGTTTGTGTGCCCCAGCGAACGGTTTTCGCGGGATCAGGATTGGCAGGATTGGCGGGGCTGTTGTCGAAGATGGCGGTGATTTTGACCCGGCTGCCACGCGGCAGTCGCCGGGGAGTCGCGTAGTCGTTAGAATGAGGCTTGGAGTAAAGAGGCTAAACGCCTCATCCAGGCCCCCACGAAAGTGAGGCCTTTGGCTGCTGAAAAGTTGCCAGGAATCGCGTTGTTCGTGTCATGACGCTGCGCGCTTCTCTTCTTTCCTGCCTTTTGCTGACCTCGGGGGCCTTGGCCCAAAACGACACGGCAGGCAATGACGTCACGGACGGAGCCTCCGCCAGCCCGGTGCGGCGTTGGAGCTTTGACGATCCAAAGGAAGCCGGCCCGCGGGCACCGAATTACCCTGACTTTGCCAAGAGCAACACAGCTCTGCGCCTCATGGGCGATGGAAAAAAGGCGCTCACGATCCCGGACAGTCACGAGCTGCGCTTCGGCCTGAACGAAACGATCACGCTGGAGGCCTGGGTCATGGTTCCAGCGGCCAGTGGCACGCCTTACATCATCGGCAAGGGCCGCCTTGGCACGCCGACCTTTGGCCAAAACAACCAAAACTATGCCCTGCGCCTGCAAGTTGGGAAAAATGAGGCGCAGATTGGCTTCCTCTTTCACAGCGCGGATGTGCCGGGAAAAAAGGGCACTTGGCATCGCTGGTGGTCGAAGGACACCCTGTCACTCCAGGGCTGGCATCACATCGCGGTGACCTACACCTTTGGTCAACCCAAGAGCATGAAGGGATTCATCGACGGGCGTGAGACGGGAGGCACTTGGGACATGGGCGGAGCCACGGATCGTGGTCCTGTCGTGGATGGCGATGCGCTGGTTATCGGCAGTGGCTCGAACCTGACCGCCTCGCACTCGCTGACAGGCTGGCTGGATGAAGTAGCGATCTATCGCGGCCCGATCGACCTGGAGCGGCTGAAGTCTAAGTATCGCTTCGTGCCACCCCCACCGCCTGTGGCTCAGAAAGACGTGCCGGAGGGTCGCGTCATGGTGCAACTGGCGGAGGAAGGCATGCCCGAGGCGAACGCCTGGCCCAACGAACCGCCCAAGGTCGGTGAAACCTACACCGAAGACGTCTTCGGCTTTCTAGACGTGCCGCAGAAATACGTAGAAACCGGGGTGCGCGGAGAGCGCCATGTGCCCTTTCTTTTGCGCGCCGCGGCGAAGGTCACGTTCCCCAAAGGCCGCCATCGTCTGCTGCTGCGGGCTCGCGGAGCCACGAACCTCTACCTGGATGGCAAAACCGTGCTGGCCACGCCCTTCCCGCCCAATGACAGCGATGGCCATCACCTCGTCGCGGATCAGCGGGACTACCTGGACCTCGGCCCGGACTTCCGCTTTGCCCCGCCCGGCAATCGCGAATCCTGGTGTGAGTTCGAAGGCACCGGCAAGCCTCAGTTTCTCGTGCTCGAAACGCTCGTCGGCAGCTACGTCGGCAAATCGGTGCGCCGCCCCGAACTCGGCGAAACCGTTGTCGCTTGGTCCCCAGAAGGTAGCCAACAGTGGCAGCTCGTCTCCCCCGGAGCGCGGCAGGTGCCCTACACGGACGCGGGCTGGATGAGCTACGAAAAGGAACGCACCGCGCACTATGACCGCATCAACAGCGAACGCCGTGCGGCCCTGCGTGCGAAGGCAGACCGCTACTGGACCCGCCGCCGCGAAGCCGCTGCCGCCTGGCTGGCCAAGGCCACTCCTGTGCCGACGCCCGATCTGCCCAAGAACTTCCCCGCGAACAATGCGATCGACCATTTCATCGGCAGCAAAATCGCCAGCGTGAGCGCCCAAGCCGCCAAACAGGGCAAGGTCGACTATTTCAAACAAATCCAACCCCTGCTCGAAGCCAAATGCACCGAGTGCCACCGCGGCACCAAGGCCAAAGGCGACCTGCGCCTGGACTCGCTAGCCGATGCCCTGCGAGGAGGTGAATCCGATGGAGCTGCCATCGTGCCAGGCAAGCCGGACCACAGCACGATCATTCAGCGCATCACGACCCAGGACGAAGACAGCATCATGCCGCCGAAGGGCAAACCTCTGACGGCCGAAGAGGTGGCGCTGCTCACCACTTGGATTCAGGAAGGTGCAAACTGGCCCGAGATCCAGGCGGACCATGTCACCCTGACCCCACTCAGCGACGACCTCACCTTCCTGCGCCGCACCATGCTCGATACCCTTGGCGTCGTGCCCTCTCTGGCCGAAATCCGTGCCTTTCAGAAAAACCCAGATCGCCAAGCCTGGATCGAGACCCTGCTCTCGGACCCACGCTGGGCTGACCACTGGATGGGCTACTGGCAAGACGTGCTGGCCGAGAACCCCAACATGCTAAACCCCACCCTGAACAACACCGGCCCCTTCCGCTGGTGGATCTATGAGTCGCTGAAGGACAACAAGCCCATGGACCTCTTCGTGACCGAGCTGCTGCGCATGAGAGGCAGCGAGCGCCTAGGCGGACCGGCCGGCTTTGGCACCGCCTCTCAAAATGACGTGCCCATGGCAGCCAAGGGCACCATCGTCAGCACGGCCTTCCTCGGGGTGGAAATGAAATGCGCCCGTTGCCACGACTCCCCCACCCACAAGTCGCTGCAAAAGGACCTCTTCCAGCTCGCTGCTATGCTCGGCACCAGCGCGATTGAAGTGCCAAAGACCAGCAGCGTGCCGATGGACAAAATTCATGCGGGAGGTCGCAAGCCGCTCATCCAGGTCACCCTCCAGCCCGGCACCAAGGTCGAACCAGCCTGGCCCTTCGATGAATTCAGCGACGAATCCGCCGTCAAGCTGGCCGAATTTCCCGGAGACAGTCGCGATGTGCTTGCCGCGATGATTACCGCACCGCAAAACGAGCGCTTCGCCCAGGTCATCGCCAACCGCATCTGGGCTCGCCTCATGGGCCGTGGCATCGTCGAACCCGTGGAAGACTGGGAAAAAGGCAAACCCAGCCACCCCGAGTTGCTGAAATGGTTAGGCCGTGAACTCGTGCGCAGCGGTTATGACGTGAAGCACCTCGCGCGCCTCATCTTGAACAGCCACGCCTACCAGCGCGCCACCGATCCCGTGCTGAAGCAAACGAGCCCGCTCTTTGCCAGCCCCGCCCCCCGCCGTCTTTACGCTGAGCAGATCGTGGACAGCCTCTTTGTTGCCACTGGCAAGCCCTTCCAGACCGAAGAAGTCTGCCTGGACATCGACAACACCCGCGATCTGAAAAACAGCATCACGCTGGGCAAGCCGCACCGTTCCTGGATGCTCACCAGCACCAGCAACGAACGCGACCGCCCCAGCCTCTCCCTGCCCCGCATCCAGGCCGTGGCAGATGTCTTGAGCGCCTTCGGCTGGCGCGGCGCACGCCAAGATCCCATCAGCAAACGCGATGCTGACCCGAACGTGCTTCAGCCCGCCATCCTCAGCAACGGCACGGTTGCCGTGTGGCTCACCCGCCTCAGCGATGACCACGGCATCACTCAGCTCGCTCTCGAAGAGCAGCCGCTCGAAACCTTCGTGGACCAGCTTTACCTGCGCATGCTGACTCGCCTGCCCAGTGCCCAAGAGAAACAGCTCTATCTCCAGCACCTCCGTGATGGCTACGACACCCGCCTGACCGATCTGTCGCCACCCTCCTCCAGCTCACCGAGCAACCGTGTGCGTGAAAAATACGTCAGTTGGTCCAATCACCTCGACGCCGAGGCCACCACCGTGCGCCTTGAGCAAGAAAAAGCTGCCCGCCAAGGCGAACCCCCCACCTCGAAACTCTCCACCGCTTGGCGAAACCGCCTCGAAGACATTCTTTGGGCGCTCCTGAACTCTCCCGAATGGGCCTATTCGCCTTAATGAAGGCGCGTGCCTAGCTATTCACGCTAACAAGAAGCTAGGACAAGGTTTCAGCATCGCCCTCCTCCAGTTCAAGAATGCAGCTATCGCGCGTGGATGACATTTCCTAGCACTTTCGTGCTAAGTTCATGCTGCCTCACAGACCAGAAAGGATGCTACCCGTTACCGAGTCGTCATCGGCCCCATCTTCACGACTTCGAACTCCTTGCCCTTCACTTGGCGGATGGGCAGCAGTTCTTCGTGAACCCAACGATCATCGGGGGCGCCGCTGATGAACCAGTCACCGCCGTTGTCGGCGAGAATCATGCCGTAAGTTTTGAGGCCTTCGAGGATGACTTTGGCGGCTCCGGTGAATTTTGAAGTATCGAAGCTGGACTTCAATCGCACGCGCATGCCCATGGGTGGGAGGTTTTCGTCTTTGTGCGGACTGGCGAAGTGCGTGGCGGGCGGCACGTAGGCGCGGCGGCTCTTTTTCACGGTGAACCGCAGCGCGTGCGTGAGCTTCTTCGTGCCGCAGATTTCATCGTAGCGGGCGAGACCGGGCAGGATCGGCAATCCGGCCGCATCAGCGCTCGTCCAACCGGCGGGACGCAGCTTGGGGTTCTTCAAATCGAAGACGCTGCCGCTGTAGGCATTCCAGGCCTTGCCGCCATCGATGGGAAAGGCGCGGTAGATTTCGTAGAGCTTCCAGTTGTCCTTATCGAGCACGAGCACATGGCGGTCGCCATCGCTTTCAGCGCCGCCTTCGATCCATGCATCGGGCGGGATGGGATACGGGCCGGGATCGCTCTCGTCCTTGGCTTCGTTGAAATGGATCGGCACCTTGGGCTGATCGCCGCTGACGACGTAATACGGAATGCCGCCGGGCTGCCCCTTCCACACGAGGCCAAAGTCCTCATGCAGGCCCGTCTCCGCGCCGATGGAGGCAATGATGGCATCGCTGAGCGGATCGACCTCGTCTTTGGAGACATCGCGATTCCATTCGTCATTCGCCGGCATGAGCAAAGCGCCGCCGAGATCGGCATTCGGGCCGGTTTTGAGCTGCGGATGCTGGGCGAGCGCACTCACCGTGCAGGCAAGGAGGAGCAGGGCTGTCGTTTTCATCATGAAGCTAAGGGGCGATGGCACCGCTGATGTTTTGGGCGCGGGGCTTGCCATTGAAGTCGGTTGGCAGAAGGTATTTCGCATCGGCATTTTCAAAACGAGCATCGCTGGCGGGTGTGGCGTCGTGCTTGCTGCCATCCAGGCTGACATCTGGGAAGTCCTCGAAGCCTCGACCTTTGACGCAGCCGTCTTTGGGGCCATGACCAAAGACGACGTTGCCGGTGCTGATGACGCCCGCGTTGCCGTTGGCGTAGTTGAGGGCATTGGCATCGCGGGAGTAGAGGATGTTGTTGGCCAGGACCATGCCTTCGCGACCATTCCATGAGCCGCCGCGAAAGGCGTGGGCGCTGTTGAGGATGGTGTTGTGGATGACTTGGAGGTTGAGGGTCTTGCCTTGATGATCGGTGCTGGCAAAGCCTGCGCCTGCGCCGTTGATGAGCACGTTGTTCCGCACGATGGCCTCGCCCTGCACCTGCATGACGTTGTCGCCGCTGTTGTAGCAGAGATTGCGCTCAATGATGTTCACCGGCTTGCCCGCGGTGCCATACACGGTGATGCAGGGATAGTTCGTGTCGTGGATGTGATTCTCTATGATCCAATTTCCCCACGAGCCTTGCTTCACCTCAATGCCGTCGCCTTGATCGCCACGACAATCGTGAATGTGATTCAGCGCGATGACGCTCTCGCTCATGATATGCTCGCCGTTGTTGGCGCCTAGATACATGCCTTCCGCGTGCCCGTCGCCATGGTGGATGTGGTTGCGGGTCAAAAAGAGGCGCTGGGTGTCGGCACTGTTGGCACTGAGGCAAACCTGGCCGGTGTGATGGATGTGGCATTGATCGATCCACACGTCGCTGCAATGCCCGAGCCTCATGCCGTGACTTCCACCAGTGAACTCCAGGCCGCGCAGGCAGAGAAATGCCACAGGGCCACCCTGGCCGATGTTGATGAGGTTTTGCTTCGCATCGGGTCGCGTGATGATGACTGCTGCTCCCTCAGCCGCGGTGATCCAAATGGGTGCTTCACGCGTGCCGCTGACCCGCACATCCCACATGCGCTCGACGCTGTAAGTGCCAGCGGCGATCTCCAGCTTGTCGCCCGGCTGCAAGGCCTCCACCGCCTTCACCAGCGCCGCGCCATCGCCACCTGCATGAGGAATGACACGCTTCGGCGCGATAGCAGCCCACTCGGGTTGATAAGTCGCGCTATGGACAAACAGGGGGATGAATAGAAGGCTAAGTAGGATGCGTAACATAAAAGAAGTTGAAAACGGAACGAGCCTGAGTCTTTCACTCAGACGATCACTGGAATCCTGATTTTCTGCGATGCTAAAGGCTTCGATCAAGGCTTCCCTTTGGGAGCCAAAAGCTGGGCGATGGCCTCAGGGGTGGGCGCTTCAGCAAAGACAGCGAACAGAGCGGGCTGCCATGGATCAAGCTCGACGCTGAAGTCGCGGCGTTGACCGAGCTGCTCACCCGTGCGCAGATTCACGACATGGCCAGGCTGCTGGAGCTGGGCGGTGAAGGTGATGGGCTTCTCCAGCGATTCATTGCCACCAACCTGAGCCAACTCTTCTCTCATGCGATACTCGATATTCCGCTCAAAGGCGAGCAGTCGCACCTGATCCTCCACCTTGAAACGATGCACGCGCACGCGGGCTTCGGCAGGCACAGCGACCGGCGGGCGCAGACCGCGCTCCGCGAGCACCTGGCGCAGACCTTCGAGCAGAGTGGGATCGAAGTCCGCTTTGAGACGATTCACGGGATAGTCGCTCAGCGTGGCAGCGACCTCTTCAAAGGCCTTTTCTCCAGGATTCGTGCCGAAGGTCAGACGTGTGCGCTCGGGTGATTCCGAGACAGGCCAGTCAAAATCCTTTCTCAGGCGCCCGTGTTCATCAAAGAGACCGGGGGGGCCATCGGCGATGACAACGCGATTCTCGCGTTTGGCAAAGCTGCGGGCAGCCTCGCGTTCCGCCTGGCTCATGGCCCAACTCTGCGGTAGCACGAGCAGGCGCGGGGTCGTGGGCAGGCCTTGGGCGAGCTGCTCATGGCTGATGAAGGTGGGGCTGAAGCCAAGGTCTTGCAGGGCCTTGAGCCAAGCATTGCGCACGACAGCATGGCGATTGTGATCCGCCTCGTAGCTGCTGAAGCGCCGCAGCCAGGTGCTTCCATCCGCGATGGACTCCAGCAGCCAGGCGACCTGAATGCTGGGCTGCGAGTAGTGAATGAGCAGCGGGTCGCGCTCACGCTCAGCCCTGAGGAAGAGCTGGGCCAAAGGAGTCGTCAGCGATTGGAAGACAGGAGCGAGCGCCTTGCCCTTCGCAGTCAAAGACAAGTCGGGCTGGTTGTAGTCGATGACATCCTCGCTCCACCAGATGATGCTGCCTTTGTCCCCTTCCAGCAGCAGGTGCCAGAGACGGCGCATGGCTGGTTGTGTCTCTTTTTCAAAGACCGTGGCCAGGATCGGTTTGCCTGGCATGAAGGAGCCGAAGATCTCGCGCGAATTGCAGATGTCATACGGCTCCACCCAGTCGAGCACCTGGCTCATGCGCCAGAGATCATAGCCGCCAAAGGCGTGCGGCATCTGGGTGCCCTCGATCCCCACGGGCGTGGCGGGATCGACCTCGTGGGAGGCTTGGCGAAAATGATCCAGTGCCCGAGCCAGGGCAAGATCCATGTAGCTGCGATGGTCTGCCCAGGGGGCAAAGTTCCAGCGCGTCGGCTCCTGCTTGGCTTTGGCAAGTTCGAGTTTCACGGCACGCACCTCTGCCCAGTCGGTCTTTGGCTCAGGCCCAGGCTGGTTCGAGGCCATGCGCTGCTTGATCTGATCGGTGGTGAACGGAGCAACAGCGTCCCAGTCCGCAAACTGGGTCTGCCAGTGGGCATTCAGCGCGTCCAGCGAGGCATAGCGCGTCTTCAACCACTCGCGGAAAGCTGCGAGCGAGGTGGGGGAAAAGTCATAATCAAACGGATTTGCCGAGACCGTGGTGGAGAGCTCATCACGCAGATCATGCATGAGTGGGGCATGGGGCGCAGCCTCACGGGCCGTTTTCCTCATGCGGTCGCTCATCTTCTGAAGCCAAGCAGGGTCCTCCAGGGGGTAATCCCTGACCAGCGAGGCCTTGTCACGCATCTTGGCCCAATCGGTCACGGTTTTGTCCCAGTTCGTGACCTTAGAGCGGAACTTCAGGCAGAGGCCTTCGTTGATGATGTTCTCCACGTAGTGACCGAAGCCATGCTTGGCGTAAAAACTGGGGTCGCCCCCAGGGCCGATCATGCCGGTGTTGATGCCCAGCTCCTTCAGGCGCTGTGCCATCAAGGGATGATCGAGCGCTTTTTGCCCCTTTTCGCCCATCCAGAGGATGACGCGATAGTCCGTCCAGGGGCGCAAAGTTTGTGCGTGCAGGGCAGCGCTCGTGGCGAGGAGACAGAGGAGGAGTTTCATCAGTTGGGACTCTCTCAACGCTGCCACCCTGCCCTTGCCATCGGCGAAGATCTCAGCCGTTTGCTGAACTTTGCCTCAGTCCGTCAAAGATTGGAACCGACTCAGGGCTTCTTCAGCACCCGAATCAGATACTCCGTGGCCGACTTTGACACATCCCCCGCCACCCCTGGGTAAAAGAGGGTGCAAGAGACTCCCTTTGCCTGGCAGTGCTCTTGCAGCTTCACGCCAAAGTTCGCGGTGTGCGTCGGGTCCTTTTGCTCCTGACCGAGCGCAGGAGCGCTGCTGTAGTTGAGGTAAACGGGAGGATCGTCCGAACTGACGAGGGCGTAGGGGGAATACTCCGCAATCCAGGGCAGGATCTTTTCCCTGGCAGCCAGAAAGGCAGCAAAGTTCGAGTAGTCTTCTTTTTTCAAAAAGGCATGGCCACCGTAGCGACTGTTCGGCGTCCATTCCTTCATCTGCTTCGGGTCCAGCGTGGTCTGGGCTCCCATGACCGCTGCCCCGAAGAGGCGCGTGGACTCACGAGCGATGGGGTCGCTGCTCTGCGGATCGGCAAGATCAGGATGGAAGGCTAGCCAGAGGCTGCTGCAGGCCCCTGCACTGCCACCACTGGCGGCGATGCGCGTCTTGTCCAGATTCCACTCGCTGGCCTTGCTGCGCACGGTCTGCAAAGCGCGGGCCGCATCGTGCAGCGGAGCCTTCACGGGCGGCACGACGTCCTGCGCCTGAGAAATGTAGCGGTAATTGATGGACACGACGGAGATGCCCTCTTTCAAATAAGGCTCAACGGCGATGCCAGCCTTGTCGCCCCCCATCCAACCGCCGCCATGAATGAAGAAAAGCACCGGCGTGGGCTGGTCGGACTTGGCCTGCCAGAAATCGAGTACGTTGCGCTCATGCGGACCATACTTGTAGTTCGCGGCCGTGGGCGTGGGGTTCTTTGGATAGACCTTCTTTTTCGGCGCTGCCTTGGTCTTGGCGGACGTTGCGGCTTGGGCAGCCTGAGTTCGAGCAGCTGCGGGCTCAGCTGCCGCGGTGAGGGTGGCGACGAGGGCAAGAGAAAGGGCGAGTTTCATGAAGTTGGAGCCCCATCAAACGCGCCCTTGCGGTGACGTCTCGCGCCGAGTTGGCCAGCGCAGCGACTTATTTTTTCATCCGGGTCACCCGTACGCCCATCTTGCTAGCCAGCGGATTCGGGGACTGGCGGGCGTGCATCCAGTCGTTCGCTCCTGCTTCTTCGGAGGGATCGTTGCGATCGAGCAGACCTGGAGGCTGATCGCTGTCATCTGCGGTCAGCACGCCCAGCAGACCATCCGACTCCACTGTTTTTGGCGCAGCAGGTGCGTCAGAGGCCGTCGAGCCAGAGGCATCCGCCTTCACGCGCTTGTAGGTCACGCCCATCTTGCTCGCGATGGGGGAGGCATGGCTCGCGTGATACTTGCGACCATCGTTTTCGCCGCTGGCACAGCTGCTAAGGACGAGGGCACATAGCGCCGCGCAGGCACCAAGGAATCGGGTGGTGTGCATGAGTGGAAAGGTAAAAATGAGCGACCGATCAGGGCAGAAGCGCGTCGGGAGAATCCACGAAGAACTCCTTCAGCTCATCTTCCGTGGAGGTGCGGATGCCCTCCAAACGGCGACGGCTACCGCGCTCGGTGCGAGGGCTATTCGCCGCACGAGTGACCAGATCCGTGATCAGCGGTGCTGCAACGACACTGCTCGCGGCCAGCAGAGTCAAAGCGATGACATTGGAGGAGCTGCGGCTCATGCCTCGACCAAAGAGGATGCCCAACGCACAACCGGCGGCGGCGGGGGCGATGACACTGGCGTAGGCTTCGTAGCGATTGTCGGCGGTGGTTTCAGGAGGCATGGTGCGACAAACATAGCAGATCCCCACATTCTCCAAAGAGGAATTTGCCCAGCCTGACAGGCGCTCCATGGTACGCTCAATGACCTCCGAAACGAATTCGAGATACGCGCTGGTGCTAGCTGGTGGCAGTGGACAGCGCTTCTGGCCCATCAGCCGCGATGCCCTGCCAAAGCAGCTGCTGAAACTTTTCGGAGAAAAAACGCTGCTGGAGATGACGGTGGAGCGGCTGGATGGCGTGGTTCCGGTGCAGAACATCCTGGTGCTGACCAGTCGCCAACAAGAAGCCGCCGTGCGCACGCTTTTGCCCCAACTGCCTGCCGAAAACATCATCGCTGAACCCGAAAAGCGTGACACCGCCCCAGCCATCGCCCTAGCCGTGGGCTGGGTCGTTCGGCGTGATCCCGCCGCCACCATGCTGATTCTGCCTGCAGATCATCTGATCCAGGACAAGGCGGAATTTCACCGCGTGCTGAATGTTTCGATCCAAGCGGCCGAGAGGGGTAGCGCCCTGGTTACGATCGGCATCAAGCCGACCTGGCCCTGCCCAAGCTATGGCTACGTGGAGCGTGGCCGCCGCGCTAACTTACCCGGCATCGAAGACGCAGGAGTCTATGAGGTACTGCGCTTCCGCGAAAAACCGAATCCTGACCTTGCCGAGCACTTCCTAAGCCAGGGCACCTTCACCTGGAATGCAGGCATGTTCATCTGGACGATTCCGGCTGTTTTCAGCGAGATGAGCCGACACTGCCCGGCACTCGCTGATTTCATTTCGGAACTGAGAGGTGCCCGCGATTTCCAGGCCACGGTCAATAGCCAGTTCGGAAAACTGCCGAAGCTCTCCATCGACTACGCGCTGATGGAACGCGCCTCCCGCGTGCTGAATGTCGAGGCTACCTTTGACTGGGATGACGTGGGAAACTGGACCAGTGTAGGCCGCTACCTGCAGTCCGACATGGATGGCAATCAACACAACTGCCCTTTTTCCCAGATCAGCTCACAGAACAACATCGTCTTTTCCCAGACGGGTCAGCACATCGCCCTTCTCGGAGTTCAGGATCTCATCGTCGTCTCGGCCAAAGACGCGGTGCTGGTCACCAGCCGAGCTCATGCAGAAAACATCAAAAAATTAGCGGACATGCTGCCCGCCGAACTCCGCTAAGGTCACGTCATGCTGGATATCCTGCCCACCACTTCCCCCACGCTGCTTCTGCGCTACCGCGACCGTCAGTATGCAGCGGAACTCATCGCCACCGCGCTGCTGCATTTTGATTTCTTCAGCTGGCTTGCGGAAAACGGCGGCAGCCTCCCCACCACGATCGCCAAGCACTTTGGCTGGGCACACCGCCCGCTGGATGTCCTGCTCACGCTTGGCTGTGCCTGCGGTCTGCTCAGCCGTGACAGCCGCAGCGGCATCCACCTGACGACCCAGGGCCGCGAGTATTTGGTGAAAAGTTCACCCTGGTTCCTCGGCCCCTACTACCAGCCCATCCGCGACACACCCATCGTGCAGACCTTCCTGCGCGTCCTCACGACGGATCAGCCCGGAGGCTGGCAGGCCAAGTCCGACCACTCGGACTGGCACCAGTCCATGCTCGATCCCACCTTTGCCCGCAGCTTCACCGACCTCATGAACTGCCGCGGCACTGTCTTTGGCCAGCACCTCGCCCGAGCCCTCCAGCCCTGGCTTGGCGACCGCCGCTTGCTGCTCGATGTCGGCGGTGGCTCCGGTATCTATGCCTCGACCTTTGTCACCGCCCATGCACAGGCCCAGGCCATCGTGCTGGAGCAGTCGCCTGTGGATGACCTCGTCCGTCAGGAAGTCCAGCGCCACGGCCTGCAGGATCGCATCCAGGTCGTTACTGGTGACATGTTCAGCATCGACTGGCCGCGCTGCGAGATCCTGCTGCTCTCCAATGTCCTGCATGACTGGGATGTGCCCGCAGCCCGACTGTTGCTGGCCAAAGCTTCACAAGCCCTGCCCATCGGCGGCTTGCTCGTCATCCACGACGCCTTCCTCAGCGATGACAAAACCGGTCCACTCCCCGTGGCGGAATACTCCGCCCTGCTCATGAACATCACCCAAGGCCGCTGCTACAGCGCCGCCGAATACGGCGAGATGATGAGCGATCAAGGCTTTCAGCCCGGCCCCTACCAACCCACCCTCGCTGACCGCGGCTTCATGGTGGCGCATCGGGCGTGAAAAAGCCGAGGAGTTGCCCCCTCGGCTCACCGTAAGAGATGCAATCCTACAGATCACTTCGCCTTGGCGAACAGATCCGCCACAACGACCCAGTTCACCACATTCCACCAGGCGGTGATGTAGTCAGGGCGCTTGTTTTGATACTTCAGGTAGTAGGCGTGCTCCCAAACATCACAGCCGAGGATCGGAGTGCCACTGCCGTCCATGAGAGGGTTGTCCTGGTTTGGGGTGGAGGTCACGGCCAGCTTGCCATCCTTGACGACGAGCCACGCCCAGCCTGAACCGAAGCGGGTGGCGCCTGCCTTGGCGAAAGCTTCCTTGAACGCATCGAAGCTACCAAAGGCAGCGTTGATGGCCTCGGCCAGTTCTCCGGTCGGCGCACCACCGGCGTTGGGGCCCATGACGTTCCAGAAGAGAGTGTGGTTGAAATGGCCGCCGCCGTTGTTGCGCACCGCCGCGCGGATGCCTTCGGGCACGCTGTTGATATTTTGGCAGAGGTCCTCGATGGACTTGGCCTCCAGATCAGCGTTACCGGCGAGGGCGTTGTTGAGGTTGGTCACATAGGCGTTGTGGTGGCGGCCATGATGGATTTCCATCGTTGTGGCATCAATGTGAGGCTCGAGTGCGGTTTTGTCGTACGGAAGCGGGGGTAAGGTGTGGGCCATAGGGGTAGGGATGGATTGAGGATCGAGAATTTCCAAGTAGCGTGATTACGCGGCCCGGCAAGAGCGGGCTGCCTTCGTTTTCCCGTTCAAACCTCCCTTGATTCCCAGCTTTTGCCCTTCATCCGTTGGACGCTATGCCGACTTACGTTTACGAAACCATTCCCCAGCATGAAGGCGAAAAACCACAGCGCTTTGAGATCCGTCAGGGCATGATGGAATCGCCGCTGACGCATCACCCCGACAATGGTCAACCCGTGCGGCGTGTGCCCATCGGGGGAACGGGGCTGATGGGAGGCAGCGCCACATTCTCCTCCATGCCCAGCGGTGCCTCCTGTGGCACGGGTTGTGGCTGTCACTGACAGCACGCCACAAAACAAAAACCTAGCCACAAACACGGTAAAACAAGCGCATGTCGTCCAAGGAGACGCCTCGCTAACTCATGATCCATGGGCAGCGACCAGGGCCAGGGTCTGATTAGGCTACGATGCCCTTCACCACATTCCCAGCCACGCCGGTGAGGCGCATGTCGAGGCCTTGGTATTTGTAATTGAGGCGCTCGTGGTTGATGCCGAGCAAATGCAGGATCGTGGCGTTCAGGTCATGCACGTGGACGCCGTCGCGGACGATGTTGTAGCTGTAATCGTCGGTTTCGCCGTGGATGTGGCCTTTTTTGACACCGGCTCCGGCGAGGAAAAGGCTGTAGCAGCGCGGATGATGATCGCGGCCGTAATTGGTCTCGGTGAGCGTGCCCTGCGAGTAGATGGTGCGGCCGAATTCGCCACCCCAGACGATGAGCGTGTCATCGAGCAGGCCGCGTTGCTTGAGATCTTTGATGAGCGCGGCGGTGGCCTGGTCGGTATCGCGGCACTGGCCTTTGATGGCATTCGGAAGGCCACCGTGATGGTCCCAGCCCATGTGAAAGAGCTGGATGCAGCGCACATCGCGCTCGGCGAGGCGTCGGGCGAGCAGACAGTTCGCGGCGTAGGTGCCAGGTTTGGTCACATCCGGTCCATACATGTCCAAAATGTGCTGCGGCTCGTTTTTGGTGTCCACAAGGTCGGGCACGCTGGTCTGCATGCGGAAGGCCATCTCGTATTGCGCGATGCGCGTGGCTGTTTCGGGATCGCCGAAGGCTTGGAAGTCCTTTTGGTTCAGCGCGGCGAGTTCGTCGAGCATCTGGCGGCGCATCGGGCGATCCACGCCGGATGGATTCGAGAGATAGAGCACGGGATCGCCCGAATTGCGGAAGCGCACACCGGCGTGATGCGTGGGCAGGAAACCGCTGCCCCAAAGTCGATCGTAGAGCGGTTGATCCTCGCGACGGCCGGTGCCGAACGACGTCATGACGACATAGGCCGGCAGATCGCGATTCAGGCTGCCGAGGCCGTAGCTGAGCCACGAGCCAATGCTGGGCCGTCCGGCGAGTTGGGAACCGGTTTGGCAAAACGTGATCGCGGGATCGTGATTGATCGCCTCGGTGAACATCGAGCGGATGAGGCAGATCTCGTCGGAGACACCGCTGATGTTTGGAATGAGCTCGCTGAGCTCCATGCCGCTCTTGCCATGCTTCGCGAACTTGAACATCGACGGCGCGACGGGGAAGGATTTCTGCCCCGAGGTCATTGTGGTGAGTCGCTGACCTTGTCGAATCGACTCCGGCAGGTCTTTGGCACGTTGCGCGGCCATTTGCGGCTTCGGATCAAAGAGGTCCATCTGCGACGGCGCACCGCTTTGGAACAAATAAATGATGCGCTTGGCCTTCGGCGCGTAGTTCGGGAAAGAAGTCGCGCCGCTCAGATTCGACAGCGCAGCGGCACCAATGGCGGCTGATGAATTGCGGAGGAAGACACGGCGGTTGAGAGCGTCTTGAAGTTGCATGGTGATGGGAGTTTAAAAGGCTTCCAGGCTGGCGAGGTAGTCACGTGGATGCACAACGGTGATCTCGGATGATACCGCCTTGAAGTCGTCGGTATTGAAAGTGAGGATGCGCGAGATGCGGTGCAGCCTCGCATAGGCGACGAAACGCATGTCATGGGCCTTGTAGCCGGTGATGTGGTAGGTCTCGACGATGCGTCGCCACTCCGTCACCAATTCTGCGGGGTCTGGCAGGTGCAGGAAACGCTTCAGGGCTGAGTCGAGGACAAAACGAGCGCGTTCTACCGACCAGCCGAGTCCGCCACTGCCGACTGGCCGGGTGGCTACCACCCAGATTTCGTAGATGGTTTGGCTGCTGATGAAGATCATCTCACCGTTTTTGGCCATGCTATGCAGGCAGTCGAAGGCATCACGATGATGAGCGCTGTCCACATCAGCGCTTCGCAGAATGAGATTGGTGTCCACCAGCCAAGCGCTCATCGGTCTGGAGAGTAAATGGCCTCGGCGGTGATGTCCTCATCCGATAATCCAGCTGGTGTGGCAATGCTCTCCAGCCATGCACGCATCTCCGCCCCACGTTCTTCCGCAGTGATTGCTTCGGATGAAGCAGACGGCCCTTGCATGGGCTCCGCACGCACCGCCTTGATGACGACGCTGTCCTTATCGAGTTGCAGATCAAATAGTGTCTGCCCGCTGGTGCCAAAATGTTTCAGCAGGGCGTTCACCATTCCAATAGGCGGTTGTGCGGTCAGTGTGCTCATGGCGGCAGTGTATTCAAAATCACGGGCGAGTCACCACCTCGTTCATGTTGAGGATGACGCTGGCGGTGACGCCGTAGGCGGCGAGCTCGGCGGGGTCGAGTGTGGCGTCGGGTTTGTGGGCACCGGTGGCGAGGAATTGCTTCGCACTGTCTGGTGCGGCCTGGAAGGCAGAGAGGCGGTTTTGCAGGCCTTTCTTTAAAATGGTGACCTCATCCGCCGATGGCGCACGCGAGATGGCGCGACGGAAGGCCCAAGTAATGCGCTGCTCGGGTGTGGAGCCGCCTTCCTTGATCATTTTTTCGCCCAAGGCTTTCGCCGCTTCGACGAAGGTGACTTCGTTGAGCAGGGAGAGGGCTTGCAGCGGGGTGTTGGTGCGGCTGCGCTTCACGGTGCAGACTTCGCGAGTCGGCGCGTCGAACATGAGCATCGTGGGCGGTGCGGCGGTGCGTTTCCAGATGGTGTAGAAGCTGCGGCGATACAGGCCTTCGCCGCTGTCGGCCTTGTAACCGCGGAGGTCGCCGTATTTGCTCGTTTCGTCCCACACGCCTTCGGGCATGTAGGGTTTCACGCTGGGGCCGCCGACCTTGGGCACGAGCAGGCCGGCGATGGCGAGCGCTTGATCGCGCACGACTTCACCGCCGAGGCGGAAACGCGGTCCGCGGGCGAGGAGGCGGTTGTCGGGGTCTTTTTCGAGCAGCGCGGGCGTAACCTTGCTGCTCTGACGATACGCGGCGCTCATGACGATGAGCTTCTGCATCTTCTTCATGTCCCAACCGGTGCGGATGAACTCAGTGGCGAGCCAATCGAGCAGTTCGGGATGCACGGGATACTCGGCCTGTGAGCCGAGGTTCTCCGCGGTCTTGCTGATGCCGTAGCCGAAGAATTTTTCCCAGGTGCGATTGATCCAAACGCGGGCGGTGAGCGGGTTCGCGGGATCGACGAGCCACTTCGCGAGGCCGAGGCGATTCACCGGCGCGTCCTTCGGCATCGGCGGCAGCACGGCGGGTGTGTTCATGCTGACCTTGGCGTCCGGTTTGTCGTATTCGCCGCGTTTGAGCACGAAGGTGTCACGCACGGGGCCTTCCTGCATGACCATGACATTCGGCAAAGCGCGGTCGAAGTCATCGTAAGCACGCTGTGCCTTCGCGAGGGCCGCATCGGCCTGCTTGAGCGGATTCGGAACGTTGGCGCGGAAGAAGGCCTCGATGTCTTTTTTCTGCTGCGGCGTGCGTTTGGCCGCAGGTGTCTCGATGGCGAGTTTCAGCGCGGGTGAGAAGGGCTCGCCACTGAGCTTCACCACGTCTGGCGGCAAACTGGAGGCGGAGAGGCGGAAGCGGCCGATGTTGTGCCCGCCGATGGCCTCCATGCGCACGCGGAGCAGCAGCATGGCGCCTTTTTCAGCGGCGATGGCCTCCTGCAGCACAAACATGGCGCGGCGGTTTTCTTTGCGGTTCGGTCCATCGACCGCCCAGGAGCCGTGGCGGCCCTTGCGCTTGCCATCATCGATCACGTTGGCGATCTCGTAGCCTTTCTGCGAGAAGTCGGCCTCGGCTTTCTTGAGCTGCAAAAGCTCCTGCTTGCCATCGGTGTGCCTCACATAGACGTCGAAGGCGCTGAGGGCGAAATTGCTGTTGCTGTAGCGACCGGGGCCGCCGCCGGGCAACGAGGGATCGGTGAGGCATTCGAGTAGGAAGGCAGAAGCGCCTTGTTCCGGCAGTTGTGCATCGAAAACATACACATCCTGTTGCGGATTCGCGCCAGTGGCGAGGTAGCTGCCATCGGGCTGCTTCACGAGCGCCGTGCCGTTTTTGGATTCGACCTTCGTCGGTGTGAGCGGTGCCCAGACGGCCTTCATCTTGCCGAGCGTCTCCTGCGCCTTCGGCTCCCAGGCGGCGATGAGTTGCGGGAGCTGCTTGGTGAGTTCGGCGACCTTCGATTTGGCCTGCTTCACCTCCGCATCGAGCTGCGTGAGCTTTTGCTCCTGCTCCGGCGTGGCGACGGTGGTGATGGGAAGGCTGTTGCCGCCGCTGCGGTTCGATGCGCCCTGGATGGTGCCGCTTTCCGGCACGTTGTTGAAAAAGGCGAAGAAGGAATAGAAGTCCTTCATGCTGAGCGGGTCATACTTGTGATCGTGGCAGCGGCAGCAGCCCATGGTCAGGCCCATCCAGGTGGCGCTGGTGGTCTCCACGCGGTCCATGATGTTCTCGATGCGCCATTCCTCGGCGATGATGCCGCCCTCGCCATTGATGCGATGGTTGCGATTGAAACCGGTGGCGACGATTTGCTCGCGTTTCGCATTCGGAATGAGATCGCCGGCGATCTGCTCGATGGTGAACTGGTCGAAGGGCTTGTT
>CANNQP010000057.1 GCA_947507875.1 Verrucomicrobiaceae bacterium | reverse complement strand
GCCGATTTCAACGACCGAAAGCCCCTGGAGCACCTGCTGCACGGTGAAATCAGGCACCGAAAAGGAAGAACCTGAAACGGCTCCGTAGAGGCGCTCCAGCGTCAAGTCATGAGAAAACGCAGCCCAGGCATACACCGGGCAGCCCTGGTCCTGCGCCACCGCCGCCGCATCCAGCACATGGTCAAAGTGCTGATGCGTGAGCAGCAATGCATCCACCTTCACTCCCTGCGTCTTCAGCCAAACCGCCACGCCCTCCGGTGCATCCACCAGGAAAGTGAGGCCTCTGGTTCGCACCAGGTAGCCATTCGTTTGGGCGATGCCGCCCGTGAACATTGAAATCTCAGCCATGATCGTCTTGGCCTGACCTAAATGCCCGGCGACTCCCTTTGTCAAAACCTGCCTCCGACGATTCGCTATCCATCGTGGATGACCTTCAGCCTTCAGCGCTTCGATGATTGAAACGAAATTCCTCCTGCGGTGGAACATTGTTGGCTCCAGCTTGCCATCATCTGGCCCGTCTGATAAACCCGCCACCGCATGCCAGCCTCCCCCCTCCAGCAGATCCTCGCCAAATACCGCGCCACCTCCCAGACCGAGCGCGAAAAGGGCAGCTACTTCGAGGAGCTCATCCGCACCTACTTCCGCTATGAGGCCAGCTATGCCGACCTCTATTCCGACGTGTGGCTCTTCGCGGATTGGGCCAAGGAAATCGGCACGCCGGAGTTCGGCATCAGCGCGAAGGACACCGGCATCGACCTCGTTGCGAAGACTCGCGGCACGGAGGAATACCACGCCATCCAGTGCAAATGCTACGACGAGCACCACCGCATCATGCGGCGGGACATCGACAGTTTCTTCACCGCCTCCGGCCGCACGCCCTTCACCCAGCGCATCATCGTCACCACCACGAACGACTGGAGCGAGCACGCCGAAGACGCCCTGCTCAAGCAGCAGCCGCCCGTTTATAAGATCGACCTCCTCGACCTGGAGAACTCCCAGATTGATTGGGCCAAATACCAGCCCAGCAAGCCTCCGGTCCTAAAGCCAAAATACGACATCAATGGTCCGCGCTCCAAACACCAAAAAAGTGCCCTGACCAAGGTTAAACTCGGCTTTCAGTCGTCCGACCGTGGCAAGCTCATCATGGCCTGCGGCACCGGCAAGACCTTCACCAGCCTCAAGATCGCCGAGGAGACCGCCGGGAAGAACAAGCTGATCCTTTTCCTTGTTCCGAGCCTCAATCTGCTTTCCCAAAGCCTCACTGAGTGGACTCAGCAAAGTCTAACACCCCTGCACAGCTTCGCCGTCTGCTCCGATGCCGAGGTCGGCAAAAAGCGCGACAAAAACGACGAAGACATCGTCGAGACCTTCGCCCACGAGCTACGCTACCCCGCCACCACCGATGCCAAGCGCCTCGCCTTCGAGGTCACGAAGCGGCACGACGCCCAGCACATGAGCGTCATCTTCTCCACCTACCACTCGCTGGATGTCATCAGCCGGGCGCAGCAGAAGTTCGGCCTGCCAGAGATCGACCTCGTCATCTGTGACGAAGCCCACCGCACCACCGGAGCCACCTTCTCCGACAGTGACGACAAGGAGAGCAACTTCGTCCGCGTCCACGACAACGCCTTCCTGGCCGCCAAGAAGCGCCTTTACATGACCGCCACCCCGCGCATCTACGCGGACAGCGCCAAGGCGCAGGCTGAGAAGGAAAACATCGCCATCTGCTCCATGGATGACGAGGCCCTCTTTGGGAAACAATTCCACGTCATCACCTTCTCCGAGGCCGTGGAGCTAAAACTCCTCACCGACTACAAAGTCCTCGTCCTCACCATCAGCGAGGACCACGTCAGCCAGCGCATCCAAGGCCTGCTCAAGGATGACAACAACCAGCTCAAGGTGGACGACGCTGCCCGCATCATCGGCTGCTGGAAAGCCCTCAGCAAACAAGGCCTCACCACCGACCTCGCTCTGGACCCGAACCCCATGAAGCGCGCCGTGGCCTTCTGTCAGGTCATCGAGCGCCACGCCGGGGCCAAGGTCCACAAAGTCTCCTCCAAACAGATCGCCGGCATGTTCAAGGCCGTCGTCGATGCCTATCAGGAAAAGGAAGACAGCGACAACGACCTCCTCTGTGAGGCCGCGCACGTCGATGGCACCATGAACGCCACCGAGAAGGAGGAAAAGCTCTCTTGGCTCCGTGCAGAGCCACCGCCAAACACCTGCCGCATCCTTTCGAATGTCCGCTGCCTCAGTGAAGGTGTGGACGTGCCCGCGCTGGATGCGGTGCTCTTCCTCACCCCTCGCAATTCTCAGGTCGATGTCGTCCAGTCCGTGGGCCGCGTCATGCGCACCGCACCGGGTAAAAAGCTCGGCTACGTCATCCTCCCCGTCGTCATCCCCTCCGGCATGGAGCCGCACGAGGCGCTGAACGATAACAAAGTCTATAAAGTCGTCTGGGATGTCCTCCAGGCCCTCCGCTCCCACGATGACCGCTTTGACGCCTTCGTGAACAAGCTCGACCTCATCGGGCGCGACCCGCGCAAGATGGAAGTCATTGCCATCACCGATAAGATCAACAAGAAGAGCAAGAAGACGCCCAACGATCCTGGCAAGAAGGCCGTCGGTGGCACGACCATCGGCACGCCCGTCACTGGCGGCGGCGACGGCATGGTGCAGGGCACCCTCAAATTTGAAGTCGGCGAACTCGAACGCGCCCTCAATGCCAAGCTGGTGAAAAAATGCGGCAGCCGCACCCACTGGGAAGATTGGGCCAATGACATCGCCAAGATCGCCAATACCCACATCAGCCGCATCACCGCCATCGTCAGCGATCCCGCGAACAAGAAGGAGGTGAAAGCCTTCAACGCCTTCGCCCACGAACTGCGGGACGACCTCAACGACAGCATCACCGACAGCGAAGTCATCGAGATGCTCGCCCAGCACCTCATCACCAAGCCCGTCTTCGATGCCCTGTTTGAGGACTACTCCTTCGCAAGCCAGAACCCCGTCTCCCAGGCCATGCAAGGCGTGCTCGACGTGCTCAATGAGCACCGCTTGGAAAAGGAAGCCGATACCCTGGAGAAGTTCTACGACAGCGTCCGCCGCCGCGCCGACCAGATCGACGACATCACCGCCAAGCAGAAGATCGTCGTCGAGCTTTACGACAAGTTCTTCCGCAACGCCTTCCCCAAGATGACCGAACGCCTCGGCATCGTCTATACCCCCGTGGAGGTGGTGGACTTCATCATACACAGCATCAATGACCTGCTCCAGAGCGAGTTCGGCCAGACCCTCGGCAGCAAAGGCGTCCACATCATTGATCCCTTCACCGGCACCGGCACCTTCGTCACCCGCCTGCTCCAGAGCGGCCTCATCAAGCCCGAGGAACTGCCGTATAAATACAAGCACGAGATCCATGCGAATGAGATCGTCCTGCTCGCCTACTACATCGCCGCCATCAACATCGAGGCCGTCTATCACAGCCTGCTCAAGGACAAGGGAACCAAGTATCAACCCTTCGAAGGCATCTGCCTCACCGACACCTTCCAGATGTATGAAAAGGACGATCTGGTAAGCGACCTCATGGAGCACAACTCCGCCCGCCGGAAGCGCCAGAAGAAACTCGACATCCGAGTCATCATGGGCAACCCGCCGTATTCAAAGGGGCAGGACAGCGCGAACGACAACAACCAAAACGTCGCATACCCAAGTCTGGATGAGCGCATCACTGAAACATACGTCGCCCGCTCAAGCGCAGCTTTGTCAAAAGAACTCTACAACAGTTACGTTCGCGCCATCCGCTGGGCTAGTGACCGTATCGGAAAGAGCGGCATCATCGGTTTTGTAACAAATGCTGGCTTCCTTGAAGCTCAAACGGGCGATGGACTGCGTCATTGCTTGGCAGAGGAGTTTTCGAGCATTTATGTGTTTCACCTCCGTGGCAACCAGCGCACATCGGGAGAAAGGTCGCGTAAAGAAGGTGGCAAGATCTTTGGCAGTGGAAGCAGAGCCCCAATCTCCATTAATCTATTGATCAAGAACCCAGCCTCGAAGGAGCATGGCACGATCCATTTTAGGGACATCGGCGACTACCTAACGACGGAACAAAAACTTCAAGCCATCAATGACTTTGCGAGCATCAACGGCATCGCTGCCGTGAACGGCTGGACGAAAATAGTTCCCGACGATCATGGAGATTGGTTAAATCAGCGTGATGACAGTTTCGCCAATTTTGTCCCGATAGGCGACAAGAAGGGAGGTGGAACCAAAGTCTTTGATAACTTCTCGCTTGGGGTCGTCACAAGCCGCGATGCATGGTGCTACAATGCTTCGAAAGAGGTGGCGGCCACCAACATGAAGCAGATGATTGCCTTCTTTAACGCGGAGGTGGAGCGCTTTAACGCCGCAAATCCTGGAATCGACAAAAAGGCACGCGAAACTCTGGTGAACGACTTTATCAGCACCGATCCAAAGCGAATCAGTTGGTCGCGGGCGCTCAAGGCAGACGTCGCCAAGGACAAAAGATTCAAGTTTGATCCTGATGCACTGCGCATCAGCATGTATCGCCCATTCACGAAGCGATGGATGTATTTCAGCCGCGATCTGAATGAGATGGTTCTCCAGATACCACGCATCTTCCCGCATGAGAGTTTGGTGAACCAAGTCATCATGTTTCCTGGTCCAGGAGAAGATCGTCCGTTCTCAACGCTGATGAGTGCCGAGCTTCCTGATCTCCATGCATTACATGGCGGCCAATGCTTCCCCCTCTACCTCTACGAGAAAGCCACCGACGACGAGGACTCGGACGAAGGCAGCCTGTTTGCCAAAACCGCCGCGAAGGACGCCGACAGCTACACCCGGCGCGACGGCATCAGCGACGCGGGCCTGGCGCATTTCCAGGCGGCCTATCCCACCCAGGGCGAGGGCGACACGATCACCAAAGAAGCCCTCTTCTATTACATCTACGGCCTGCTGCACTCCCCCGACTACCGCAGCCGCTACGCCGACAACCTCGGCAAAGAACTCCCCCGCATCCCCGCCGTGAAGCGCTTCGTCGACTTCGCCGCCTTCTCCCAAGCCGGCCGCGACCTCGCCCACTGGCACCTGAACTACGAAACCGTCGAGTGCTACAAGGGCGTGGACGTGGAAGAGATCGCGAACACCACCTTCAAGTATTTCAGCGAGGGGCCCTATCGGGTGACGAAGATGAAGTTCGCCAAGAAGCGGGACCCCGAGTCGAACAAATCCATCAACGACAAGACCACGGTCATCTACAACGACTTCGTCACCATCCGCGACATCCCCCTCGAAGCCTACGACTACGTCGTGAACGGCAAACCCGCCCTCGAATGGGTCATGGAACGCCAGTCCGTCACCACCGACAAAGACAGCGGCATCACCAACGACGCCAACCTCTGGGCCACCGAGACCATGAACAACCCCAGATACCCCCTCGAACTCTTCCTGCGCGTCATCACCGTGAGCCTGGAGACGATGAAGATCGTGAATGGCCTGCCGGGGCTGGAAATAGACTGTTAAGGCTCCCCCAACTTATACCGCCATTCACCAACACTCCAACCAAGCTACCTATCCCATGCGATCCATCATGCCACCGTTGGCCGTCCTTCCCGGCTGTGCCATTATCCTTATGGCGAGCCTATTTCCCAACAGCTCCTTCGCCTTGCCGGTTTACATCGGTATCGGCTTGTATGGCATCTTGATGACAGTTTGGCTGTATCGAAAGGCGATGCCTGAGGTGAAACGCCAAATTCTGATCTCTTCATCCGGAGTTGTTTTGACGGCAATTGGGGTCGCCGTCTTCTTCTACTTTCGCTAAGTTTGCAGGCTTGAGAGCACACAACGTAGGAAGACATCGTGAACGATACCAATCTCTGGGTCATCGAAACGATGAATCACCTCGTGATCATCCTCCGCCTCATTCCCGGGATTCACACGGGGCCAGCGCCAAAATCAGCTAGTCCCGCTTCTTCGTGATCTGCTGCGTCGGCGCGATTGCCTTTGGCGGTGTTTGGGCGGCGTGTTCATGCGCCGGTTTCAGCGAAAACGGCTCATTGTGACAAGATCGGACTGATCAGACGGATCACTTGCCAAAGCACTGGAGTCGGCCATCCACGGTGCTGACATACACCCGGCCCTGGGCCACGGTGATGCCATCCCACACGGGCGGGCTGGTCAGTTCTAGGCCTTCCGATTGTTCGCCGGTTTCGACGTTCACGGCCCACATCTTGGCGCCGCGTTTGCCTTCGAGGGCTTCGTTTTGCTCTTTGAGCTCCTCAAGGATGGCCGGGTCTTTGGCGGCGAGGCGTTCGAAGGCGTATTCTTCATCGATGGTGTCAGGCGGGCCGCTGACGAGGACGGTTTTGCCGGCCAAAGCCATGCTGCGGGCGACGATAGGCACAAAACGATCCCAGCTGTGTTTCACGAAGCTGCCAGGAGCATTCGCGCCGCCGCCTCCGGCTCCACCTTTGAACCAAAGGGCACCGCCGACCTTGCCTTTGCCGGTTTCGACGCCAGCGCCGATGCCGTGAATGCCATTCGGGCCGCCGTCGCGGCTGTCACCGTTGTCGAAGTTGCAGACGAGGAGAGCATCGGTGGGTTTCACATCGGGCGCTTCGAAGCGCTGCTGTACCTCGGCGGGCGTGAGGGCTTTGTGATAGAGCGCGAATTGATCCAGGAGGCCGCTGTAGCCACCGGCACTGCCTTCGGCGGCTCCTTCGCCATTCCCGAGATAGAGCGGGCGGGCGGGTTTGGAGTCGATGGAGGTGCCGTTGCCTTCAGCGACGAGTTTGGCGTCGATGTAGAGCGCCATTTTGCCATCGGCGGTTAGTGTAGCGGCAAGATGGTGCCAGCCATCGGTGAGGGCCTCGGCGCTGACGATGGTGGTGACCTTCGAATCGCTGCGGATGTGCCACTGCGGCTTTTTGTCGCGAATATCGAGCGCGTAGCCACGCAGCGGGCCGCCGTGGTGCAACACGGTGCCGTTGGGTCTGTCTGGGAGAACCCAGGCTTCGACGCTGAGGGCGACTTTGCTTGGATCGAGCGCGTCATTCATCGGGAAAAGTACGGAGCCGGGAACAGGCGCATTGGCTGGCGCGGCGGGTTGTTTGCCTTTTCCCTTCGCGTTGCCTTTGGCGGCCTTTTTCGCGGCTTTGCCTTCTTTTTCGAGCTTCGGCGGCTGCACGGCGAGCGGCTGGCCATCGGGGCCGAGCGTCAAGCTGTTGCCCTGACGTGGGGTGATGGCGTCTTCGGTGCTGTAGCTCTCTTCGGGCGGCGTCTTCGGCGTGGAGAAGAGCGTGTACTCCATCGTGGTGGTCCACTTGTAGTATTGGGCCTCGCGACCGTAGCTGTACACGTTTTTGTCGTCGTGAACGAGAATGCGGCCCGCAGGTGCATACTTGCCAGCTTGATAATAGCCTGCGTGGCCTCCGGCGAAGCTTTTGCCGTAAACCCAGTAGCTGCGGTGAAAGTTCGAATCATCGAGGAAGCCCATCGGCGCGAAAAGATGCGAGCCTTCGCCTTTGTGCGCGCCGCCTTGCTTGGCGAAATCGCCGCTCACGGGGCCGATTTCGACGCGCTGGCCGTTATCGCCGATTTTTTGCGTGCGGAGGTAGGTCCACTTGCCGTCGCTGCTGAGGATGTCATTGAGAGCGACGGGCATTTGCAGCGTTTTGTGACGATCATTGAGGTCGCCACCGGTTTCGGGGTCTTTGTCGTCGTAATTGATCTTCACGCGCATCTCACCGGTTTTCGCGTCGAGGCGGTAGAACCACAAACCGCCATCGAGGAAGCAGGAACGGCCCGCCACGCAGCTCACGAGGCCATTTTCAACGAGCACGCTGCCATGCACGGGCCATACGCTCTCCATCATCTCCCACGCGCTGTGGCTGAGCTTGGCCGGCGCAGCCTGGAACTTCCACACGAGCGCTCCATCCGTGGCGCGCAGGCAGTAAACGTAACCATCTTTGCCGCCAAAGAACACGCGGCCCTTCCAATACGAAGGCGGCGAGTCGATGCGGCCACCGGCGATGAAATGCCAGGCTTCCTTGCCTGTGGCGGCGTCAAAGGCATGCAGCGTGTGCTTATCGATCTCGCTCACAAAGGTCAAACCGGCGGCAGTGCTGGTGGTGGAGAGCGGTGGCGTGAGTTTCACTTCCCAGGCCATGCCGAGATCCTTGCGCAGATCGCTCTTCGCCGCGCCGCTGCGGGCGTTGTCGCCGCGGTAGGTGGGCCAATCGCCTGCGTCAGCTTCTTTTTCATCGATCGCATCGGCATACGCGGTGCCTTTGATGAGGCGCTCGGCGTCCGGCGTGTTCGCAGGCAGCGGATAGGTCGGCGTGCTGGCCATCACGGCCATGCCGTCGAGTTTGGCCTCGGGATAGCAGGCGCAGTTGTGCGGGCCAGCGTAGGTGAGGCCGTTGCAAGGCATCACGCCGTAGAGGCAGGCACCGCGCACCCAGTGATTGAGATCCCAGTGCTGCTTTTCCATGTCCACATACTCGATGCCGCTGCGGGAAGGGATGAGGAATTTCTCCGTCGCCTTGCCCATGTAGCAGCGGTGGTGGAACCAATACGTGCCCTCCGGCACATCGGGGAAGAAGCTCTTCTTTTTCTCGCCCGTGAGTGGATCAAAGCCACGATACTCGCCACTTTGATTGCCGCTGAGGTTGCCGGAATTCCAAACGAGGCCCTGCGCGACGACGACGTCCTCCAGGCTGCGATAGCCGCTCTTTTCATGCGGCGCGGTCCAGACGTCCTTGCCGGTTTCCGCGTTCATGCCCTTCATTTCGCCATTGCCACCAGCGTAGATGATCATGTCGCCGTGCAGCAGCACGCGCGGGGCAAAGTTGAACTCGTAAAGCTCTCGACGCTTCGTGGGATCGGTGGTGAATTTCACCGCACCGGTCTTCACATCGCGCGCGGCGAGGCCGTCGCCGTTGTAGTAAATGATGCGTTTGTCATCGAGCGCCAGCGTGATGGGCGCGATGCGGTCCTCCTGCTCCCAAAGCGTCTTGCCGCTTTCCGCGTCGAGTGCGATGAGACGCTTCGGCTTGCCATCCCAGTTGAACTCTGTTTCGACACGCTTTTGATCGCTCTGCTGCTTCACGGCGAACTCCTCATTGAGACGCCAAGGCTCCTTGTTCACGAGCGCGTAGAGCGTGCCGTTGCGATGCAGGATTTCCTCTGTGCCTGCGGTCTGTTCGTACGTGCGGAGCACTTTGCCGGTGGCTCCGTCGAGGCAGACGATGGGATCGGAGATGCCGAGCGTGACGTAAACTTTGTCGCCAATGCTCACGATGCGTCGGGCGAGCTGCGTGGGGCCGGATTTCAGCGGCCAAAGGTGCGTGCTCCACTTTTCGATGGGCTTTTCCCACAGCACGGTGCCGTTGAAGGCATCGCGCGCGACGAGCGTCCACTTCGGCGGCGTGAGGATGGTGATGCGGCTGCCTTTGTCGATGATGTAAAAGATGCGTCCGCCGCTGCTGACCTTGGCGCTGACCGACGACATGCGATCGTGGTGGCGGCTCCAGCGTGGATTGCCCACCCACTGCATGCGCGTCGGCGGACCGACGAGGTAATCTTTGGAAGTGGGATTGCCTTTGCTGTCGTAGGCGTAGTGCGTCCACTCATCCATCTTCTCCGGCCATGGCTTGCTGATCTTTTCCCAAGCGGCGCCCTTTTTCACCATCGCCACGCCCAGCGGCGTCAAAACGCGATCGATCTCCTCCTTGGAAACTGCGGCCGCGTCCTCGATGACGAGCAGGTTCACGTAATTCTCGATGTAGGGCAGGTGCTTGCCATCCCAGGCCTCGATGGCCACCGCGCCGTAAGCGCCCGTTTTGTGAATCGACTCGCGGATCGTCTCCAGCGCGCCGGTGTTCGTCGTGAGGCCCTGGACCTGGTAGGAATCGTTCGCGCGGAGTTGCTGCGTCACCGTGCCATCACCGCAGCCGACATGCACCACGATGCCGCCTTTCACGCCAGATTGAGCGAGGATGTCCTCCGCTTCACCAGCGAGGAGCGGAGCGCAGAGGGCAGAAAGAAAGAAAACGAGGCGTTGCATGGAGCTGCGTTGAACGTGAGCGGGCCGGGGAGCTTTCAGCCAAAGCGGGGCTGGAGTGGCAAAGTGGTCTCGAATTCCCTGCGGTCCTGCGACAAGATGATGGCTCTGAGGCACGTTGTTTGCCTTCTGCTTTTCTTTTCCCGATGAATCCCTCGCTCCACCCGGCCACGCTTGATGCTCTTGCTGCTTTTCGTCTGCGTCGGCAAAAGTTGCTTTGCTGGAGAGCTGTTCTCGCCGGTGGGGCCGTGGCTTTGGTCGCCGTGCTTGGGATTGCGCTCCTGGATCGCGCGCGGCTCATGCCGGAGGCGGTGCGGCCTTGGCTGACGCTCACGGCTTACGCTGGTGCGGTGTTTTTTGCTTGGAAAGTGGCGTGGCGTCTGGTTGCCGAGTCGCGTGACCTCCCGGGTGCCGCACGCTTGCTGGAGTCGGTAGCTCCGCAACTGCGTGAGCGGTTGATGGCCGCGGTGGAGTTGGCCGAGGGCCATGGTCATGAGTCGGCCGAATTCCGCGCAAAGCTGCAAGACGATGTGGCGGAGCAGGTGCAAAGTGTGCGTTTGGATGAAGCGCTGCCCTTTGCTTCGCTGAAGCCTTGGTTCCTGCGGGCAGGGGCTGTGGCGCTGGCCGTACTGGCGCTTTGTCCTGTGAGTTCTCTGCATCTACCTGGCTTTTTGGCGCGAGCCGCCCTGCCTTTTGTGAACTTTGCGCGCCCTTCCAGCGTGCGCATCGACATCGTCGCCCCGCAGCCGGCGGATCGACAGGTGCCGATTGCCTCCGAGCTGGAGGTGCTGGCCGAGGTGACAGGGCAGGTGCCCGAGCGCGTTCAGATCGAACTGCAATCCGGCGAGGCCAAACCGCGGCTTCAGGACATGACGCGCAACTCCCTGGGGCAGCATCAGGCGCTGATCAGCATCGGTCAGCTGGATGTGCGCTACCGCATCCTGGCGGAAGATGCCATCAGCCCCTGGCACACGCTCACCGCAAAGCCGCGGCCTCGGGTGCTGGAGTTCGTGAAAACGCTGGTGGCACCTGCCTACTCGGGTTTGCCACCGACGGAGCTGAAGGAGGATGATGGCGACATCGAGGCCCTGGAAGGCACGACGCTGAAGCTGGCGCTAAAAACCAACCAGCCTGTGTCGAAAGCGGAGCTGCTGATCAATCCTGATCATGCCGATCATCCGGAGGCCATCGCGGCGCAGAGCATCGCCGACAGCACGGTGCGCACGGAATTCGTCATCCAGCCGCAGGTGGAATCCTGGCAGGTCTCGCTAACGGCTCAAGAGACCGGTTTTACCAATGAAGAATCCAGCCCCTGGAGCGTGACTAGCATCCCGGATCTGCCCCCGCTGGCCCAGGTCACCGAACCTGCAGAGCCGATGGAAATGCTGCCGGATGAAAGCGTGCGGCTGCAAGGCCTGGCCAGCGATGATGTCGGCCTGGCGAGCGTGAAGCTGGCGCATCAGATCAATGCCGGGAAGTGGGAGGAGAAGGAGCTGTCGGGCAAAACGGGCAAGGAAGCGCAGGTGCAAAGCCTGCTGCCGCTGGCCCCGCTGCAGGTGAAGGCGGGCGACACGGTGCTGATCAAGCTGATCGCCACCGATCTGAAGGGACAGACCGCTGAATCCGAGGCCGTGCGCATCGTCATCCTGGAGCAGACGGTGAGTCCGCAGCAGCGCGAGTGGGCTGCGCAGACGCGGCGTTTCGCCCAGCAGGCCGCGACGCTGTCGGAGGAGGCTCGGGAGCTGCGCAAGGCCGTCGAGCAGGTGCGCAAAACCGAGAAGCAGGCGGCGAAAAATCCAGAAGCCGCGCGCGATGCTCAGGATGCGCTGGTGCGTGCCCAGACCGAGGCGGAAAAGGTCACGGCCAAGGCGGAGGACCTCTGGAAACAGCTTCAGGAAACCGCACGCCAGGCCCCGACTCACCTGGATGCGCAAGAAGTGCAGCTTTTGGGTGAACGTCTCGCGCATCTGCGCACGGATGCCCTAAAGCAGCTTCAGCAGAAGCTGAATCAGGACATCGAAAGCACCGACAGCGTGCGGCGGAACGCGAATGAAGCGCAGTCGGACATCGACAGTGTCGCCCAGGCGGCGCGGATGTTCGCGGCGGAGGACAATGCACGCCTCGTGGCCCAGCAGGCGCAGCAGCTCGCGCGACAGGAGGCTCTGTTGACGGAGCAATCCCTGCCTGCGAATCGTGATTCGAGCCAGCGCCCGAAGTGGCAGGAGCAGCAGCGTGGAGCACTGGCAGCCACCCAGCCGCTGAATGAGCAGATGGAAGAGCTGAAGTCCTTGGTGGATGGGGGGCCGCAGAACCAGCTGAAGGAATTTCAAAAGCAGATCACCGAAGCCAGCGCCGACCTGGCCGCGAGCCTGGACAAACCGGATCAGGCCAAAAGTCCCGAGCACCTCTACGGAGCCTCGGACAACCTGCGGCAGCGTTTGGCTCGTGCCGCAGAGGCCGCGCGCAACATGGCAGAAAATGCGGCCAATCGCGGCCAGCAACTCCGTGAGCAACTCGCCCGCCAGGAAAACCCAGCCATCGTCGCTTTGAACGAAGCACGCGAAGCGCTCCAGCAGGCCGAGCAGGAGGCGAAGAAGCCGAACCCAAAGCCGCGCGAAGATCGCGATGGCAACACGGCGCAGCAAAAAGCCGCCCAGGAACTCGCCAGCGCGGCCAAGCAGCTCGAAGAGCAAGCGGCGCTGAAGGAACAAAACACACTGACCAACACTGAGGCAGCGCTCGACACCAACCGCGCCTCCCGCGCTGCGGATCAGCTCGCCAGCGAAGTGAAAGCTGCCACGACGCCTGAAGGCACACGGATTCCCAGCCAAGCCAACCAAGATCCCAAAAACAAGACGCCAGACCCACTGGTCGCCAAGGCGGATCAACTGCGCGAAGCGATGCGTGCTCTCGAAACCGATGCCTTGGCTCAAAGCGCCATGCAGGCTGCGGAAGAGGCCGCCTTTGATGCCCGCAAGCCGCTGGAATCAGCCGCCGCGCAGCAGGCCCGCGCGGCCTCCGAGGCCTTGAAGCAACTGCCCGACATGCTGCGCCGGATGAAGACGGCTGATCCCCAGGCCGCGCAGGCGAACCAACAACTTGCTCAACAAGCCCAACAAGCCGCCGACATCAGCCGCGCGGCAGCGGATCAGCTTCAGGCCCTGAACAAGCAGGCCGCGACGCAGCCCGCCGACCAGCCTTTGAACACCCAAGCCGCGCAGCCCATGGCGGATCAGGCCCGAAAGCAGGCCAGCGAGGTGGCTGAGCAGCTCGCGGCGCAAACGCAGGCGGCGCGTGAAGCGCTGGCCCAGCTGACGCCCAAGGTCAGCGACATGATGAAAGCGGTGGCGCAAGACCTGAAGCAGGCGCAGGACCAGACCCAAGCCGCTGCTGCCCAGGCAGAAGCGCAAAAACCCGTGGCCGAGGTGGCACAAAAGGCTGCCGAACTCCAGCAAGCCACGAATGAAAACGCCGAGAAGATGGCATCGCTCCAGGCCGCGCTGCGTCAGGAAGCGAACGCGGCGGATTTGCAAAATCAAAGCCAGCGTCAGCTCTCCCGCACGGCGGATGCGGCCCTCGCGCAGATGCAGCAGACGCAGCCGCAGGTGGCGCAGAATTTGAAACAAGCCGCCCAAGCGCAGCAAAGCCAGCCGCAAGCCCAGGCGCTAAGCCAAGCCGCCCAAGCCCAGCAGCAGGCCGCTCAAGCGCTGGATCAACTCGCGCAGAACATGGCCAAGGTCGAAGCCGGGCAGGAGCTGAGCGAGCAGGAGCTGGCGGATGCCGCCAAGATGGAGCAAGACCTCGGGGTGAAGGAGCCGCTGGATGAGGCCTACGCCCGTGCCCAAGCTCTGGCCCAGATGGCTCAAGATGCCACGCAAGATCCGGGCAAGGTTTTGGCCGAGTTGGAAAAGGAGTTGCCCAAAAACGCGGGCATGCAGAAAGCGTTGGCTGAACTTGGTAAGCAGACCGCGCAGGCCAGTGAGGCATCCATCGCTAGCGAAGCTCAGCAGCCGGTGAACATGGGGCTGGCGACGGAGCAGGCGGCGAACGACTTGAACCGAGTCGCCCGCCACCAGCAGCGTCTGGGTGCCCAGGAAGCAGCCCAGCAGACGGCGCAGGCTGCTCAAAAATTGGCCCAGCAGGCGGCAGCCGCCCGCACTGCGCCTCCCGCCCCTGGACAACCCGCGCCACCGACGCCCAAGCCGGTCGGCCAAGACGCGTTGGCCCCGGCCTCTCAAGCGGCCAAAGCCGCAGAAGCCACGGCTGCTGCCACGCCGCCCGCCATGACCGCGCATCCGCTGGAGGCGGTGCAGGCGGCTTTGCTCGCGCAGGCATTGGATCAGCTGGATGCGCAGCTGCATCCGGTGCAATCGGCCAATGGTCAGCCACAGCCAAACGGTCAACAGCAGCAGCAAGCGCAGGGCACCCAGCCTGGTCAGCAGCAGAAAGCCCAGCAAAGCCTCGCCCAAGCCCAGCAGAGCCAGCAGCAGCAGATGGCAGATCAGCGCAATCAAGGGCAGACGCCGGGTGCTCAGCAGCCAAATGCGTCCCAGCAAACGGCACAAAATCAAAACCAGCAGGGTCAGCCGCAGCCTTCTCAGGCTACGGCGGCTTCGAAAGATGGCGGTGATCTGCAAGCTGCTCTGAAGGAAGGCGTGCTCGGCACCGAACTGATCCTCGTGAAAGGCGACTGGGGTCACTTGCCAAGCAAAATGGCCGAAGACCTGACCGAGGCCACCCGCACCGAGGCCGCCCCTGAATATCGCACTGCTATCGAAAGCTACTACAAAGCCATCGCCGAGAAGGCGCGGAAGTAATCTCCAAACCCCAACCCCCATGAAACAAACCTTCGCCACCCTTGCCGCCAGCTTGACGCTGCTCTCTCTCCAGGCTGCTGACACTTATCACGTTTATTTCGGTTGTTACACGAACGCGAAGTCTGGCAGCAAAGGCATCTATGTCTCCAAGTTTGCTCCTGCCTCGGGTGAGCTCAGCGATCCTGTTTTGGCGGTCGAAACCGGCAGCCCAAGCTTCCTGGCGATTCATCCCGATGGCACCAAGCTTTACGCGGTCGGTGAAATGGCGACTCCGGGCCAGAAGGGCGGGGGTGTCAGTGCCTTTTCGATCCATCAGCCTGATGGGAAGCTGACGCTGATCAATCAGGTATCTTCCGTGGGAGCGGGACCTTGCCATGTCTCAACCGACAAAACGGGACGCATGCTCATGATTGCCAACTACGGCAGCGGCAGTGTCGCTAGTTATGCCATTGACGAAAAAGGAGCCCTCAGTGAAGCCAAAAGCTTCATCCAACACGAAGGCTCCAGTGTGAATCCCAAGCGCCAGGCGGGTCCCCATGCGCATAGCTTCAACGTCAGCCCTGACAATCGCTTTGGCTTCGCCTGTGACCTCGGTTTGGACAAGGTGCTGATCTATCGCCTCGATCCTTCCAGCGGCACTCTTTCCAGCCATGGCCATGCTACGGTCCCCGCCGGCGGTGGCCCGCGGCATCTGGCATTTCATCCTTCCGGGCGCTTTGTCTTTGTGAACAATGAGATGCTGATGTCTGCGACTAGCTTTGCCTATGACGCAGACCAAGGAGCCCTGACCGAGATCGAAACGGTGTCCACGCTGCCAGAAGCGGATCGTGGCAACACCGGCTACAGCACGGCGGAGACCGTCGCGCATCCGAACGGACGCTTCGTCTATGTCTCAAATCGCACCCATGACACCTTGGCAGTGTTTTCTTGTGATCCTGCGACGGGACGCCTGAAGCTGATTCAAAACGCAGCGGTTGAAGGTCGAATCCCGCGCAATTTCAATCTCGATCCAACGGGTCGCTGGATGATCATTGCCCATCAGGACAGCAACACCGCCGCTCTCTTCAAGGTCGATCCAGAGACGGGCAAACTGGAGTTCACCGGCCGTAAGGTCTCGGTGGGTGGTGCCGTGTGCGTTCGGTTCTTGGCGGTGTCTGAGGCCAAGTGAACCAAGCTGCCATCCCCTAACCCAAAGAGCCTGAGGCGCAAACCTCAGGCTCTTTTTTGTTCAATCGGTGAAGTTTTCGTTCACTTCGTGCCGTTGACGGCAGCGACGATTTTCTGAGCTGCATCCGTGAGTCCATCGGCGCTGGTGATGGCGAGACCGCTTTCGGCGAGCGTCTTCTTGCCAGCTTCGACGTTGTTGCCTTCTAGCCTGACGACCAGTGGGATGTCCAGGGAGACCTCTTGGGCTGCTGCCACGATGCCATTGGCGATGATGTTGCAGTCCATGATGCCGCCGAAGATGTTCACCAAGATGCCTTTCACGTTCGGGTCACCCAGGATGATTTTGAAGGCAGCGGTCACCTGTTCTTTGGTGGCACCACCGCCCACGTCGAGGAAGTTGGCGGGCTCGCCTCCATGCAGCTTGATGATGTCCATGGTGCTCATGGCGAGACCGGCGCCATTCACCAAACAGGCGATGTTGCCATCCAGACCGATGTAGTTGAGGCCGAACTCACTGGCGGCCACTTCACGAGGATCTTCCTCTGTGGTGTCACGCATGGCGACAACATCTTTTTGGCGATAGAGAGCGTTGTCGTCGAAGTTGAACTTAGCATCTAACGCCACCACTTGGTTGTCGGCAGTAACGGCGAGGGGGTTCACTTCCACGAGGGAACAGTCGCTCTTCAGGTAGAGGTTCCAAAGGGCGGAGAAGAGCTTCACCGCTTGATTGGCTAGGGCTCCCTGAAGGCCGAGAGCGGCTGCCACTTTTCGGGCCTGATAGCTTTGAAGACCCAGGGTCGGGTTGACGAACTCTTTGATGATTTTCTCAGGGGTTTTCTCAGCCACTTCTTCAATGTTCATGCCGCCTTCCGTGCTGGCGATGATGGCGTGACTGCTGCTGCCGCGGTCGAATAGGATGGCAAAGTAATACTCTTTGACGATGTCCACTGATTTGGCGATGAGCACTTTGCTCACTAGTTTTCCTTCGGGACCAGTCTGATGAGTGACCAGGGTCTGGCCGAGCATTTTGCCGGCGATGTCCTGCGCCTCGGCGGCGGTGTTGATCACATGCACGCCACCTTTGAAACCATTCTTGAAGGTGCCTTTGCCACGGCCACCAGCATGAACTTGGGCCTTTACCACCAGGCCCGCTCCACCGAGTTCTTGGGCGACTTTCCCGGCTTCTTCAGCGGTCGCGGCGACTTTTCCTGGGGGTGTCGCGACACCGAATTTTTCAAAGAGTTCCTTGGCCTGGTATTCGTGGATGTTCATGAGAAAGAGATGCGGGGGGATGGGGCGGCACGACAGTAGGAGAGCCCCCCTGTGCGTCAAGAGAGCAATGCCGCAAGTTCAGGGGATGATTGTCTTTTCAGGCAGAGCCCAATCACTGGCGGTCGAAGAAGCTTTCTTCATCGCGGTCTCCGACCTTCAGGTAGCGGTAGTAAACCTCGAGCTGCAGCGTGCAAAGCACTTGACGGTAGATCGGGTTGCCGTTGTCGCTGCCAGAAGGCCAATTGCTGCGGCCTGCCTTGAAGCTGCCATCTGGATTCTGAGCTGCGAGGATTTGAGGCAAGAACTGTTGATTGTAGAACTTCCACTCCTCTCCGCCTGCCTGAAAGAAGGCCTGCGTGTAGTAATACCAGCAGTAGAGGTTACAGTTTTTGTTCCAATCGAGTGGTTCTGACTCGAGGAACCGATGCAAGAACTCAAGCCCCTTTTTGATCGAAGCCGTGCGGCCTTTGCCCAGCGTTTGAAGCCCGAGGATTCCTGTGCCGGTTAGGCTCCACTGGTTGTAGTGGGCATCACGATTGGCGACGCCGAAGCCACCGTCCTTGGTTTGGGTGCGCTCGATGTAGTCGCAGGTCTTGTCGATGGCGCTATGCAGCCCTTCGATCTTCAGGCCGGTGAACTTGGCCGCTTTCAGGGCTTGGTATTGCCATCCGGCCACAGATAGATCTTCTCGTTTGGAGGTTGGATTGCCCGCCGAGATGTTTTTGGTGTAGTAATCCCAGGAGCCTTCTGCCTTGCCTGCATCCTTTTTGTTCTGGCACTTGATGATGAGTTCCACGCCTTTGACGAAGGCATCTCTCATGCCAGGTAGTTCTTTGTTGCCCAAACGAGCCAGCGTGTACATCTCGCCCAAAGCATAGGTCGCGATGCCATGCTCATAGGCACCTGCGTTGCCTTTGAAGTCTTCCGTGATGGCACCGTAGGTGTTCTTTTTGGAAAGCTCGATCAGATACATGATCGCCTTCATGACATTGTCGCCATAGAAAGGAGAATCCGGCGTTTCGCAGCGGCCTAGGAAGCAGAGGAGAACCATCCCCGTCATGCCTGCTTTGTTGCTACTGCCCCAGGAGCCGTCTGGGTTTTGCTTCGATTTTAGCCATTCCAGCGAGTTCGATACTGCACGCTCGCACTCGGGCGTGCCGCCACTTTCAGCCAGCTTCTTCAAGCGCTCCTGGGGAGAACAGCGTGTTTTCATCGAGGGTGGCAAGCTCACGAAGCCTTGCATGGCTCCCATGCCCATGCCCGTGCCGAAGCCGCCTCCAGCTCCGCCTTTGCCAAAACCTCCGCCACCCAGCGAACCGCCACCGAGCATCGAGCTCACATCAGGCACGTCCAGCAAGTCGGGCGGTGCGTCGGGTAGTGTCACCGCCGAGTTGCTGCTCGTGCTGACGATTTTCTTCATCGGCATCGTTTT
>CANNQP010000056.1 GCA_947507875.1 Verrucomicrobiaceae bacterium | reverse complement strand
CTCAAGCGTGCCGGTAGCGCTGCCTTGGTAAATGAGGTCGCTGATGGTGGCCAAGACTTCATAGCTACCCGCGTTGGTTGGCGGCGTAGAAGACCCAGCGTAGGTGAACCCAACAGCCAGGTTGGCTGGGTTGGTGGTCACCGTGGCAGGACGAGGCGTGCCGTCAAAGGTCTGGGCAAGGCTACCCAAAGTGACTGTGGCGGTGGCTTTGGTGACGTTGAAGGTCCGAACGACGTTATCAGCGGCAAGGTAGTTGGCATTGCCCGCCTGCGAGGCCGTGATGGTGACGCTGCCCGAGGTCGTGAAAGTCAGGACGTTGTTCGTGATCACGCCCGGGCCGGAGGTGACGACAAACGTCACCGGATTGCCGGAAGCACCACCCGTGGCCGTGAGGTTGATCGCGTCCGTCGTGAGTTTGTCAGGGATCGCGCCAAAGCTGATCGTCTGGCTGGCTTTTTCGCGCGTGACGTTTAGCGAATAGATCTTTTGAGTCACGCCGTCCTGCGCGATGACGCGAATCTCCAACACATTGCTGCCCACGTTGAGGCTCAGAGGATTGCTGGCAGAGCCACTGACCAGGCTAGTGTAGTCACCGCCATTGATTCGAAGAGCCACAACGGCATTGGCTTGCGCGACCGTCGGGAGCAGAGAAATGGACGTTGTGGTATGGCTTACCGTTGCGAAATAGCTGGTCTCTGCCTTGGAAAAAACAGGTGAAATTTCACCAAAGCTAAAGACCAGTTCGTTCAAATCCGCATTGGAACTCAACGTGGTCAAGGCTAGCAGAGGACTGTAGACAGTCCCCTGGCCGTTTGTGGCGAACGCTTTGATCACATAGCGGGTTTCAGGCTGTAGCCCAGAGAGAGGCACCGTGAAGGCCCCCAGCGAAGTTGGGGTGATAACCTTTATCACGCCCTCACCGCCCAAGAGTGGGTTGGCATTCACGGCAGCCACGGCATACAGCACGCCTTGCTCCGAGATGGGATCCCCGCCATCCGACTGAATGCTGCCTGTGATGTTTGCCGCGTTGGCCGTTATCGTTTCTGCTTCGATGGTTCCGACCGCAGGGATATCGACAAATTGCCCCACAAAGCCCCCGTAAAGGGTGTAATCATTAGAGTTGAGAACAGACGGACTGACGGGGTCACTGGTGATGCTCCCGAGCAGCTCATAATCCGCGCTGCGACTGAGGCCGCCACCGTTGTCGACCACGGAACTGATGATTTGATAATCCCCTTCGGCTTGCCCTTTTATCAAGGAAGCCATCACGCAGATGATGATCGAAACAATATATTTCATTTTGATGATAAGACGCTTTGATCTTTTGCAACAGATCAAGACTTGAGGGCTTCATATTGCAACTTTATTGCAGAAACAGTCGCATCGTGCGCAGGTGACTCTAGTGATGCTTCAATTCCTATAATTGAGGAGTTCATATCAACAAACACCCCAGGCTCAACATCCAGCCGCCTACCATCTTTAAGGATTAACCTAAGACCCAGCAACGAAACTATATTTCCATTATTGGAATATATGTCCACAGCTCCGCGCGTTACACTCGGCGCTCCATCTATATTATATTTAATATCGCTTGTTTGATTTGTATAAATACCACACGAAACTTTTGCCCCCCCCTTCCCTTGAGGCACATTACAATCAAATGATAAAATATCTTTTTGAGGATTTGGATTCATTATTTTGATAAATCCACCTGATGTATTCCAGGGAAATTCTTCCCTGGCGGCAGTCCCATCTGTATATTTTATTTCGTACCACCCACTTCTTTGGAAGTAGTCTTCATAATAAGTTTGCCTGATAGTAAAAAACTTTGCTTTTTTAGAATTTCCTATTGCAGGCTGAATCGAAAAGAAGCCGGACACACCAAATCCTCCAGTAAAAAAATTAGAACATTGAATGTAAGAATCATTGTAATTATTCGCACTTGTTATTGTTCCGCTAAGAAAAACGGATCTGCCAGCATTAAGGCTCTTCAAAAGATCTTTGACTTGCCTCCTCGCCTCCAAATCTACACCTACAACAGCTGTCGGCGAGGATGCCATTATGGCATCAGTCGAGAACTGCTGCCATCCGTTGTTTCCATCGTTGAACCACAATCGAAGCGCGATGGGGTATCTCTGGAAAAGAGATTCGCTTAAGGGGGCCATGTTTGGATAAGAAATGTCACCCAGCCTGACATTGAACAATCCTTTGCTTACAGCGAGAGATACTGATGTGGTTGGTTCACTATTGGATACTGATCCGTCGTTTCGCCAAATGATTTCAAAATCCCCAGCAGCGGGTTCAAACGAAACCGTTGGGGGTTGCAAATAACCAGCTCCAGGGTTAGTGATAACAATACTGACTACTTTTCCGGCCTCAATGGCAGCCGTCGCAGAAGCTCCAGTACCCCCGCCTCCAATCAGTCTGACAAACGGTGGTATTGTATATCCTATGCCGCCATCATTGATAGTAACGGATGTGACAAAACCATTATTGACCACGGCTTGGGCTATTGCTCCACTGCCTTGGGGGGCAAGTAATGCAAATTTGAATTGCCCGACTCCATCGAAAGGAATTCCGGCTGACAAAACTCTGCCTTGATAATTGAGAGTGCTAGGCACCTCAGCTTTGGCCGCACAATATAAAAGCAAGGCAGATCCTAGAATAATTTCGGATAAAAAGCCATTTTTCATAAAACTTTAAGGAATTAAGTTAAGTTAAATTATGTTGCTTTTCTCCTATCAGGCACGAGGCGTCGGTCTAACTAAGACATTCCGTTTGTCGAACTTGATATTCATATGAATTTTTCAACTCTATTCCGTCTCCTTTCCAACATATGAAAGAGAAACGTTGTTGACCTTGGCTCTTCCGGTACTTAATCCATTGTTCCAATAAGTTTCGCAGACTACTTCGATAAAGTATTGGTACTGAATTTTATCTAAATTGATCGGGCCATTGATTTGTGCCGTGCCATTAGAACGATCAATAATTGATTCTGCCACCATTAGCCAAGCGCTTGAGCTTTTAGCCCAAATTCGAATGCCGGCTTTCCCGCCACCGCTCGTAGTTTTGTTCGCCTCTACTTGTGAAGTAATTGAAACGATTGAATCGCAATTTTGTGGAACCGGCTGTAATGCATAACCAGAAGCTCCATAACCATCCCCATTTACCTCTAAAGGCAAAATCAAAGATTGACCTTTGATTGAGGCCCCTCGCGAAGTTTCCCCCGAACCTAAAACGTAAAAATTAAATGGAACAGTGTATGTTTTCAGCCGAACTGCGCTGCTATAAGCCTTAGCCGAAGGGGAAATTTTCGCGTCAGGATTAATTCTCTGCCAACCCTTCGTCCCATCATTGAACCACAGACGCAGACGCAATTCAGGTTTTTCAAACACCTCTTTCGGGATACTCTGATTATTAGCTAAGCTATCATCACCAAGTCCAATGGAGAATAATCCCTTCGAAACCGGCAAGCTGACAGATGCGATGGGTTCACCGCCGGCGACGCTGGTGCCATCGTTACTCCAATAGGTGACGTAGCTGGTCGTCGCGGTCGGCTCCGGAGGTGAGGCAATGCTCACAGTAGGTGCGCTGGTGTATCCCGAACCCGGCGATATGATTGTGAAACTCGTCACGACACCGTTAACCACCGAAGCTGTGGCTGTAGCCCCGCTACCACCTCCACCCGTAAGAGTCACCGAAGGGGCACCGGTGTACCCTGCACCACCATCGCTGACCGTGATGCTTGTCACAAAGCCGGATGTAATGACTGCCGTGCCAGTGGCCGTTCGTGCTATGGGTGTCGTGGTTGTACCTCCATCGACCAAGGCGAACTTAAATTGACCGATGCCATCGAAATTCACACCTCGAACCGCGATTCTTCCCTGGTAATTGAGGATGTTGGGTGCCTGCGCATGCCCCAGACAATGCGTTAACCAAAGTAATGTAAGGACTAGAAGTGTGTGTTTCATTTCATTCAATTAAGAGAATCACGACCTTGGAAAACCTTGACCCCACCAGACTATCAAAACAGTTACGCATAACATTTTATCATCTTCACAAGCCATGCCCGTTTTTGTGTGACATTCCCGCCATTCATCAGACCATCAATACAAAATCAAGAGCAGTTTGAATTAGTCTTTTGCTGCCACATCTCCTTGTTGAATTGAACAAGTGATCAACTCTCCAAACGGATCCAAGCTCAGGTAAATCATCAAAGATGAACAGGCAACCCAGCTAGCGACTCCCCGCTGAAATACAAAGCTCCCTGGTACACTAAGCTCACCCTAGGTGTCCCACTGCATCAACAAGAATGAATTAATAAAAATTTTCCGATATGTCAGAGGGGCGGTGCTGAAGTGCCCCCCTTGGTGGTAAACACGATAGGCTCTTTGGCGGTGAGGACTCGTAGACCATACTGAAGCCCTTGATTCACGATCAAGTTTTTTAATGACTTGAAACTGTCGAAAGATCCATCATCACCATAGATCAGCAGGGATATGTAATCACTGCCAGTTTCGAGGTTGCTCAAAAAATTAGACATCTTTGCCTGGTCAGCAGGAATACTCCATCCTTCGCCAGGTCTCAGGGTGATTGAGTAACTGTCACTGTTTATGTCTCTTTTAATGACCCCTGGAAACAGCTGCCCGGTGGTTAAATAAATAGGGTAAATCAGACCATCTTTGATGGCCAGGAAGTATGGACGTTTGTTCAGGGCACCTTCCTTGGGAAAGCGAAGCTTGCGAGTCTGGGCCTTCTCCTTGTCGCCGATCTTTTTCTTTACCTCCTCAATGCGTGCCGTGATTTCAGTGGCCTTGGCTTTTAGCGCAGATTCTTCAGAGGAAACTTCTGCCAGCTTAGCCTGGGTCTCCTCCACCTTGCTTTTTAAGGCCAGTATTTCTTGGCCCGGGTCAGTGATTGACGCCCCTGCTGATGGAGGCGTATCCATCTTTTCCAGCCGCAAGCGTTCAAGGGTCTTTTGCAGCTCAGCGCGATCTGCTGCCAGAAGTCTTGTTTCGGCATCATCAGCAGCCCCCATCTTGGAGTGAAGCTCCTTGATGCGGTTTAGCTGCTTGGTTGCGGCGAGAAGTCGCTGCTCAATCAATTGACCTCGACCGACCTCAAGGGAGGATTTTTGAGGGCCTTCAGATTTCTTGTTATTCATCAAGGCCAGCAGGCAGGTGATGAGGATGATACCTCCAAAGACGTTGCACAATGTGTCCAAAAGCAGTTCAAGACTGTCTTGGGTTGGCTGGCGGCGGCTGCGCATGATGGAAAGTGAATGATGAAGACAGGCCCTCAGAATTTAAGCTTGGTGGCTTCAGTGACGAGATCGTATCCAATCTCATAGCCAAGGCCCCTCATCTCTTCATTGAGGCCAGAGAATCCGCCGGCGCTCGAAGGCTTATAGTAGATGACCAGGAAGTGTGAGGATGGGGGCCAGGGAGCGAGTTTCAATTTTAAATCCGGTGTCGAACTGGCCTGTTTGGCTTCGCCCCCAATGGTGTACATTTCATAAGAGCTTCCGTCTGCAAGAATGACCACGGGTTTCTTAGATTGATCCACGTTGTCAGGAATCAATTTGATCACATTCTCGTTATCAATGGCCTGCTTGAGCATCTCCTCGGCATCCCGCAGGTTCTTCTCCAGGGAAACAACTTCTGAGGCCGCCTCTGAGGCAGTTCTCTTGAGCTCAGCCAGTTTTTTCTCCGCTTCCTTCAGCGCGGTGATGTGTTTCTGCTTTTCGATGAGGAGGCTTCTATCCACCTCTTCGTCAGGACTTTGCATGCTGTTCCTTTTGAGCTGTTCAGCCGAAATGGCAGCAATGGACTCCTTCAGTTCGGCTATCTGCCGCTTCAAGGTCTCAGCTGAATCCATGGGTTTTGTCTGAAGCCTCTCCAACTGGACCTTGAGCTTGGCAATTTCAGCGAGAGTGCTTTCAAGCTTTTGCCGGCTCGGAGATTTAGGGTCCTCCTCGGCGCTTGCCCCTTCCGGTATGTTGATGTCCAGAGCCAGCAGGACTGCAATGACAATCAAAAAACCAGCAGTGCCAGTGATGATGTCCTGGAAAGCAAAAAAGCCCAGCCCTCCTCCACCATATGATCGGTATTTTGACCTCATGATCAGACTTTTTGAATAGTTTGGCTAGGTCTGTGACATCCGCAACCGTCCCGCAATCTGCTTGTGACAGACTTCGTTGCAATCATCAAGGAAACGTGACTCACCAGCCTGAATGAAGCTGATAAGCAGTTGAAGAATCATCGCACAAACCAGGGCAATCAGCGTTGTTTCAAATGCCGTGGCTAGCCCCCCGGTCACACTTTGTAGCGATTCGCGTATCTCCTTCATATCCCCACCTGCCTGGATGACCCGCGCAAATGACCCGATGGCTTCACTCAACCCAAGAACTGTTCCAATGAAGCCTAGCACCGGGATCGTCCACATGAAACCATGAACCAGTCCATAGCTTGAAGCCATTTGTGCTTCATCATTCTCAGATTGAATTTTCAGAATGGTGGCCACATCTGCTGGGTTACCAATGTTATGCAAGTTGGCTAAGGCCAAGTCGATCCTATTAAGCAGCAAGAAGTGATGTGGATTGTCAACAAGCTGTCCCATACGTTCCCTCACTGCTCTGGCTGTTGCTGCGTTGAGAATGAAATCTGGCTCCATTGGCAGAAGCGAAAGCTGGAGAGCCCGCTTTTGCAGTTTGATTTTAAGCCATTTGAAAAACAACAGGCTCAATGCCCAGAAGAAGAGGAAAACGGTTGGGTAGGGGCAGGGGCCACGCTCTAAAAACATTTCAGCGAACCACTTGATACGGTTGCCGCCGTATTGCAGGCCCAGCGTCAGGGAAGCGTAAAAAGCTGCAGTCAGCAGTGCAGCGGTTACAAAGGAAAGGGTTGGGCTGGCCGTGGTAAAGCGCCCGTTCTTAAAGCCTAATTTGGACTCGGGATCGTCTCTGGCCCAGTCGATTACTGTTTCATACTTTACAAAAGGAGACCCTGAAATGGGACGTAGGTCTTCATTCCCGGCGTTTGGGACTTTGGGTGCGGTGCTCATGTAATTTTTTCAGGGAGTGCCAAATAAAGCCAAACACATACATTCATTCTGCGTTGACTTTTCAAGTTCCGAATCCTCTAATTTTCTTTTCAGTGTTTAATGAGTAAAAATCCTAGAACCTCAAATGCTCTCTGTGTTTTAGACTGTCTTTCCGGTGCGAGGACTGTAGTCGCCAAATCACCTTTCGTCGTTGGTTCGGCCTCCAGTGCCGATATGAGAATTCATTCTCCCAAATGCCCTCCAGTTCTGTGTTCCATTGAACTGATGGGAAGTGCTTACGAAGTGAAGATCAATCCCAACTTTCGTGCGATAGTGAATGGGAGCGCCAATGATAGGATCCTCATTGAGCGCGATCAGGAGCATTCAGTGGCTGCGGCTGGCCAATTGTTGGCCTTCAGGCACGCCCAAGACCATGAGAATTGGGCTAAAAAAGCTGAGCAGCCGGCCTGGTATATCTTCGACCTTCAGGCAAATCAGTGGACTCAGAAGATGAGGCCTTCCGTGCTTGCTGACCACCTCTCAAACTTTTCGGAAGCCCGCTGGGCTGAAATGATTGTTCTCCCCGAGGGGATGGAGCTGCTCGGCTTCTACCCTCATGACATAAAGGATTCGCTGGGACTGAAGCCGAAAGTAGAGGAAGCACCCAAAGCGCCTGAAATAGCCGAACAGATTATCGAGGAGATCAACAGTGAATACGGCGAATTCACTTGCCCCATCTGCTGGTTCAAGTTTGACCGAGGCGACTGCATGAACATCGCTGTTCATGCGAGCTTGAGAGGCGACTCCCAATTGGGAGACGAACACATGCAGAGGTTCTATGCCACCAGCTTCAATGACCGGGGCCAGGCACTGGATGCCATGGGCATGACCACTCGCGACCTTGCCTGTCCACATTGCCGCCGGAAACTGCCCACAGGCTTTTTGGACATGAAGAACCACATCTTCTCGATTGTGGGGGCTCCATCATCGGGCAAATCCTACTATTTGAGCGTCCTGGTCAAAATGCTGCAGGCGTCCCTTTTCAGAAACTTCTCCGTCAGCTTCAGGGATGCCGATCCTTCTCAAAACGTCATCCTGACACAGATGAAGAACCAGCTGTTTTCAGCAGCCACCCCTCAGGATGCCCAGCTCGCCAAGACAGAGCTTGAAGGAGCACTCTATGAAACCCTTCCGAGGCAGGGGCGAAAAGTGAAGCTCCCCCGGCCTTTTGTGTTCAGGCTTTCGCCTCTGACCGCCGAGCGTGAGGGCTTCTCAGTCGTTTTTTATGACAATGCGGGTGAGCACTTTGAACCCACGAGAGACAGCGCAGATTCACCCGGTGCGCAGCACATCGCCGTGGCCTCCGGCATCTTCTTTTTGTTCGACCCCCTGTATAACAACACCTTCAAGCAGCGCCTGACAGACGTTTTCGATCCTCAGATGGAAAAGCAGAAGCTTGACCAGCAGGATGTGATTCTCGCTGAATCCGAGGTCAGGATCAAAAGCATCCTTGGAATGGATACCCTCGATCGGATCAAAACACCGGTCGCAGTCATGGTGGGCAAGTGCGACACCTGGGAGCATCTGCTCGGAGAGCCCCCCCTGCTTCCAGCCGTAGTCGATCAAAAGCTCTCACTGGCAAACGTCCAGGCGAACTCCAGACGCATCCGCGATCTTCTTATGGACATCTGCCCAGAGATTGTCTCCAACGCAGAGGCCATTTCGTCCAATGTGGCCTACTTCGCACTCAGTCCCCTCGGTTGCTCTCCCGTCAAATTTACCGACCGCAATGGCATAGAAAACATTGGGCCTGATCCCAAGCAGATCAAGCCGCGCTACGTTGAAGATCCCACCCTGTGGGTCCTGTCACAAATCGCTCCGTCCTTTGTCCCCTCGGAAATCTAAATCGAAACATTTATTCCATGGCCTGGCAGTTAATTTACACCAGCTCTGCGCGTCTTCTTGAGGCGGGGCGCACCGGTTTCGGCACTGTGGCAAAACATCGCGCCATCAGCGCCCTGCTGACCGGAAAACTGGAGAGCATCAGCCAGTTTGCACGCTTGCCGGGTTACGATCCCGACCGCATCATTTACAGCCACCGCCTCATGGAGGCAGGAGCGCGTCGTTTCCATGTTCTGAGCAGCATTCGAAACGCGGGGTCGGATTACAGCGGCCGGACCAATCACATCGCACATCATCTCGTCATCACCGAGGAGGAGGTCCGCCTCGTTTCGCGGTCCTCAGTCACTCCCGCTGACATCCTCCTGGCCATGGACTGGCGCACCAGTTGGGATTCCGACTCACGTTACCTGGAGGAAGCAGAGGAGGTGGACCTGAGTCAGGTGCGAGCCCACGCTTTTGATGTTTGGGGAGGTGTCACGGGGCGCGCCGATCATGCCCGCCTTCCATGGTCTGCTCAGGCGGGCAGAGGATGCAGCATGGTGATTCCCGATCGAGCAGATGCACGTCTGTTCGCAGGGGAGGCGCTGATGCACAATCCTGCGCAATCATGGGAGATCAGTTTCACGACCCACCTGGAGCCCAATGATAGCCTGAGTGACTTTCGCTGGGTTTTCTTGCATCCTGATTCTGCTGCCCGCTCTCAAGCGGATCAGTCAACAAGGCCTCTCTACGACTTGCTACTTCCAAGCCTTCTGCCTGCACCACCTGCCCCACTTCAGCCTGCGCTTACCAAAGTTCCATCGCCTGCCCACCACCCTGCTCCAGTGCCAAGTTTTAGAACTCCACCACCGCCCAGTGGTCTGGATAAGGGTAGCTTGTGGGGCCTGGAAAAGCTGGTGGATGCTAAAGCGGGTCGTCGAGCCATCCCTGGCGCGCCTTTGATGGAGAGAGGCAATTCAAGCACTGCACATTCCGAGAAAAAGAATTCAAGAAAGTGGGCATTCATAGCCGCATCCTTGATCATCGTTGTTGTGGCTGCTGCGGCAGTGATTCATCTGTTGCAAGAGCGTGCCGAACTGAAGTCTCAAAAGGAAGCACTCTCAACTCGTGTCGTTAAAGTTTGGAGCAAGGTTCTCATCGATGAGAAAAAAAGCGTTCAGATTGAGCAGATCAAAAAGGCAAGCTCCAAGAACATTAATGACATAGAAGGAACCATCAAAGAGTTAGAAGAATTGATCCAATCCGTCGATGTTAGCCTGGAAGAACACACTGATAAAACGAAAGCCATCTCTTCAAACGATACCTCACTCGAGCCTTTTCGATCGCTGCAAAGCTCAGTGAAGGATTGGTTTACCCATCAGGATAAGTTACGTGAGCTGTTCAAGGCTGAAAAAGTGACCTGGAGCAGATTCTATGAGGCGATGATTGCCGAGAACGATTCCTGGGGCAAAATCCAGTCAACCTACCGCGCTTCGGAGAAACCCCATCAAGAGTTAATTGATGAAGCGAAGGCTTTCGTGATTAAAGAAATCAAGGAAAAGAGCTGCAGCTTGAAAGATTACGATGATGTGAATGCGGTTCTTAATAAGCTCGGCCCAGACGCTGCCACGCAGGTAAAAGGTATCATGGAATGTTGGGGCCAGCTTGCGCAGATCAAATCAAATTCGGGTGAACGGCTAGGGGAGAACGACTATCAGCGTTGGATGAAAAGTGATACTTTGCCAAAATGGCTTCGGGATGAGGTGGAGAAATTTAGACCGCCGTCACCAGTCATCGCAAAGCCAACTCCGGCCCCCGAACCTAGAGCAGCCATGCCCATTCAGGCACCGGCTCCCGCTATTCAAAGACCGCCAGATCCTACATCAACCCCGAAACCAACTTCGGATCAGGTTGAGACCTATATCGTGATCTTGAAAGAAGACGGCAGCATCGAAAGCCCGGACCTGCCCATCAAATCAGACATGGTTCTGGAGGTTCATAGTCTCGCCTCCCCTAAAGTGACGATAAAGCTCAATAAAATGGATCCAAAATCAAACGGAGCATCAGAGCTTCTGGCTAAGCCTGCTATAATGTCAGATGGGAAGGATGCCTTTGAATTCGTGGAGAGGCGTCTTCATCGCCTTCCCAAGGAAGGGGTGCTTACCAAGGGAGGAATGACGATTGACTGCAATTCGGGTTTCCGAATGACCTCGGACTCGGAGAAACCGCTCAGTTTTGAAATCATCGCATTATCCACTAAGGCTGTCCCAACGACGGAACTACTGCCCACGACTCGGCAAGGTCAAATCAGCTCAGCAGGAACCAGTGGTTACAGCCTCGCCTTGAAGCCCGGCATTGAGGCATTGAAATGGCCTGAAACTTCGGTCTGTTACATTCTGAGGCCTGCTAATCTGATGGATGGAGGAACCTCTAAAGACCTTCGACTCACTCCAGCTGCTACCAACAAAAGCTTGTTCAACATTGAGGCAAAAAAGACCAATTACCTCGGCCAAATTAACAATGACTTGAAAAATGCTAACGCGGACCTGAGTGAGGAAAACAATAGAAAAGACGCTCTTTCAGATGAAAAGTGGGATCTGGAAACGAACAAAAAAAACCTAGCTGAAGCTCTAAAAACTGAAAAACTGAAAACAATCAATGAAAATCTTAGGAAAGTGGGACAAAAAATAGAGGAGCTCAAAAAACAAATAGCGGGTCTGGAAGCGCAACAAAAAGCTCCTCCGCCTCCACCTCCTAAACCTGCTGCCGGACCATATCATCTCTTCGCTAATGTTGGTGGTCGCTACTTCAAAATTTGCCTTGTCGATCTCCCGTGATGTCTCTCCAGATGAAAAGGATCCACGACTTGACCCAGAAAATGCGCGCCGTCCTGGAGGACCGTGCTGGTGCCGAGACGGCTGCTACGCTCGCGGAGCAGTATGAACAACTTTGCCGCCAGGCAGAAGAGAGGCTTTCAGTGGTGAGAGCCATGCTGGAGAAGCACAATGATTACCAGGCACTGCAGGCAGCTGAGCAGGAACCCGCCCTTCTGGACTTCATCGGTGCCTTGAGCTTCGGTGGTGAGATGGACTGGCAGCACTACTGTGAGCACAATGGCCTGCCAGTGGCTCCCATCCTGGATTCAAGGGCCGTGCAGCGTGTGATGGCCCTTTATGAGAACCCGATCACGGCCAAGCATCCGCTCTACAGGGATTTCCGCACGGCGATACTGGAGCGCGATGATGAGAAGGCGCTGCGCACCGTGAGGACGATCCTGAAATTAAACCCGGGTGATGAAACGGCCCGGCGTGAACTGAAGCGCCTGGAGAACAAGCGCCTGCAGGTGGCCGTGGACCACATCAAGCAGCTGCTTGAAACCGATGCCCACGAAGACCTTCAGGAGCATCTGGAGTTCCTGGAGAGCTCGACCACCCCTGAAAAATTGGCGCGTGTCGAGTGCTATGAGCCCGCAAAGCAGGCTCTGCTGGAAGCCAAGCGCCGATCCGCAGAAAGCGATCTTCCTGACCGGCTGGACAAGATGGAGGCGCTCCGTGCGGCGGGCGATTGGAAAGGTGTTGGTGCAGCACTTGATGCCTGGAATTTGATCTGTCAGGAGGCCGGGGGTGTGCTTGGGGATGGCGGCCAGCGCCAGAAGCTGCAGGATCTGACTCGGTATTTCAAAGAGCAGAAGGCAGCCATGCAGGCGAACAAAAACTTTGAAAATGCTTTCAAATCCTTCATGCTTTTCGTGGAGGAAATGGAGACAAGGCTGCTGACCAGCCAAGGCTTTTCTGCAGACGATATCCGGGAAAAGGATGAGATTTTTGTGCGGCGTTGGAAGGAGCTGGAGTCCTACAACAAACCAGTGCCTGGAGATCAGCTGCAGCGGATCAAATCCGTGGGGGCGGGCCTTCGGAGTCGCCAGGATGCGATGCAGAAGGCGCATCGGCTGAAGTTTGCCGGCCTGGTGGGTTTGGCCACCATGGTCTTGCTTTCCCTGGCAGGGATCAGCTGGCATGCCTGGAAAGCTCATCGGTTGTCATCCGAGCTGGCGGAGTATCAGCAGAAAACGCAGTGCGTCCCAGCAGAGCAGTTGATCACCACGATCAGAAGCAGTGATCCCTCCTTACTCAAATGGCCCTACCTCCAGAGCCGTGTTGAGGAGGTGGGTGCCTGGACCAAACAGGCCCGCGCTTCAGAGACACAGGCTCAAAAGGACTTGGAGGCTTTGAATCTGGCCATCGAAGCCAAACCCCCCGTTGAAAAGGCGGACTCTTTTCTGGGGCAGCTAAAACAGACAGAATCCTCCGTAAAGCAAGTGTGCCTGGATCTGGGGCCGCCTCTTCAGCTGCGTTTGGATGAACTCAAGCTGAAAGCCGACCTTCACATGAGTTCACTTCTGGAACTTCGCGTTCAGCAAACACTGAATGAGGTCGATGTGATCGAGGCTGAAATGGATAAGGCAATGTCGTTCGAGCGCACCTCGGCAACGGTCTCAGCAGATCTCAAGCAGATCGACAAAAGGCTCCAACCTCTGGACCAGATCGCCCAGGAGAAGCAGGCTCAGCTACAACTGCCCGAAGACTTGAAGCTCCGTATTGCGGGTGCCCGCACGCGCTTTGGTGAGTTTGACAAAGAATTGCAGGCCTTGCAGGCAGCCAAAAAGGAGCTGCAAAACGCCGACACCTATGAGGGCTATTTGAAAGCCCTGCGCTCGTGGCAGGGGCTGCGTTTCGTAGAGGCGGCCCCAGCCATCAAAAGGGTGGATACACTTCCCACGGAGAAGGCGCTGATGGCGCAAATACTTACATCGGGAGATGAACGAATCCTCAAGGCAGTCGAGGAAGATACCTCAGGCTCGGCTTTACTGCCCAACGAACCGACCGAGAGCGACTTGAATGCGCTGATTGAACTCCGCGACGATAGCAACCTTGGCGATGTCTATGAACATCTGGTCGTTGACTACTCTAAAGGTTCCAAGGGGCATGTCATTTGGTCTCAGGGGACGCTTTCCCAGAGCGGGGGCATATTGACCGGTAAATGCTATGATCCAGATGCCATGTATGCCAAATCGGTCTTTTTTACAAAAATGGAAATCTATGCGAGTCAGGCGCAGCTTCTCTCTCCTCGTTCCGGCCTTGAGTTGGTCGGCACTAATTCAAGGCTGAGCTCAACCAGTCAAATGATGGCATCCTTGAAGCTTCGCAGGATGACGGATGACGATGGTAAAATCTTCCGCCTGCCCGTTTTAGATCTTCTTGATCAAGTTGTGCGCTACCCGGATGCCAGTCCGCTCGCTAAAGCCTATTTGATGCAGGAACTCTATGACTTTGCCAAACCGCGTGAGTTTGCCTGGGGTCTCCATCTGTGTTCATCTCTGAAATCTGACATCGCTGCCCTCAAGGGCATTTTGGAAGGTTCCTATCTTTCGAGTGAAGACTGGATGGCCAAAGAAGCACGCGAAGCCCTGGAACCCAAACTGAAGAGCTTTTTTGTCAGGATCCAGCCCCGCAACTATTTCAAGGAAGCTCAGGCCAGGAGGCAATTCCTGCTTCCAGTCATCCGGGCAGGAATGAAGTTCGGCGGCCATGTGGATCTGGATAAAAAAGTGCATCTGACACTGAGCGCCAGAAATAGCCCGGAAATCTGGTGCCTCCGTGAGGGGAACCTGCCACTCCTCCTCTCCCGCCAGCCTGCTGATGGTAATCTAACCGATGGTGCTGGAGCACTTACTGCCAGCAAGGCCCAGGTTCTGAGCCCAGTCTTTTACATTCCAGTGGATCGTAAAGCATTGATCGAAGCTTATCAGACGAATCTCAGCCCTGCGCAGAAGACGGAAGGGAAGGTGGTGCGTGAATCATACTTTTTGTCTCCTGACGAACCATGAATGCCGGATCTCTAAAGCGATACAGATTGATGTGGCGTGGGGTTGAAGACACACCCAGGACCATCGAGGAAATAAAACGTGGTCTGGCGAGGTCAGAGCTGAACACCATGTATCTGGTGGATGTGGATGGGAGCTGGATTCTGCTCCGGGATTTTTTAGAGACCTTGCAAGACCAAGGTGGACCATCACAGAGCCAGATGCCTCCTCCGCTCCCCCAAGAAATGACATGGTCAGAGCCCGCTGGGCAGGCCTCAGGAGCACACGCGCTGCCTCAGCGTGAAGATATCTTCAAAACTCACGCAACTCGTCAGCCGCAGACGACTGCCAGCTCTCCCAATCCACCCATGTGGGTCTGGATCGGGGCATTGGCAGCAGTGTTGATGATCTCCGTGGGCGCCTCTTATTACATCATCAACCGCGAGGCCCCATCTTCTGTAGTCTCTGATTCGACAGAGACTACAGATCAGGCTCCGCCTTCAGATGAAAGCGAGGAAGGTGGTACATCAGGAGCCAATAAGTTGGATCTTCAACAAGCCGTGCAGCGCTGGAGCGGAGACGAGAACGATGATAATGACCCGGCTGCGGTGGATGTTTTCAAGGAGTATGCCGACAAGGGCGATCCTTTTGGTCAGTTCTGCTACGCGCTGGCTTTGTATCAGGGAAAAGGAGTCAAAAAGGATTCGGTACAAGCTGTTACCTGGTTCAAAAAAGCTGCGGCACGCAGCCTCTCAGATGCTCAGTTCATGCTGGCGGTGGCAAGTAGAACCGGTGAGGGAATGCAACGTGACAGCTCTGAAGCGGTCGAGTGGCTGCGAAAGGCCGCCATGCAGGCGCATGGCAGGGCGCAGTATGTCCTCGGTCTGGCTTACATGGAAGGCGACGGTGTTTCGAAGGATGTCATTAAGGGTGCAGCTTGGGTCATGCTCGCCGCAGAGGCAGGCTTGCCAGAAGCCAGCGAGTTGATGCTCGAAATCAAGAAGGCCATGAACACGGAGAGGATTGCCAAAGTCTCACGTCTCGTGGGTGAATTGCAGTCACAGATGTTGAGTGGAGACAGATTGCCCTTTGATCCTGCCATGGCTTCCAATTTCATCGGGAGCGGAACAGGTTTCTTTATCACAAAAGACGGCTACTTGGTGACAAATGAGCACGTCGTGAACCAGGCAAGTGTGGTTAAGGTAAAGACCCCCAAAGGACTGATTGCTGCGAAGGTGGTGTTATCGGATCCGCTGAATGATTTGGCCGTTCTCAAGGTTGAGGGAACATTTACAGCCTTGCCTTTGCATGTGGGGGAGAACGTATCCCTTGGCAGCTCCGTCTCGACTGTGGGATTCCCAACTGTCGGCTTGATGGGTTATTCACCTAAATACTCTAAAGGGGAAATCACTTCACTGGCGGGCATTCAAGATGATGAAAGATACTATCAGATAAGTCTTCCTGTGCAGCCGGGTAACTCTGGAGGTGCACTGGTGAACTCTAAGGGCGCGGTGGTAGGAGTCGTTTCCGCAAAGCTGGATATGAAAGCCATGTTGCAGCAGTCAAATCAGCTTCCTGAGAATGTGAACTATGCGGTCAAAAGCACTCTGTTGGTGGAGTTGCTGAAAAAGCTTCCAGAAGTATCTGCCAAGCTTCTGAAGCCGAATCAAAAGCTGGAAAAACCCGATGAGGTTGTGCAAAGGGTTGAACAATCCAGTGTATTAATTCTTGTCAAATAAAGCGGTTTATTTAATCAAATCGCGTCTTCAAAATTAAAGATTCGACCTTCTGATCATGAAAAACCAAACCACCGTTCTGCTGCTCGCTTCTCTTAGCTTGTTTTCATCATGCAGCTCCAGAAATTCAACCAAGCCTGCACCGGTCAAAACAGTTGAGTCAGCGGCTTTTTACACCGGAGAAATTTGGGTGGCCCCTGGTAGTTCAGTGATCGAGAATGGCAGGACGATTTACTTGGATGGTCATCAGTCAAGACGTGGAAGTGATGCTTTCAACCAATTGAACCGTAAATCTCTAACGCAGCTTTACGGAGATCGGTTCGATAAAAAAACCACACAGTCCAGAGGCAGAACCTACAAGATTGTCCAGTAAGCAAGGCATCTGCCAGAGGGCCCCAATACGACGGATGCACACTAAATCAGCCTCGAATTATGTTTCGAGGCGGATGCTATTTTCACGGCGAGCTGGACACCTTCGTGATCAAAATTAATGATGTTTTGTTCACAAGTTCCACGGCTCATGTAGCTGGACATTCTGCGTCCCGGCATCAGAATTTCCCAAGAGGACCGCGTCGTTCTTTACATCGATCGCGGAAGCAAGCTGCTGAGAAGGGTGCGGCTCACACTCAGTGGGTTGGACAGCAACCGTGGACCCGAAGTGGATGTGACTTTTCGTAAATTCAAAAACATCGACGGCGTCCTTTGGCCGACCGACTTTGATGAGCGCATCCGCAGCCCGTTAAAGCTCCACGCCCATAATTGGAAGTTGCGCGGCCTGGAGAGCAATCGGGGTCTGAGCGCTCATTATCTAAAACTCCTTCAGTGGACTGGCAAAACGGCCAAGCCAAGCGTAACAATCTCTCGCTAATTGCATGGAGCAAACACAGGACTCACTCACAGGTCTGGCTTTGGGCGGCTTTATCGCTGATGCCATCGCCATGCCCGTGCATTGGTATTACGACCGCATGGCGCTCCGCAAGGATTACGGCATCATCCGTGACTACCTGGCCCCAAAGTCTCCGCATCCAGACAGCATTCTCTGGCGCTCTGAATACAACGCGATCAATGAACGTGGGGATATTCTGCATGACCAGGCCCTCTACTGGGGACGGCGAGGCATCCATTATCATCAATTCCTGCGCACGGGCGAAAACACGCTCAACCTCCAGTTGGCCAAGGTTCTGATGGACTCCCTGATCGCCTGCGGGGGCTACAATGCCGATGACTATCTCACCCGCTACATTGACTTCATGCTCACGCCAGGGAGGCATCGGGACACTTACGTCGAGGAATGTCATCGCAAGTTCTTCACCGCTTATGCTCGTGGCACTGCTGCGAAGAAATGCGCTGGCACAGACATTCATATCGGCGGACTGGCCCACGTCGGTGTGCTGTGTGCCTATTTTCGGGGCGACCTCAGCTCCACTCGTGAGGCTGTGCGCGAACACATCAAGCTCACCCACAGCTCCCCTGAAGTGCTTGCTGCTGCAGACACCATGGTGAGGATCGTCTGTGAACTGCTGAAGGGCTTGCCACTGCGTGAATCCATACTCGCTCATGGCAGCGACTGGTTTTCTCAACGCAAAGCTCTGGAGTGGTCCAAAGATCCTGATGAGGTCGTGATCGGCAGACGCGTCAGCCCAGCCTGCTATATCGACGAGGCCTTCCCCGCATCTTTGTATTTGGCCTGGAAATACGCCGATGATTTCGATGGCGGCGTAACGGCCAATGCGAACGTCGGCGGTGACAACTGCCACCGTGGAGCCGTACTTGGTTCCTTGATTGGCACTGTTGCAGGCGTTTCCAAAATACCACCAAGGTATCTCAATGGCATCGACGAAGCCGCCCGACTGAGATGCCAGATTCAAACGATCGTCTCTCGGCCATAAGGCACGCCCTCAACTCAGGGTGCTCAGCGACTGCACATAAATGTTCGTGATTCTCCAGTGTTGTAAGTTCTGCCCAACAGCTAAAGAAAAGGAATTCAGCAAGGCCTCCAGCCTCACCAAATCCCCTTTCCTTTTCATGCGGCCAAGCCGACGTGCGAGTCCAACAGCCCGTGCAGGGCTTCCGTGCGCTTGGGCAGTTCGGCGAGGTTGCCGTTCTTCAGGGATTCCGTAAACGCGTTGAACAGGCTCCAGACGTTGCGCCCCTCAAAGGCATCATGACGGGGCTCGCGCCATTCATGAAGCACTTCGGGGATCAAGCGGTTGGAGCACACGCTGACATCGGTCGCCCGGATGATCAGGTCGTGGGCTTCCGTGTCGGTGATCTCCGCCTCTTTGTAGGCCGCGATGCGTTTGTCTTGATCGTGCCATTTGGCGAGCAGGAGGCCAAT
>CANNQP010000055.1 GCA_947507875.1 Verrucomicrobiaceae bacterium | reverse complement strand
CACGACGCGTCCGCCGGCCTTGCCATTGCCATCCATGCCGAGCGGGTAGTCCGCCATCTCGATGACCCAAAGGCGGCCCTGATCATCCCAATCAAACGCCACCGGATCGAGCACCACCGGCTCCGCGGCGACGAGCTCGATGCGGTAACCGTCACGCACATGCCACTTCTTCGCGGATTCTTCGGGAGAGAGCGGCTGCGAGGCCAGTTCGACCTTCGGCGCGGGCGCAGGTGCGGCGGGTTTTTCCAAACCGGCCACCTCGACCTTTTCAAACGCACCTTCCAGCGGCGCGAAGTCATCGCAGCGTTTGCCAAAGAACAATTCCTTTGCGCCAGGCGCGGTAACGGGCAGTTCGGCGTCGATCTCCACCTTGCCATTGAGCATGACCTTCACGCGTGAGCCGAAGCGCTCCAGCTTCACGTCATTCCACGTTCCCGGCTCGATGACCGTCGTGCCGCGCACGATTTGCGAAGCGGCGTTGCCATTGAAGACGAACAACCTGCCCGGCGACGAGTCCTTGTAGCTCCCGCCGATGCCGAGGTGATCGCCCGGCGCTTGAGGATCGCCCTTCGGTCCGCGTGAGATGAGGTAAGCGGTCACGGCGCTGACGTTGTTCGCCTTCGTGTTCTTGAAGCGCATCGACGCGGACCAGTTCTCATGCGCCTTCAGCAAGGCCGAGCCCTGCACCTGCGCCCGCTTCTTCCGCTCCGCCCGCGACATGGCCCGCTTCGCATTCTCCTCGCCCACTTTCGAGATGTTCCAAAGCTTCGCGATGAGCGATGGCTCGATCACGCGATCCCAGATCGTGATCTCGTCGAGCCGTCCTTCGAGTCCTTGGCCGAACAGCACTTCATCAGCTGCTTTCCCGGCCTTTCCGGTGAAAACGGGCTTCTCCGAGCCATCGAGGTGCACACGCACGTTTTCGCCATCGCGGATGAGCACGGCGAAATGCCAGTCGTCGGCAAGGAAAGTGGTTTCGGCTTTAGCCGAATCTGATCCTACGGCTGAAGCCGAAGCCACTTTATCTCCCCATTCGAGCTTCACCGTGTGATCCGGGAACTGATGCGCCTTCAAGCTGACGCCCAGCGCGTTGATCAACTCGCCCGTGCGATCACTCGCGCCGCTTTCGTGGCCGAGCCAGAACCAGAGGGCGATTGAGGCGGCTGATGGTGCTGGCTCTTTTTGGGAGGCTCTCTCCACAGGCAGATTGCTCCAGTCCGCTTTGATGTGACCACCCGTGACCTGGACAGCCCTGTTGATGCTCTGATCTTTGGAAAAGGGAGACAGCTTGAGCGCGGATTCCACGCCATAGCCAAGCCCACTGCCGACACCTGGCAGATACATGGCATGACCTCCAACCAATAGCGCATTGTGGACCCATTCGTCAGACCTCATTGAGCGAGCGAATGAAAGCGGTGAATGCAGTTTGAGGCTGACGATTTCGTCGCAACTGTAGTGTGCCGAAGGTTTAGAAGCTTCGATTTCGTGCCCATAGACTCCGGCTTTTTTCTTGGCCTCACGCGCAACGCCTTTGCCTAGAATTCCGAGGGCATAACTGAGTTGAGGAAGCATTTTGCTCTCCGCTTCTGCCTCGAGTCCGGCTGTGCGCGCAGGCCAAGTCGTGTAGCCACCCAGCTTGTGCTGCTCATATGGCGGTATGTAGCCTTCAGCCCCGTTCGCCAGCTCGATGTTGAAGTGCGTCTTGAACGGAGACCACTCCCTCAGCTTCAACCCCGTGATCGCATACACCTCGTTCGGCAGCGTGGCGATACTCAGATCGCCGATGCGGATGGCTTGGAGCTTCACGCTGGTCTTTTGGCGTTCATGGAGGATCAGCGCCTCTCTCGCATAGACTTCCTCTTTGCTCTTCGGCACATCGTTCTCGATCTTCGCGGCGATGGGGCGGGCCCAGGCGAGGCGTTTTTCGTCAGGGACGCGGTAGTTGAGCTCCAGCGTCTTCTCGACCATGCCGAGCGGGGCGTGATCGACATACTTCACGGTTTGCAGGGCTTTGATGGCGCTGTTGGCGACCTCGGAGGCGTAGGTGTCGATGGTGATCGTTTTTTTCTCCGCGCCGTAGTCCATCCACATCTGGTCGCCGCTGGTGCCCTGGCTCATGGCGCAGACGAAGGGGCCGTTGCCATCGCCCTGCTGGCCCATTTTGGCGGCGAGGTGCTTGCAGAAGAGGCCGAAGTAGTCGGCGGAGACCGGTGCGGTGCCAAAGTAGTGCTGCGAGTAGTTCGCGAGCACGCCGAGCGGTTTGCCATCGAGCGTTTGCAGCGCGATGACGCTGAGCTGCGGGTCCACCGGGCCGCTGGGGCCGACGACGTCCTTGCTGAGGTAGCCGGGGTGCATGTTCGCGCGGCCCGTGGGCTGGCCGAAGGGATCGACGACCTCCTTGCCCGGCAGGCGAATCCAACGGCGGTTGTGCGTGTGCTCCCAGTCATCGAACGAGCCCCAGCCGATGCGCGCCGGTCGCAGCGCCGCATTCGCCGCCACGATGGCCTCGGCGATCTTCGGCGTGAGGAATTTCGCATACACGGTGTCCTTTCGCGTGCCGAGGCAGCCCATCGCCGCCGGTGCGGAGTGCGTGTGCGTGGCGCTGACCATCATGCGGTCCACCGGGATGCCGCATTGCTTCGCCGCGATGCCTTTGGCCTCATCGATGAGCGACTGCTCCATCATGCACGTGTCCACGATGGCGAAGGCGATCTTCATCTTCCCATCATCAAGCACAAAACTGCGCACGAAGAGCTTGTCCGCGAGCTTTTCGCCCCGTCCTTCGAGAAACCCGCCCGCGATGATCCTCGGAAACTCCTTGGGCGAGATATCCACCGTGGCTACACCGGCACGAAAAGAAGCCGCGGAGGCACGTGCGGTCAAAAAAATCAAGCAAGTGAGAATTAGCTTCATGGTGTCCGAGACCATACGCTGTCGCCTTCGCCGATTACTCAATGTCCTGGGCTGGTGTTTGCGTTATTGGTGATCGATTGCTTGTCATCGCTGCTACCAGTTGCATTTATCCTTATGTTCGTGACCTAACTAAAGAAGAAAGTCATGGTCATCAAAAACCAACCTCAACAGCAGGCGCTGGCTTGAAACACGCTCACTGAGATCAACCTTGCGATGCGAACGAGCAAAATGGCTAACTTTTGAATGCTTTGGCAGAAAGCAACCTCTACAGGTCTTCGACCATTTTTCAAGCTAACTGGAACCACAAGTCACCGATCCCCACGATTCACCTAGATGCCAGTGGAGGAAAAAGGGCGACCTAACGAACCGCAGATTGATGCAAACCAATCGTCTTGTCATAAAAAAGGTGCTAACCAACTCGATGAATTGGAAACTCATGATTCTTCTCCCGATCTTGTCCGCTTCAGCGGCAGACATCCGCTTGGTGGATGCCAAAGCCGATGTCTCTGGGGAGTGGAAGGGACGGCAGACACGCAGCCTACTTGCTTTTAACCGTCAGCCTCAGGGCATGCAGGCATTGACTCGATTTGGCGGATTGGCGACGAACCTGCGCGAGGCTACCGGTTTTTTCCGTGTTGAAAAAATCGGTGACCGCTGGTGGATGATTGATCCTGAGGGTGGACGTTTCATTTTCGCGGGCGTTTGCAGTTTAAAGCCAGAGTCGAAGCTTTCCGCACAAGAGCCATTCGAACGACTTTTTGGCTCGAAAGAAGTCTGGACGGAAAAAACGCTCGATCTACTGCGTGTTCATGGCTTCAACGGTTGCGGAGGCTTTTCAGATCATGAGCTGCTGCGTTCTTCAAAAGCTCCCCTCCCCTACACGATCACGCTGGGACTGATGAGCGGCTTTGGAAAGAAGCTGAGCGTCACCCATGCGCAAGCGGGCCATGTAGGCTATGAGAACGATGTCATCCCGGTCTTTGAGCCGGGGTTTGCTGCATTTTGCGAAGAGCAATGCCAGCAGCGACTTGGCGCGATGAAGGAGGATCCATGGCTCGTCGGTGTGTTTTCCGACAACGAACTCCCCATCAGGCGCGACATGCTAGACCGCATGCTCAAACACGGCGGAGCTACGCAGGCGGCAGCGGAAGCCTTCATGGCCGGAAAAAGCCAGATCACCGATGAGTTGCGCCGCGAGTTCATGCTGCAGGTTTTTGACACCTACTTTCATCTCACTACAAAAGCCATCCGCGCGGCACTGCCGAAGCATCTATGTTTGGGTTCGCGTTTTCACGGGCCGGCCAAGACGGTGAGTGGTGTCTGGAAAGCTGCAGGACGCTGGTGTGACGTCATTTCGATAAACTACTACGATCACTGGAGTCCTCAGAAGGAGCATCTGCGACAGTGGCACGAATGGTCGGGCAAGCCGTGCCTGATCACCGAGTTTTACGTCAAAGGCATGGACAGTGGCATGGCCAACACGAGCGGTGCTGGCTGGGTCGTTCGCACACAAGCGGACCGCGGCCTATTTTATCAAAACTTCACGCTAGCGCTGCTTGAATCAAAGACCTGCGTTGGCTGGCACTGGTTCAAATACTTGGACAATGATCCAGCGAACACACAGACCGACGCTTCCAACCGTGATAGCAACAAAGGCATCCTCAATTACCGCTACGAACCTTACGCGCCTTTGCTGAATGCCATGCGCGAGCTAAACATTCACATCTATCCGCTGATCCAGCAGTTGGACGCAGTGCATGAAGCGAAATGACTTAGACGGTTAGTCCCTTTAACGTTCCCGAGCTGCTCGAAAATTGATCAGACTCGATGCCGAGGCCTTGGAGCATGGTGACGAAGAGGTTGGCGAGCGGTGTATTGTTTTGCGCGTTGAAGCTGAGGTGCTGGCCGTGTTTGAAGCCGCCGCCGGCGAGGATGAGGGGAAGGTTCTGGTTGCTGTGGGAGTTGGCGTTGCCGAGGCAGCTTCCGTAGAGCACTTGCGTGTGATCGAGCAGCGTGCCGCCGGTCTCGGTGACGTCGCGGAAGGCTTTGAGGAGATCGGCGAAGGCCTTCATTTGGGCTTCTTCGATCTTCTTGAGCTCGGCGATCTTGTCGGGTTCGTTGCCGTGATGGGTGAGGCCGTGCGTTTCGCTTTTCACGCCGGGCACATGCGGCACGACGCTGAAGGTGCTGAGCGAGAGCGTGACGACGCGCGTGCTATCGGTCTGCAAGGCGAGGCGGATGAGGTCAAACATGAGCTTGGAGCGTGCGATAACCTCGTTGGCATCGGCGATGTCTTTGGGCTGCGGGTAGTCCACTTTGGGCTTCGGGCGGTTTTCCCACTCGATGTTGCGTTGGAGCCGGTTTTCGAGTTCGCGCACGCTTTGGAAGTATTGATCGAGTCGGGCGCGGTCTTCGGGGGCGCTGCTTTTTTCGAGTCGCCTGGCTTTGTGGAGGATCAAGTCCAGCACGCTGCCACCGGCCTGGATGCGGCGCATGGTGGCGGCTTTCTCTTCCGGTGTGCCCGCGACAAAAAGTCGGCGGTAGAGCTTCTCGGCGCTCTTTTCAGATGGAAGCATGACGCCTGCTCGCGAGATGGCGATGGAGTCGCCGTAGTGCTCGCCTTTGCTGACGGAGACGGCGAGCGAGGGGAAGCGTGTGTCGAGTCCGAGCTTCTCGGCGGCGAGTTGATCCAGCGAGAGGCTGTTGCGGAAGGTGGGCTGCCCTGGATGTGGAGCGCCGCTAAGGAAGCACTGGCCCGCGTGGTGGTTGCCGTTGACATCCGGGTGCGAGAGGCCGTGGAAGGTGGTGAAATGCGGGCGCTGATCGGCGAGGAGGTCGAGGTAGGGGCTGGAGGTCTCGCCTGCCTTCGGGAAGAAGAACTGCGGCATGATGCCCAGCGGCACATGAATGGCGAAAAGCCGCCTCGGCGGCAGTTTTTCGGCCGCACGACCGATGGAAGGCAGAGCGAGCAAAGCGCCAGCAGCGCGGAGGAAGTGTCGGCGGTTCATAGATGAGGGAGGCAGAAGAATGGGGGCAGGAGAATGGATTTTGAGTTTCAGCTTTGGGTCATTCTTCTGCCCCCATTCTCCTGCCTATAAAAATCGGATTCGCAGCCAGCGCATGAATCAATGATCGCAAGCCATGTCCACTCTTCTTGGTGCTTTCCACGATGCGGCGGATCTCGGCTCGGTCGGCGAAGCTGACTTCGTTGGCGGTGGCGTAGCGGGAGAGGTGGGCGACGAAGGCTCTGGCGAGCTTGTCTGGATCTGAGGTGAGGATGTCACGGAGTTCGCTGGGGCCGGTGAATGTGCGGCCGTCGGGCAACTCGCCGCTGGGATCGACTTGGGGGCCGAGCTTGTAGGTGACGCGCCATGGGGTTTGACCCTTTTCGGGTGGTTCGTCGCCTTTGCCGTTGGAGCGGTAGCGATCTCGCAGGCCGCCGATGGGATCGAAGGCTTCGAGGGCGAAGCCTGCAGGGTCGATCTTGGCGTGGCAGGCGGCGCAGTTGGCATCGGCGCGATGTTTGTCGAGTTGTTCGCGCACGGTGGTGGTGCCGCGAGTATCGGGATCGACGGCGCTGACGCCGGGCGGCGGTGGCGGGGCGGGATCGTTGAGCAGGCGATCCATCACCCACACGCCGCGCTTCACGGGCGAGGTCGTGGTGCCATTCGCGGTGAGTTTGTGAATGGCGGATTGGCCCAGGAGGCCGCCGCGCAGGCTATCGGCGGGCAGCGACACTTTGCGGACCTCCACGCCGGTCACACTGCTGATGCCGTAGTGCTCGGCGAGGCGCTGCGTGAGCATGGCGAAGCCGGGTTTGAGCAGGTGGGTGATGGGGAAATCGTTTTGGATGAGTTCGCGCAAAAACGCGCGTGTCTCCGCGGCCATGCCTTCGTGCAGGAGGAAGCGATACTCGGGGTAAAGCTGCGGATCAGGCGTGGTTTCATCGAGTCGGCTGAGTTCGAGCCATTGATTGGCGAAATCGTCGATGAAGCGCTCGCTGCGTTTGTCAGCAAGCAGACGATCCACTTCACGATGCAGCACGTCGGGCTTGTGGAGATCAGCAGCGAGCAATTGGGCGTCCGGCGGGCCGTTCCAGAGCCAATAGGAGAGGCGAGAGGCCAAGGTGGTGGGCTTCGGCTCGATCGAGTGAAACAAAAACTCCGGCGAGGTGAGCACGGCGACATAGACACGCCGCATGGCATCCTCAAAGCAGTCCTTCGCGGCGATGCGTGATTTGAGCAACGCCACATACGGCTCGATCTCATCGGGTGCGACCTCGCGACGAAACGCCTTCGGCAAAAAGGTCGTGAGCAGCTTGCGAGCATCGGCCTCGGGCTGCGTGGACTGCACGGTCTCCAGCGGCGGCTTTCGCTCCTGCGGCGTGAGATCGAAATACATGCTCGGCACATAACCGCCGATGCTGCGCACCTCGTCACGCTGCGGCGGGATGACATCGCTCGCGGTCATCGGGGTAATCGGCAGATCGCCAAACAAGCGCTTATGACTCTTCGGCGGCCACGAAGCATTCAGCGGCCCCTCGATCTCGAACCAGTCAATCGCCACGCCGGGTCCCACATGCTTCTTCGCCCGTCCGGCAACCTGGCCGATGCGCAGGCCATTCCACGGGATCGAAACGGGATCAAAGACGATGCTCTCATGCGCATCGAGCCACTCGGTGATCTCCGCTTCGTTCGATTTCATCGACGGCGCGGTGAAGGCTCGCAACAGGCGACCGCCTTCCTGTTGCTTGCCTTCCTCATGCGCACGCAGCACGGCGGCCTGAGCTGCGCCGGGCTCCGTTTTGCCCGCGTTCCACTGAAAGCCCCACAGCGACAGCTTCATGCGATACAGGCCCGCGTAGATCGGCGACACATTCATCGCCGCTTCATAGCCTGCGAGGTTCGGATTGAGCAAACCGACTGCGCTTTCGCTTTTCGCGGCTTTGACGGCTTCGAGCAGTTTTTTGCGCTCTTCCATGTCCGGGCCCGCATCGCCCACGTAGCCTTGTTTGTCCTCAAAACCGCCGCGCACCGGCAATGCGGGATCGGGCTGCTTGTCCTTCAGCAGCACGAACTGCCCCTGCACGAGGTTTCCGCCAAACTTGAAGAGTCCCGCCGGATAAATGCGCTTCTTGAAGACTCGCGGTGGCGTGCTGCGCGTGGCGATCGCCGCATCCAGCGCCTTCTCGACCGCCTCTTCATACGCGGCGAGATGCGCGGGCGAGATGTCGAGCGCACCTGCGATCTTGTCATAGCCCGCCACCCGGCCATCCGCTGGCAAGAGGCCCACGACATCGAGCCTCGGCAGTGCCAGCAGGTCCTGCAGCGTGTTTTGAAACTCGACCCGCGTCATGCGCCTCAACCGGATGCGCCCGCCCGGTGCCGGAGCGGTCATCGCCATCAGCTTCGCGTTCAGTTCCGTCACAAACGCTGCCTTCTCCGCCTCCGCGGGCTGCTTTTTCTTCTTCGGCGGCATCTCCCCGCGCTCCACGGCATCGTGGACCTTGACGAGCAGGTCCACATGTTGCGCGTCGAAGGTTAGCGCCGTCAAATCGAGATCACCCTTCTTCGTTTCGGCATCGTGGCAGTCGTAGCAATGCTGCTCCAAAAAGACCGTCGGAGGAACGGCGAGCAGCGAGGTGGAAAGTAGGCAGGCGAGAAGGGAGCGGAGCATGAGGCGAATGGATGCAGTCAATACGGCGAAAGGCGGCTGGTCTCGACATCAAGGCACCATAGGCAGAAGAATGGTCGGTCTTATGGCTCAGTCCCCATTCTCCTGTCGATAAATCCGATCTCACCGCCTCCGACTCCAAACCCACCGGTTTGCCACCGCTTGCTTTGCTCAACACGTTGTTCGCAGAACTCCCCTCGAAATGGTAGGCTATATGGCTATCTTGTGCCGCAGACATGAAGCAAGGAGAATCATCACGCGGCGGTCCCCCAGCGTTTCTGCAAAAACCGTTCACATGGAGAGAAAAGCACTTTGTCTGCCGCGAGACCGATGGATACGATGATGAGCATGACGCCGATCACTTGATCCATGGCATTCAGTTCGCGGCCAAAGTGCAGCAGGTGACCAAGGCCATAGCCGGTGAGCAGGGTGACATAGATTTCTGCGGCCATGAGCGAGCGCCAGGCGAAGGCCCAGCCTTGCTTCATGCCGCTGACGACGAAGCGCAGCGAGGCGGGCAGGATGACTTTCAATAGTGTGTGCAGCCCTTTGCTGCCCATGGTGCGGGCGGCTCGGACGTAGATCGGGGGAAGGTTTCGTGCGCCGTTGTCCACGGCAATGAGCACGGACCAAAGTGTGCCCATGATGACCACGAAGAGCATGGCGGCCTCGCTTTGACCAAACCACAGCAACGCGAGCGGAACCCAGCACACGCTTGGCAGAGTTTGCAAGCCTAGGGCGAGCACACCGAGGGTGTCGCTGAGATACTTCGATCTCGCGGTGGCAAGTCCGAGCGGCAGACCGATCACGCAACCGATGAGGTAGCCAAGCAGGAGACGCTTCATGGTGACCCAGGTGCCTTCGGCCAGTGAGCCGTCTTGAAGGGCAGCCCACAGATAACGGGCGACATCTATCGGCGGCGGCAGCAGCACGGGCGACCAGATGCGGGCGCTGACGAGGATTTGCCAAATCCCTACTAGACTGGTGAAGAATATGAAGGCGACGAGACTGCGTTTCATTCGGAGGTGTTGGTGGTGGTGTTGTGTTGCTTGAGGGTGCGAGTGATGAGGGTGGCGTGTTCGGCGAGTTCCACGCTGTTGATGTCGCGATTGCGCGGCAGCGTGATGCGGAACTCCTCGCGGATGCGGCCTGGATTGGGTGAGAACAGCACGACTCGATCACCCAGGCACACGGCCTCGCGGACATTGTGCGTCACGAAGATGATGGTCTTCTTCCGCTTGGCCCAGATGTCCTGGAGATCGGCGTAGAGGTGCTCTCGGGTCATCGCATCGAGCGCGGCGAAGGGCTCATCCATGCAGAGGATGCGTGGATTAGGCGCGAGCGCACGAGCCAAGGCAACACGCTGTTTCATGCCGCCGGAAAGCTCATGCACATTCGCATGAACAAAGCGCCCGAGGCCAACGAGCTGGAGGTAATACTTCGCAATGTCAATGCGCTCGGCTTTGTTCAAGCTCGGCTTGAGCTGGAGACCGAACAGCACATTGCCCAGCACATCCAGCCAAGGAAACAGCGCGTGCTCCTGGAACATGACGCCACGCTCACGCCCTGGACCGATGATGGGAGCGCCATCGCTGCTGAGCGTGCCGCTCTCAGGTGTATCTAGTCCGGCGATGAGGTTGAGCAAGGTGCTCTTGCCGCAGCCGCTGGGTCCGACAAGGCAGACGAACTCTCCCTCACCGACAGTGAGACTGACGTCATCAAGCGCTTTGAGCCAGCCGCTCTGGCTCTTGAAGGATTTCGTGACGCGATCAACAACGAGCTTCGCGGGCGGTGGGTTGATTAACTCTGCATTGGCGGACATACGGCTGCGGTGGGTAGGGGTTAGAGTTTCGGAAAGAGCTGATCGAGGGCGGGGATGTCCTTCAGGAAGCCCGCCTTCTTGGCGCTGATGACCATCTGATCGAGTGAGGCGCGGGAGGCTTCGTTGGTGAGGACAATGCGGCTGAGGGCTTTGTCGATGAGTTCGTCCTTCGGCGCGATCTTGGTCAGCTCGGTGAGTTCGGCTTTGATAAGCGCTTTGGCTTCAGCGGGATGCTCTTTGATCCATTGAGTCAACTCTTGGTGTGCGGCGATGAGCTTCTTCGCGAGGTCGGGATTCTCGCTGGCAAAGGCGGCGCTACTGGCGAGGAGGGTGACGTTGGTTTCACGATCATCGACAAGGAGCTTGGCCCCTGCTTCGAGTTCGAGTCGTGTTGTCCACGGTTCCACCGTCCATGCCGCATCGAGTTCACCTTTCTGGAAGAGCGCCAACTGATCGGCATTCTGCGTGGGCAGGATGAAGGCATCACCACCGGTCTGCGAGATGTTGAAACCATTGTCAGCGAGGTAGGCCCGGAGTTGCACGTCCTGGGTATTCCCAAGCTGAGGAGTGGCGATCTTTTTGCCTTTCAGATCAGCGGCGCTGTTGATGTTCGCAGCAGGCCGTGTGACGAGAGCGCTGCCGCCATTGGCCGCTCCGGCGAGCACGCGAAGCTCGCTGCCCTTGGATTTCGAATAGGCATTCAGCACCGGACTGGGGCCAATGTAAGTGACATCCAAGGCACGAGCAAAGATGGCCTCCGTAGCGGAGGGGCCGGCATTGTAGATGAACCACTGCACATCCGCGCCGAGACGCTCTTCATACCAGCCCTTGCCCTGACGCGAGAGATGATGTGCCACGAGCGCCTGCACATGCGTGATGTTGGGGAAATGGCCGAAGCGGATGACGGGCTTGGCATCGGCTGCGGGCTGATGTTTGTCGCACGAAACCAGGGCGATCAGAGTGATGAGTGAGGTGAAGAAGGTGCGTGTTTTCATGGGATGGCTGAGTTGGGATTTGAGTTGATGAATGTGTGGGTTTAGAAGAGGGCTAGGTTGAACTCGAGGTAGGCGAAATCTGTGTCGCCAGGGCGGACGGCATTCCGGGTGAAGTCGCCTGGGGTGAAGTGGGCGTAGCCGAGAATGGCTTCGAACTTCTTCGTTATCTGCCATCGCGCGCGGATGTCGAACTCGTGGCCGATGCTGTCGCCACTGCGTCCGCTGGTATCGCGGGCTTTGTTCGCACCATTGAATCGGTCCGTGTCGCTAGCGAGGTGATACCAACTGTAGCCGAGATCGATCCGCAGCTTTTCGGTGGGCGTCAGCTCAAGGCGCAATTTCGGTGCGCTGACGTTCTCGAATACGATGTAATCATTCGCTGACCACGGGCGGCCGAAGCCGTAAAAGCGCTCGAATCGGTTGTCGGTGTTGTCATTGGGGTTCTTGTCTCCGCTGGCATAGCCGTAGAAGGCGCTGAGACGTGGCTTCCATGCATGATCGAAGCGATACCCGATCTCGACATTGCCACCCCAGGCATCCACTGTTTGAGCGCCGTTGTGGCCGAATTGATGAATCAGGCTCGCATCGAAATCGAAGCCGCTCTTTCCAAATACCCCGTAGGCGCGCAATCCGGGCGAGTGAACAGTGCGGTCTGCTGCCGTGGTGGTCTGTTTTTGATCCAGCGCGAGGTAGAAAGGTTCCAACGTAATGTTCTCCCAGCCGCGCCAGTGTCCGATGAGGCCATAGACCCACTGGCCATCCACCGGTTGGTCCCACTCATACTTCTCACGTTCCAAAGGCTGCACGGCGAGCAGGTCGAGGCTCCAATCGTTAGAGTCCTGCCCGATCGCGCCACGGAAACCGAGAAAGGTGTTCGCAGTGTTACGCCACTGGTTGTTCCCCAGCATTCGGCGGTCGAGGAACTCGAAGTTCTGAATGCCATAGCGCAGGCTGATGGGCCGCTTGTTTCCGCGAGGATCAGCCGCCAACAGATCATCGAAGTATAGCTCTGCCTGGAGTCTAATTAGCTCAAACTCATTGAAGTCACGATTGTCTCGGTCGTAGCGGCTGTTGTAGCGACGCGAGTCCTGAAGCTCGATAGCGAATCGGAAGGGATCGAGCACATCATGGATGCCTAGGTAGGCGCGTGTGCGGTGCAGGAAAGGCTCATCGAGCCCATCTGTGGCACGGCGAATATCATCATCGCGGTATTCAGCGCGCAGGCGGTAATCGATGCCAAAGTCGAGCCAAGCAGCGTCTTTGAGTGATTCAAAGCCAAGCTTGTCGCCGGGACGAGCATACTTTGGCACATCGGGATCACGCGTGGTGCTGTAGCTCTGCGGTGGCTTGTAGTAGGACGTGCTCTTCTTCTCCGGCTCAGCGGAGGAGAGGGCGATGGATGAGGAGAGAGTGAATAGAAAACTGAGTGAGTAGGATTTCATGAGTGTCTTGCGGAGCGTCGGCGTCCGGTGGTCCGGTCGGCGTCGGCAAGAGAGGGTGTTTGAGCTTCCACTGGGTTGTGGTGAGCGGCGTTCTGGGATGCAAAAGAGACTGACCTGTCGGCGAAGGGTCTGAGAGTCGGGAGACCGCCTGCGGGTGTGCCGCTCGGCTGCCTTTCCGCTCTCGAACACCTCCGGTGGACCGGTCAGTCTCGAAATGCGCTGCGGCGTGTGAGGCCGCTCAGAACTGTGGGATTACTTCTTGGGACTGGGCGTCGTGGGATCGCTAGGCAGGCGTGTCTTCTCCGTGCTCTCCACTTGGGTCACACGACCTTCATGGACGACGATTTGCACGGAGCCAAAGCGCATGGCTTCGACACGCTGCCGCACGATCTCGAGCCACGACTCGGCGGTGGGTTCTTGTGTTGGGTTCTGGCTCATGGGGAAAAACATCAGGTCAAGGGGGAGTCGAGGAGAGCAGCGAGGAAGCCATCTGCCGGATCAGCATGACGGGCGTTCTTCGTGGCGGACTTGGTCTTGGGGCGTGTCTTCGAACATCGCTCTTCTTTGCGCATCGTGACCTCGACCACATGCTCCAGCGTGTAACGGTCCAGGATGCCCGCGAGCGCGTTGCGCACATCAATCATGAGCATCCGCAGCCCGCAGTGTTCCTCGTCCGGGCAGGAGCACTTCTCATACTCCGTCTCCGAAGCGCAGCCGATGGGAGCCAACTTGCCGTCGATGAGACGCACGATCTCACCCATCTTGATACTGCGCATCGGCTTGGCAAGCAGCACCCCGCCGAGCTTCCCCCGGCGGCTTTCGACGTAGCCAGCCACACGCAGTTCAGCGAGGATGTTTTCCAGGAACTTGAAGGGCAGCTTCTCACTCTCCGCCAGCTTGGAAACCGCAACTACATCCTCCCCCCGGCGCTGGGCAATGCCGAGCCGGATCAGAGTGCGTAGAGCGTATTCGCCGCGTTTGGTGAGTTTCATCGTGAGGATTATTGCCTACCGAACAAATCAACACTCTTCAAGTAGGAATTAAAAGTTTTTGATCTCTCGGCAGATGTTTTCATCGCACCGCCCCCGCCTCCAAGCCCACCGCCTTCCCATCGCTGGCCTTGCTGAGCGGATTGCCCGCAGCGGGGATGAAGTCTTCAAAATGGAGCGGGGTGAGGGTGCTGCCGGTTTGGTGGAGTTCGGTTTCGCGCCAGGCAGTTTCGATTTTTCGCCACTCGGGGTTTTCGCTGTCGTTGCGGGGGACGAGTTGCGGGGCGGCGGGGATCGAGGGATTGCCGGTGCGGCTGGTTTGATCCTGACGGAACTTGGTTTGCAGGTCGGTGAGCAGGAGGTTTTCGCCGCGATACATGGCGGGATCGGCGTGGCCGACTTGCTGGCCGTGGATGAAGGCGGTCTCGACGAGGTGACGCTCCGCGCCGTGGATGCGGGTGTAGAAGACGTTGTGGTCGGAGCGCAGCGCGTCGGCGTGCCACACGCGGAGCAGGGCGTTCTTCACCTTCGACGGGATGCTGTCGCAAACGAGGTTGTGATGGAAGTGCAGCAGCACATCCGGCGTGTCCATGTGTGCGGTGAGGGCGCGGAGAAAGTTGTTGTAGAAGACGCAGTGCCGCACGGTGGCTTCCGGGCAGGCATTGAGGCTGATGGCCTCGTTCATGCCGCCGATGAAGACGCTGTTTTCGATGAGCAGGTTCGTGACTTTTTCCGCCGCGATGAGCGTGCCGACGTAGCCCTCGAGCTCGCGACCATCGTGAAAGCAGCGGCGGATGACATGATGCGAGCCGCCGGTGATGCGGATGATCGGCCCCAGCTCCGGCGCGAAGCGGAAATGCCGGAAGCGCAGGCCATCAAGGATGATGTGATGCTTGTGCGGAAGGATGAAGGCGGTCGCGCGAAAGCGGTCGCTGCCGTCCATCCACACGATCTCGCCGGGCGCGGCGGCAAAGGTGATCGGCGCACCGGCATCGCCGCTGCTGCGGATGCGCACGGTTTCCTCATACACACCGGCGTGAATGAGCACCGTGTCGCCCGCACGCGCGGCATCGGCGGCGGCGGAGATCGTGGCGAAATCGCCGGGCACATGCAGCGTGCGTGCTGGCTGTGCGGCGGTGGCAGTGGTGACGGTTTGCGTTTCGGAAACGGCCTGCGTTTTGTCCGCAGGCGGTTGATGCGTGGCAAAGAGCCGCTGCTCATCCTTGTGACGCGAGGTGACGCGGAACTCGTAGGCCTTGCCCGGCTGCAATCCGCTCAAGCTCACGCTGTGCTGACTGCCGCGTGGGGTTTCGATTTTCGTGTCGCCCCATTCGAGCGTCGTCTCTGCGGCCTGCGTGGGCGTGCTCCACTCCAGCGTGGCCGTCGTCGGCGTCACATCATGCACCGCGACCCTGCTGATCGGCAGCGGTCGCGTGCGACTGAGCCGCACAAACGGTCCGATCGTCGAGCCATGCAGTCCGCGACCGATGAGCGGCGAGTCGTCAGGCAACACATCGCCTTCAGGAGCCGTGGTGACGTTCGAATGCACCCACAGGCCGTTTTGCGAGGCCGCATCCATCTGGCGCTCGGCGATGAGGTTCGACACAAAACTGCCTTCCGGCGAGTTTTCGACGCGCAACGGCCCTCGCAGCCAATTGTGTGCGACATGCACCTTCGGCGACTCGTGGACCCAAAGCCCGCCCAGCGTGCAAAACTCGATGCGCAGGCCCTCGCAGCCCGAGAGGGCCGCTTTTTCGCGAATGTGCAGCCCCTGCAGTCGCACGCCGGGCGTATCTTTGATGAGCACGTCCTTCACCACGACACGATCATGCCCGTAGCGACGCACATCCGCGCGCGCACCCGCCACGAGCGTCTCCTCATACTCGCCCGCCATGAGATAAACGGTGCCGGTTGCCTTCGCGGCATGCGCGAGCGTTTTCCACGGCTTCGCCTTCGTGCCCGGATTCGCATCATCGCCGCCGGGCGACACAAAGAAGACCTTCTCCGTCCGATAATCATGATTCAGCCCATCCGCAAAACGCGCCGCATCCGCTGGCGTGGCTCCGGTGGGCAGTTCGATGTTCTCCGTGCCCGGCGGACGGTAGAACTTGCGCCCGATGCACACATTACCTCGCTGCACCGCGTCCTTGAGATCACCTTTGATCATGATGCTCGCATTGATCGCGAGATTGTCGATCATCGCGCAACCATCGCCGCCGCTATAGAACGTGATGTCATTGCGACTCGTGCTCGCGTCCGGCATGTGACCCTCCACGCGGTTGCGCTGAAAGGTCGTGCCCGCCACGCCTCAGCCGACGATGTTGTTGCCGATGTCCACATGCCGCGACCAGTTGCCAAACGCCGTGCAATCCTCCACCACGCAGCCCTGGCCTTTGCCGAGCAGATGAAGGCCGCCGCTGTTTAGATAGGCCGTGCAGTTTCGCACGATGCAGCTCTCGCAATCCTTCAACATCAGCCCCCAGCGCGTGCGCGAGCCCTGCTGCACATCGTAGTCGCGATGGCTGAAGCCGGTGAATGACAGGCCGTCGATGATCACATGCTTCGAGCCCGTGAGCAGCAGCCCGTGCGCATTCGTGACCGACGCACCCATCGCATGACACACCGGCGGCAGCGAGTCCGACGTGTGCACATACAGCAGCCCGTTTTTCTCATCCTGATGATAACTCATCAACGTTGTCTCCACCTCCGCCGCGCTCATCTTCGGCTCCAGCGTGCGAAACGTGCTGCGCTCAAACACCGACTCCGCCTTCTGCGTCATCTCCGTCACAAACACATCCCGCAACCCCGGCACCGCCTTGAAGTCCCCCAACTCCACATCCCCCCGCATCAACACACTCCCCGCCCGCCACGCCCGAATCGTGATCGGCTCCTCCGCCGTCCCCACCAACGTGCCCGACACCACCTCCCGATACTCCCCCGGCATGATCGTGAGCGTATCCCCCGCCTTCAACGCCGCCACACCTTCACCGATGGTCTTGAAGCCACCGGGGCCGACGGTGAGTTCGGCGGCTGAGGCACAGGCGATGCAGAACGTTGCGATGAAAAGAAACGCAAGTGAGCGGCACATAAAGTGAAGTTCAGTCCTTCAGTGTGATTCGCGCCGAATGAATGTCCCCATACAGCTCACCGGTCGAGCTTTTGATCTGCGCCCAGAGGGCGACGAGCGTGCCATCGGGCAACTCGGTCAAACTGGGGTAGCAGGTGGACCAGCCGCCGACTTTCTGGGGGCGATCCGCGAGCAAGGTGGGCTCGCTCCAAGTCTTTCCTTCATCGCGTGAGGTGCGCAGCAGCAACGGAAAACGCAGCGGGACTGGGCCGGGATTTGAGGTGAGGACGAGGGTGCCATCGCGGGTGCAAAGCAGGTGACTGGCGCTTGATGTGGCCGTGAGGCCGGTCTTCTCAGTCGCGCTCCAAGTCTCGCCTTTGTCGCGACTGATGGAGCGCCAGAGTTGGCCGTCTTTGGTGCGCAGGATCATGTGAACCGCGCCGGACTTCGTCTCCGCGATGGTCGGCTCGCCACCTTGGCCTTCGGGATTCGCCACTGCGCCGAAGCGCTTCCATGTCTGGCCGCCATCGCTCGATTTCAACACACCGCCGGACTTCGTTCCGCGCAGGTGCAGCGGCACGAGGAGTTCGCCCGAGGAGAGGCGGATGCCATTCGAGCGCGTGGTGTGGTTTGGCTGGTTCAGCTTCACCGGCTCGGTCCACGTCTTCGCGGAGTCGCTGCTGCGACGGAAGTAGATGTCGATCTGCGGCGTGAAGGCGGAGAAGAAGAGAAAAGTCTCGCTCCCGGCCACGAACAGCACCGGATCGAAATCCGCCTGGCCCGTGAAGTCCTGCAACACACTCGCCGCGCCCCAGGTGCGGCCTTGATCCGATGAAAACGCCTGCACGATGCGCTGCGAGGCCGCCCCCTCCGAAGGCGACGAGAACCACACCGCCATCAACCGCCCATCCGGCAACAGCGCGATGCTCGGCCCGAGATTGTAGCCCGAAGTGTTCGCCGGGTCCTTCGCATCCGTGCTCGTGTGCGTGAACACGACCGTGCGGTCGGTGATCTGGATGGCCGGTGTGTCAGCGGCATGAAGCAAAGCCAACGGTGTGATCAAGCAAGCGATGAAGAGACGGCAGAAACGAAGCATGCAGCCAATACGGCTCATGAGACACGTTTTTGAAGAACTTAAGGCAGGAGAATGGGGGCAGAAGAATATTCTGAATCTGATTCTTCTGCCCCCATTCTCCTGCCTAATCCCGGCTACTGAGCAGCTAGAAGTGGCTTCAACTTCTCCGCATACACCGCATAACCCGCTGGCGAGAGATGGATGTTGTCCGGCGTGAAGAGATCCTTCTTGATCGTGCCGTCGGCGTTGGTGAAATCGCTCCAGAGATCGATCACTTTCACCTTGGCATCGCTGTCGAGCTTCAGCGGATCGAGGGCAGCATTGGTCTTCTTGATGTCTTCGTAGAAGCGATTGCCGGGTGCATGGGCGGGTAGGATCTTCACGACGATGATCGCAGCGGCAGGAAACTTCTCTCGCAGGTTCATTACACACATCTTGATGCCAAGGGCAGCGGCTTCGACGCCAGTTTCGGGGGTGAAGAACATGTTGTTGTTGCCGATCATGAGCACGACGGCCTTTGGCTGAAGTCCTTCGACTCCGCCGTGGTCGAGGCGCCAGAGCACGTTTTGGGTTTTATCGCCGCCGATGCCGATGTTGACAGCTTTGAGGTCGGGGAAGTGCTTCTTCCAAGATTCGCCCCACTGAATCGTGATGCTGTCGCCGACAAGCAGCACATCCACCGGCCCTTGATTCGCCTGCACGGTCTTCACATGCGCCTCATGTAGTTTCAGCCACGCATCACCACCGAAATGGCCGGCGCTCGGCACTTGCGGCCACAACTGCGGCAGGTGCTTGTTCGACTCTCGACCCGGACGTCGCTCATGTTCCGGCTTGTTGATGACATAAGCCCTTTCTTCAGCGGTCAGCGGCCACCCGGTCTTTTGAGGCTCAGCCGTGGTGTGTGGGTAATCGAGAGCAATGACACTGGAAGCTAACAGCAGGAGAAAAGTGAAGCGGATCATCCTGGGTGATACGAGGAAGCTCAGAAACACTCGACGACGGAATTCATGCACTCGTGTCAAAAAATTTCGCTTCGTGCATTCTTCTATCTAAAGTCTATTCAAGCGAGTATCTCGTGAATGATCTTTCCTTCGACGTTAGTTAGGCGCCGCTGGATACCGTTGTGCTCAAAGCTGAGTCGCTCAAAGTCGAGTCCAAGCAGGTGCAGGATGGTGGCGTTGAAATGGTAAAGCGGATGGATGTCCTCGACGGCTTTTTGACCGAGGTCATCGGTGACGCCGTGGCTGACGCCGGGCTTCACGCCTGCGCCGGTCATCCAGCAGGTGAAGCCATCAGGGTTATGATCGCGGCCTTTGGCTCCTTTTTGGAAGAAGGGCATGCGACCGAACTCCGTGCACCAGACGACCAGCGTGTCCTCCAGCAGGCCGCGCTGTTTGAGGTCGCGAATGAGAGCGGCGGCGGGCTGGTCCAGGATGGCGGCGTGCGTGTCGTATTGTTCCTTGAGCTTGCTGTGGCCGTCCCAATTCAGCGCACCGCCGCTGGCATACGCTCCATTGAAGAGCTGCACGAAGCGGACACCCTTTTCGATGAGGCGGCGGGCGAGGATGCAGTTCTTCGCAAACGCGGCCTTGTCCTTGTTCTGCGTGTCGTCGGCACCATACATTTTCAAGATGTGCGCGGGCTCGGTGCTGAGGTCGTTGATCTCAGGCACGCTGAGCTGCAT
>CANNQP010000054.1 GCA_947507875.1 Verrucomicrobiaceae bacterium | reverse complement strand
CTCGGCGCGAGCCACGGCGGTCGGCGCACGATTGCCGCGACGATAGACGATGCGCGAAATCTGCGCGTCGGTGTTGCCCGACCATTTGTCGCCGGTCTCGATGAGGTAGAGCGTGTGGTCGGGCGCGAGCTTCAGCTCGATGGGCTTGCGAAAATGCCACGCAGGCAGAAACGGCTCGATGCTCGCAAGGCGCTCGTCGGCATCGAGGCGAACGGCCATGAGCCAGTTGCGCATCCAGTCGAAGATGAAAAGCGTGTGGTCGAAGTGCGCGGGCAGCTTGAGTTCATTCGTCACTGCCGCGTCGTGGTGATAAACAGGCCCAACCATCGCTGAGCGACCACCGCTGCCGAGCATGGGAAACTCCTTCGACTCCGTGCTCGGATACCAGATGAAGGCCGGCTGCAGCAGCGGAAGTTCCTTGGCGCCCGTGTTGTTCGGCGAGTCGTTGCGCGGCGCGTTCACATCAAAGAGCGCCCCCACTTTCTCCGTCGCGAAATCGTAGCGGCGATACGCTTCGTTCGGTCCGGTGAAGTAGGGCCAGCCGAAGTTCCCCGCTGCTCGCGCCTGATTGACCTCATCATAGCCATTCGGCCCCACGCCTTCGCCCTTCGAGATGTTCTGCCCCACATCGCCCCAGTAGATGAAGCCCGTTTTTGCATCGACGAACTGCCGGAACGGATTGCGCACCCCCATCGCGAAAATCTCCGCGCGTCCGCCTTTGCCCTCGGGAAAAAGATTGCCCGCCGGGATCGTGTAGCCGCCGTCGGGCGTCGGATGAATGCGCAGCACCTTGCCGCGCAGCTCCATCGAGTTCGCCGACGTACGCTGCGCGTCCCATTCCTGCCGACCGGGTCGCTCGTCGATTTGAAGCTCGGGAATCGGCGGCGTGTTGTCGCCGGTGCCGATGATGAGGTCGCCATTCGGCGCCATGAAAAGCCCGCCGCCCTGATGATTCAGGCCCGGCCGCTCCAGCGGGTAATCAAAGAGCATCCGCTCGCTCGCGAGGTCCAGCTTCCCGTCTTTCAAGACGAAGCGCGAGAGCCGCAGCGTGCCTTCCTTTTCCAGCGGCGAGAAAAACAGAAACAGCGCCTGCGACGTCGCGAAGTCACGATCCAGCGCGAGCCCGAGCAATCCAATCTCACCAGCCACATGAACTTCCCGCCGCCCAAGCGTGACGACACGCTTCGTCTGGGGTTCGACGAGTTTCAGCGTGCCATTCCGCTCAATGAAAAAGACGCGCCCATCCGCGAGCACCTCGAGCTGCATCGGATCGTGGCACGCCGGGACGAGGATTTCTTTTTCGAAGCGCGATGGGTCGTAGTCCGCAGCCAGAGCAGACACGGTGAGAAATGAGAGTAGCAGGTGCTTCATCGCGTGCTGGGAATGGAGAGATGCTGCAACAGAGAATGCACACAGGCCTCCGCGAAGGCCGGATCATTGATGGCGGCGTCAAGTTCGATGAGGGGGATGTCTTTGCGGAGATGCGCTTTGATGGCGTCGAAAAGAGCGGTGTCAGCGGCGGGATCGTGAAAGGGTTTTCCTTCAGCGCTGATGATGCTGATGGCGCGCTTCGGTAGCAGCACGGTGACGGCACCGGTGGAGAGGTTCACTTTCTCCGCGAGGATGCGGCCCAGCTCGGCGCATTCGGCGGGCGTGGTGCGCATGAGGGTGACCTGCGGATTGTGCGGGTAGAACGTGCGCCCTGCATGCTTCGCCGGCACGCTGTCGGGCGGGCCGAAGTTCACCATGTCGAGGCAACCAGGTGTGACGATGGCAGGGATGCCATGGCGGGCAGCGGCTTCGAGCCGGGTGGGGCCCGCAGCGAGCACTCCTCCCACCAGTTCATCGGCCCATTCGGTGGTGGTGATGTCGAGCACACCTGCGACGAGGCCGCTTTCAATCAACGACTCCATCGTGCGTCCGCCTGTGCCCGTGGCATGGAAGACAAGCACTTCGTAACCTGCGGCTTCGAGCCGTTTGCGGGCGTGCTCCACGCATTCGGTCGTGTTGCCGAACATGGAGGCCACGATGAGTGGTTTCGCTTCGGTCTCCTTCGGCATCGTGGCATTGGCCTCAGCGAGGGCGCAAACCGTGGATGCCGCGCGGGCAAAGACGGCGCGGGAAAAGCGATTCAGCCCGGCGACATCGACAATGCTGGGAAACATCACGATGTCCTTCACCCCAAGATACGGCGCGACATTCCCCGCCGCAACGGTGGAGACCATGACCTTCGGAAAGCCAAGCGGCAGCGCCCGCATCGCCGCTGTGCCGATGGCCGTGCCGCCGGTGCCACCGAGGGAGATGACGCCCTGGATGCGACCTTCAGCGGCGAGCTTCGTGAGCATGACCGGAGCAGCCTTGGCCATCGCTTCCACCATGACTCCGCGATCGTTTTGCGCCCGCAGTGTCGCCAGATCCATCCCGGCCGATGACGCGACTTCTTCACGAGAAACATGCGCTTCGATTTGAGGCGCCCCTTGCCCGCCCACATCGATGAGCAATGCCTGATGCCCACGCTGGAGGATTTGATCCGCGAGGAAGCGATGCTCCACGCCTTTGGTGTCGAAGGTTCCGAGAACGGCAATGGTTTGCATGGAGAGGGAGACTTGATTTAGGCTAGGCGCAATGCGGCGAACTGCTTCACTTCCGCCGTGAGCGCTTTTTCGGTCGGCAGGCGCTCCATGGAACTCGCACCGTAGAAGCCATCGACGCCACGGCATTGCTCCAAGATGAACTGCGCGTCCGGCGGCTGGGCGATGGGGCCCCCGTGGCAGAGCACGAGAACTTCAGAGCGAATGGCTTTCGCGGTGTCCACGATGGCCTGGACCTCACGCACACAATCATCGAGCGACTTCGCGGTCTCCGCACCGATGGCGCCTCCCGTGGTCAGGCCCATGTGCGCCACGATGATGTCCGCACCGGCCTCGGTCATGCGCCGCGCTTCGTCGATGTTGAAGACATAAGGCGTCGTGAGCAGGTCAAGTTCACGCGCGGCGGCAATGGTCTCCACTTCAAGCTGATAACTCATGCCCGTCTCTTCGAGGTTCGCTCGGAAGGTTCCATCAATCAGTCCCACTGTCGGAAAGTTCTGCACGCCGGCGAAGCCAAGTGCCTTCAGTTCACGCAGGAAGGGCACACGAAGCAAAAAGGGATCGGTGCCATTCACGCCCGCGAGCACCGGCGTGTGCTTCACCGCAGTGAGAACCTCCTTCGCCATGTCTTTGACGATCTCGTTGGCATTCCCATAGGCCATCAGCCCCGCGAGCGAGCCGCGCCCGGCCATGCGAAAGCGGCCCGAGTTGTAGATCACAATGAGATCGACGCCACCCGCCTCTTCACATTTGGCCGAGAGTCCGGTGCCAGCGCCTGCACCGATGATCGGCTGGCCGCGTTTTACTTTATCGCGAAGGCGTTCCAAGACGGCAGAGCGGGAAGAAAGGGTGTCCGTGGTCATGTTGATAGAGATCGACAGGCTACGGGATGCCACCCGCGAATTGAACGCGCATCGAACCATGAAAAAGGACATTCGCTTATCTGGGACTATGGAAAGAGTCGTGCGGGCAAGTGCCGCGGATGCTCGTGATTGGCTAGCGGAAGCTCCGGTGTGCCCATCACTCGCACAGCACGGCATCACGCATGTAGGCCTGGCTGACGTAACACATCCCTACGTGGTGCGGCGGCCTGACTTGAGCGGCACCTTCATCATGGTCTGCACGGGTGGAGAAGGCAGAATTTGGCTCGAGGGCACCTGGCAACCGATGCATGCCGGGCAAGCTTGCCTGGCCCCACCCCACGCCTTCCATGCTTACAAGGCGGTGCCGCGGAAAAGCTGGCACATCGCCTGGGTGCGTTATCAGGAACAGGAAGGTGCACTGCCCCTGGTGAACACGCGAGCCCAGGTGCTGACTGACTTCGACGGCGCGGCGCTTGCTGCCGCCATCGGAGGCCTTTATTCAGAGGCGAGTCGCACTGCCTCACCTGCCGCGATGAATCTCTGGACAGATCTCATCCAGCACTACGCCCGCACCTTCGCTGAACCCTGGCGCACGGACGACCGCCTGCGTGAAGTCTGGCAGGCCGTGGTTGGTGATCTATCTGCCAATTGGCCGCTCTCGCGTCTCGCCGCTCTCGCTGGAATGAGCACCAAGCATCTGACCCGTCTTTGCCATCAATCCCTCGGGCGCACTCCCGCCCAGCATCTAACCTGCCTGCGTGTGCAGCAGGCCGCACACCTCCTCACCACCACAACTGACAAAGTCGAAGCCATCGCCCACGAGGTTGGCTACCATAGCCTGTTTACCTTTTCTCACACATTCAAAAAGATCACCGGCTGCCGCCCGAGCGAGTATCGACGGTAAAAACCCATCGCCTTTGGTTAGGCAGCAAAATCAATTCTTCCGTGTCAACCGAAGTGAAGGCGACAAGCACATGGAGCGCATGCCTCATCATGAGCATTGAACAAGCGATCATCTGCTGATGAAGCCTGTCATGCTAGATGGATAGGATGATCCGCCAAACCATTGTGAAAATGCCGCCAAGGCCTTCGTCTCAAGCTGCAGCCGGATGGCCTCAGGTCAGGCTTGAGCGCGGACTTTCTCGATGACCGACTTCACCTCGCTCCAGGGCACGTCATGCGGTGCGGTTTTGTGGTTCACAGCGACGGCGGCGGTGGCTCCAGCGGCCTCGCCCATGGGAACTGCGTTACCCGTTACTCGGTAGCTGGAGTGGGCGATAAAGTCGCCGCTGATGCAACGCCCCGCCATCAGGAGGCCGTCCACATCGCGGGCGATGAGGGCGCGCAGCGGGATGTCATAGGGCTGAGTCTGGATGTTGAAATTGTCATACCCTCTGGCCTTGTCCTCAACTTTGAGGGAATGAACGTCCACCGCACCGTGGGATTTCACCACGCTGTCCTCATGCACGGCTCCCTGGATGAGATCCTCCTTGCGGACGACGTAACGCCCGAGGATGCGACGGCCATCCCGGATGCCAATCTGCTCCGGGGTAGCCACGATTTGAACGCCCTCCCAGGCACCGCCGAGTTTGCGCAGCGCTCGGATGATCTGGTTCATTTCCCGGCGGGCGCGAAGGGTCGCCTCGCTCACAGCGGCGGCATCCGTCGCATTGATGCCATACTCGTGATTGAACATGGCGCTGATGAGATTGCCGCGGACTGGAAACAGAATGGGTTTCCCGTAGCTTGGATCCACCCCGGCGCGTCGGATCTCCGCAAGCAGGGCCTTTCCGGCTTTCGAAGCCTCTTGGGGGGAGGTGCTGGTTGCGCCATGAATCAGTCCGCTCAAGGCGCTGACGTCCTTCACCAGAAGCAGCACGTTCATGCTCAGCGGCTGGCAGGGGCAGGCTTTTTCAACACCGATTTCAAACGCACAACCCGCCTGCGCGCCAAGATCGCCATCGCCAGTGGTGTCGATGAACACGGGTGCCTTCCAGGCTTGTCGGCCAGACTTGGACTCGGTGATGATGGTGGTGAGGCGTCGCCCTTCGCGATGCGCGGCCACGACGCGCGTGTGGTATTGGACTTTGACTCCGGCGAGGACGGCCAACTCTTCGAGGAGCAGCTTCATCTCTTCGGGATGATAGCCCAGCCCCTGCACCGGCGCGGCGATGGCCTTGTTGGGCGTGTATTTCACCTCGCCACAGATCGCATCGCGTTCCCGGAGTTTGCGAACGAGCTCCTGGTTGAAGCCTGGTTTGTCGAAATCAATAAGGTAGCCCAGCAGCGAGTTCGTCCAGACGCCTCCAAGAGCGCCGTGAACCTCGAAAAGCTGGACCTTCGCCCCGGCACGCGCAGCGGTGATGGCGGCGGTGACACCCGCAGGCCCCGCGCCGCAGACGATGACATCAGCGTCGCTGTTGAGAGGAAGGTCACGGGCGGCTTCGAGAAACAACGCGGACGATGTTTGAGCTGGCTCGGCTGATAACACATGGGGCGAGGCCACACCTGTTGCGGCAGCAAGGGTGGTGAGAAATTGGCGGCGGGTGGTTGTAACCATAGTGTTAGGATTCAAACTTGAGGTGCGGTTCGCTGATCCCCCGACTACCGTTTACTCGACGATCAAAACACCGCGCATGATGCGCCAGTGGCCGGGGAATGTGCAGATGAAGGGATAGGTGTTCGGCTTCGCAGGTGCCACGAAGTTCAATTCCGCCTTGCCTGTGGCTTCAACGAGCTTGGTCGCGTGCAGGATCTTCGGGGATTCAGGCACGAAGCTCTTCGCCATGGCGTCGGGTTTCGCGGCCATTTGATCGGCCAGCATCCCGACTTCTTCTTCGGAGCCGGGGGCGATGATGACGAGATTGTGCGGCATGAGATCGGGATTCGAGAAGACGATCTTCACCGGCTGGCCCGCATGCACACGAAGCTCCTTGGGGGCAAACTGCATCTGGTTTGGCACCGCCTGCACATGCAGCGCACCATCCGCGTGCTCTTTATCCCATTGGGCAGCGTGCGCTTTGAGGGCGGTTTCGTCTTTGGCAAAATGCACGCTGGTGAGCGGCTGGCCGAGGGGGTCATAGATGAAGACTGGAGGTGGGCCGGATTTCAGTTTGCGGTAGGCGATATCGATCAGGTTGAGTCCTTTTTGCAGCTCGATCTGGACTTGTTGCTCTGAACTATATGGGCTGTCACTTGAGAGGCGCTGCACACCGTTCGCGGCGATGTCGAGGTAGCCGTGCTTCACGCTGAGGAGTGCGGTTTGTGCGGCTTCCGCTTCGATGAATGTGCGGTAGGTCTGCACTTTTAATGGGGCGGACTTGCCACTTTTTGCAGGGGTGGCCGCTTGCGACGCTAGGCTACCGGTTTCTGTGACGCGAAGCCATTGCCGGACCTGGGACTCGGGAGCGACGTTGAGCACGGGCACGGAGCGGCCTCTGGCAGGGGTGGTGCCGACTTTCAAAGCATCAAGCATTTGCTTCACCGCAGGTTCAGTGGCGGGAATGTTCGTCAGCGTGGTCTCAAGCTGCTTCTGCCCGTTCGCACGGAGATGTGAGACAGTGTTGATGACTGCCATCCTCACGCGCGGGTGTGGGTCCTGCGCCGCCGTCGCGAGTAGCGCGAGCAGATCGGGAAGTTGAGGCGACTGAAAGCGAATGACCTGCACGGCGGCGGTGCGGAACATGGGGGCCTTCGATTTCAGCAAATCTGCGAGCCAAGCGGGACGCGTCTGGCTTTTCGCAGCAAGCACCCAGAGCGCTTCGAGCTTGGCCTGCTCGGTCGCGGGGGGCGCGGCGTCGAGCGCGGCAGCGACTTCATCGCCCTTCTCTCGTAGTTCAATCCTCGCATGATAGCGGACGATGTTCTGCGGATGATCCAGCAGCGCGACGAGTTGTGGGACGCTGGCTCCTTCGATCTGCGGCCAGTCTTTGACGACGGGCTTGGTGTTTGACACGACGCGCCAGATGCGGCCGAGGGTGTGATTCCACTGGGGATCACGCATCGGATGCTGCGCATGACCGATAATGCGGCTGGCGAAATCAGAGACATAGAGCGCGCCGTCGAAGCCGAACTCGCAGTCCACCGGACGAAACGCGCTGTTTTGCGAAGTAATGAGATCTAGCCGGTCGGTGCCGATGATCGCACCACCATCCGCATTCGGTTTGGAAAGGGAAACGCAGTAGGTGCCGAGCAAGGTAGCCGAGGCAACGCCCTGCTGATATTCATCCGGGAAGTTCGGGCTGGAGATGACGCTGAGCGCGGAGCCCTTGCCATAGTTCACCACCGTGCCATTGCCATACATCTGATAGACGCCGAGCGGTGTCCATGATTGCGCGAGACCGTCGAGGACCTGCCCCCCACCAAAGCGCTGAAACAGGTTGCCGTGGCGGTCAAAGGACACCTTCCACGGATTCGGATTCATGCCCTGCCACTCGGTCTCGATGCGACCTGTGGCGGGGTGCAGCCGATAGATCGTCGAATCAATGCCGCGAACGACACCAAATGGCGTCTCAAACTGCGAACGATGAAAAACGCCGTCGCTGAAGATAACGTCCCCGAGTGGGTCGGTTGCGATCATGCCGCCGTGATGGGAGTCCGTTACATCCACACCGCGCAGCAGTTCGGTCTGGGTGTCGGCACGATCATCACCATTGGTGTCCTTCAGAATCAACAAGCGTGGCTGTGCGGAGATGATGACGCCGCTCTCATGGAAAGCGACGCCATCGAGTGCATCGAAGCCGTCGGCAAACACGGTGCTGCGGTCAGCTTTTCCGTCGCGGTCGGTGTCTTCGATAATGAGGATCTTGTCATGAGGCTGCTCACCGGGAATGGTGTGCGGAAACGACGGCATCGTCACCACCCACAAGCGCCCGCGTGCGTCGAAGGCCATCTGGACCGGATTCTTGAGATCGGGAAACTGCTCCTCCGAGGCGAAGAGATTCAGGGTGTAGCCGTCCGCCACTTTCAGATCATGCTGCTGCTCGGCTGGCACTTTTAAGATTCCGCCGCTGAAACGATCCGGGATGCTTTTCCCCTCGGGCATCGGGGGAAGAGATGGCGGCTGAAAGTCCGCGAAATGGGCGGACGGATTGGCTACGAGATCATGGAGAATCTTGTCGGCCTGCTCGATCAACTGATGATAGCGCGGCATCTCGTCCGCATTCTCATCGGGCCTCTTGCGCACGCCGAAATAAACCACACCGTTCTTGGGTCGCACGATGTCTGCGACATAGCGCGACTTCTGCGCTGCTGCTTTAGCCACATCGTCCACGCGCGAAGTCGGCACCCGCTCCAACGCGGCATCACCGACCAAAGACCGCGCAATCACCCGGCCCATTTCGCGGCAGCCCTCTTCGTTCAGGTGGATGCCTTGTGTGGTGAGCGGCTGTGTGCTTTGGGCGTAAGCCGCCTTGCTGGCCGCGAACAGATCCACAAACTCTGCCCCTTGTGCCTTCGCAATCTCTGCGATGACCGCCGAATAGGCGGCGACATCGGCGTTGCGCCTTTCATCATCCTCCACGGCAATGGGCGAGAGCATGATCAGTTTTGCCCGGGGATGGAGCCGCGTGACCTCGCGAAGATACACCTCATACTGCGAACGAAACTCCACCAATCCAGCCACTCCGGCGAAGGACTCATTCATGCCGTAGCCGAGCACGACTACCTTGGTCGGCCACTTGGCCAGCAAGGTTTTGAGGTGTTCGACATAGCCCTCGGGCCGCGAGCGCCACCCGACCTCGTCGCCCGTCCAAGCAAGGCTGCGGACGTGCAGCTGCTTCTCGGGATAGGCGAGTTGCAGATAAGCCTCCATCTGGCCGGATTCGAGCAACCGCTCGACCATTGCATTGCCATAGAAGAGGACGGTGTCGTCCTTGGCGAAGGGAACTTCGGCTGCGACGAAAGACGACGCGGCGATGACCGAAAGAAAGAGAGTAAAAAACTTCACGGGTGAACTAGGCGGGAGAGTTGGGTTGAAAGACAGGATTCTTCTACAACGCACTGGCGAGCACTTGCATCGTCTCGAGTTGGCGTTGCAGGACAAATGCCCTGGCCTTCATCGCCTTTGTTTTGGCTGCGGTGGGGTCTTTGGCGAGGGCGAGAACGGCGGGGACAATGCCGGGGATCTCGCTCGCCTCGTCGAGATTGAAAAGCCATTCACCGAGGCCGATGTCGCGCCACATGATGCCTTTGCTGGTTTGTTCCTCCCAGCGGCAAACGATGGCGGGGATGCCGTTGCCGATGCACATGATGGGGCTGTGCATCTCCGCGCCGAAGAGACCGGCGCTGCGGATGTAGGTGCTGAGAGCTTCGCCAGTGAGCCAGAAGTCGGGACGCCAGACGACGTTCGCTTTCACATCGTCGGCCAGTTTGTCGAAGAGCATTTCTTTGCTGAGGGCCATCTGCGTTTCGTCCTCGGGGCAGAGAAGCACCTTCATGCTGGTCTGGCGGACGACTTCGACGATGGCCTGGCGCAGCGGCGCGAGGTCGTGCTCTTTCATCACTTCATTGCGGGCGTGCTTCGTCACGTCCAGTGGTGTCTTTCTCGCGGGGATGGTCCAGTAAGGTGTGTAGCGCAGGCGTGGGATGCAGCAGAGGAAGCGGCCTTCTTCCAGCTTGTGCTCCTGAAGAAAGGCAATGGCACGGGCGTCATCGCGCAGGTCGGTGGCAAAGGCTCCATCAGGGCCGAAGCCCATGACCGGGCATGTGCAGCCGCGCTTCTTCGCCTCAGCGAGTGACACGGAATCGCGGAAGAAAACGAACCGCGCTCCGCTCATGATGGGAATGGACTGCTGGAACTTTTTCACCAGCTCAGGCTTCGCGGTGGCGGTGTCGGGTGCATTGAATGTGATGCCATAGACGCCGTAGGGCTTGCCAGTGGCATCGCGCCATTTGGCGATGTCATGCGCCGCGACGAGCGACGGGCCGGAGCCGTGCAAAAGGAAGTCGCACTCATCGAATGCGGCCTTCAACGCCTCGGGTGTCTGGATGATGTGGAGCTTCGGAAAACGTGCGAGGAGCATCTCTGCCACGCCATTTCCCACGCTGCTGGGCCAAAGCCTCACCTCGACCTCAGGCAGATGTTTCTCCAGCAAAGCGAGCACGCCGGGTGTGTGCGCGATGTCGCCGATGTTCACCGTCTGCCATGATGAACGCAGCACGATGCGACGTGGTCGTGATTCCGCCGTAGCGAGGCTGCCCATCGCGGCGATGAGGCTGGTGGTGAGGAAGTGGCGACGGTTCATGATTGGGCGGAGTCGGCTCTTACAGGCGTTTCACGCTGCTTCCCATGCATTGAAAAATCTCCGTGTGCCGACCGCGCACTTCGAGATCGACGCTACCGTTTTCGAGTGGCACGGCTACGGTCGAAGTAGCGTCCTCGGCCTGCCAGGGATTTACGGCGAGGATGATCCATTCATCGGCGCTGACTCGCAGGCGGCGGATGAGGGGGCGTTTGGCTTTCCACAATACATGCGCGGGTTCGTCGGGCATGAGCTTGGCAGAGGAGATCTTTTCGGAGAGGTCGGAAACACGGCCGAGGCTCTCCATGAAGACCGGGAGCGTGTGGTAGTATTGGCCCTGGCGCTTCGGCTCGGAGCCCCAGAGCGCGATGCCGCGTGCGCCGCTGAAGTAGGGCAGCACGGCCATCGCTTCGGCGAGCCACGGGGCGACTTCCTCGCCAGCGAGTTTTCCGTTCGAGCTGTGATAGCGCAGCCAGAGGTAGGCATAGAGCGGCTTGTCGCCGAAGCGCCGGGTGCGCTCGATATTTTCCTCCACGTTCGCCGCCATGTAGTAGATGGAGTCGGGCTTGTCGTAGAAGACGTAGATGCTGGCGAGGTAGTAATCAACGGAGGCGTCGATGTGCTGCCACAGCTCGGCATCGCTGCGATGCGTGCCGTCGATCTGCTGTGCGGACTTGCCGGAGATGCCGTAAAAGTCACGGCGAAACGGCTGTGGACCGTAGAGGCCGATGGGGGCGTTTGGATAACGTTCTTTCGCCCATTGATTGGGCAGCGTGAACCAGGTGGCCCACTCGCGGAAGTAAGCCTGCTGGAACTGCTCGCGTGTGGTGGCACCGGAGTCGGCGCGGACGACGGGATCGGCCCACGCTTTGTCGATGTCTTCCTCGAAGCTGAACTCGATGTCGTTGACGAAAATGGCGCCCTCGTGGCCGAGCTGTTCGATGTTGCGTTTGACGATGCGCTCAAAGAACTCGGGCTTCCGCCACGGGTTGTTTTTGTTGGTATCGAGCGTCTTGCGGATGTTCTCTTTCTGCCGCCCAGGATAGTCGGAGTAAGTGTTGAGCAGGTCCACCATCTCAAAGCCATGCGCAGCGGCTTCGCGGTCATTCGTGGCATTATCGCCGCCTGCCACATTCCAAAAGGCACGCAGGCCGCCGCGCATCGGCACGGCGCGGATTTGGTTCCAAGACGGTGCCGCTGGGAAGAGGGACATCATGGCATCCACCATGCGCTTGCCGAGGGCGTGGCAGCCGGGCGTGTTGAAGTGGACGTTCGGTTTGTCCGGCGAAGTTTTCGACGGCGGATCAAAGGTGAGATCGGCGGAGGGAACGGTGATCATGAGCGCATCGGAGGCGTCTGCGGCGGCGAGGGTGCGGTTCATCGCACGCGCGTCGTCGTCCACCTCGCGAATCTCTCCGGCGACGATGGGCAGCTCATTGCCAAAATCCTGCCGGAAGCGGGCGAAGAGGTGCTGCAAATTCAATTCGTGCTCGGCGGGAGGCGTTTTCACATCGCTCTCTCCTTGGTGCCAGAAGAGGCCCTTGATTTTCCACTCGATTCCGAGCGCCTCCACCTGGCGGCGCACGTCCGCCATGTAGCGGCTGAAGGAGCCGTAGATACCCGCGTCGTGCAGTTTGCCTTTGTCGGGCTGTTCGCCAGGAAACCACCCGCTGGGATTCTTCAGGCCGGAGCCGCACACGGCATATTGGATGAGCACCACATCGCGTCCGCTGGCCTGCCGCAGTGCGCTGGCGAGTCCGCTGCCGTAGGTGGTGGGGCTGATCTTTTCGATCTGCTGCAAGCGTGCGGTCTCCGGCTGCGACGTGCAGCTCATGCCGAAGTAATCGAGGCTAACACCGCTTTCGCCTTCCTTTGCTGGAGCCACATGGCCGAGTCGCCACGCGTTCGATTGCCCGCAGACGAGATAGATGTCGGCAGCTCTCTTCGGTTTCGCGGCGCGGGCCGGAGGTGTGGTCGTGCGATAGCTGCCAGTCGTGGCTGCGAGATCGAGCCGCCCGACTCCGCGCTGCATCATGCCCTTAAGTTCATCGAGATGCTTTTCATACACGCCGCGCGGCGTGGTGGCGTGCTGCTTGCACAGTGCGGAGGCCATGCCGAGCACCTCTCCCATCATGCCAGTGGTGCGCTGCACGCGCACGGTGCCGAGCGCGACGTGGGTCACGCTGATATTCCGCCCGGCCATCATGAGGTTGCTGATGTTTCGCGAATACAGGCAGCGATACGGGATCGGATAGGGCGTAAATTTCACCTGCTTTGCCTCCGCTTGGAATGCCTCGCACGCGCACATCGGCTTGAGCGGATAGTGCAGGTCGATCGTCCACGTCGTGGTCACGCTGGCGTCGGGGAAAGACCGCGCCTCCATGATGTCCTGCTGGCGGAGCACCACGTCGCCAAGCAGACGACGACTTTCGCGTTTGCCTCCAATGTAAGCCACCCAACTGAGCTGGTGCCGGGCGAACTCGTCTTTGAACTTCGGATCGTTCTTCAGCGTGGCCCAGTTGCCAAAAACCACGCGCAGGCCGTAGTCACGGATCTGCTCGATCTCGGTCACATGATTGCGCATCGCACCGGTCTCCCAATCCCAGTCACCGCGCTTCGTATTGATGGCATGAGCGGCATCAAACTTCAGCGCCCACGGGCACGCGGGGAAAGGCGATGGCTCCGCAGTCTCCTCGGAGTTCCACTGCACGGAGGTGCCCATCACCAACTCATCCGCCTTCTCCGGCGCGAACGTCTCGCCGTGCTCCTCCTTGCTTTCGCGGCCATAGGCGAAGTCCGCTCCCGCCAGTTCGCCGATGACGCCATCTCCAGTGCAGTCAGCGACCAGCTTGGATCGGAAACGCATCCGCTGGCCGGTCTTGATGTCCTGCGCCATCACCGCCGCGATGCGCGAGCCATCCATCTCCACTGCATTGGCACGCGTGCTGAGGAAAAGCGTGACGTTTTTCTCCGCCTGGACCACTTCCAGTTTCCTCTCGTCCTCGTAGTTGGAAAGCGGCCCCGCATTGTGAATCCTGCGCTGCGGCTCCTGCGTGAAAAGGTCGATCACCTGCTGACTGCGCGGCAGCTCCGGCGTCTTTTTGGCCTGTTGTAGATTCCAGTAACCCGTGGGTCCGAGTTCTTCGAGGAGGTTGCCGAGGCGCGGATATGGCTTCTGATGAATGAGTCCGGACAAACCCACGCGCACCTCCGAGCTGTTGTTCCCGCCCAGCACCGGTCGATCATGAATGAAGGCCACCTTGCACCCCAGCCGCGCCGCGCTCACAGCCGCGCAAGCGCCCGCTGCGCCGCCGCCGACGACCACGAAATCAAACTCACCCATCTCCTCCAGTTTCTCCGGCAAGCCCAGCAGCTTTCGACGCAGCGGAGCCAGCGTGGCCGCATCATTCGGCGGTGGAGTCGGCGCAGAATCCGGTGAAAAAAGCAGCGCATCGCAACGACCCGCAAAACCCGTGAGGTCACGCAGCGCAATCTGCGCCGTCTTTTCCGCGACCTCCACCACGCCGCCATCCTGCCAATGCCAGTCCGCGCCCTCATTGCCAAATGTCACTGGCACCGCCTTGCCATTCACGATGACCTGAAAAATGCCCGGCGTGCCCTCCGCACGCATATCGGGATGAATCTCCGCCGTCTTCCAAGGCGCGACCCAATCCCGCGTGCGCACCCACAGCCGATACTTGCCCGGCTGCGGAAACGCGACCGTCGTCGTCGCATCCGCCACCGGAACACCGAGGCCATGCGCCAGCAGGTAAGCCGATCCCATTTGATCCATCGACTGCTGATCCATCACCCATCCGCCAGTGTCTTTGAAGCCCTCAGCCTCCACCAACACCGCGTCAATCGGTGCGGCGATTAGCGCTGCTATCGGGATGGAAAGGAAGAGGGCAACTGAGGTGAGCAAAGAGTGTGTTTTCATCATGGTGAGGAGCTGATTTCCGACGGAAGAACGGCATTGACGCAAAGTTAGGGAAGCTCGCGCACGCGCAGTTTGCGGAACTGAATGGGCGAGCCTTCGCTTTCCAGGCAGACGAAACCTTTCTTGGGCTCGATGGCGGTGCCTCCGGAGACTTCTTCACCGTTCACCCAGAGCCGGACTTCGCCGTTGATGGCGCGGATGTAGTAGTGGTTCCATTCGCCGTGGCCGTGGGCGAGGTGCTTGCGCGGGAAGCTGCGGCTGCCATCGGGCGACAGTGGCGGGAAGGGCGTCATCTTCACGCGCACGGGGAAGACATCGCCATTGGTGCCAAACCAGTCGGTCTTGGCTCCCTTGGCCTTCATCATGTCGGTGAAGCCGTGATCGAGGATCTGCACCTCAGTGCCATCTGGTAGGCCCGGCTTGCCTGCGGCGGTGAGTTTCTCAATGGAGGCCGGTGTGGTCCACACGAAGACGCCGGAGTTGCCAGCGGCTTTCTCATGCATCCACTCAACGACCATCTCGAAGTTGCCAAACTCCTTTGTGGTGCGCTGCACGCTGACGGGCTGGCCAGAGCAATGCAGCACGCCGTCTTTCCATGACCAAGTGTCATCCGCGCTGTTCACCTTGGTGAAATCAGCCGCCGTGAGCGAGCGCCAGCCGGGGGCTTCATCGTCGATGAAGGCACGAACGGTGGCTGCGGTGTTGCTGGTTTTTGATGCGGCGGGTTTGTCCTGCGCGAAGCCGATGATGGCTGCGGTAGCGAGGATGACAGCGGTTACGATGCGGGTGTGATGTATCATGTGTTAGAGTTCTGGATATGGATTGAGCGCTGAGGATATGGAGAGATTTGTAGAATCCGTTTTGTCCCAAAAATCAGAAAACCTCACAGCGCGAGGGAAGCGCTGCCGAGTTTGGATTCGAGGTTCCGACGCACATCTGCCTCGAAGCGATGGATGGCACCGAGGACGTAGTCGATAATGTCGCGGTCGGGATCCGTGACGAGGGGCGTGAGATCCATGGCGTAGGCGATGGTGCTCGTGGTGTCCGTGCTGTGGGCGTCCAGAAAGGTGGCATTGGCGCGGTGACGGCCTGCCACGGCGAGGTCGTAGCGCTTGCCACCGGCGATCTGGGAGTCAAACAGGCTGTTCAGGGCCATGGCGAGACTGTCGTGACCGGTGAGGTCGAGCAGGACCTTTTCCTCGTCGATCAGCCAGTCCAGATTTCGCCAAACCTCGCAGCCATAGACGGCGCGTGGACGCTGGGAAGGTGGGAGTTCACGCATAGCTTGCAGCGCGGCAACGACCACGCCGATGTGCGTGTCGTGCTTGTCCGCAGGATTGTGGGTGTAAACGATTTCCGGCTGTGTGAGCCGCAGGATGTCGAAGAGGTCCTGCTGGAGGCGGGTCTCTGAGGGAGACTTCACCTCGGCACTCGAATAGCCGAGCTGGATCATGATGCCGTAACCGCCCACGACGGCGGCAGCATCCTGCTCCTCCACGCGGACGGACTGCATCTGCTCGTCCGTGTAGCTGGCATAGCGGCCGGTGCGGGCGCTACCCGCGCCGTTGGTGCAGGTGACACCTCCAAACCAATGGTCGGGCTTGCGATAGCAGTTTAAGATGCCGTGAAAGGCCATGAACTCCAAATCATCCTGATGCGCACCCAACCCGAGGTGCGTGATTCGCCGCAGCGCTGCTTTCGTTTCGAGCCGGTCAGGAACAAAAATGCGTGCGCCAGAATGACGAAGAGTTAGCGGCAGGGTTTCTTGGGAAAGAGCAGTCATGGGATGAATCGGTCTGGCGCGTGGATCACACAAACTTCGTCACTCCAGGAATCGGACGCGGAGTGGGCTCGAACTTGTCGTTCCATTTCAAGGCCTCTTCCGGCGCGAGGTCTTGTTTGGACGCCAGGATCTGCTCCCAGGTGAGGCGCTGGCCGGTGTAGGCGGCTTCGCGGCCCATGATGCCAGCAAGCGTGGACTGCATCATCCAGTCGCCATCAAACACGGTTTTCCCGCTGCGGATGGCGGCAAAGAGTTCATCGTGCTCGATCTGATACATGTTCTTCTCCTCGCCACGGAAGCGCCAGCGTTTGGCACCTTCGGCAAATGGGGCGCTGCCTTTGCCAATGACCAGCTTGGCTTGGGAACACTGGATGTAGTCGATGTTCTCGTTGGCGCAGCCCGTCATCTGCCGGGAACCAATGTGTCCCATGACGCCATTGGCGAACTCATAAGCGACATGGAAGTGATCGAAGATGTTGCCGCCCTCGGCAGGCGTCTGGCGACCGCCGGTGGCGATGCAACTCACTGGTGGCTGGTCATTCATGGCCCACATCAGCTTGTCCACCGAATGCACCGCCTGCTCCACATAGTTGTCACCCGACAGCCAGGAGAAACTGTTCCAACTGGCAAGCTGCCAGGCCAGATCGGTCTGTTCGGGCTGTCTTGAAGAAGCCGCAGGCACGAGCCTGATTGGGCTGCCATAGTAGGTTCCGAAGTAGCTCATGAGATCGCCAAACTGCCCGTCCTTGAGCCGCTTGAAGCTCTCCCGGCGTGAGGTGTTGTAGCGCCAGCAGAAGCCAGCGGTCACATTGAGCTTCTTCTCCTTCGCTTTGGCCAGCGCCGCCATCGCCACGTGGTAGCCCACCGCATCCACCGCCATCGGCTTCTCGCAAAACAGGTGCTTTCCGGCCTCAACAGCCGCCGTGAGATGCAGCGGACGATACCCCGGCGGCGTGGCCAGGATCACCACATCCACCTCCGAGGCCAGCAGCTTCTTATAAGCATCCAGCCCGACGAACCGATGCTCCGGGCTCACCGTCACGCGATCCGGCGTCTTCGCGGAAAGCGAGGCGATGGCCGTGTCCATCTGCTTCTCAAACACATCCGCCACCGCCACCAGTCGCGCATTGTAATCCGCCTGCAGTGCCTGCGATGCCGCCCCCGTGCCGCGACCGCCACAACCTATCAGGCCAATGCGCAGCGTTTCATTCGAGTCTGCCTTCTGCTGCGCCCGCAGCGTGGTCGCTGCCGTGATGATGGCCGGAGCCATGAGCGAAGCGCTGCCAGAGCGGAGGAAGTGACGACGAGAAAAAGTAGGTGAAGGGATTTCCATAGCTTTAGACTTACATCCGCAAATCGCATTTCTTGACCGCTGTGTTTGCAAATCTTCCTAATGCCCGTTCGTTCCCGCCTAATGCCGAAGAAATCCGCATCAATAAAATCACCCCCTCGCCGCTACTTCAAAGAAGTGCGCTTCCGCCAGATCCGCGCCCTCGTGGAGCTGTCCCGTCAGGGCAGCTTCGCCGCCGCTGCTGGCTCGCTCGGCCTGGCCGTGCCATCGGTGTGGCAGCAGGTCCGTGCTCTGGAGGATGAATACGGGGTGCCTCTGGTGGTCGCACGGGGCTCGGTCGTTTCGCTGACGGCTGATGGACAGCTCCTGGTGGATCTCGCTGCGCCACTCGTGGAGGGATTTGATTCGCTGCGGGAAGTCTTCACAGACCGCCACCGCAAGCAGCCGCGCTCCTTGAGCATCGTGGCACCGGCCGCCATGTTCTCAGGTCCGCTCCGGTCGCGAGTGATCCACTACCGCAAGAAGCATCCCGAAGTGCGAGTGAGATTGATCGATCGCCCATCCTACACCGCTCGCGAAATGATGGAAGCCGATGAGGCGGATGTCGCCATCATGGGCATCGCCAGCGGAGATGATTCGCTGCCCCAGATGCAACTGACCGCGCTCGTCCGCTATCCTTTCCACGTCATCTATCCCGAAGGCCATCCATTGGCAGACAAACAACGGCTCACGCTGGCGGAGCTGGTTAAACATCCGCTCGTGCTCAGCGGGCATGCCTCCTGCTCGCACAGGCAGATTCGCCATGCTTTCACTCAAGCCGGACTTGTCGAGAGGCTCAACGTGGCCATGACCGCGACCAATCCCAGCCTGCTTCTCAGCTATGTCTCCGCAGGGCTGGGTATCTGCATCGGGACCAATGCGTCCTCCATGAAGCTGCCCCGCCCGCTCCATGGCGAACCCGCTCTGCTCATGCGCGATGCCACCAACCTCTTTGGTCACGAAGAAGTCTTCTTCGTGCAACGAAAAGGCCGTTTTGAGCCAGCCCACTTAAAAAGCTTCCGTGAACTGGTGTTGAAAGGCATGGCCAAGAACTGACCCACACATTCAGTAAGGCCCCATTTCACTAACGAATAACCGCCTCAATTTAACCAGCAGACAAGTCTTGAGCTGAAGGGCCAATGTATATCCAGCCTCAGCCGAACTTGCTCAATCCACACCGCTCTCGGCGTTACTGCAAGCACCTCAGCAACCGCATTGCGAATGCGCTCGGTGTAGGCGTCGTTGATGCCGCGGTCGGCCATAATGAGGCCTTCGGCGTCGCGGGCAATGAGGGCGCGGAGCGGGATGTCGTAGGGCTTCGCTGATCATGAAGTGGTGAGTGGCTGCGCCTGAACCGCGTTTTGAATCGATTCCGCTCAAGCCGAAGCCACTTTGCTATTCCTGGCGCTGCAAGTCGAGGCTAAGATTGTAGCCGCCATCTTCGGCGACAGGATCGGCCTGCAGGCCTAGGGATAGCATTGCGTCGTTCGAGTTGCCGATGGAGATGCTGGCTTGCACGCCTGGAGGAGCAAGCAAAGCGGGCATCGAAAGCACATCGACTCCGCGAATGTTTAGCAGGGAACGTTGCAGCTCACTCAACCGTTCCGGGCCGATGGCGCTGTAGTTTTCGATATCAAAGAGAGGCATCAGATCATCGGCCTCGGCCTCGGATACGGCGGCATCGGAGAGGTGCAGGAGCTTGGCTGTCATTTTCACATCACCTTCGAGCGTCGTTTCCGGCGTCACGATGGCCATGCCGTTCATGCCCGGCGCGATCTCCCAATATCCCAGCACCGCCGATTCTCCCGGTTTGAGTCGCACTTTTCCCTTCGAGGCGATTTTGAGCGGTTTTCGAGCTGCGGGAGCCTTTTCGACTTTCGGCGGGGTTGGAGTCGAAATGCTCGTGGTAGCCGTGGAGGCGACTTGAGGCATCGAAACAGGCTTTTTCGTCTCTTTCGGCTCCCAAGCCGTGCGTATGAGCCAGAACGCGATGAGGCACAAGACGAGGCAGAGAAGGATGATGGAGCGGCGCATAAAGAAATCGGTTT
>CANNQP010000053.1 GCA_947507875.1 Verrucomicrobiaceae bacterium | reverse complement strand
TGAGGAGGTAGCCCTCGCCATGCTGATCGGGTGCAATTTGAACACGCACCCTTTGTTGGGTGATCCCTTCGCGCTGTGTGCTGCTGAGGATTTCCAATGTCGGCTTTTCCAGCACAGGCGGCCATTGGCCGAGCCGTGTCTGCCATTCGCTCAGGATTTCTGCCCGTCGCCGCTGCCAGTCTTGGCCGTTCGTCACGCGGCTGCCATCCCGAAAAAGCAAAGGAGAGCGATAGGCCCCACCTTGGTTTTGCCATTCTAGCGGTGGAATGGTGGCTTCCCGCAGACTGGGCGGCAAATCGGCTGCGACTGCCCCGACTTTCCAGAGCAGGAGAATCGCGCCTATCGCGCTGGCTTTGCCAAAAAAGGAGAGGTGAGTTGGAAGTCCAGCCATCATGGCAAAACCATACGAAATCTCAGATCCAGGAATTGCTGGCACGGAGATTTCTTCGAAAGCCTGACCCTTCACGAAACGTAGCCTTTCTCCCCCCATGAATACCTCTCGTCGTCACTTCCTCCGTGGCACCGGCGTGGCCCTCGGCCTGCCGTGGCTGGAGTCGTTCTGCGCTTTCGGAGCCGAATCGGTCAAAAACAACACTGCGCCACGTCGTCTCGCCGTGTGCTTCACCGGCAATGGCGTGAACCCGCATCACTGGGGTGCCGAAACCACGCCTAGCGGCATGGTTTTCAAAAAATCGCTCACACCGCTCGAAGGCCTCAAGAAGCATGTGAACGTGTTTCAGGGCCTGTGGAATCCCACGACCGTCGAAGGCGAAGGCGGTCACTACCCGAAGATGAACGTGCTTTGCGGCCTCAAGGTGAAAAAGACCACCACCGATGTCGAGGTCGGCACTACGATGGATCAGCTCATCGCCGCGCACACCGGCAAATTCACGCCTATCCCGAGCGTCGTGCTCGGCACCGAGCGTCCCAGCTACAGCACGGACAGCGGCTTCACGTCGATCTACTCCGCCTACATCTCCTGGAGCACGCCCACCACGCCCGCGCCGAAGGAAATCTTCCCCCAGCAGGCCTTTGACCAACTCTTTGACGACGGCAGCAAGCGCAAGCGCGACAAAAGCATCCTCGACCTCGTGCTCGAAGACGCCAGCAGCCTCAAACCGAAGCTCAGCAGCCGCGACAAGCAAAAGCTCGACGAATACCTGACCTCCGTGCGCGAGATCGAGAAGCGCGTCGAGCTCGCCGAAAAAATCAGCCAGGCCGAGACCAACGGCCAAGGCTGGCAGCCCAGTGTGAAAACGGTCACGCTCGGCCGCCCCGCCGCCGGCATCCCTGCGAGCAGCGAGGACCACCTGCGCCTCATGTTCGACATCATGCTCCTCGCTTTCCAGATGGACCGCACCCGTGTGGCCACCTTCATGATGAACAATGACCTCTCGAACATGCGCTTCCCCAGCCTCGACGGCATCAGCGGCGGCATCCACGAGCTGTCGCATCACGCGGGTGATGAGCACCGCCTGAGCATGTATCAGCGCGTGAATGAGCATCAGGTCAAACTCTGGGCCGAATTCCTCGCCAAGATGCAGGCCACGAATGAAGGCGAGCGTACCCTGCTCGAAAACAGCATGATCCTGCTCACCAGCAGCCTCATGGACGGCAATGCGCACGATTCGAGACAGCTCCCCGTCGTCCTCGCCGGCGGTGGCGGAGGCACCATCCAGGGCGGCCGCTTCCACGACCTCAGCCAAGACCAAAACCGCAAACTCTGCCGCCTCCACATCGCCCTCATGGACCGCATGGGGGTAAAAATCGGCCACTTCGGCGACGCGGAGAACGCGCTGGCGATTTAAAGATAGCTCGATTTTTCAAAGTCGAGTCCTCAGGCTGACACAGCGCATTGACGCCCGATGTGAGTGAATCCGCCTCCAGTCTTTTGTTTTTGGTGAGGCTAGTTCACGGAGTGTGGTTCGTTGCTTCTGCCCCTTTGTCGGACTCAATGTTTCAGCATCTTCGGTCTTCTAGAGGCAATTCAGCTCATGCTTAGCTTTGCAGTCGGGTAAAGGCGCAGCAGAAGGCACTTCAGGCAGTCTTGGATGAGGCTGTGAGCACTTTTGGAGATGACGTCGGGCTGGGTTCCGGCTTCGACGCCGGACTTCCAGAGGCGAGTGATGCCGTCGTCGTGTTCGTCGATGATTCTACTGCACAAGCTGTTCCAGTGCGCCGGGTCGGGGCTTTCCTGCCATTCACCTCGACCGCGTCCGTAGTGAGCGACGGCGAGGTAGGTCAGGAGGGCGAGACGAACTTGCTCGCGGAAATGCTCGAAGGACCAATGTAGGCGATGGTCACCGCCGCGGACTAAGTTGTAGCTTTTGATGAGTGCGTAGGCACCGAGGCCGGCGGCGATACCGCCGACGAGGGCTCCGCCGCCAAAGGTCATGCCGCCCATCTTTAGATCGGCGATGAGGCCGCCCATGGCCCCGCCAGCGACGGAGCCCAGGGTGCTCCAGATGGCTTCTGGCACCTGAGAGGGGAGGTGAAATTGTTCCTGGGTGAGGTTGCCGAGTCGGCGTGCGGCTTGCCCCTCCAATCCATGCAGGTGAATGAGTTGGTTGGTGGCTAGAGTGACACGATCGGCGAGTCTTGCTGCCAATTGCTCCCGAGCGTCTTGGTATTCCTTATTCAGCTCTCCACGGCCAATCCCGATGCGCTCCCACAGTGTTTCGCTACGGACGTCGATGCCATCCACGACGGCTGCGGTGAGCAGCTCAGACACAATGCGGCTGGACTGGTGAAAAGTCTCCAGATTCCGCCTCTGCCAACCACGGCGTAGGTGCTTGAAGGCTTCTTTTTTGGTATCGGTCAGCAGCAGAGCAAGCCTGTCCATCAGCTGATCTTCTTGTACCCAGCAGCGTGCGAAGGCATCTAGGCAGAGCACGCCTTTGACGATAGGCCAAGTGGCCATGTGCTGTCGCCAGGTTTCGATTTCCAGACGCTCAGCCTGGACGTCGAGAGCGGAACCCGTTTGATTGAGCAGGACGAGCACCGGCTTGCCCACCCAGGTCAAAATCTCCATTTCGGGCGTGATGTAGCCAGCGGCTTGGGGCGGTTCAGCCGCATTGACGAGGTAGAGCACCACATCGGCTTCATCGCGCACATTTTTCAGTGCCTGCTGGCTGCACCAGAGGGGCTTGTCGGTGATCCGGTCCCAGGCTTGGGACAGGAACCAGAGCAAAGGATTCCGCTCGCGCTGCAACCGCTTCAGCAGCCGTGCACTGTCGCCAAAGCCAGGGGTGTCCCAGAGCCTCAGCAGCCGAGCTTCCTGCTCCAGCAGGGAGTAGGAGGTGTTGAAAAGGGTGACGTGAGCGGCGTCTGCGACCTCACCGACATCCTGGCGCAGCAGGGTGCGTGCGAGCGTGGTCTTTCCCGCATTGGTGTGGGAAATGAGGCTGAGGGTGACGATGTCGTTGGCTGGCGGCACAATGCCCGGGGGAGGCGGCATAGCGTAAGTCTAGGCGGCGTTTGGCTGCTGGCAACGAACGGCTCTCTTTCGGTGAACGTCAGAATAGGATGCCTTGGGTGGGTGTGATCGCCTGAGGGTTGACCTCGTTCCCTGGCTGTCTTTCACTGCGGGTGCATGTCTCCCACGTCCAAGCATTTTCTCCTCGACCTTCTTTCTACCCCCAGCCCGACTGGCTTTGAGTTTCGCGGTCAGCGAAAGTGGGCGGATTACGTGCGCAAGCATGCCGATCGTCTCGAAAGTGACGCTTACGGCACTGCGTGGGCCACGCTGGAGGGCAGTGGGAAAAAGCCACGCCGCATCATGCTGGAGGCCCATGCCGATGAAATCGGCTACATGGTGAAGTACATCAGCAAAGAAGGCTTCCTCTGCGTGGATCGCGTGGGCGGGAGCGATGTGGCCACGGCGCGCGGTCGTCGGGTCGATATCCTGGGGGATCGCGGCACGGTGCGGGGGATCATGGGCAATGTGGCGATCCACATTCGCGAGAACCGCGACGATGAAAAAGCCCCGAAGGTGCATGAGCTGTGGATCGACATCGGAGCTAGCAGCGCGCAAGAGGTGGCGGAGGCGGGCATCCGTGTCGGTCACCCGATCGTCTATGCCGATACGGTGGAAGAAATCGGTTCCCATCGGCTCGTCGGGCGCGCTATCGACAATCGTGTCGGCGGCTTCATCATCGCAGAGGTCATTGCACGCTTGAGCCGAGCGAAAAAGCGCCCTGCGGCTACCGTCATCGCGGTGAATGCGGTGCAAGAAGAGATCGGTGGACATGGGGCCAAGATGGCCGCGCACCGGTTGATGCCGGACGTGGCCGTCGTTTTGGACGTGACCCATGCCACCGACACCCCAGCGGTGGATGTGAAAAAGCACGGTGAAGTGAAGCTAGGCGGTGGTCCGAGCCTAACTCACGGTAGCGCCAATCACCCTGAGGTCGTGCGGCGTCTGATGGAGGTAGCCACCCAGGGAGGAATCCCGATTCAGCACGAGTCATCTTCACGCTTCACCGGCACGGACACGGACGTCATTTTCACGCAGCAGCATGGCATCCCCAGCGCCTTGGTCAGCTTACCCCTGCGCTACATGCACAGTGTGGTGGAGATGGCGGATCTGCGGGATGTGGAGCAGGTGATCGATCTGCTGACGGCCTTCGTACAGAGCGTGGCTGACAAGGATGAGTTCAAAGTGAAACTGTGACCTTGTGGCCTGTCGCTGATGGCTCATTCATCGTCAGGCTGCATCGACTTGGGGTGATAGACGACGCCATGGCATCCCACCAGAATCAGCACAGCTCCTAGCATCTGGGTGCGGGTGAAGGTTTCTTCAAAAAACAGACAACCAGCTCCCGTGATCAGCAGTGGCAACAGCATTTGAAAGGCTCCACCGACGCTCACGGGCAGGAAGCGGAAGCCTTCGGTCATTCCCAGTTGGCCTCCGGCCGCCAGCATCGCCGCAAGCGAGAGTAAGGCTAGGTCAGGCCCCTCGGGCAGGGGCAAACGGGTGCAAAAGGGCAGGGCGAGCACGCTGCAGTAGATGCACTGACTGGCAAAGATGGTGCCGCTGCTCTCGGTTTTCGTCAGTTGGCGAATCACGACGACCACACCGGCAGCGATGATGGCCCCGCCGATAGCAATGCCTTCGTGCAGACCTAGCTGCCCAGACGCTCCAGGCTCCAACTCGGTGATCAGGGCAATGCCTGCGATCGCCAGTATCATGCCGATGAGCTTCCTTAACGTCAGCCTTTCTCCCAGCAAAGGCACCGCCAGCAAGGCTGCCCAGAGGGTCCAGGTATTGCCGATCAGGGTGGCCTTGCCCGCGCCTAACACTGGCAGAGTCAGGTAGTAGGCGGCTGTGCCGAACGCGCCGAGCACGCCACGCGAGACGAGCATCTGCCGGGTGGCGGCACGACGGAAGCTAACCTGGCCGCGCGGACCATATAGCAAGGCGACGACGAGCAGGCCGACTCCGGCGCGAAAGAGCAAAGCCCACCAGGGACTCACCGCACGGCTTTTTCCCAGATGCATGACCAGCAGAGCCATGCCCATGAAGCAGGCTAGGGAGGTCAACATCCACCCCATGCCGCGTTTAAAATCATAGGCATGAGTTTGGGACGCTGATGGGGAAGGCACGGTTTGTCTGTGTGGCAGCTGTCATGGGATTGCAAGGAGATGGCGCACGCGCCATCGTGATGGATGGTTCCTTTGAAGAAGCTCGCGCTCTTTCTCACTCCGCTAGGGCTTGCCTGGCTCCTGCTCACGGGTGGGTTGCTCTTGGCGTTTTGGCGTAGGCGTCGTGGGATGTTGTTGCCTGCGCTGGCGTGGTTAGTGCTGAGCGTGGGCACTTGCACACCTCTGGCTTCCTGGCTGCTAGCAGGCTTGGAAAGTCGCTTCCCTCGCGTATTGACGACGGAAGTCGCGGTGGCAGACGCCATCGTTTGTCTCGGCGGAGGGGCGGAGCCTTCACTCAGCGAGCCGAGTGCAGTTGGCTTCAACAGCGCGGCGGATCGGGTGATGACCGCGCTAGCGCTGCTGGGTGCTGAGCGTGCGCCTGTACTGGTGGTGGCTGGGGGAGATTACCGGGACAAGACGCGCCGTTATTCTGAGGCGGATGCAGTCGTGGCCTGGATTCAGGCTGCAGTGAGGCCGCGCCAAGAGCTGTTGAGCCTAGGCATTTGTGCGGACACGCATGACGAGGCGATCAAAGTTGCCGAACTGGCGAAGAAGCGGGGCTGGCAGCGGCTGATTCTCGTGACCTCTGCCGCGCACATGCCGCGTGCCCATGCTACCTTTGCCAAGGTCGGGCTAATCACGCAGGCAGTGCCGTGCGACTACGTGTCGAGCTACCATCGCATCGGCAGTGTGCGCTGGCTGCACCTGCCAGCACAGGGGGGCCTGCATGGCTTTGAAGTCTGGCTGCATGAGGTGCTTGGCACGCTGCTGTATCGGCTGCGGGGTTGGGTTTGAGTGACGCAGCTCAGTGTCCTGGTGCATGACCCACGCCCATGGCACGGCTAATTTCCTCGGCAGCCTCGCTGCGCCAAGGGATGACTTTGCCTGGGAAAAGTCCGCCGAAGATGAGAAAGCTCACACAGGCGACCAGAGGCCAACGTTCTCGCGGCAGAGCATCAGGGATGTCGATGACATGCTTGGGCAGAACGCCCAGGAAGAGTAGGCTGTAGAGGCGCAGCAGATTGATGGCATTGAAGGCCGTAGCTACCAGCAGTGCCAACCCCAGGTAGGAATGGCTGCTGAGCGCTCCGTGAAAGAGCAGATCCTCCGCGCAGTAGCCGAGGGTTCCGGGGAGGCCGATGAGGGCCAGCCCGCAGATCAGGAAAAAAGTGGCGAGCCGCGGGGCCTTCACCGCGAGGCCGAGATTGCCCTCCGGATTTGTCACGTCCATGACCCGCACCTCCAGGATGCGCACGATGGCCACTAGACCGCTGCTGGCCGCAGTGACGACCAACCAGTGGGTGAGGCTGCCGGTGATGCCTTGCGTGTTCGCCGTCGCCAGCCCCGCGAGGATGAAACTGGCCTGACTGATGCACACGAAAGCCAGCAAGCGACGCGGTTTTTTCTCCGCAAATCCTCGCAGGCTGGTGATCAGCGCGGTGAGCAAAGCTGCGATGGCTAGCCCATCGAGCAGGGAGTGGGCAAAGTCAGGTAGCACCACGGCCTCTGAGCGAGCGATGAGCAAGGCACCCAGATGGCCATTGAAAAGCAGCACTGCAGGCAGCAGCGGACCGTGTTCGAAGCTGGCCACCACCCAGGAATGCACGGGAAACAGGCCTTTGCGAAAGGCGACGGCCAAAACAACCAACCCGAGAGACCAATGGCCAATGTGTGACAGGTCTTCCATGGCAGTAGCATGGAGGGCAAAGATCGCCCCCGTGAGAGATAGCGCACTGATGGCGAGGAAAAAGGAAACCGTGCGGCGCCCAGGGGGCTGACCGAAAAAAGGCAGAGCAAAGGGCAGCGTAGTCAACCACCAACCGATCGCGAGGGTGGTGAGATTCGAGGCTGCGTAAGCGATCTGCGTGGCCGCAGTCAGCAGCAACATGCCAGCGAGTGCTTTGCCCTGGGTGTCTCGTCGAGGAGCCAAAAAGAGCAGCAGCAGAGTCAGCGCGGCATAAAAGATCATGGGCACGGCATCCAGCGCATCAGACTCCAGGCCACCGATCCATGGATCGAGTAGGCGCATTCCAGGCTGGCGGTGAACCTCCTGCGCAGCAAAGGCAAAGCTGAGCAGCGCAAGAGCCGTGGCCCAGAGCGCCGTACGGCGGCCTGTGCCCGGCTGAGCATGGCGTAGGCAGAGCCCGCAGCCGACAAGCAGGCTGCCGATGCCAAAGGTGAGATAGGGCAGGGAAAGAGTCGTCATGGCAGGCGTGGGGTCAGGCTTTGGGCTGGGTCAGGATCTGGGTCAGAGCGCCCGGCGTTTCCGCCGGTTGCCGACTTGAGGTGGCGCTGGGTTTGACCCAGACGGGTTCCAGCCGTGCGAGAAGTCGTGCCAAGGCCTGTGCGGGAGCGATGAGGAAGCGATCCACCAGCGCATCATAAAAGCCACGTCCAAGCGCGATGCGGTAGAGGGCGATTTGCACTGGCTTGGGCAGTAGTGATTCATAGTGCTCTCCCGTGGGGTCGAGCTGCCCACCCGCCGCTGCATGGATGCGGTGATGGTCCCGCAGCATGGAGGGCGTGCGCAGGATCTGCATGGTGCGCACGGCCGCGTGACCGATGATGTGAATGAGGGCGAGGGTGGTCCAGCCGAGTCCGATTTCCACAAAGATGATGCCCAGCTGTGTCTGCGAGGCATAGGCCAGGGACGTCTTCGCATCGGCACAGGTACGGTGAATCATCGTGCTGAGCATGGCCGTGGTGATGCCGATGAAAATGACCAACCCTGTGGCGATGGCGGAGGTCCGAATCAGCGGCTCGATGCGCAGCAGTAGGTAAGGTCCCGCGTGAACGGAGATGGCACCGTAAAAAATGGCGCTGGAGGGCGTCGGTCCTTCCATGGCTCGCGCCAGCCATCCACAAAACGGTCCCTGGGCTGCCTTGCCGCTGGCGGCAAAGACCAGCAGCACGGCGATGATGCTCGCCCCTGTGCCCGTCAGCTGCGTGACATGGCTAGGCCACTCTCCGGTGAAGAGGCCATTCCACGAAGCCGTGTGAAACTCGTGGTGCGCCAGAAAGACAGCCACCAGCATGAAGAGGTCCGCGATGCGGTAGGTGCCAAACACACGCAGTGCATTTCGCACAGGCTCAGGCCGATATTGGAAAAAGCTGATCAACAGCACGGAGGTGATGCCCACGATCTCCCAGCCGCCGATCAGCAGATCCAGCGAATCCGCGCAGAAGACCAGCAGCGCCCCAAAAGCGAACAAATGCAGTAGCAAAAAGAAGCGCAAAAAGCCCGGATCACGGTGCAAGTAACTGACGGAAAAGGCCCCGACCAAACCAACCAAGATGACCGTGACACCCACGATGGGAAGGGATAGACGATCCACCATGAAGGATAACGGGAAGGTGTAGTCGCCGACATGAAACCAAGCCCCAAGTGTGAGTTGAACACGAGACAGGTCTTGGGTGACCATTTGCCAACCCAATGTGGCCACGATGCAGGCTAGCGCGGCATAGGTCAGCTTGGTGAGACGAGAGATGTGCTTCTCCGAAGGCTGGGCACCCAGCAGCCAAGTCAGGCCGAGCAGCAGAAAGACCGTGCCCGGCAAGGTGACGAGAGCGAGGAGGAGAGTCTGACTTTGCATAAAAAAAGTGAGGTGAGGAAAGGGTGAGTTTAGGCCGCACGGCTGAGCTGGGGATCAATGCGGGCCACGGGCAAATGTTCCATTTTCCCCGAATAATAGGCCTTCGAGTTTGGTGCGACAGGCAGGGGTTCTTCATCCCCCACCAGCGGTTCGAAGCTGCCCTGGCCGCGATACACCTGGATGCTGCCGTTTTCAGGGTCCATGGCGGCGAGACGAATCCATCCCTGTTCTAGGAATTCCGTGAGCAGTGGATTCGCCTGGATGACGCGCAAGACGCGCTCAGGCGTGGTTTCCACGATGAATAAGATGCGCACGGGCTCGTGGATCTCCACCGTTTGCAGCGGCAGGCCTGTGCGCAGGTCGCCTTGATAGCCATTCATCACGCCGATCAGGCCGGTGATGTTGTGCGGCAACTTCGTGCCGCTGCCGTAGGCTTCATTGTCCACCGTGGAAAAGTAATATTCGAGGCTGATGCCGCCACAGACAGGGATCACCGCGCCCAGCACGGCGGCCAGTGCCTTGTCCTCCAGGTCCTGCGTGGCATCATAGCCGACCAAGAAGGCTCGGCGATCAAAGAACAAGCCACGTGTGGTTTCGCGCCGTCCGACAAAGGCCACGGCGTTGGTGCAGTGTCCATACTCGGGTCTGGGTTCGCCGAGATTTTCCGCGCGTTCTTGCACATGGCGCAGGCCTTGCTCTGGGCTGAAAAAAGGGCTGGCGCTGGCAAAACGGCGCGTACGCTCATGCGCGCTGAGCGTGCGGGCCGCATCCAGCGATTGCTGCACGCGCGCAAGGTCGCCGTGGTGGCTTTCAGGCATCAGATCGACATCGAAGTAGTCGATGTTGTCGTTGCAGGTGTCGTGGTAAGCTCCCAGAAACCAAGTGTCTTCGGGGATGAGGATGCCTTTGCGCACGCGCAGGTCTTCCCGCACGGCAGGACGGTTGGCCATGAGGGCAAAGAGGCGCGCGTTCGGAGCTCCTGACCGGCCACCGCAGGCCCCACAGCAGTAGGCGGATTCGTAGGGATTGTTCAGGCTGGTGCTGCCATGGCCGATGACGACCACAAGGCGCGCATGCGCTTTCTTCAAGCCGATCGGACCGAGCACGTTGGCGATGCGGTCGGCCATCTCCTGCACGCTGAAGCCCTGCATCAGACCGGTCGTCGCATCGCGTGAGGCATCATCATCCCGCGCGAAGGCTAGCTCAGTCCTGGGCTCGGGTAAAAAGATAGCGTTCAGTCGCTTCATCAGCCTTGCGTAAGCCAGTGGGCTCAGCAACCGCAACGCCATGGGGAAAAGCGTGAGAAAGCCGAAAAAAGCCGTGCTCAGTGAGCCGCGAACCAACGTGCGGGTCGAGATGAAGCTGTTGCGCACGATTTTCGCCCAAGCTCGCCGCAGGCTCTGGCGCCTGCGATCCACGCGCGAGGCATCCTCCACCGGCACCTCACGCACGACATGCGCAGGTTTCACCACCACGGGGCATAGTGACACGCCGCCTGCATCGTCGATGCCTGCGTAGTCAATCGCCACGCCGAAGAAGCCGGCTGCGCCATGCGTCTCAATCGCGGGATCGACCTCCTCCAGCGCACGGCGAATGGACTCTTCGCGTTCATCGATGCAAAAGATGGTTTGAGCAGCGAGGCGATCCGTCTCAGATTTCATTTGAGGCAGCGCGCGGTGCCGGGCGATCGGAATCAGGATCTGGCGCTCATGACGCCGCTCATAGGCGAGGTGCAGCAGGCGGCGGCGTTCAAATTCGTGGCAGGCCTCTAGCTCATGGCAGAGGGCTTCAAACTGAGATAACGGTAGCTCGCGAAGGATGGCACTGCTTAGACCAAGCAACTGCGCAGCATCGTAAAGCCTTGCCTGGTGGGCGAGAGGATCGTGTGTGATCGATCGAGCCGGCATGGAACGCCACGCCTTGGCATCGCCCTGGATGTCTTCTAGGGCCACGACGGTGTAGGTGAGGCGTAGGGCCAGGAACTCCATCAGCGAGCAACGCACTCGATCGTGTGGAGCCAGGGTCGGTTCGACTTCCAGCACCCGAACCATGCCTGCCCAACCGGGCAGGGCCGTCAGCTCGGCGGTTAGGTATTCTTCCCACTCGGCCTCGGGCACGCCTAGCCGCTTCAGCATTGCCAGAACAGTCTTTTCAGCGTCCATGCCCTGCACCGTCTGGGCGCTGAACTCGTCGCCGATTTTCGCAAGATGAGCCCGATAGACGGAGAGCGGCTGCCCCATGATCTTTCGGGAAGCTTTCAGCAGACCCTCTTCCCGCAGTGGCATCGGCCAGTAAGCGACGCCTTGATCGAGGTAGGCACCGACCAATCGGATGAGCGGAGGATGCACAATGCTATCCAAATCCACCCCGCGTGCGGCCATCAGCGCCTCATGGGGCCGTCGGGGTCTAGGTGGGGTAGGGGGCTCTGCTGGGTGCAGACGCTGCAAGCATACCCGCCAAAGCGCTGTGGGTGAATCCGAGGCCAGCGCTCGCGATGCGGTCGCGTCCAAATCTGGGCGAAAGCGGTCCAGTAAATCGCCTTCTTCCACGTGCCAGGCGATGTTTCGCCCGTTCACGCGCCGCACGCCGGGAATCAAAAGTGCCCGTCGCAGCTGTCGTCGGGTTAGCCTTCCTGGCAGGATCTCTGCGTCCGGTTCGCGATCTAGCACGGCATCCACATCAATGTCCAAGATGCGACCCCTTGCCCGCTCTTCCTGGTAAGTCTGCTCGGAAAGGTATGGCTCTGCACCGAAAAGACATCCAGCCTCCAGTACTGCTTCTTCAAAGCGCAGATGTTGAAAGGCGTGGAGTGTGTTGTGGTGGACGAAGACCCCCATCGGTCCCTGTGCAGGTAGAAAATGGCTCGCATGTTCGACCCGATCCCGAAGGCGGCTGACCTCGTCGGGGAAAGCGAACTCGTGTCCTGGACAGGTGCAGGTATGCGTGTGGCTAGGTGAACTCATGCTGCCATCTTAGCTCGTTTTCAGGTCTGGAAACCATCCCCTCCTTGGGGGGTATTGTGCTCCTGCTTTCTGGGGCATGGAGCACGATTTTCCTAACATAGCCCTGATGCCAGCCCTTTCCTTGGAAGTCAGGGCCGACCGTTGGCTGTCCGCCTGAAGTGAAAACCTGCCGTCACAGGATGTTTAGATGCCAGGTATTGCCAAAACAGCTCATCCCGGCCAAAATCGAATCCATCTCATGCAGCACCTCATCCGCTCTCTCCAAGAAGGCCACCCCCTCCACGAACGTGACGTCAAGGAGGCGGCAGCCTTCCTCGTGGATGCGGAGGAATCTTCTGAAACCAAGGCGGCTTTCCTGCGCGCGCTGGCTCGCAAAGGTGAGACTCCTGAAGAAATCGCCGATTTTGTGCGCCACTTTTTGACTCTTGCCGTGGATCCAGGCCTCGACCGACTCCCGTTGCCAGGTCCCTCCTTGGATGTCGTCGGCACAGGTGGAGATCAATTGCACCTTTTTAATGTCTCCACCACGGCCATGTTCATCCTGGCGGCTGGCGGCGTTTGTGTGACCAAGCACGGCAACCGTGGTGTGACGAGTAAGGCCGGCGGGGCGGACGTATTAGAAGCCCTAGGCATTCGCATTGATCTGCCGGTCGAGCGTGTCGCGCAGGGCATTCAGAGCTTGGGGCTCGGTTTCTTTTTCGCTCCTCTGTACCACCCAGCATTCAAGGCGGTCGTGGAAGCGCGCAAAATCCTCGCGGCTGAAGGTCAGCGCAGCCTCTTTAACCTCATCGGCCCTCTGCTGAATCCCGCACGCCCTGACTATCAGCTTCTCGGTGTTTTCGACCCTTCTCTGACCCGCACGTTTGGGGAAATCCTCCGCACTCTAGGGCGGCGAGCGGCCTGGGTTGTGCATGGTACCGTCAAAAAGGGAGGTGGCATGGATGAACTCTCCACGCTCGGTCCCAACCAAATTTGCAAAGTCATCGGCAGTAGCTTGGAAAGTGCCATGCTGGACCCTGCCGAACTTGGCTTTGCCCCAGCTCAGCTTCAGGATTTGGTCGGTGGCGATGCGGCTCACAACGCAGTTCTCATTGAAGGCATTCTTGGTGGTCGAGACCGTGGCCCTCGTCGAGACATTGCTGTGCTGAATGCCGCTGCAGGTTTTGTCATCACCGGCCTCGCCTCCACCCTCAGCGAAGGTCGAGAACTCGCCGAAAAGACCCTCGACCGAGGAGCTGCTCACGCCAAGATGGTGGCCCTGCGCGACTGGTGCTGAAGATCCCGTCAGGGCTTCTTCATGTGCAGGGCGATCCGATTTCCCTCAGAGTCCTCGACTTCTGCGACGTAGCCGAGGCTGCCAAGGTCAGTTTTGGGATACAGCAGACGAGCACCAGCATGCAGAGCACGCCGCAGTGTGGCGTCCAAGTCTGGGGTGGCAAAGTACACGCGAGTTCCCTTCTTCGAAGGCTCATAGCTCTCCCCATGGGCCAGTGCGCCAGTTGCGCCTTCACTTCTGCCATCGTCAGGAAAAAGTGCCATCGCATGTCCGTCGATGGTCTGCCTTTCCAGCGTCACCCCGAAGGTCTTGGAGTAGAAAGCAATCGCACGATCCAGGTTCCGTACCGGGATCTCAAAATAAACCACCCGCAGCGTGGGCGAAGGCGGTGGTTTTAAAGCGGTGCAACTTGTCACCCCAAGCCCCAAGGCCAGTGACACCCGCTGGAGAGAAGTCATCATAAAGCACCGCATAGCAGATGCCGTTGATCTTTCAAACGAAGCCGACGGCTCGGAAGGTGACAATCAAGCATGAGTAGTCAGCGATTGGCTAGCCGCGAAATCCTTGCTTCGTTTTGTCCTTCGGTCGGATGGCAAAATCATTGATGAAGAGCCTTGGCGGCTTCTTGAAGTTTCTAAGCATGGATGAGGGCTTGGCGCTGCCCCTCAGTGACTCAAAAAAACAGACTCAAGGTGCAGCTGCAGGAGCGATTTCGACGGAAACCTGGATGTCGTCGAAGTAGATGGGCGTTTGCGAGTAAGGCGTGCCCCAGAGGCCTGCTTTTCCTTGGCCCTTGAGCCCTTTATCCTCGGCCTTGATCGTTGCGGCGGCGGGTTCGCTAGTCCCGGCAGGCCAGGCTTTGCCAGAGATCGTCCAGGCTTCACCCTCAGCTCGCAAAACATCGAGCTTAAGAGTTAGCCATGCATCGCTAGTCCAGCTAAACGGTACACTGGCCATGACGGTGTCGGATTTGACCAACTCGAGCTGCTTTTTAGCGGCATTGACGAGCAGCCGATAACCACTCATGCCATGCACACTGATCCCGAATTTGGGTACACTGCGAGCACGCTTGCTGGCAAATACACGGGCTTGGATGCTTGATTCTCCAGCCGCGGAAGTGGCGACTTGGGCGCAAGCGTCAGCGAGTTCAGCTCCAGGGTCGATGACGATGGCTTTGTTGCCCTCTTTGGCCGTGATCTGGATTTTGCCCTCGACGATGAATACTTCCTTGGGCGGTTCACCTTCGGCCCAATCGTCAGCGGTGATGGTGAAGGTCTTCTTTTCAGCCGCAATGCTGTGGCCAAGGGTGGTGAAGAAAACGGCGGCAGTGGCGAGGCGACGGAGCTTCATGGCGACAAAGTAGGGCCGAATGGAACTGGATCAGCGAAGGGGTTCTTTCAACAGTGCCAAGGCCTCAAGCGCGGAGGCTTCTTCATGGACGATCGCGGCGAGGCTGCGGGCGATGGCGGCGGGATTTTTGTGCTGCCAGACATTGCGGCCGATGGCGATGCCGGCTGCTCCTGCGTCCATGGCGTCTTCTACCATTTTCAGCAGGCTGGCATCATCATTCATGGCTGCCCCTCCGAGGACGATGACGGGAATGAAGCAGTTTTCTGTGACCTTGCGGAAATCTCCTGGATTGGCGTCGGTGGGGTAGGGGACTTTGACCACATCGGCTCCAAGTTCAGCGGCGAGGCGGGCGGCAAACTGGACTTTTTCAACAGTGTAGTGGGCGCTCTGGCCTAGGCCGACCGGTAGAGCTTCGATGATGGTCGGGATATCGAGATCAAAGCTACTGCGAATGAGATCAGCGACTTCTTGGTAATTGATGCGCTCATTAGGGCCGCCTGGATAGAGCATATTCATGACGGCATTGGCACCGACCATCTCAGCCTCTTCGACACCATAAACATTCACGGAACCTGCGCCTTCCCCCGTGATGCGGGTGTTGTAGGTGTCCGTGCGCAGGCAGATGCCTTTGCCCGCCATGGAATCGGCAGCCCGCATGGCAACACCGAGGTTGATCACATAGCCATCCACGTAGGGACTGACACGGTCAATCATCTCGAAGGGGTTTTCGAGGCCGGGCACGGGAATGGCGCAGCCATGGTCTAGGGGAAGAATGACAGTGCGTCCGTTACGGAAGAAGGTTTCCAGGTTTTCTTGGCGGGTCATGAGTGGGACCGATGCATGGCTGGGGATGGCTTCTCAGGCAAGAAGGAATGCAAGGCCTTGCCAGCGTGGTTTTTTAGCCTCAACACGCTCCGATGGTGTCTTGATTTGATAAATCCTGAATGAAAATTCATGATTCGGGGTTGAACAAATTGCTTTGCTTTCGGTGCAGTTTCCTCAAACGAAATCGACGCTGTCTCTGTAAACTTTGTGAAACCATCTTCATTCTTTCTGACTCTGGCTTTCGGCTTGTCCTGTATAGCGTCGCTGAATGCGGCGACTTTTACCGTCACCACGATGGAGGATGAATGGGACTCTCCCTCAGGAGCCAACCTCTCTCTGCGCGAAGCCTTGCGTGATGCCATCGCGGCAGCTGGGGATGATCGTGTGGTTTTTGCTGATGAACTCAGTGGTCGGACACTGCTGTTGAATGGCCAAATCACGCTAAACATGAACTCGCCAGATCGGCTGACCGTGGATGCCAGCGGCCTTCTCACTGGCCTGGCGGTGAGTGGCGGGGGAGCCTGTCGGCTTTTCTCAATAACAGGATCTAGCGGTGCTTTGTCCCTCGTGAAACTGACAGTGAGTGGCGGCAACGGTGCTGGAGGTGGACTCAACGGCGTTGGGGGAGCCATTTTGCTGAGTTCAGGCACTTTAAATCTCGACCGTTGCACCTTCATTCAGAACCTCACCAATGTCGGTGGTGCGGTCATGAACAATGGCGGCACATTGAACGCGCAAAACTGCACCTTTGCTGACAATCGTGCCGAAACGGGGCAAGGCGGAGCCATCTACCAAGGGGCAACTGGCGGTTTGACGGCGCAACGTTGTTCTTTCACCGGGAACTTCTCTGGGAACCAAGGTGGGGCTCTCTACAATTCTGGCCTAGCAGATCTAACGCTATCTACCTTTGCTGGCAATTTTGGACTGAGTGGCGGTGCTATTTTTAACGCCATGAATAGCCGTTTGCTCATGAATCACTGCACAGTGTCAAAAAACACCTCAGACAATTCAGCCGGCGGTATCACCTGCAGCTATGCTTCGCTGACGCTGACTAACAGCATTGTCGCGGGTAACCATAGTCTCTCGGGTAGCGGCACGGACATCAGTAATTTTGGCAACTCACCGTTTGGTTCCTCAATGGTTACTCGTGTGGGAGCTAACCTTGTCCAGTCCTCGGTGAACAGTGGCAATCTCGCCTCCGATGCTGGCCCGGAGGCGATCTCACTGCCGCCATTGCTATCACCGTTGGGCTCTTATGGTGGTGTTACGCAAACCATGGCTCTACTCCCTGGCAGTCCTGCTCATGAGAATGCCATGGGAAGCAGCATCGATCGCGATCAGCGTGGCTTTCCCATCGTCGGCACTGCTGATCTCGGGGCGTATGAGTCAGGCACCATCACCAATTTCGATAACTTCGTCTGGGAAACTTTGCCAGCGACGGCGAGCCTAGCGCAACATGACCGTGGCTTTGATTATGATGCGGATGGGCAAAGCAACGAAGCCGAATGGATGGCTCTCACCGACCCCGTCGATCCCACCAGTCGCTTTGCTGCCGTCATTCAACGCCAAGGTTCTAGCCTTAAAATCACAGTGCCGACGGCTCTGGGTCGTCTTTATGCGCTGAAGGAAAGCAGCACGCTGAACCATGATAGCTGGATGTCAGTCAGCGGCTCGCTACCAGAATCTGGCACAGGATCCCCGATGACCTTTTCTATCCCCGTGATTGGCGTGCATAGGTTTTACCAGGTGAACGTGAGTCTGCCCTAGCCACGGATAGGCTCAATTTCCGATTCCTACCTGATGAGCTTCCGTGCTATGACTGCGGTCATGTCCAAGATCCCCACCCCCATCTGCTTGCGAGAAACCCATGGTTTTTTGCGTGTAGCAGCGGTTTCTCCCGAGTTGGTGCTCGGGGATGTGTCGGCCAATGTGGCGATTTTGCAGCGAGAGGCTAAGGCCTTGGGAGATCAAGGGGTGCGTTTGGCCTTGTTTCCCGAGCTATCTCTGACCGGCTATTCCTGCGCGGATCTTTTTCATCACACGTCCATCCTTCAGGCGGTGCGGGAGGCTTTGCCTAGCCTGGCTCAGGTCACAAAAGCTTCGGGCATGGTGATGGTAGTGGGCCTGCCACTGTTGGTTGAAGGCCGCCTTTACAATGTCGCGGCAGTGCTGGCTGAGGGGCGGATTCTGGGATTTGTGCCGAAGACGTTTCTGCCGAATTCGGGCGAGTTTTATGAGCGTCGTTGGTTTTCCCCGGCGACGACGCTCGCGGTGATGGAGGTGGATGGCATTCCCATCGGTACGGATCTCCTTTTCGCAGCGAATGACATGCCCGGTTTTGTCCTTGGCCTTGAGATTTGTGAGGATCTCTGGACCGTGATTCCGCCCAGCAGTCAGGCAGCACTCGCCGGAGCCACCGTGCTGGCTAATCCCTCCGCGAGTAACGAGGTGCTGGGTAAAGCCTCTTACCGCCGTGCGCTGGTGGCCCAGCAGTCGGCTCGCTGCTTAGCTGCCTACGTCTATGCGGGAGCTGGGGCAGGGGAGTCGAGCACCGATGTGGTTTATTCCGGTCATGGACTGGTGGCAGAAAATGGCGTCGTGCTGACTGAGACGGAGCGCTTTTCTTTTCAAACGCAAACCGCAGTGGCGGACGTGGACCTTCAGCGCCTCCAACACGAGCGGCTGAAAAGTGCAGCTTTCCGTGATGATGAATCCCGCCTGGTCTTTCGCCGTGTGCTGTTCACGCTAGGTGCGGCCACGGTAGCCCCTGCTGACTTGCAGCGTCCGCTCAGTGCTCATCCCTTCGTGCCACCTCCAGGAGCAGATCGCCGTGCTGTGTGCGAGGAAATCTTTGCCATTCAGGCGACAGGACTGGCCCGAAGGCTCCGGCAGACGCGCTGCCGCAGCGTTGTTCTCGGACTCTCGGGAGGTCTGGACTCCACCCTAGCGCTCTTGGTCTTGATCGAGGCACTCAAACGTGCCGAGTTATCACGCGGCACCGCTTTGACCGTGACGATGCCCGGCTTTGGCACCACACAGCGTACCAAAGGCAACGCGGAAAAGCTAGCGGAAGCCCTGGGCGTGACATTGCGCACCATCCCCATCCGGGGGGCCGTGGAGCAGCACTTTGTCGATATCGGCCACCCGCCTGGACTGCACGACATCACTTATGAAAATGCGCAGGCTCGTGAACGAACGCAGATTCTGATGGATGTGGCCAATCAGACCGGCGGCTTGGTCTTGGGTACGGGTGATCTTTCCGAGGCCGCACTGGGCTGGTGTACCTTCAATGGCGACCACATGAGCATGTATCACGTGAACGCTGGGGTGCCGAAAACGCTAGTCAAATACCTCATCGAATGGGCAGCGACCGAACTCTATGCCGTCGAAGCCGGAACGATCCTGCATGACATCATCGATACGCCGATTTCACCTGAACTTCTGCCCCTTGGCCATGAAGGTCAGATGCAGCAAAAGACGGAAGACACCGTCGGTCCCTATGAGTTGCACGACTTTTTCCTCTTCCATTTGGTGCGCCATGGCTGCTCGGCGGACAAGATCCGCTGGCTTGCTGGTATTGCTTTTCATGGGAAACACGATGCGGCGGTGATCGACCAATGGCTGTCGGTTTTTCTGCGTCGCTTTGCGCAAAATCAGTTCAAACGCTCTTCAATGCCCGATGGTCCGAAAGTAGGCTCGGTGGCGCTTTCCCCGCGTGGCGATTGGCGAATGCCGAGCGACTGGGCTGGCACACTCCAATAGACCGCACTACCTGAGAACGGGTTTCAGGAACGTGAGAAGGTAAAAAATAGGTGTCAAAGCTTCTGGCATTGCTAATGCTGAGCTTCCTTTTTGACCTTCCTCTCAATGAACACCCCTCAGACCTTCACCACTGGTTCCGGCGCAACAGGCAAGTTTTACTCCCTCCCAGCTCTTGAGGCCGCGGGCATCGGCAAAGTCTCGAAGCTGCCGGTTTCCATCCGCATCGTGCTGGAGTCCTTGCTGCGCAATCTGGACGGCAAGAAGGTCACCGAGGCCGATGTGAAGAATCTGGCGAACTGGAACGCGAAAGCGCCCGGCGAGTATGAAATCCCCTTCACCGTTGCTCGCATCGTGCTGCAGGACTTCACGGGCGTGCCGCTGCTGGTCGATCTGGCCGCCATGCGCTCGAAGGTGAAGCAGCTCGGCAAGAATCCGAAGATGGTCGAGCCGCTGGTGCCGGTCGATCTCGTGGTGGACCACTCGGTGCAGGTCGATTTCGCCGGCACGCAGCAGGCGCTGAATCAAAACCTCGCGCTGGAGTTTGAGCGCAACAAGGAGCGCTACCAGTTCCTCAAGTGGGGCGAGCAGGCCTTCGATACCTTCAAGGTCGTGCCTCCCGGCATCGGCATCGTGCATCAGGTGAACCTCGAATACCTCGCGAAGGGCGTGCTCGAAAAAGACGGCGTGTATTACCCGGATTCGCTCGTCGGCACGGATTCGCACACGACGATGATCAACGGCCTCGGCGTCGTCGGTTGGGGCGTGGGCGGCATTGAAGCTGAAGCAGGCATGCTCGGCCAGCCGGTGACCTTCCTCGTGCCGGAAGTCGTCGGCGTTTACCTCACCGGAGCGCTCAAAGAAGGCGTCACCGCGACCGACCTCGTGCTCGAAGTGACTCAAAAACTCCGCAAGCTCGGCGTCGTCGGCAAATTCGTCGAATTCTACGGCCCTGGCGCGGTCAGCCTGCCGGTCACGGATCGTGCGACCATCGCGAACATGGCGCCCGAGTATGGCGCGACGATGGGCTTCTTCGGCGTGGACGAAGAAACCGTCGCCTACCTGCGCGGCACCGGCCGCAGCGAGGAGCTTTGCAAGACCGTCGAGGCCTACTACAAAGCGCAGGGCATGTGGGGCATCCCCACGGAGAAAGGCAGCATCGAATTCACCACCGAGATGGAGATCGACCTCAGCGGCGTCGTGCCCTGCGTGTCCGGTCCGAAGCGTCCGCAGGACCGCATCGAGGTGCCCGCTTTGAAGACGAAGTTCCGCGACCTCCTCGGCGCGGAGGTGAAGGCCGGTGGTTTCGGCAAAGCGGAGTCCTTCAAGCCCGCCGAAGTCGTCGTGAACAGCAAAGCCGACACGAAAGACACCATCACCGATGGCTCCGTGCTCATCGCGGCCATCACCAGCTGCACGAACACCTCGAATCCGAGCGTCATGCTCGCCGCCGGTCTGCTCGCGAAGAAAGCGAACGCGAAGGGCCTCACTGTGAAGCCTTCCGTCAAAACCAGCCTCGGGCCAGGATCACGCGTCGTGACCGATTACCTCACCAAGACCGGCCTCCAGGTCGAGCTCGACAAGCTCGGCTTCCAGACCGTCGGCTACGGCTGCACCACCTGCATCGGCAACTCCGGCCCGCTCGACGCCGGCATTGAAGATGTCGTCAAAGGCCAGGACGTCGTCGCCGCCTCCGTGCTGTCCGGGAACCGCAACTTCGAGGCCCGCGTGCATCAGAGCATCAAGGCGAACTTTCTCATGTCGCCCCCGCTCGTCGTCGCCTACGCCATCGCCGGCACCGTCGATATTGATTTGAGCAAAGACGAACTCGTCGCCGGTAGCGGCGTCTATTTGAAGGACATCTGGCCCACGCTCAAAGAAGTGCGCGATGCCATGGAGTCCGCGCTTTCGCCCGACGTTTTCCGCAAGCTCTACACCGACTTCGCCTCGCAGAATCCGAAGTGGAACGAGATCCAGGGCAGCATCGGCGAGGTCTTCGAGTGGGACGGCAAATCGACCTACATCCAGCATCCGCCCTTCTTCGCCGACTTCAGCATGACCCCCGGCGACATCGTGGAAATCAAAGGTGCCCGCCCGCTCGGTATCTTTGGCGACTCCGTCACCACCGACCACATCAGCCCCGCCGGAGCCATCAAGAAAGCCAGCCCCGCAGGCCGATTCCTCACCGAAAACGGCGTCACGCAGGCCGATTTCAACAGCTACGGCAGCCGTCGCGGCAATGACCTCGTCATGACCCGCGGCACCTTCGCCAACGTTCGCATCAAGAACCTCATGCTCGGCGGCAAAGAAGGCGGCGACACCTTGTTACAGCCCGCTGGCACCGAAATGAGCATCTACGACGCCGCTGAGGCCTACAAGGCCGCCGGCACGCCCACGATCGTCATCGGCGCTGAAGACTACGGCATGGGCTCCAGCCGCGACTGGGCCGCCAAAGGCACCCGTCTGCTCGGCGTGAAGGCCGTCATCACGAAG
>CANNQP010000052.1 GCA_947507875.1 Verrucomicrobiaceae bacterium | reverse complement strand
GTGCCATGGCCACGACGACGCGAAGATCGGCTACCATTATCATGCGTCGAACCAGTATCCGTATGTCTTCGGTGGGTTCCACGGCGAGGTCGTGGAGCGCGAGGAGCAGGTCGATCCGCAGCCGCGTGCGCAAGGCGTGCGTGAGGCGCTCACCGCCTTGCGTGGCGCGAAGATCACCGCCTTCGAAAGCACCGGCAAGGACAGCTACAAACTCAGCTACGACGTGAATGGCGACAAACGAAGCGTCAGCTACTCGATCAAGGCCGACGGCACCTATCCCTTCCACTTTGACAATGGTCGCGAAGGCACGGCCGATGAAGTCTATACCGCACGTCGTCAAGGCGGTGGCGGAGGTGGCGGTCGTCCACCCGGTGGCGGCGGCCCCGAGGGCATGAAGGGCAAAGGAAAAGGCAAGGGCCAGGGTCAGGGCAAAGGTGGTCGCGAGGGCGGAATGCGCCGCGATGAGCCGCCTCCGCCGCGTCCCGATGAAGAAGGCGGACGCCCCCCGCGTCCGCAGGCCGCCATCGAAGGCATCCTCGACGTGAATGGCGACGGCGTCGTCACCGCGCAGGAGTTTGCCGACAACGCGAAGTCGAATGCTGCGAAGAAGCGCGTCGCCATCCCCGATGCGATGGCAAAGGCGAAAGCGGCCTTCACCGACATGGACAAAGATCGCAACGGCCAGCTCGAAGCCAGCGAGTGGCAGGGGCAGCCTGTCGCGTCGAATGAACCACGTCAGCCAACTCCAGAAGGTCAAGATCGCCCGATGGGTGGTCAAGAACGCCAAGGTGGTCAAAAAGGTGGCCCCGGCGGCAAAGGCATGGGCGGAGGCGGTGGTGGCAAAGGCGGCAAGGAAACTTTTGTCGCGCTTCCCGATCAACCGCGCAGCAGCGATGGCCAATTCATGCTCAACAGCCCCGTCGTCGAAGACCTGCAAACACTCCCCACCGAATTCACCGGTGATGGCGACGGCATCAGCCCGCCCCTCGCATGGGCCGGCGCACCCGCCAGCACGAAAGGCTACGCTTTGATCATGGATCACGTAACGCCCGATGGAGATCGGAAGTGGTATTGGACCGTTTACGACATCCCCGCCAGCGCATCGAGTCTGCCGAAAAACGTCACCGACATCGGCAAGCTCGGCACCGGCTTCAAAGGCGAGATCGGTTACGAGCCGCCGCACTCCAAAGGCCCAGGCGCGAAGACCTACGTGATCACGCTCTATGCCTTGTCCGAGCCGCTGAAAGTCGCTGGCAAGCCCGGCCGCGAGGAACTCATTTCCGCGATGAAGGGTAAGGTCCTCGCGAGCTCGTCACTGCGTGTCGTTTATAGCAGCGATGGCAGCGTCGGACAGGTCCGACCGGTCGGACCGAAGACCGCCGAAGCGACTCCACCGCCACCTGCTGCCGCCGAACCCAAAAAAGGCGGCGGCAAAGGAAAAGGCAAAGGTGGCCCTCCCGGCCTCGTGAAGCCCAGCATCGCCGACACGATCAAACTCAACGTCTATGCCGACAACTGGTTCATGCTCTACGTCAACGGCCGTCTCGTCGCCGTGGACAGCATCCAGTTCACCCCGCACAACGTCGTCAGCGTCGATTTCCTCCCCGAGTATCCGATGACCATCGCCGTGCTCGCCAAGGACAATGCTGACCCAAAAACCGGCATGGAATACGGCACGAACATCGGCGACGCCGGCCTCTGCATCAAATTTGCCGACGGCACCGTCACCAACGCGACCTGGAAGGCCAAGAACTTCTTCCACGGCCCCGTAAGCAGCGACACAGCCAACCCCAAAGTCATCCAAGAGCCTCTTCCCGCCAACTGGTGGGCCATCGACTTCGACGACAGCACCTGGAAGAACGCCAAAGAATACACCATCAAAGAAGTCGATCCCAAACCGCCCTACTTCGAGAACGACTTCGAAGGCGCCAAGTTCATCTGGACCGACGACATCGCCCTCGACAACACCGTCATCTTCCGCACCAAAGTCGAAAAGCCCGGCTGGAAACCACGCTGGAACACGAAGCCGGATCTCGATGTGATGAGTGCACCGCTGAACTAGATCGCTTTGCGGATCCCTATCGTTCTGGATTCCAGCAGTCGATACCTGCCATGAAGCTTAGCGCGGCTGAGCGGGGAGCTGACGAGGAAAGTCAAGCGTCACGACCAGTCCGCCACCTTTGCGGTTTTGTGCACTGACGGTGCCACGGCAGGCGTTGATGCAGCGCTTGGTGATGGCGAGGCCAAGGCCGCTGCCGCCGGTCATTCGGCCGCGGGCTGCTTCTGGGCGGTAGAAAGGCTCGAAGAGTCTAGAGACCGCTTCTTCAGGCACGCCAGGGCCACGGTCCTTGATTTGAAGGCTGACTTGATCCTGATTGACATGGGCGCAGATTTCGATGTCACGAGCATAGCGCACCGCATTTCGCACCACGTTGCTCAGGCTGCGATCAAGCGCGTTTCGAAGCGTGTGAAGCTCGATGTTGGGTATGTGAATTTTGAGGCTTTCGTCAGGTGCTTCATGAACCAGCACTGTGTGCATGAGTTCCGCTAAGTCGAAGTTCTCTGGTGCTTCGTGATCAGGTAGCGCGTCGGCCTTAGAGAAGGTGAGAACTTCTTCGACCAGTTTCGCCATGTGCTGCAGCTCGTGGTCGAGTTTCTGAAGATAGGTCGCCTGCTCGGGTGTGCTGCGTTGTTCGACAACGCCAAGGGCCATCTGCATGCGTGAGATCGGACTGCATAACTCATGAGCAATGTCGGCCGTGATGCGCTTTTGTTCGCTGACGTAGTCACCGAGCTGGCCAGCCATCGCATTGACCGAAGCGGACAACTCGCCGAGTTCGTCCATGCGGTTCTCTGAAAGGCGCACGTTGAATTGACCTGAAGCAATGCGTTTGGAAGCTTCATTCGTTCGACGAATATGGCGTGTGATGCTGCCGACAAAGGGTAGCCAAAGCAAAGCAGAAATGCCAATGCCCATGCTCAACACCATGATCCAAGGCCACCAATCAAAGAGAAGCCCACCGGCCGTCATGTCTGAGGCGATGATGACAAACGTAAGGGGATACCAACGTCCATTACGACGCAAAGATAAGTCGGAATGAATCCCTGACCAATAACGTGTCGGATTCTCGCTACGAATCATGAAGCGAGGCTTGGGTGGCTTGGTTTTTGCATTGTCGATGTGTTCAGGGCGTCCGGGACGTGGGCGTTCTTCTGGCTGACGTTTGTCGATAAGTCTGAGCCGCACCTCAGCTGGCACCGCGACTTTTCGGCCCATGACCTGTTCCCCACTTGGCAGAAAAAGCGCAAACGAAACGCCTTCGCCTAGAACCTTGCGTTGAAGTATAGGTTCCCAGCCGGGCAGTGGATCTGCGAGATAGCGATTGAAGTTCTCAATCAATTCAGGCCACTCACTTTCAGGGTGCTCCATGAGGACACTCTGCATGTAGCTTTCGAAAAGCTCCATGCGTGCACCTGCTTGCTCGCCGATCACCCACTCAAGGCCTTTGCCGAAATTGACTCGAATATACAAGACTAGGGTGCCAACCACGACCAAAAGGTTGACCAAAAACCACGCGAGAATCTTGCCGTAAAGTGGGAGTTTCAGACGAGGCATGGACAGCGAGGGATTCGGATATTGCTGGCCAATGTTTAGCTTGGGCTCGGAACAGTCCGGTTACTTGGAATCACGAGTTGGTAGCCGTAGCCGCGCACGGTTTTGATGAAGCGTGGTTCTTTCGGATCATCGCCGATTTTTTTGCGCAGGGTGGAGATGTGCATGTCAATGGCCCGGTCAAAAACATCCCACTCTCGGTCGGCGACCTCTTCGATGAGTTGTTCGCGGGTTTTGACGCGTCCATGGGCTTTGGCGAGCGAGAGCAGCAGGCCGAATTCGGCCGGTGTGAGCTGCACGGGCTGGTCGCCAAGGACGACATCGTGGGTTTCGGCATTGATGCGCAGCGCGCCAATGACGAGTTCTTTGATGGGAGCCTGTGGAGTGGTCTCGGCAATCCAACCGGTGCGGCGAAGCACGGCGCGGAGTCGGGCGAGGAGTTCGCGGGAGGAAAAGGTCTTCGGGAGGTAGTCATCGGCGCCGAGTTCGAGACCGACGATGCGATCCACCTCCTCGCCACGGCCGGTGAGCATCATGACGGGCACTTTGGACTTCGCGCGGATGCGGCGCAGGACCTCAAAACCATCGCAGCCGGGCATCATGACATCGAGGATGATGGCGGCCCATGTCTCGGAGGTGGCGCGGTCGGCTCCGCGCTCGCCATCGTGCTCCATTTCGACCTCGAAGCCCATGGGCTTGAGGTAATCGGCCACGAGCTGGCAGAGCTCGGTGTCGTCGTCGATGATCAGGAGGCGCATGGGGAGGAGTGAGGCGGGCTTTAGCCTGCCCTTCAACACTACGATGCAAGCTGAGGCATGCATCAGTCTTTACGGAATCCCGACAAAAAGAGAATGAGGCGGTGGTTTCGCTAGAGACGTCTCCAGGCATAGCAAGCTCCAGGGACGCTCGTGCAGGCTAAAGCACTGCATCACTTTCCCACGCGGCAAAAGTTGCCGGTTCCAGGTGCGCCTTGTTTGGGTTTGCGCGGATGTAGTCCTGAAACTTCCTCAACTGAGCCTCACTACGCACGACATGATCAAAACTCTCGTCCATCCAAAGTGTGCCTGATCTGCCGAGAGCCTGATTGATTTCGCGCGAGGTTCCGCCTTTCCATTGTTTCAGAATGCCAGAGAGCGAGCACTGGTAGTCGAGACTCCCTTGAGCGGAGCCTGCTAGGCCGCGTCGAGCGTGTTGCAGGGCTTTGGCCTGCTCCGCTGGATTCTCAGAGGCAGGCTGAAGCACTGCCCCACTCCAGGCATACGGCCTCAGCAGCACATGGACGTGGTTCGGCATCACGACGTAGCTCAAGAGGTCATATCGCTCTTGATCATAGCGATGAAATGCCGCGCAAACGAGGTCGCGCAGATCGCTCCGGCGGAAATGACAGGCGCCGTGACCCTCGTCGGACCACCGCTCCAGGCGACGCTCGAAACGCTCTGCATAGTTGCGATAGGTCGCTTCATCCCAGGGTTTGGGATGCGTTTGACGGAAGACGTCCCGTTGCTGTTTCCACCGCTTGAGCAAATCCAATGGCACCGAGTCTGCGAGACGCCAGGTGACAAAGTAAGTGCGTCCCGATTGATCCCGATGCGGAAGACGCCGCTGTGTCTGCTGAAAAGCGGCTTCGTGATCGTAAGGAATGAACGGCAACTTCATGTCTGAGGAAGGTGTGATGCAGGGCTTTAGCCTGCAACGGAATGTCTCCTCGCGTGGCAATATTCTGGAACGTGCAGGCTGAAGCTCTGCATCCCTCTTCTTTACACAATTCCGACAAAATTGGCGTTGGAGGGTGAAGAGGGTCTGACATGGGATTTGCAGCATGGGGCCATCATGAAACGGTACTTTGCCCTCACCTGCCTCCTGCCGCTCGCTTTGCATGCGCATACGTTGCCCACGGGGGACAAAGAGGCGCTGCGGGCGCATCTTTTGGAGGAGTTCATGCAGAAGTCGGCTCCAAAGAAGGTGAAGCCCATTGAGGCTCCGGTGCCGAAGACACTGAAAAAGCCGCTGCAGGTGGCTTCGTTTTCGGCGTTCGATATTTCATCGTTCATGACGAGCGGGTCGGCGCTGCCGCCGGCGGGGAACGGGCTGCTGATGGCAGCTTCGTTTGCGCCGTTCAAGCCGAAGGTGCGCTACAGCTGGGACGGGACGACCTTTTTCCTCGAATCGGACAACACGCCGGAGGGTATGCCGAACAAGATGTTCGGGATCACGACGTGGCAGCAGCAGGTGCCGATCCCGGCGGCTTACTTTGCGCATTCGACGAGCAATGAGAACAACGCGGGCTCGCTCGGGTATCAGCAGCCGAATGTTTGGCGCATCCCGCTGGTGCCAGTGCCGTCGGCGTCGCCGATCGTGATCTACAATCCACCGGCTCCGCCGACGAACTTCCTTCGCGGTGCGGTGGCGTTGGCGTCGAACGGCATCGCGATCTTCAACCCGTCGAACAACGGCGGGAATGTGTCGTATGAGATCGGCGAGTTGGACTACTACGGCGGTCACTGCGGTCTGGCGGATGATTACCATTATCACATCGCACCCACGCACTTGAACACGCGCTTCGGCGGTCCGTTGGGCGATGACAAGCCCATCGCCTGGGCGCTGGATGGCTATCCGTTGTATGGCTTTGTGGAGCCGGATGGCTCGCCGCGTCAGGCACTGGATGCAGAAGGCGGTCACGATCACGGCGGCGGCTGGGGTTATCACTACCACGCGATGGGCACGACGACGGTGGACGCGACGCATCCGTATGGCACGCCGCAGTCGCCTTACCTGATGAAGGCCTTCCACGGCACGGTGGTGAATTTTGGCAATCAAGTCGATGGCCAGCCGGCGGTGGGAAATCTGCGTGCGGATGGAACGGGCGGCTACAATGCGAAAGCGGTCGCCGGGGCCTACATCTTGGCGCAGATGAATCCCGCGCCGCTGGTCACGGATGGCAGCGGGCATCTCAATCTCGTCGCGGGCGTGAATCTGACGAACTGCGCGACGACCTACGGCAGCACGACAGTGACGTGTGCGAGCACCGCGGGGCTGACGACGGGGCTGGCAGTGGTGGGTTACGGCGTGAGCAATGGTGCCCGTGTGACCTCGGTGACGAATGCCACGCAGTTCGTGATCAGCATCGCGGCGATCGCGACGACGACGGGCAAAAACTTCACCGCAGTGTCGATGGCCACGGCATCGCCGGATGCGCATCTCATGCGCGTGAACATGGGCGGTGTGGACTATGACGAGTGCTGGACGATCAATCGCAAAGTGAATCCACGTTCGTTGACGATGACGTGGCGTGCGCAGGCGCTTGTCGGCGGCGTGCTCAGCGGTCCGGTTTTGACGACGACGCAGACTTACACGCCCACGGCAGGCACGGCACCGGCGAATCGCCTCACGGCGTATCCGATGGGCGCGTGGTCAGAGGTGAAGGTGCCGGACACGAGCCAGGCGATCAGCACGACGACGACGTTTGGCGAAGACAGCGACTACACGACGGCTCCGGCGGCGAATCCGCAGTCCTTCACCGACAATGGCGACGGCACGATCACGGACAATGTGACCGGCTTGATGTGGCAGAAGGCCGACGCGGGCGAGATGACCTGGGAAAACGCGGTGAACAATGCCGCGTCGCAATCCACCGGCGGCTACAGCGACTGGCGTCTGCCGAATCCGCATGAGTTGATGAGCCTGTTCAATTATGAGACGGGCAATCCGGCGATGAACGCCACCTACTTTCCGCCTGCCTCGCCCTCGGCGGAGTATTGGTGGTCACGCGATGTGTTTGGCAGCAGCACGACGAACGTGTGGTGCGTGAACTCCGGCGGCGGCGTGGGTCCGAAACCGAAGGCGGAGACGGTGAGCGCGGGCGGTGCCTTCCGCTACCACGCCCGCTACGTGCGAATGGCGCAGAACAACATGACGCACAACTACGTGAACAATCTCGACTGCACGATCACGGACACCGACACCTCGCTGATGTGGACGCAGATGCCGAGCGCGGCGATGACGTGGGAAGGTGCGCTGGCCTGGGCGGAAGGTCTGACGCTGGGTGGTTACAACGACTGGCGGCTGCCGAACATCAAGGAGCTGCAAACGCTGACCGATTACTCGCTTGCGACGACCAGCGGCGGCACGGCGACCAATTTGAAGCCTGCGATCAATCGCACGATGTTCGCCAAGACGATGTCGGGATGCGCGACGACGTCCGGCAGCCCGATTGTGACGACTTCCGACACAACGGACCTCGCCATCGGCATGACGGTGATCGATCCCTTCAGCGTGGCGGGCACTTACATCAACCACGCCACCACGCCGACGATCACCGCGATCAATCCAGGCGTGAGTTTCACGCTGAGCAGCAATGCGCTCGCCACCGGCACCGGCTTGATCTTCCGCGCCTTGCCGCGTGCGACGGCTTACTGGTCATCCACTTCAAACAAAGGCACGCAGACCGAGGCGTGGTTGCTGGAGCTGGGCGTGAACAACAGCGTGCCTGCTGCTGAAGGTCCGCCGCGTGGCTCGCAGGGTATCATCAGCTACCAGGCGAAGACGGCGAGCTTCCCGGTCTTTGCCGTGCGCTCGGCCACGCTCACCACGCAGATTGCCGTGGCGCAGGGTGCCACTTCGCTCACGGATGGCCTCAGCACCGTCGCGTATGGCAATGTGAATGTCGGCAGCACGCTGTCGAAGACCTTCACCATCACAAACACCGGCTCCACGCCGCTCGACATCACTGGCGTGACGATTGATGGCACGAACAGCGCGAACTTCTCCGTCACCACATCGCCCAGCACGCCGGTGGCGGCGAACAACGGCACCTCGACCTTCACGGTGGAGTTCAATGCGGCCACGTTTGGCAACAAGACAGCGGTTTTGCACATCGCGAGCAGTGACGCGGGTAATCCGAGCTTTGACATCAATCTCTCCGGCTTCGGTTTTGTGCCGCCACCGACGATTTCGAACATCACGATCAGTCCGATCTCCCCGAGCAGCACCGATCCGGCGGTGGTGACGGCGCAAGTCACACCTGGAAGCGGCGGAGGCATTAGCGGCGTGAGTTTGACCTATGATCTCGGCGCTCAGGTGACGGCGGATGTGTTCAAGGAAGTCTTCGCCAATGCAGGATCGAACAACTGGAACGGCAGCGGCGCGATCAACGCCTGGACGACCGTCGGTGCGGGCAATACGCGGCAGGCTTTGCTGCAATCCAATCGCACGCCAGCCATCACACTGGCGAATGCCACGACGACGAGCGGCAGCCCGAATGTGACCTGCGGCAGCACCGCGGGGCTCTGGCCGGGCATGCTGGTGAGCGGGCCGAACATTCCCGTGAATGGAACGACCGCGACGAAGATCGCCTCGGTCACCAACAGCACGCAGTTTGTGCTCACGGCGAATGCCACAGCCACCGGAGCGGCCACGCTGATCGTGAACGGCGCTTCGTTGACCAATTGCGTGACCACGGCGGCCAGCACCACGGTGACATGCGACAACACCGGCGGTCTTTTTGCCGGCATGTCGCTCACCGGCACCGGTCTGGCGAACAATGCCACGGTGGCCTCCGTGACGAATGCGACGACCTTTGTGATGAATGCCGCACCGACCACCGCGACCACTGGATTCACGATCACGGCCTCCTGCGCGGCTTTGGAGTTTAACGGTGGCACCGCCGCCGCATCGGCCACGACAACGAATGCGATCAATGCCAGCGGCACGTCGGGTTATGTCGAGTTTTATGCCCAGACACGCGATCTGGCCGCGACGAACAACAACGGCTGGACCTTTGATGTGTCCTCGGATGGCGGCGCGACCTGGAACACGCGTCTTTCCGAGGATTGGAACACCACGACGGTCAATCTGGCCAACTGCGTGCTGAACACCGCAAACGCCAACGCAGGCAGCACCACGGTGACCTGCACCAGCACGGCGGGCCTGACGGTCGGCCGCACGCTTGCGGGTCCGATTGTTTACTCGGCGGTGACCTGCGGAATCACGACTGGCAGCTCGACGGTGACTTGCACGAATACGACGGGTCTTCAGACAAACATGTTTGTCACCGGCACAGGCATTCCGAACAACACACGCATCGGCACCATCACGGCAAACACGTCCTTCACACTCATCACCGGCAACAGCCCGGGCACGCTGGTGAATGCCACGGCCAACAGCACCTCGGTGGTGGCGGCCACGTATCTCTCGCCCACGGCCACGGTGGCCTCAGTGAATGCCAACGGCACCACTTTCACCATCAACACGGCGGCGTTCTTCAACAGCACCGCGGCTCCCATCGCTCTCGCGGCCACCACCTTGAACCACGGCTACACGACGAAGGCGGACGGCACGGCGCAACCCTATCGCTACAGCCTCGCAGGCGCGGAACTCGGCACGAACACAAAGATCCGCTGGCAGTTCACCGGCTACAGCGCCACCGCGCCGACGCGTGCGCCTCGTTTCAATGTGGACGACATCGTGGTGAATACGACGAGCGGTGCGCCGCCGACGGTGGTGACGATGTATGACGACGGTCTGCATGGTGATGGCGCGGCGAATGACGGCGTCTGGGGCGGCACAATTCCGGCGCAGGCGAATGGAGCCACGGTGAACTTCACCATTGCGGCGGTGGGCAGCGGTGGCAGCGGCACGACGACATCGTCTTCGACGAGCTACACCGTCGCTCCGGCTCCGACGATCACCACGGCGTCGCCTTTGCCAAATGGCAGCACGACGGGTGCTTATAGCCAAACCCTGACCGCCACCGGCGGAAGCGGCACGGGCTATGTTTGGAGCCTTTTCAGCGGTTCGTTGCCGAATGGCATCACGTTGAGCTCCGGCGGTGTTTTGAGCGGCACACCGACTCAGGCCGGAAACTTCAACTTCACCATCGAAGTGACCGATTCGGCCAATCGTAGCGCCACGAAGGCTTTTGCGCTCGCCATCACCACCGTGACCGCGCCAAACGTGGTCGTCATCATCACGGATGACCAGGGCTGGGGCGATGTGGGCTATCACACGCCAGCGGGCCAGGTGCCGATTCAAACGCCGACGATGGACAGTTTCGGCACCACGCGGCCGGGTTCGATCCGCCTGGAACGCTTCTACTGCACCACGGTGTGCTCGGTGACACGTTCGACCTTGCTCACGGGCCGCAATCCGATCCGTCATGCCACGAACAACACACGTGGCACCGATTTGAGCGAGCATCTGATGCCGCAGACTTTCAAGGCGGCAGGCTATCAGACCTTCATGTGCGGCAAGTGGCACATGGGTGGGAGCGATAAGAACAAAAGTCTCATCACACTCAATGGCGTGACCACGCGGATTATCCAAGAAGGTCTGCAATACGCGCCGTTCAATCGCGGCTTTGACTCGCACTACGGCCAGTATTCAGGCGCGATTGACTACTACACGCACCGCAGCGCGGAAACGGACTCGCTCGATAGTCCCGACTGGTGGCTCAATGGCGTGCAGCAGGATGGACCGAGCGAGCACACGGATTCGCAAGGCACCGGCGGCTGGTCGCCGAACTTGCTCGCGGACAAGGCCATCTATCACATCCAGAACCGTAACCCCTCGCAGCCGATGTACCTGCATCTCGCGTTCAACTCGATCCATGGCCCCGTTTCCGCCCCGGCGAATCTGATCACGAAGTATCAAAACCTCGGTGTCACCAACACCAGCCGACGCCTCATCTCCGCCGCCGTCGATGGCATGGACCAGGCGATGGGCCGCGTGCTCAATGCGCTGGATGCGGCCGGCATCAGCAACAACACTGTCGTGATCTGGTTTGGCGACAACGGCGGCGATGAAACGAAGGGCTCGCTCAATGATCCGATGCGTGGCGACAAGGGCGACAGCTATGAAGGCGGTCTGCGCGAGGTCGCGGGGATCTCGTATCCCGGTGTACTGCCCGGCGGCGTGATCAGCCATCAATACATGTGGGTCGGCGATGTCTTCCCGACACTCTGCGCCGCCGTCGGCGTGACGCCGCAGAACACGAAGCCCTTCGATGGCGTCAATCTGTGGCCGAACCTGCTCACGGCCACCAGCAGCACGACCACCACCCTGCGTCCGGGCAATGCCACGCTCGTCACCGATGCGGCGGCACCGATCGCGATCAACAAGTTCACCGATCCGGTGAACGGTGGCACAAAGGACTTCAAGTTGCGCCGTGGTCGCGTGGGCAACGTCCTCACGCCGGAGTTGTTCAACCTCACCGACGATCCGTATGAAACCACCGACCTCATCGCCAACGGCGCGTATGCCAGCATCGTCACCAGTTTGACCAACAGCATCACCGCGATCACCGCGGAGAACTTCAAGCCCTACATCGGCCCGCCGCTCATCACGAATGCCGTGCCTCAAGGCGGCAGCATTGAGCTGTATGCGCCCTTCACCAGCTACCCGAACGGCACACCGAGCGTGCAATGGCGCAAAGGTGGCGTAAATGTCGCCAACGGCACCAACATCAGCGGCGCGACAACGGCCACGGCGGTCACGGATAGCGCGAGCGTGGTCGTGCGCGGTGCTTACTTTGCGAAGCTGACCATCACGAATGCTTCAGCCACCGATGCAGGCAGCTACGACGTCCTGGTGACGAACAACGCGGGCAACGCCACGAGCACCGCAGGCACTTTGACCGTCACGATGGGCGCGCCGCAGCTCACGCTGCCCGCTTACACGAAGGGCACGAGCATCACGATGACCTGGCCGGCCGTCTCCAGCGCCACGGGCTACACCATCCAGCGCAGCGCCACGGCGGACTTCGCGACCATTCTCGGCACGCAGACGACGAGTGGCACCACGGCCACCTTCACCGGCCTCACCAGCGGCACGACATATTACTATCGCGGCACCGCCACCGATGGCACCAACACCTCGGCCTCTGGCACCACCGCCTCGTCCACCCAGGATGCGAGCACGCCGGTGGTCGCGATCACGTCACCTGCGAACAACACGACCACGACCGCCAACAGCATCGTCGTCACCGGAACGGCCTCGGATACCATCTCGTCATTGACCGCAGTCGTCGTCAATGGCGTCAATGCGGTCAGCTCCGACAACTACGCGACATGGACCGCCACCGTGCCGCTCACACCGGGCGCGAACACGATCACGGCCACTTCGACCGATAGCGCTGATCAAGGCGGCAACACCGGCACCGCGAGCATCAACGTGACCTACAACGCCAACGGCCCAGCTATCGTCAGCGTGTCCACCGGGCCCACTTCGCCGACGTATCTCGATCCGACGACGATTTTGGCGCAAATCACGCCTCAGAGCGGCACCACGCTCACCAGCGTGCAGCTTCAATACGACACCGGCACGCCCGTGAGCACCGCGATCTGGAAGGAGAGCTTCAACAACACCTCGTCGAACAACTGGAACGGCACCGGTGCGCTCAACGTGTGGACCACCGTCGGGGCTGGCAATGTGCGTCAGGCCGTGAGCACCTCGAATCGCACCTCCATCAGCCTCACGAGCGCCGCGACGACGAGCGGCAGCACCAGCGTGACCTGCGCGAGCACCTCGGCTCTCTGGCCTGGAATGCTTGTCACTGGTCCAAACATCGCTGGCAGCATCAACGGCACTCAAACGGGCAACACCACCGTCGCCTCCATCACGAACGCGACGACCTTCGTGCTCTCGCAGGCCGCCACCGGCACGGGCACGGGTCTCACGCTCACCGCATGTGGCGTCACCTTGACAAATGCAACGACCACCGCCGCCAGTGTGGCCGTCACTTGCGATAGCACCGCCGGCCTCGTGAACGGCATGTCGCTCTCCGGCAGCGGATTGGCGACCAATGCGGTCGTGGCCTCGGTGACGAGCACGACGACCTTCAACATGAACGTCGCGCCCACGACGGCGGGCTCCGCACTCACGTTGAGTGCCACCACGGCCGCAGCAGAGTTCAATGGCGGCACCGCCGACCCGCTGGCGTCGATGTTCACCACGACGAACGCGATCAACACCTCCGGCGCGAGTGGCTTCATCGAGTTCTATGTGCAGACACGCGATCTCTTTGCCACGAACAACTGCGGCTGGACGATGCAAGTCTCCGCCGACAACGGCGCGACCTGGAACACGCGTCTGAGCGAAGATTGGAACGCTGAAACGGTCTCGCTGAGCAATGTGGTGCTGAACTCCGCCAGCACGGTCGCTGGCAGCACAACCGTGACCTGCGCCAGCACCACCGGACTCACCACAGGACGCACGGTGCTCGCCGCGCCGGTGAATGTGACCATCGGCATCACGAGCGGCAGCTCCACCGCGACCTGCTCGAACACCACGGGCCTTGTCGAAGGCATGTTCATCACCGCCACGGGCATTCCGAACAACACCCGCGTCGGCACCATCACGCCGAACACGTCCTTCACCCTCGTCACCGGCACGACGGCCACTTTGGTGAACGCCACCGCGACCAATGCCGCTGCTGCTGCTGCCGCCAACTACTTCGCGGGCAATGCGACCGTGAGCAGCATCACGAACGCGACCACCTTCGTGCTCAACACTGCCGCGTATGCGAATACGAGCGCCGCCCCCATCGGCACCGCTTTTGCCACAACGGTGAACCACGGCTTCCAGCTCTTCCATTATGACCTCGCGGGTGCAGAACTCGGCACGCAGACGAAGATCCGCTTCCAAGCCACCGGCTACACCGCCACGGCTCCGACTCGCACTCCGCGCGTCAGCATTGACGACATCGTCATCGCCACCACCGCGCCGCCTCCGACCATCACGCTCGCGATGTTCGACGACGGCCTGCACGGCGATGGCGCGGCCAATGACGGCATTTGGGGCGCGGCCATCCCCGCGCAGAACGGCGGCACGACGATCAACTTCAAAGTCGTCGCCACCGATAACACGAACGCCAGCTCCACCAGCCCCGGAAGCGGCAACTACCTCTACACCGTGAACAGCCTCCTCACCGATGCCACCATCGTCGGCGCGGAGTTCCTTACGCTGCCGAAGTCGGACGGGGTGACCTTGAACCTCATCGCATCGGTCAATCAGCAGGTCTTTGTCGAATACGGCACCGCTCCCGGCCAATACACCGCGAGCACCACGCCTGCGACGTTCAACATCGACAACGCCAAGCCGGAGTTTAAGAACCCGATCCGCATCCCGATCACCGGTTTGCAGCCTGACACCGAGTATTACTATCGGGTGCGCCATCGGAATGTCGGCGCTCCGTTCTACAGTGCCCGCGGCGAGCGCAGCTTCCACACCGCACGGCCTCGCGGCACGACGTTCAGCTTCACCGTCACTGCCGATCCGCACATCGATGTGAACACGGACATGCAGCTCTTCTGGCGTGCGATGCAGAACATCAGCCTCGACCAGCCGGACATCCACATGGACGTGGGCGACATCTTCATGACCGACAAGCTTGCCGACGGCCTGCTCGGTGTGCCCCCGAAATGGGGCGGTGGTGTCACCATCAACCAGACGAGCATCAACAACCGCGCGATCCTCTTCCGCAATGCCTTCGAGCGTGCCTGCCATAGCATCCCGTTCTTCTTCGGACTCGGCAATCACGAGGCGGAATACGGCTACCTCTTCACCGCCGCCGCCGACAAGCAGAACAACATCCCCGCCTGGGACCTGAAGGCCCGCAAAGCCTTCTACCCTGCTCCGACGCCTGACACCTTCTACTCCGGCAATCCAACGCCAAAGGATTACACCGGCGGCACGCTTGGCCTGCTGGAGGACTTCTACGCCTTCGAATGGGGCGAGGCGCTCTTCATCATGCTCGACCCCTTCTGGAACACGATGACCAATCCAAACTCCGCCAACGACGCATGGCACTGGAGCCTCGGCAAACCGCAGTATGACTGGCTCAAGACCACGCTGCAAAACAGCAGCGCGAGATACAAGTTCGTCTTCATGCACCACATCGTCGGCGGCAGCACGCAGACCGCCACAGGCACCCCGCAGTATGCCGCACGCGGCGGCATCGAAGTGAGCGACAAATACGAGTGGGGTGGCAAAAACGCCGACGGCAGCGCCGGTTTCGCCACCAAGCGTCCCGGCTGGGAGATGCCAATCCATGACCTGCTCGTGCAAAACAAGGTCAACGTTGTCTTCCACGGCCATGACCACTTGTATGGCTACCAAGTCAAAGACAGCATCGTCTATCTCGAATGCCCGCAGCCCGGCACCCCGAACTACACCAGCCTCGGCAGCGCGGCGGACGGCCAATACGTCAATCTCGGTGCCAACAGCACCAGCTACCTGCTGCCCAACAGCGGCCACATCCGCATCACCGTCGGCCCCGATCAAGCCGTCGCCGACTACGTCCGCAGCTACCGCACCGCCAGCGACCCCATGCCGCCCGATGCTACCAGCGTCTTCAACGACGAAACTCCCGCACGCATCAACCGCAGCATCTCCCACAGCTTTGTCCTCGCCCCGAAAATCAGCCCGCCCATCGAAGTCGCCAACGTCGCCCCCGGCCAAGTCGGCCTCCGCTGGAACGCCATCCCGAACAAGCCGTATCAAATCCAATGGAGCACCGATTTGATCAACTGGACCACCATCGACACCCTCACCTTCACCAACACGAACACCAACGCGACCTACACCGATAACCTGCCTGCTCGCATCAACGGCCAGCGGGCGTTTTATCGTGTGATGTGGAATCCGTGAACCCAGCCTATTGAAACAACCGATTCTCCAAGGTCTGCCCATGATGAAACCCATCCTCCTGCTGCTCGCGGCCTCCAGCGTCCTCACCGCCGCGCCGCCGAACATTCTTTTTATGCTCTCGGATGATCAGGCCTGGAGCGGGCTTTCCTGCCAGATGCACCCGGACATGCCGGATTCGAAAAGCAGCATCGTGCAAACGCCGAACATCGCCCGGCTCGCGGAGCAGGGCATGCGATTCAGCGCAGCGTATGCGCCTGCCCCGGTTTGCTCGCCGACACGCATCAGCTTGCAAACGGGACGAAATCCAGCAGCGCTCGGATGGACGAAGGCCGCTCCGGCTGAGCAGGGCCATCGCTTGATCGAAGGTGACAATCGCAAAAGCATCCGCGATGACGAAATCACCATCGGTCAGATGCTGAAGTCGGCGGGTTACGCGACCGCCCACTACGGCAAATGGCATCTCTCTGGCGGTGGGCCGGAAGCTCATGGTTATGATGAGAGTGATGGTGATACCGGCAATCAAGACGCCGCACCGCATCTGCCGCCGAACCCGGTGGACATCTTTGGCATGGGCTCGCGGGCGGTGGATTTCATGAAGCGCAGCCAAGCCGCTCGGAAACCCTTCTTCATCCAGATGAGTTACAACGCGCTGCACTATCCCGAGAACGCGACTCCCGCGCTGTTGGAGAAATATCGGAAGCTCGCCTCCGGCAGAGACGACAAAGAAGTCGGCCGCGCGGCCATCGCGGAAGACCTCGATCGCGGTGTGGGCGAATTGCTGGCGAAACTGGATGCCATGGGCCTCTCGAAGAACACCATCGTCATCTACATGTCCGACAACGGCGGCTCGAATCGCCGCACGTTGAATGGCGGCAAGGGTGATGTGTGGGAGGGTGGTATCCGCGTTCCGCTGATCATTCGCGGACCTGGCATCGCGCCGAACTCGTGGTGCCATCAGCGGGTGGTCGGCTACGATTTCTTCCCGACTTTTTGCCGTTGGGCTGGCGTGAAGGCAGCACTGCCAAAACAACTCGAAGGCGGCGACATCACGCATCTGCTTAGCGGCTCCTCGGATCCCGTGAAACGCCCTCGTGAGCCTCTCGTGTTTCATTTCCCGCATTATCAAGGCGACTCACCTCACTCGGCGATCCTCAAGGGAAACATGAAGCTCATTCACTTCTACGAAACGGGTGAAAATCATCTCTTCGACCTCCAAGCCGACATCGGCGAAACCAACAACCTCGCCGCCGCCAAACCCGAACTCACCGCAACACTCGCCAAGCAGCTCGCGGACTATTTGAAGGACGTCGGAGCCGAAATGCCGAAACCCAATCCGAACTACGATCCCGCCAAAGAGCCTGCGAGGAAAAGCGGAGGCAAAGGTGGGAAAAAAGGAGGTAAAATGTAGTGCGGAGATTGTAGCTCGCACCGCTTCGCTATCACAACACGCCGTCCAAGTGCCCGTCCAAACCTCACGGGCTGACGCCCATGACGACTTTATGAAGCCTCTGTTGTTCTCGCTCATCACATCCTTGTTTGCGTTGCTCCTGATTGCTGCCGTTGCCGATGAAAAGCCAAAAGGCGCAGGACAGGGTGGCCAAGTCGAAGCGGCTGTGGTGCCGCCTTATCTGTTCAACGTCTGGCTTTGCCGGCCAGGAGCTGAGTCGGTGACGGTTAGCGTGCTTGCTTGGGATGCTATGGAGGCTTGTATCGAGTATGGTGACGGTTCAAAAACCGATATGATGAAATTCGAGCCTGGTGTGCCGAAAAACATCGTGCTCGGAGGTTTGGAGCCTGACACGGGTTACCCCTATCGTCTCAATTACCGCCGCCCTGGTGGTGAGGTGATTCAGGATACAATGCGAAGCTTTCACACGCAGAGGAAGTCTGGTTCGACGTTTTCCTTTGTCGTGCAGGCGGATTCGCATCTCGACAACAACACTGACGTAGGCGTTTACCAGCAGACACTGACCAACATGCTCGCCGATAAGCCTGACTTTATGATCGACCTCGGCGATACCACAATGGTGGACAAGTTTGGCCGCTTCTACACACGCTCCGAGTCGCAGTATAAAGCGCAGCGCTACTACATGGGTCGCATCGCGCACAGCGTGCCTATTTTCATGGTGCTCGGGAATCACGATGGCGAACGCGGCAGCGATCCGGAGATGTCGGACTGGTCCATCAAACAGCGCCACACCTACTTTCCGAACCCCACCGACGGCAACGACAAGCACAGCTACTACGCCTTCGAATGGGGAAATGCACTCTTCATCGGCCTCGATCCCTTTTGGGCCACCACAAGGCGCGGAGCCTCCGGCTGGGATATGACGCTTGGGGAAATCCAGTATCGCTGGCTCACGAAGACTCTCACCCGCAGCAAGGCGCAGATGCGATTTGTCTTCATCCATCACCTCGTCGGTGGTTTAGGGCGTGATGTGCGTGGTGGAGTGAAAGCTGCCGCCTACATGGAGTGGGGCGGCAATAACGCGGATGGCACGGATGGCTTCAAAGAGAATCGCCCCGGTTGGGAAATGCCGCTGCATCAGCTTTTCGTCAAAAACGGTGTCAACATCGTCTTCCACGGGCATGACCATCTTTTCGTCAAAGAGGAGCTTGATGGCCTCATCTACCAGGAAGTTCCTCAGCCTGGTCACCCGAGGGGCGGCACCCGTAGTGCCGAAGAGTATGGCTATCGTGGCTTCGTCTTCAGCAGCAGCGGCCATTTGCGAGTTACGGTGAACGAAAGCGAAGCCAAAGTGGACTATGTTCGTAGCATGCCAGATGGAGTGACAAACAACGACCTGCACAATGGTGCCGTGCAGTTCAGCTACACGGTGCACCCCAAGGGGTGATCGTGATCTGGGTTTGTGGATTATGATTTCGGTTGAATATCAAGGGCATCCAACCAGGGCAGTGTGATTTGCGGAGGCATGCCGCCAAACGGCTGATACGCAGGGAGCTGAACGAGGCTCATGCTGTGCGGCTGGCTCGCGATAAAGAACATGACATCGGCGCAGTCTTCACACGTGATCATCGCCTCTTTATGTCTTGGTGAAGGTTGCACGGGACGCTTGGCCACGAGCGGTGTGTTGGCCTCGCCAGGAGCGTATTCAGAAAGCACAATACCGTAAGCATTGAGTTGCATACGGGCGGTAAACAGCATGCCATGTACTGCCCATTTGCTCGCCGTGTAGGGGACGCCTGCGTAAGAGTCATAGCCATGGCCTGCCGTGGAAGAGACCACAACGATACGTCCTCCTCCATGAGCTGCCATGGGTTTGGAGACAGCCTGAATCATGTTCGCCACACCCAGCACATTGATTTCCATAACGCGACGCCAGCTTTCGGCGCTAGCGATACGTGTTGGATCCGCATGTGCCATGAAGCGATCGGGGGTATTGATTCCTGCTGTGTGGATGAGTGCAAAAGGAACACCCTGTTTCAGAATCTCATCTAGTGCCGCTGCGACACTCTCCGTGTCTGCAACATCGCACACCATCGGCAGAATATTGTTCGACAAAGCTGCAGTTTCTTGAAGCGACTCCAAGGTGCGTCCAAAGATGAAGGTCTTTGCTCCAGCCTCGGCAAACCGCTTGGCTGCTTGCTGTCCCATGCCGCCACCACCTCCGGTGACAATGACGATTTTATCTTTCCAGTTTTGATCCATGCGGCCATCGCTAGACGGTCTTTTAAATGCTGGCAAGGAGAGCCTTACCATCGTGCGTTGGTATGGGGCGCATGAAATATCTTTTTCTTCTATTCATTCCCAGTCTCAGCTTTGCTCAGACTTCTGCAAACCCACCGAAGGGTGAGCCCACGAATGCCGCCGAGGCTGCCGCGCAGAAAGCGAAAGCGGATGCCGTCATTGAGGAACGCTATCAATCGCTGGTGGCAACATTGCCGCCAGATCAGCAGGCTTGGGAGCATGTGTTACAGAGGCAATTGGGAGGTTTTTATTTGCCTATCCATAAGCGTGATAAAGTTGCTGGTCGCTCGAGTGCGTGGGATTTCGTGCAGGATGACCCCAAGTTACCGCGGGTGCTTTTGATCGGCGATTCGGTCTCGCGCGGTTACACGCAGGCCGTCCGTAAGGCGCTCGCAGGCAAGGCGAATGTGCATCGGGCTCCAGCCAACTGCGGGCCGACGGCGGCAGGCCTGAAACACATCGACGTTTGGCTGGGGAATGGAAATTGGCACCTGATTCACTTCAACTTTGGTATCCACGACCGCAATACACCCATCGCTGATTATCAGCATCGGCTGGAGCTACTCATCGAACGCATGAAGAAGACTGGAGCTAAGCTTGTGTGGGCGAGTAGTACGCCTTGCCCTGATACCAAGAATGGTCAGTACAAGTCTGCGCCCATTCTGGAACGCAACGCTGCCGCGTTAGAGCTGATGAAAAAGCACAAGATCGTCATGGATGATCTTTTTGCCGCCATCACGCCACATTTGAAGGTCATGCAAAATCCGGATGATGTTCATTTCAATGCTCAAGGTTATGACTTTCTCGGTGAAACCGTCGCCAAAGCGATCGAGGCAGCCTTGAAGTAATCATCTCACGTGTCTTCACATGAAATTCATCGCCATTCTTCTCATAGCTTTCTGCGGCCTATCCTTTGCTGCTGAAAAACCAGCTAAGAAAAAATCCGCCATGGGTGCGGACACGCCTCCTGGCAAGGTTTACGTTTACAAAGAGAGCGCCCAAAAGCCTCGCCAGATGGAAATTTATTTCCCACCGAATCATAATCCTGTGAAAGCGAAAGTTCCTGGCATGATCCTTTTTCATGGGGGCTCCTGGAGTGGCGGTTCATTGAAGCAGTTCCGCATCGCCTGCGCCTACTTTGCCAGTCGAGGACTCGTTTGTGCCACGGCGGAGTATCAGATGCTCAGCAAGGCAGATGCTGCGAGACTGCCTGCCGGCGCAACGAAGAAGCGTGTGTGCGTCACCGACGCGAAAAGCGCCATCCGCTGGTTCAAGCAGAACGCGGGCGAGCTCGGCATCGATCCGCAGCGCATCATCACCGGTGGCGGATCGGCGGGCGGGCACATCAGCGCGCTCGCCACGATGAATCCGGGCCTGAATGACCCTGCGGACCCGAAGGACATCGACACCCGCGTCGTCGCCTATGTGTGGTTCAATCCCGCCTTTGCCACCGATGATCACCAGGATCCTGAAATCGACATTCTCACGCATTTGAAAGTGGATCTGCCGCCCGCGATCGCTTTCTTTGGTGACAAGGACACGTGGAAGAAAGGCTGGGACACCGCCCACGCGAAGTGGAAGTCCCTCGGCACGAAAACCATTGATCTCCAGCTCGCGCCGGGCCAGTCGCACAGCTTCTTCAACAGCGGCCCTTGGCAAGACGTCACGCTCATCGCTGCGGACCAATTTCTCGTGAAGCACGGCCTCCTTACTGGCCAGCCGACTAAAACGATGCCTGCCACTGGCGAGAAGCTCGTGCCGACGCCTTGATCAACACTCCAAAACTCCACCACTCCATGCGCTTCATTCCCTTCCTTCTCGTCGCTTTCGTCCTTTCAGTCCCTTCGCTCGCAGAAGACGGCTTCACTTCCTTGTTCAACGGCCGCGACCTCACCGGCTGGGACGGCGATCCGAAACTCTGGAAGGTCGAGAACGGCATCGTCATCGGCACGAATGCATCACCCGAGGCAATGGCGAACAACAGCTTTCTCATCTGGCGCGGCGGCACGGTGAAGAACTTCGAATTGCGTGCCACCATGCGCGTCATTGGGGATAACAACAGCGGCATCCAGTATCGCAGCCGCGAGCTGAAGGACGTCGCGCCGTGGGTGATCACCGGCTACCAGTGCGACATCCATCCCGCCATCGAGCACACGGGCATGACGTATGAGGAGCGCGGTCGCGGCATCTTCGGCCTGAACGG
>CANNQP010000051.1 GCA_947507875.1 Verrucomicrobiaceae bacterium | reverse complement strand
CAGAAGAAGGCAAAACCATCCTCATCAGCTCGCACATCCTCAGCGAACTCGGTGAAATGTGCGATAGCCTGCTGTTCATTGACAAAGGACGCATTGTTCATCATGGCGACGCCGAGTCCATGAGGCGTCCAAGCAACGCGCCCGAGACACTTGTAACCGTTCAGGTAGCCTGCGAACCCGCAAAACTGCTCGAATGGGCGCTTACGGCGCCAAGAGTGAGTTTGATGGATGAAACCAAACGCGGAGCACGCTTGAAGATTGAATCCATCGAGGAGGAAGTCATCGCTAGCACGTTACGACGGATGATTCTCGATGGCATCCCTGTGCTGGATTTTCACCGCGATGAAAAACGCTTGGAAGATGCCTTCATCGACATGCTGGGAAGAATGAACGCATCATCATCTGCCGCATCCTCCCAGCCACCATCACGGCCGACCTGACCACCTGCACAAACTCAGGTGTCACGCTCAAAAAGCCCATCGTAGATTCACCGCTCCAAAGGGAGCTGCTTCCAAAGTTTCATCGGCGACCGTGCGATTGTTCGTATCGCGCAATTCCAACTCACCCCCGAGATTCATACCGCCACGAAGACTGAGGGTAAGCTTGTCGGTTAGCTTGTAAATGATCGACGCCGCAGCCTGCCAACCGCTCAGATCGACACGATTCACGTTCGGCCCCTCGACATCCCAAGAACCCCCGCTTGGGTAAGCACTCAGGCTCAAGGTCAGGCGCTCCGTCGCATGCCAACCGAGCACGACAAAAGGAGGGGTGACTTGCAGAATGAAAGGCTCAGGCTGCCAAATAAAACCTAAAGCAGGAAAGATGCGCCCTTCCTCAGCCCCGTATTGAGCAAAAGCCCCTCCCGCGACACTGAAAGTATCACTGAAACGGTAGCCCAAAAGCCCAAGCCCCGAGACCTCAAAGTCATCCCAACTTAGGCCCTGAAAGTCGGTGCCAAGTCCTGGAGTCACAAAACCCAAGCCCCACCAACGTGAAGCGGTTGGACGCCAAAACAACGAAAGCTGAGCCTCCAGGGTGTGCAGTGTTTCGCTGCCCATGCCGGCCAAACCACCCAAATCCAGTTCCGTCAAATTGTAGCCCAGAGACAATGCGAGGCGGGTGCTCTCCACCTTGGTCGTCCAGACCGGGACAATCGTCCTCACCTCAAAGAAGTCCACCCCACCCGGGCGATTGGCAAAATCCTGCTGATCCATGAAGGTCGTATCCAGCATGTAGCCAGGTCGTCCGAAACCAAAGGCAGCGGGGTCGATCAACTGCACACCACGACTCACCTCCGCAGCGGGTTGGCTTAGCGTCAGCACGGGGACAGAATCACCCGCAAAAGCGACTGCGCTGAGTAATGCAAGAGCGCTGGCCCGCAGAGAAAGAAAAGAAGGTGCAATCATCGAATGAAGTGAAAAACCGTGCTTTTTACGGATCAGGCGCGGAAGAAGACGTAAGCATTGTGAACATGGCTCACCGTATTCCCTTCGGGCTGCAACACTAAGCAGGTTTCTCGCGTTCATGGCGAATGCCTCGACACGCCATTCTTTTCTCGATCTTTTTCCTCACGGCCTTCGCGCAGGCGATGGATGCGAAGAAGCTGGAGTCCATCCGACCAGCCATGGAAGCAGCCGTAGCGCAAAAGCAATCCGCAGGCATCGTGACTTTGGTCATGGAAAAGGGGAAGATCGTCCATCACGAGGCTGTTGGCATGGCAGACATCCAAAGGGGAAGAAAAATGGAACGAGATGCTCTCTTTTGGATCGCCTCCATGACAAAATCGGTGAATGCCGCCGCCATCATGATTTTGGTCGATGAGGGCAAACTCTCCTTGGATGAGCCAGCCAGCCGTTGGCTGCCAGATCTGGGAAAAATGAAACTGGCTGATGGCAGTGCACCGAAGCAAGCCATCACGCTGCGGATGCTGCTCAGCCATACCGCAGGCATTGCCTTCCCACCACGAAAACCCACTGATGGAGCGATCTCATTGAAGACCTATGTCACGAGCCTCATCCGAGCGCCCTTGGCCTATGAGCCAGGCAGCAGCTACGAGTATGGCTTTGGCCCTACGGTCGCCGGGCGCATTCTGGAGATCGCCTCGGGCATGAAATACGAAGACTTCCTCCACCAACGACTCTTCCAGCCGCTAGGCATGAAGGACACCCTTTTTCATGTCGATGCTGCACGCCGGGCGCGTGTCGCTCGAACTTACAAGATGGATGAAGACACCCATCAACTGGTGCCTGGCTACAACCCCTTTGTGACTCCCGATGAAACCATCACCCACATGACGGAGCCCTCCGGCGGACTCTTCTCCACCGCGACAGACATGGGTCGCTTTTATGCCATGATTGCTGGGAAAGGGGCGCTGGAAGGCGTGCGCATCCTCTCTGCAAGGGCCGTAGAAGACATGACGCGTCAGGTCACGACCGGTGAAAAGCACCCGGCGTATGCTGCAGGCTGGCAGATCAATGGGAAAAAGCAGCGCCCCTGCCCCTTCATGCCGATAGCCAGCTTCGGCCATGGCGGAGCCTTTGCCACCAACGGCTGGATCGATCCTCAGCGTCAGATCATCACCGTTTATCTTGTGCAAAATGTTCTCGTACCAGACAGCAGCAAGCCGAGGGATGCCTTCCAGAAAATCGTGATGGAAGCCGCGGGGGTCGCCATCACTTCACCCGCAAAGCCATCCAGCGCAAGATGACGTCTTCGCTGCCTTCTTTTCAGCCTTGGGCTCGCGCGAAACGCCATGAATCCTAGCTCTGGCATGCCTCTCAAACTGGCATACCAAAGGACTCAAAGAATCTAGGGCTCAAAGCTCAGGCAGTAGCCTCTGGCTTTGGCTCATCCGTTTCTAACGCTGGAACAGACTGCTCAGCTGTTGATTCGGTGACGACGCTGGAGGCTTCTTCCGAGACAGCAGAAATAGACTCTTCGACGGCTGCCTCGGGCGCTTCGGCAGCCTCTGAAGACTCAACGGCTTCATCGCTGCCAACAGCGGTTGGGCTAACAGACGTAGGTGTTGATACTTTCGGGGCACTTTGGGGTTCTCCCTGCACTCCCAGGAAGACCATACCGTCGCTGTATTCGATCACATAACCTTCATTGGCTAACCAACGAATGTCTTTAATGACATGAATCTGCTCTTCCGTAGGCACCTGCTTTACTGGTGATGCCTCACCACCATCCTGCACAGGAGCAGGCTGCAAAGGAGAGGGCTCGATCGCTTCAACGAGGTCATGGAGCAAAATGCCGGATTTGCCTTTCAGCACCTCGACAATCTTCGCCACGCGTTCGGAAAACACCATCCCAGGGTCGATGGCACGCGGTTTGACGCGACTAACAAAAAGCTTACCTGAGCGTCGTTTGAAAAGCTTAAGACCTCTGCGCTCGAAGCTATTGCCGAGTTTTTGTGACATTTCGAACAGATGCTTGCGAGCACCCTCCACGGCATGGCGAAGCATGATGGAGAGCACGTGGGTCAGCTTACCTTTCTCCACGTTTCCAACCACCAGCGCATCACGTGTTTCCGCTACCGCCTGATCGGCATGCATGCGACGGAAATGCGCCTCCATCTCAGCGCGTGACTGAAAGCTGATTGGCTCTGCACCTTCTGCAGGCAACTCTTTTAAAGAAACCCAGCGCTGACCTTTCTTTTGCTTTTCTTTCCACTGCGTCACTAACTCAGGATTGGTCTCCACACGCACCCGGCGCTTGTAATCCTCCAAGGACATGTTGCCAAATCGTTCACGATGCAGGCGGATGATGGTGGTCTGGAAGCTGTGGTGGCTCGGGGGGCCGATCAATTCCCCACTGAATCCGCACACTCCGATGCTTTTGAAATCACCTTTAGGCTCCTCAAGCTCCACCTCTTCCACTCGATAGAAGGTCTCGATGGCTTTGCTGCGCAGCACATGATGCAGCGCTTCATCTCGTGTTAGGAAAAGCCCTCCATCGTGTGTGGCAAAAAGCCCGGTCTGACGCTCAGCGGCGCAAGTGAAGCGCGCATGAAAACGGTCCCCTTCTGCCAACACCAAGCGGGAAGCATCAAACATGCTGAATGCATGGCCAGCACTGCGAATGTGAGCGGCCAGGGCTTCAGACGACTTGTCCTCCGGTTCAATGACCACTTGGACATCTTTCGGAATCTCCACCCACTCGCGCTGAGGGCGCGCCCCATCCCGACCACGATCACGATCTCCAAAGCGACGCGGACCCCCACGTGGGTCACGATCTCCACGAGGCCCACCTTCACGCGCAGCACCTGGAGGCCCATCACGACGCGGACGAGAATCTCCCCGATCTCTCTGACCTGGACCTCCTGGCCCGCGTGAACGATCACCACCAGCGCCCTCACGGCGGGCTGGCCCATCTCGCCGACCTGAGGGAGGATCACGTCTTTCACCGCTGTAGCCAGTTCCACGGCGCTCACCGCGATCCTCGCGCTCAGCATACCTGCTCAGATCTGAGGCTGGGCTGGAGGCACTGCCAAAGCCTGATACCCAGGCAGGCATCATGCGGAGATCAGACAAGTCGATGTTAAGATCGGCTGTCTTGTTTTCAGAATTCGCGGCGGATTCAGTCATGTGAGAATGTCGAGAGAGCCCTAGTATGGGATGCGTTCCTCGCATTGTCTCCAACTTTGTTACGTTGAAGACGCTGCTATTTTCGTGTCTCTGATCGGTAAAACACGTGGTCAGATTCCACTTTCGGTATGCTTCTGAATCACACAAATGAAGTCAGGCAAATACTGAACTGCCTTCTTTTCACCGACGCCTCGGATTTTCATGCCATCGGCAAGGGTGCGCGGTTTTAGCCGGGTCAGAAACTCTAACGTCTGATTGCTGAAAATGACATACGCAGGCACTCCCTCCGCCTGAGCCATGGCCTGTCGGTGCTTTTTCAGCTTCTCGTAGAGTTCATCATCAAAACCCAGCTCCTGCGTGCTAGCGACCACCTCTGGCATAGCAGCATTCGCCTTTAGACCAGGCTCCTTGGGCACGTTCCGCGGCCAAAGCATCCTAACCTGCGTACCGCGGCGCATCACATCCGCTCCTTTAGCCGTCAGGCTTACCAAAGGGAATTCTCCCGTCGATACCTCGATCAACCCCTGCTTTTCCATTTCGGCAAACAAAGGATGCAGCAGGCTGGTGCCCGCCTTTTTCAGCAAGCCGTAGGTGCTGAGCTGATCTAAACCGGCATCCACGACTTCCTTGGAACGACTGCCGACCAGCATTTGAATGATTTTCCCTTTCCCATAACGACCTTCCCAGGCGCCATCCGGGTTTCGAGTGGACATCCGAGCAATGCCACTGAGCGCCTGCCGCAGCATGACCAGTTCTTCTGCCGTGCCTTCACGAGCAGGCTGAACGCCTGCGCGACTGCACACATCACAGGTGCCGCAGGGCTGACTTTCCAGCTCTCCAAAGTAGGCCAAAATTTGCTGCTGACGACAGCGTTGCTCATCGTAGCAGAGGTCGATGATCGACTTTAGCTTGGCCCGGTCTCGCCTCTCCTTTTCGCGAATCGCCATCGCATCCAAGTCCAAAGAACGCGTGAGCACCTCGGGCTTCAGCAAGCGTGTACCACGAATCCTCCGCCCTGGAATATCGAAACGCTCGATGTAGCCTGCCCGCGCCAAATGACTGAGGGAGGAACTGACTGCCATGCTATTCTTCAACCCTGCATAATCGGTGAGATCATCAATGCTGGCCTCCACCTCATGTCGGTCATTCGCCCAATTCAAAAGCGCCTGATAGATGCTCTGGATTGTCTCCACACTAGGATTCGCTCCCTCGAGGAAAAAGTCCTGCGTCTTCGTGTCAGCATAGTTGAAAAACAGCTCACACCAGGAAGGCTCACCGTCACGGCCTGCGCGGCCCGCTTCCTGATAATAAGCCTCAATGCTGCCCGGAACATCAAAGTGCACGACAAAGCGCACATCAGAGCGGTCGATGCCCATGCCAAAAGCATTCGTCGCGACAGCGACGTCATGCTTTTTGTTGATGAAGCTGTTTTGCCGTTGCTCCCGCTCTTTGTCATCCAGACCACCATGATATTGAATGGCACGAATGCTCATCTCCTTCAAAGCTTCCCCGACCTCCTCTACTCGTTTGCGTGTGGAGCAGTAGACAATGCCCTTCTTGTGGTTGCGAATGATATCACGTAGCCGCGCATACTTCTCGTCAGTCTTTTTGGTATGCCGCACATTGAGGCTCAAATTCGGACGCTGAAAGCCTCGAATCGTGACAAACGGATCACGAAGGTTCAGCACTTTTTGGATATCTGCGCGCACCTCAGGCGTGGCAGTGGCAGTCAATGCTACAACCTGAGGTCGCCCCACCGCCTCCAGAGCCTCCCCAAGCCGGAAATAATCTGGGCGAAAATCATGGCCCCATTGCGAAAGACAATGCGCCTCATCCACGGCGAAGAGGGCGATCTCGACTTGGCTCAGCGTGTTGGTGAACAGGCGGCTACGGAACCGCTCGGGTGCCACATAGACGAGCTTGAACTCACCGCGACGCAGAGCCGCGATGCGCTCCTGCTGCTCACCCAAACTCAAGGTGCTGTTGATGAGCGTGGCTGGGATCCCACGTCGCTCCAGCGCATCGACTTGATCCTTCATCAGGGCGATCAGTGGACTGACCACGACGGTCACCCCTTCCATCACCATGGCAGGCAGCTGGTAGCATAGGCTTTTGCCACCACCTGTTGGCATGATCACTAGTGTGTCACGCCCACCCAGGATGTTGGCCATGACCTGCTCCTGACCATCCAAAAATTCGCGAAATCCAAAATACTTCCGCAGCGCTTCACGCGCATCGTGAATCGGGGCAGAGAGAATGTAGGATAGATCGGCAGCGAGTTCCAATAGTCCCCACTTCAAGCGGAGATGTGAAGCGCCGCAAGCATTGAGCTACTGTTCAGTTCGATTCCTGCTCACGCTTTCGACTTTTTCTCCGTCGCCGAAGAACCATCCGGCTTTTTCGGCTCTGGAAGCAAAAGTTTGGTCACCCCAGGCATCGGCATCGGAGTCGGGGTGAAGCTATCGCCCCAGTTTAGCTCATCCGGAGCTAGATCCTGCGTGCAGGCCAGGATTTGATCCCAAGAAACGAGCTGACCTGTGTAGGCTGCCTCGCGCCCCATGATGCCGACCAAGGTGGAAAGCATCATGCGGTCTCCGTCATTGATGACCTCTCCCTTCCGAATCGCCGCGAAGAGCGCCTCGTGCTCCAGGTCATACATGTTTTTCTCTTCGCCACGAAAACGCCAGCGCTTGGCACCATCAATGAAGGGCGCGCCGCCGCGTCCAATCACAAGAACTCCTTTATCACCACGAATGATGTCTTGATTGTTTCCTTGGCATCCTTTGATCTGCCGGCTCGCCATATTGCAAATGATGCCATTTTCCCATTCATAGGCAGCGTGGAAATGATCGAATATGTTGCCCCCCTCAGCAGGAATTTGTCGTCCCCCCGTGGCGATGCAGCTCTGGGGAGGTTTGTCACCCATGGCCCAGCAGATTTTGTCCACGCTGTGCACGGCCTGTTCAACAAGGCTGTCCCCGCTGAGCCAAGAGAAGTTGTACCAGTTTCTCACCTGCCATTCTACATCGCTCATGCCTGGAGGACGTCCACTAGCCGGTGGCATAGGCTTCACGGGGCCTGTGTGATAGGTCGCAAAGATGCTGCTGATCTTACCGATGTCGCCATCCAAGACACGCTTGAAGGCTTCCACACGTGACGTGCTGTAGCGCCAGCAGAAGCCTGCAACGAGGTTCAGTTTTTTCTCCTTCGCCTTCTTCACGGCTGCCATCGCCATGTGATAACCTACCGTGTCCACAGCCATCGGTTTCTCACAAAAAATATGTTTCCCTGCCTCGACCGCTGCCTGCAAATGCAGAGGTCGAAAGCCGGGCGGGCTAGCTAGCAAAACAACGTCCACACCGCTGTCGATCAGCTTCTGGTAAGCATTGAGTCCGACAAACTTTTTGTCAGGGCTAACCTCCACCCGATCGGGAAACTTTTGACTGAGTGATTGAATGCTCGAATCAATCTGCTTCAGATCGACATCTGCCATCGCGACGAGCTTCCCATTGTACTCTGCTCCCAATGCCTGCGAGGCAGCGCCAGTGCCACGCCCACCACAACCGACAAGGCCGATGCGCAGCGTTTCCTGGGAATCCGCTTTTTTCTGTGCACGCAAGGTAGCCGCGGCGGTCAGGATGGCGGTAGTTTGAACAAACTGGCGTCGATGGATGGAGGATGGCATACAGAGAAGCTAATCGTGAAGCCCCATGGCGTCCTTTCAACGACATGGATTCAGCCTTCCCTTGCCCACATGCTGCCGCGTAACTTTCAGAAAAACCCGAATTCAGCGCAGCCGAACCAAGAGCTCTCTCATGCGCAGCTCGATGTTGAGCAAACTGGCCTGCACCTGCCCGAGCCAAACCGCATCGGTTTCAGGAGTGGATTGATGCACCAGCTCATCTGTCGCATTCAAGGCCGCAGCAAAGAGCGGCAACGATTCTTCCAAATCGATCACGAGATAGCGCCACGACGCCTTCTCCTTGGGGCAAAAATGTCGAAGAATGTGCATCAAATGCTGAGCTAAATCAGCAACCGTGGACAGAAGCTGGATCATCGCGGGGCGATTGCGCTCCTTCTGTTCTTTGGTGAGCAGACGACCAAAGCGATGCAGTTCCGCACTAAGAGCGCCAACGCGACGCGTCGGATCAGCGGCTGGATTGCTGGTCAATCCTGATCTACCAGTCACTTGCTCCAGCTCAGGAGGGGCAACAAAAGGATTCATCCCAAGGCTCGCGGGTACAAACGGATCAGCCATTCCGGTCATGTCGGCAGCCCAGATTCCGGCCGAGAACGAATCATCACGTGAGGCAAGCAGGAAATGCTTTCGACGGGCACGGGCTTGACGTTGCTGTCGAACTTCCTCCTCTGCACTGAGTTGCCAATGGGGTGCGCTAACCTTGAGATGAAGATGCCAAGATTGGATCAGAACTCGCTGAGATTGCTGATTAAACCATTCCAAGAAGAGCAGGTTTTTTAGACCCACGGGCTCAGCCCGTGCACGGTCGAACGCATTGCGACGGCGAGGAAGCCGCGACACACGATGGGAAGCTGTCATGACGCCGACAAAGCCGGATTGGTTGAGCTCGACACTTGCAACACTCTCGGGATCACCACTCGGTAGAGGATTGTGCAAATCCACACGGCAACCCGCAATGTCCCTCATGAAGTTTCCTAGCAGCTCGACTCGAACAGGCTTTGACTGACCTGCGAGGTGCAACTGCCCAGCGACCAAGCCAGGCACTTCGTTGGACAAAAAACCTCCCAAAATGGATGACTCGAGACAAATAATCATTCTATCTGTAAAATCTATAATCAATAGATAAAACCATCAAGCCAAATTGCTCAAATCAACCCTTTGATGGCTTGGCCAACTATGAAGACATAAGACCGATAAAGATGGCATCATGAACTAGGGAAACCGCTTCGAATCTCGGTGCACGGCGCAGCACTCATTTAAGACCTAACTAACCAAGCCTTCGCAGCTGCCGAGCCCCAAAACGCGATAAGTATCCTTCTAAACAAATGCATTGGATAAGACGAAAATCGCATTCGACGCAAAATGATGTGCCTGAGCAATTGCATCTTCCACCTGAAACCGTTGGTCTGAACGGTGCCGATTCACTCCTGAAGAATGTTAGCATTGCAAAGCCGCGTGGAGGAAGCACGGCTTTTGCGGAGAGGGATGTTTACAATAATCCAGCTTTCCGTTAATTTTTCACCCCCCATGAAATTTCTCACCTCTGTTTTTTTGGCTGTCATCGCGCTAGGTTTGATCGCGCAAGCGCCTGCCCAAATCATCGGAACCGATGATGCAGCGGATCAGTTTTTCCGCGGTTTTGTGCTGAAAAAAGATGCGGAGACCATGGAGCAGGAAGGGAACCTGCAAGGCGCTCTTTCCTTGTATCAGAAAATGAAAAGCATCTTTGATGCTGTTGCCAATGCGAACCCTGACTGGCAGCCCGGCATGTTGAACAACCGACGCGCCTTGACTGATCAAGCGATCTCGCGGGTGCAGGCGAGACTCGCCCAACCCACACCTGTCCCCACCCCAGCGACCCTACCCATGCCAGCTGGCACAACTGCAGCAGCCCCTTTTTTTGGCCAGAGTCCAGGCGGGGTGCCTTCCCCTGGGGCACTGGCTTCATCGCCCCCCCCTCCCGGTGCCATACCCAGCCTGTCCGAGGTTCTTTCACAGTGGGAATCAACCTATCGCCAACGCATGACCACCCTCGAAACCCAAAACGCGGTAATGCAGGGAGATCTGGCCAAATGGCAACACTGGTATGAATGGGCGTCTGGAGAAATCACCACGTCCCGCGACAAGCAGAAAAAACTCGAGGCCGATATCAAAACAAAAGAAGGTGTCATCAGCACCATGCGCATGGAAGTCGCGGCAGGCAAAGCAACTCAAGAGCAGCTCGACGCACTGACCAAAGAAAAAATAGGCATCGAGGTCCAGTACAAAAAAGCCATTCAGCGCCTGGCAGCGGCGGAAACCGCAGCCGCTGAAGCTCGGCAAAAGCTGACTGAATCAGCGGTTCGCATTAACACGGTGGAGGCCGAGCGTAACAAAATTTTGGCAGAACGAGATGCCGCCATCCAAGAGCGCGACGCCAAAGCCGCAGCGCTAGTCGCTGCTGAAAAGAAAACCGCTGACGCGGAAAAACGTGCTCAGGAAGCCAATCAAAAAGTGACTGTCATCGAAAAGGATCGCGATGCCAAAAGCGCTCAACTTTTGGGACTGAAGACGGAGATTGATCAGCTGAAAAAACGCAAACCACTCGAATTAGAGGGTGAACAAATGAAAAAGCTCCTGGCTGAAAATGATCGTCTGAAAAAGGAAATCGATGCGGCTCAGAAACAGATTTTGACGCTGAAATCGGAAGCGACACGCAAGGATCAGGAAATCGCCCGACTGCGCACCGAGATCACCACCTTTCAGGGAGAGATCGCCATACTCCGTCAGCAGAGTGGAACCTACCAAACCCAGGTTGCAGATCTGACGCTTCAGTTGAAAAAACTACAAGAAAAGAAACCTGCCGACATGCCGCCTGAAGTGGTTCAGGAAAACGCGGTACTTCGGGAGATCATCATGCGGCAATTGCGGAGCCAATATCGTCAGCAACAGGCTCGCGACCTCGTGATCGCTGAACTCAAAAAAATGGAGAGTGTTTCGAGCCGATTGCTAGAACAGGTGGAAGAATTAAAAGAAGGCCGCCTGACCCTGAGCCCTGAAGAAGAGAAACTCTTCACCGACCCATCTGTGCGGGAATTGCTCAGCTCTAGCGGCATCCAAGGCACGCTCATCGCACGCATCTCCAAGACAGCTGACTCGGCGAGTGCAGCCGCCAAGCAAGACAGCCCTATTGATAGCCTGCTCAAAAAAGCCAATGAAGCCTTTGGCAATCGTCAATTTAACGTAGCCGCAAGCATTTTTGAAGATGCCTTGCGCGCTGACCCGAAAAACACACTCGCGCTTGTCGGCTTGGGCTATGCCCGCGAACGAGAACAGAAATACGCCGAAGCCGAAACGGCGCTAAAAAAATGTTTACTCATTGACCCACAAAACGAGTCAGCCGCCTTTCAGCTTGGCGTTACTTATTTCAAGCAAGAACGACTCGACGACTCCATGGCTTCCTTTGAAAAAGGACTGACCATCAACCCCAAGAACGCACGTGGCAGACACTACCTAGGCATCATTGCCACCAAAAAAAACTTCCGCGAACGCGCAGAGCGTGAGTTCAAAAGTGCTCTAGCGCTCGATCCCTCTTATGGAGAAGCCCACTACAACCTTGCCGTACTTTATGCGACCTGGGACCCACCCCAGTGGGACAAAGCCAAAACTGAGTATCAAGAAGCCCTGAAGAGAGGCGTCACTCCTGACCAAGGCATGGAAGCTCTGCTGAAAGGTGGTGAAGCGCCCAAAAAAGACACCGAAAACAAATCGGTATCATCCCGCTAAGCGAAGGTTTCACCGCGAAAAAATGGCAGCTCCTTGCGCCAACGCTACAGCCGCCGCTCTTGAGCGTTGGTTTGGAGAACACGGGCGAATGTACCCGTGGCGGCAGACCCGTGATCCTTATGCCATTTTAGTTTCAGAGGTGATGCTGCAACAGACGCAGATCGCTACTGTGCTAGATCGCGGATTTTACATCCGATGGATGTCACGTTTCCCTAACCTTCGCGCTTTAGCCGAGGCTACGGAAGAAGATGTGCTGAGTGCTTGGCAGGGTCTCGGCTACTATCGCCGCGCCCGGAATCTTCATCGCCTAGCCCAGCTAATCATGCATGAGCACGGAGGCAGATTTCCAGACACGCCATCAGCGATACGTAGCCTTCCTGGTATCGGTCCATACACAGCAGGGGCTGTGGCTAGCTTTGCCTTTGGTTTAGCTGAACCCATTGTGGATGGAAACGTCGCACGTGTTTTATCTCGGCTCTGGGATGATGCCACCCCGATCGATAGCGCCAAAGGCAGCCAAAAGCTTTGGCAAAGAGCCCAAGCCATTGTCCAAGCTTCATCGGATCCAAGATCTCTGAACTCAGCCCTAATGGAGCTAGGTCAAGTGGTATGCCGCCCCATCAAACCAGCCTGCATGCTCTGTCCGCTTCAGCAGGAATGCCAAGCTCAAGCGCCTGAACAACTGCCAGTCAAGAAAACGAAGACCACACTCAGCGAAGTCACGGAGCGAGTTTTTTTTGATCTAAGCCCTCTTGGTGTACTCCTCGAGCAAGAGAAGGGCAGTCGTCGAACAGGTCTCTGGAAGCTTCCTGCTTTGGCCCTGGAAGAAGGTAAAACGCCACCACCCGTGCTCCTCAAAACCAGCTATGGCATCACGCGGTACAAGGTCACTCTATGGGTGCATGAAGCACCAGCGCCACCCCACGCCATAGCAAATGTTCAGCGTTTCCGACAAGCGGAACTCAAAGAGCTACCCATGCCAAGCCCCTATCGACGCGCTTTGGAAAAGCTATTGGAGACAACTTCCTGCTCCACTCAGTCATTCAGTCTCGCACTGTGATTGGAGCTGATTTGAGCGAGCTGGTTGTTGCCGTAAGCGTTGAGGAAAAACGGCTTTCCACGCACGAATCGAAAGGATCCAACCGGTTCTACCCGTTTGTTGTGTGATGTCCTTCGCGATCCATTGCCCGAGACCAGCGTGCGAACAAACTCTGCTTTGGAGCGGGTAGTGGGAATCGAACCCACATGGCCAGCGTGGAAGGCTGGAACTTTACCATTAAGCTATACCCGCGATCAGAGTTGTAACACCTTGCAGCGTGTTGCACCGGCAAGGCATTTTAAGAATTTACACAAAAAAGTAATTCATTTCAGAGTGCCGGATCGGCATCAGAATCTGAAACTCACCAATTTTTCGCTTCTCTTCTTTCCCTTGTATCTAGCCATCCTTCTCATGGGTGCAACAAATGAATTTCGAGAATCTCCCACTGCCTAAAGCCCATCCGATTATCTTTTTTATTCTAAAGTTTTGCACTTTGTGTTTCTGAGCGTTTTCTCGCATTTTCAGGCCTACGGTCGAATCACAAGGAGCTTTTTTAGGCCAAAAATCAGTCTTCAGAACCTCTGGCAAATTTGTTGCTGAAAAAAAAGAGAGGCGGACGCATAAGCCTGTGTTATATTGCTAATCCCCTGCATCAATATCAGGGGATAACAACATCCGAACCTTTTCGTATCTCATTCGCAAACCCCTGACATGGAACTAGACGGAGGCATTAAAATTTACCTGCGTGAAATCGGCAAGACTGACTTGCTGACTCCCGAGCAGGAGGTGGATCTCGCAGAGCGCATCAAGCGCGGCGATCCTGAAGCACGCTCGCACATGATCCGGGCGAACCTTCGTCTTGTGGTCAAGATCGCTCAGGACTACGCCAACTACGGCCTGCCGCTGTTGGATCTGATTTCTGAAGGCAACATTGGCCTGATGAAAGCAGTCGAGCGCTTTGATCCCAACAAGGGGGGCAAGCTTTCCACCTACGCTGCCTGGTGGATCAAGCAGTCCATCAAGCGTGCCCTGGCCAATCAGTCCAAGACCATTCGCCTTCCAGTCCACATGGTGGACAAAATCAGCAAGATGCGTCGCGTGGCTATGGCCATGTCCGAAGAACTGGGCCGTGAACCGACGGATGATGAGTTGTCTGAGGAAATCGGCATTGATCGCGCCAAGCTCAGTCAGCTGAAGGTCGCCTCCATGCGCCCCGCCTCTCTGGACGCGCCGATCAGCGACGATGATAGCACGGAGTTCGGCGAAATCGTGGGTGATGAAAATGCCCAGACGCCTTTCGAGCTGTTGTCACACAAAAACATGCATGGCCAGCTCGATGGGCTGCTCACGGTGCTGGATGAACGTGAACGCAAGATCATTGATGCTCGTTTCGGCCTAGCAGGCCAAAAACCGAGGACTCTTGAAGAAGTGGGTCAGGAGTTTGGCGTGACGCGTGAGCGTATTCGTCAGCTCCAAAACATTGCTTTGCGCAAGCTCCGTCGGGCACTTCAGAAGAAGGAAGATCCGATTCCGAAGGTGCTGCGAAACGCTGGTTCCAAGAAGAAGAAAAAAGCGGCCGAAGACAAAGCAGCCGCCAAATAGTCTTCTTTCTGGGTTATCTGCGCCAGCGACCAGGGTTTTTGACGTTCCTCATGACGCAATGATTCGCTCGGCGCGGCGTTATGAACTGACTTCATGAATGCTTTTCTCGGACGTCGTCAGTTCATCTCCACCCTTGTCCTCTCCCAGCTGGCCACCATCAGTCGGGCGAATTCCGGTTTTCCGCCGACTCGTAAAATCACACAAGGCCCTGGTTTTCATTGGTTTGCCTATTACGACAAGCTTCAGTTTTCCCCCGACAATCGGTTTGTTTTAAGCCATAAGGTTTCGTTTGAGCACCGCTCCCCAACCGCTGAAGATGAAATCGAAATCGGCATGGTCGATCTCGAAGAAGGCGACCGTTGGATCCCGCTAGGCCGATCCAAAGCTTGGTGCTGGCAGCAAGGCAGCATGTTGCAGTGGATTCCGGGAAACACGTGGAAAGTGATCTGGAATGACCGAGAGCAAGACCGCTTTGTCAGCCACATCCTGGATGTGAAGACCGGGGAAAAGCAAACCCTCCCCTTCCCCATTTATGCTTTGTCTCCGAATGGTCGTGAAGGCGTAAGCTGCGACTTTGCACGTGTTGCCGATTGCCGTCCGGGCTATGGCTATGCAGGCATCCGGGATCGTTTTTTTGAAGACATGGCCCCAGCGGGCAGTGGTGTCACCCGCGTCAATCTAGAGACGGGTATGGAAAAACTCATCGTCAGTCATGAGACGCTGGCGCGAACAGGTGAGGTTTTGCAAAACCGACCCGACTCCAAGCACCATGCCTATCACCTCTTGGTCAGTCCTGACGGCGCACGTTTCATCATGTTGCACCGCTGGACCCAGCCCAAAGGAGGACATCTCACGCGGCTGATCACCGCCACGATGGAAGGAGGCGACTTGCGGATTGTTATCCCAAACGGTTATGCCTCACACTTCATTTGGCGGGATTCTACACACATCCTGTCCCAGGCCAAAGGCTGGCTAGGAAACGCCGATTGGGGCGATTTTCTCTTTGAAGACAAAGACAGCGGGATTTTGGAGGAAATCGGGCATGGCACCCTGGATAAATCCGGACACCTTACCTACTTAAAAAACAACGAATGGATTCTGAATGATACCTACGCGCAGGGGGTTCGACGAATTCAGACGCCTCATCTTTATCACATCGCGAGCCAGAAACGCATCGACTTAGGGCACTTCCCCCAGCCGCCTGAATACAAAGGCGAATGGCGCTGCGACTGCCACCCGCGCAGCAGTCGCGATGAAAAATTCGTCTGCATCGACGCACCCGATGGAGCCAATGGGCGTCAGCTTTTTTTAATTGATATTCAAGGACTTATGTCCTGAATCACATCGAAAAATCACCCCCATTAGCATAATGGTGGCCCGCGGATAAGGTGCCTGGATATTCATCAAAAAGCCCCATATCTGAGCTTCTGGAGGCGGTGCGGCTGATCCTCAGACACTGACTTCCGTAAATTTTTCACAAGCGCCATGCACGCTCTGTGCTAAACCTCCGACCCCCCGCGCCCTAGGGCGCTGATTCTCACCCCCACAAGACCATGCCCAAAAAGACCATCCGCGATATCGACCTGAGCAACAAGCGCGTCCTCGTGCGCGTCGATTTCAATGTTCCTCTTGAGGAAAAAGACGGCCAGATGGTCATCACAGACGCCACCCGCATTCAAGAAACCCTCCCCACCATCAAAGCCCTGCTAGAAAAAGGAGCCAAGGTCATCCTCTGTTCCCACCTCGGTCGTCCCAAGGGCCAACGTGATCCGAAGCAATCCCTCGCACCTGTGGCCCCAGCGCTGAGCACTCTGCTTGGCGTGCCCGTCGAATTTTCCGAAGAAACCACCGGTCCGATCGCCAAAACAAAAGCCGAGGCCCTGCAGGCAGGCGGCGTGCTTCTGCTTGAAAACACCCGCTTCCATGCTGGCGAAGAGAAAAATGACGCTGAACTCGCCAAAGGTCTCGCCGATCTAGCCGAGGTTTTCGTGAATGATGCCTTTGGCTCAGCTCACCGCGCCCACAGCTCCACCGCGGGTGTGGCTGACTACCTTCCAGCAGTCTCTGGTTTGCTGATGGAGAAGGAACTGGCTTATCTGCACGATGAGCTGGAAACCCCAGATCGTCCCTTCGTCGTCATCCTCGGCGGTGCCAAAGTCAGCGACAAAATCGGTGTCATCAATCGCCTGCTCGAAAAGGCCGACACCATCATCATTGGGGGCGGCATGGCCTATACATTCCGCAAGATCGTGCAGGGCATCTCTATTGGCAAAAGCCTCTACAAGCCCGAGTGGGAGCCCATTGCCCAAGCGGCTCTGGACAAAGCCAAGGAGCGGGGTGTCAAGCTACTGATCCCCGTCGATGCTATGATCACCGACGCTTTTGATTTCGACGCGAAGAAGCTCGGCAACACAAAGTACACCGGGGTGAACGAAAACATCCCCGATGGCTGGGAAGGCGTCGATATCGGACCTGAATCCGTGAAGCTCTTCTCCGAAGAAATTTCCAAAGCGAAGACCGTCATCTGGAATGGCCCCATGGGCGTGTTTGAGATCAAAGAAGCCGCCAAAGGCACCTTTGACATTGCCGAGGCGATGGCCGCGAACAGCAGTGCCAAGAACATCATTGGTGGTGGCGACAGCGTGAAGGCTGTGAAGAAAGCTAAGCTTGGCGACAAGATGACTTTTATTTCCACCGGCGGGGGTGCCTCTCTCGAACTTCTCGAAGGCAAGGTGCTTCCCGGCGTGGCCTGCCTCCAGGAGAAGTGATTTTTCTATCGAAGTTACTTCCTTCTCAGGCCTACTACTGAACATTTGGAAACCATTCCCAAAGCCCCCGCAACCTCCCCATGATCTACGTCCGCAAACCCATCGTCGCTGCCAACTGGAAGATGCACATGACTCCTCAGGAGTCGGATGACTTCATCCGTGCCTTTTCCCGACTCGTGCCGGACAAGTGCCCCATCCAGATCGTCGTCGCCCCACCCGCCGTGAGTCTCGAACGCGCGAATAACGCACTCGTGAACGCTCGCGAGCAAAGCGTCGAACTCGCCGCGCAAAACATGAGCCAGCATGCAGGCGGTGCCTTCACAGGTGAGATCAACGCCCGCATGGTCAAAGAGTGTGGCTGTAGGCATGTCATCCTCGGTCACAGCGAACGCCGCAGCCTCTACGGTGAAACGAACGCCATCGTCAACGCCAAGGTGCTTGCCGCTCTCGAAGCCCGCCTGCATCCCATCCTCTGCATCGGCGAAACGCTGGAAGAGCGCGATGCTGGGCTGATTGAAAAAGTGCTCGAAAGCCAACTCCGCGAATCCCTCGCCGAAGTCGGAGCTCGTCGCATCCTCGACGTCGTCATCGCCTATGAACCCGTCTGGGCCATCGGCACGGGCCGCACCGCCAGCCCGGAGCAGGCTCAAGAAGCCCATGCCTTTGTCCGCAAAGTCCTCACGGACATGTTCGGCGAAGACACCGCGCAAAAGATCCGCATCCAGTACGGCGGCAGCGTGAAGCCAGGCAACATGGCCGAGCTGATCAGCCAAAAAGACGTGGATGGCGCCCTTGTCGGCGGAGCTTCCATGGAAGTCGGCAGTTTCTGGGAAATCTGCCGTGCCGCCATCGATTGGGTGAATGGCCAATAAGCTTTAGCCTCATTCACTGACGACTTCAGGGCTGCCTCGACCAGGCAGCCCTGCTTTTGGGTGGGCCTCACTTCAAGCTTGGATTTCTCAACCTCATGGCCCTAGGCTGCACCTCATGGCCATCATCTCAGCTTTCTCCCGTCGTCATTTTGGAAAAATAGCCAGCATCAGCGGCATCGCTGCCCTACTGGAAAAACAAATCCAAGCCGCCGATCAGGCGGCGGGTGGCAAAGGAAAAGTCAGGCACTCCGTCTGCAAATGGTGCTACAAAGACATCCCGCTAGAGGCCCTGTGCCTTGCCGCCCAAGAGATCGGACTCGAATCCATTGAGCTCCTTGACCCACCGGACTTCTCCACTGTGAAAAAGCATGGCCTGCAATGTGCCATGGTCAGCTTTCCCACCATCCAGGCTCCGGATGGCACCAAAATCGGTCCCATTCCCAAAGGATGGAACCGTCTGGAGCATCATGACCTGCTCCTCCAGGCCTACGAGCCTCTTTTGAAAGCCAGCGCAGAGGCCGGTCATCGACAAATCATCTGCTTCAGCGGCAACCGCGATGGCATGAGCGAGGAACAAGGCCTGGAAAACTGCGCCACCGGGCTGAAGCGACTGCTGCCACTGGCGGAAAAGCTCGGCGTGAAGCTCGTCATGGAGCTGCTGAACAGCAAAGTGAACCACCCTGACTACATGTGCGACCAAAGCGCTTGGGGGGTGGCTTTGTGCGAAAAACTCGGCTCCGCGCACTTTGGTCTGCTTTACGACATCTATCACATGCAAATCATGGAGGGTGATGTGATCGCCACGATCCAAAAGCACCACGCGCACTTCTTTCACTATCACACGGGTGGTGTGCCAGGACGGGCAGAGATCGATGCAACCCAGGAGCTGAACTACCCCGCCATCATCTCAGCCATTCAGGCCACCGGTTACAGCGGCTATCTCGGTCAGGAATTCATCCCCAAGCGGCAGGACAAGCTCGCCTCCTTGAAACAAGCCGTGGGCATATGCTCGGTCGGCTGAGAAATTGAGTTCCCCTAAGACCGCAGTGGCAATCTTGCCACTCCTGCTGACAATGCCCACCCTCATGACCCGTAAAACACCTGAACAACTCCGCTCCTGGCGCTGGTATGGCCGCGATGAACTGCGCTCTTTTGGACATCGCTCACGCGCCAAACAAGCCGGATGGGGCGCAGAAGATTATGTGGGCAAGCCGATCATCGGCATCTTGAACTCATGGTCTGAACAAAACTCCTGCCACATGCACTTGAAGCTCACGGCTGATGCCGTGCGCCGTGGCATTCTCCAAGCAGGCGGCCACCCCATGGAGATTCCTGTCCTGTCCGTTGGCGAAATGCTCACCAAACCGACGGCTATGTTTCACCGCAACCTGTTGGCGATGGAGACCGAAGAGGTGCTGCGGGCGAATCCCCTGGATGGTGCCGTGCTGCTCGGCGGCTGTGACAAATCCACCCCAGGCCTGCTCATGGGAGCCTTCAGCATGGACATCCCTGTCATCTACATGCCCTGTGGTCCCATGATGAAGGGCAACTGGCGCGGCACCACGCTGGGCAGTGGCAGCGACGTCTGGAAATACTGGGATGAAAAACGCGCCGGCAATCTGAGCTGGGAAGAATGGTGCGAGATCGAGGACGGTATCGCCCGAGGCCCCGGCCACTGCATGACCATGGGCACGGCCAGCACCCTCACGGCACTCGCGGAGACCCTGGGCCTTGTCATGCCAGGCGCGTCGTCCATCCCTGCGGTGGATAGCGCCCACACCCGTATCGCCGCCGCCGCAGGCCGACAGATGGTGGAAAACGTCTGGATGGATCGCCGCCCGTCCACCATCGTCAGTGCGCGTTCCTTTGAAAACGCCATCGCCGTGGACATGGCCCTCGGTGGCAGCACAAACGCCATCGTTCACCTCATCGCCATGGCAGGTCGGCTTGGCATCCCGCTGCCGCTGGAAAAATTCGACGAAATCAGCCGTCGTGTTCCCCTTTTGGCAAACCTACGCCCCGCTGGCAAACACCTGATGGAGGAGTTCTTCCTCGCCGGTGGCATCAAGGCCCTGCTCAACGCGATGCGCGACCTGCTCGACATGCAGGTGCCCACCATCACGGGGCTGACGTTGGGAGAAAATGTGGAGGGCTGCGAGATCTACGACGCCGATGTGATCCGCACGGCGGCCAATCCCCTTCAAGCCGATGGCGGCACCGCGATCCTACGCGGCAACCTTTGCCCTGATGGAGCCGTGATCAAACACGCGGCAGCAACACCCGAACTCTGCCAGCACACCGGTCCCGCGCTTGTCTTCGACAGCTACCCAGAGATGAAAGCGAAGATCGACGATCCTGATCTCGAGGTCACCCCGGACACCGTGCTCGTGCTACGCAACGCAGGCCCTGTCGGCGCGCCGGGGATGCCGGAGTGGGGACAGCTTCCCATTCCCAAAAAGCTACTCATGCAGGGCATCCGTGACCTCGTCCGCCTGAGCGATTCCCGCATGAGCGGCACCAGCTACGGAGCCTGCGTGCTACACATCGCCCCGGAAAGCGCGGTCGGTGGCCCGCTCGCCCTGGTGCAAACGGGAGACTTGATCGAGCTGGATGTGAAAAATCGTCGCCTGCACCTGCATGTCAGCGACGAAGAACTGGCCCAACGCCGAGCCGCCTGGAAACCTGCGCCGCCACGCTATCATCGGGGCTACGCGAAGCTCTACGTCGAGCATGTCACCCAGGCGAACGAAGGCGCGGACTTTGACTTCTTGCAGCATGGGCCTGCCGTCCCTGAGCCAGAGATTTTCTAAAGCCAGCGGGTTGGCCACCTCAAACGACCAAGACAGAGCCTCTTACCACCTTTGGAGCTGGTCTGGCATGAATCTAGCCCAGCTTCTTTTGCTTCGGCTTGCGATTCGCTTCCGTAGCTTAGCTTGACCCAGGTCTGAATTCGCCATTGAAGCTCATCCCGCCACCTCCACCCTTTCCCATCATGGATACGCCCAAGCGCAAAAGCACTTCGACCTCCCCCACCGCCGGTCAATCCAGCGGCCGAGGCCGTGCGAGCCCGAAGCAGGGAGACCAACTCGCCTTGCCGCTCAGCGATCAAGAGCGCAAAGCCTCCCGCAAGCAACTGGATCAGCTGCATCCAGGCAATCGACTTCGCCTCATGTTTGGTCAGCCACTGCTACCTCAAGACAAAACCGAAGAATCCGCCAACTGAGTTCCTGCCGACTCCCCCAAAAGGCAGGTTCACGCAGTAGTCTGGAGATTTTATCGCGTTTGCGCTGAGCTAGGCGGCAGCAGAGTCAAGCGCAGGCGATGCACAGTGCCATCAAATGGCGTGCTGTTGGGATAGTCCCGGTGGCTCAGGGGGCCAAAGCTTGCTCCCACCCTTAGAGCGCCGCTTGGCTGCGCAGGAAAACCACCGACCAGTGGGCTGTTGGACAGCATCTCGCTCTGCCCTGGCACAGCGATGGAAAGCAGGCCATCCTGATCCAAACCCGCTCGCACTTGGCAGCGCCCCGGCTTGAGGGCATCTGCCGTGACGCTTGTCACCTTCCCCTCTCGGAACACGGTGAGCGTCGGTTGGCTAGCCACCAAATGCAGCACATAGCCCAGCTGCGCATCGCCCTGGCTGAGTAGGGAACTGTCCGCATCGACCTTTGGATTGAAGTCAAAAGCGGTGTCGATGAAGAAACCACGACCTTGCAGGGGAGGGGCCTCTGCCCCTGACACTTCATCGCCAAGCTGTAAAACCAAGTGGATGGAACCATCCGGACTGGCGGTGGGCACCACCTCTTTCGATGGACGCGAGGCGCTGAGGAAGCTGTTGGGGAAAAAGGCAGCCAAGTCTTGCTTCAGCGCCACGTGGCTAGGATCGGCGGCGAGATTGTTCCATTCGTTTGGATCTTGGTCGTGATCGTAGAGTTCCTCTCCCCCATCGGCATAGCGGATGTAGCGCCAGCGTTGGGTGCGCGCCGCATAGCTGGCTTGTGAGCCACTGCCCATGACGGTGATGGCAGGACGCGGATTTTGGGCCATCGGCTCTTTCAGCAGGGGCAGAAAACTAACCCCATCGAGATGATCGGGTGCCTTGGTTCGGGTGAGCTCACAGAGCGTGGGATACAGATCGACGAGCGACACGGGCTCCACACTGGCGGTGTCGGGTCGAGTCACCCCAGGAGCCACGACGCACAGCGGCACCCGTGTCGCTGGCTCCCAAAGGCGGCCTTTGTGCCACATCTGCTTTTCGCCGAGATACCAGCCGTGGTCTGAGGTGAAGACGATGATGGTATTCTGGGCATGAGGCCCCGCTTCCAGCGCATCCAGCAACCGACCGAGCATCGCATCGCAAAAAGCCACGCTGGCCAAATAAGCACGCACCGCTTCACGCCATTTGCCCAGACGCACGATCTCGGCGTGATGGCCGTTTGGCGTCTCCTGACCTAGCGCCATGGCAGGCAAATCGTTCAGGTCATCTTCCCGCACCTCGGGGAGCTGGATGGATTCCAGGGGAAAAAGATCGAAGTAGGCCTTCGGCACATACCAGGGCGAATGCGGGCGGTAAAGACCTACGGCGAGGAAGAACGGGCGCGCGCTTTTTTGCCGCAGCTGCTGGGAGGCCCAAGCCACCACCGCACCATCATCGGTCTGATCATCCGTCACCTCGATCTGGCCCCAATCCCAGTGCCAGAGATTCATGCCATTGAAATTCTGCCCCGTGCGCACCGGCAGGTCAGGGATCTGCACGCCGGGCTCAGGAAAGCGGTGTGTCCAGGCGGCATCCAGCTCAAAGCCGCGGCGCCCCCCATGCCAGCCCACCAGCCTGCTCTCAGGGCCGCCATGATTCGCATGAAAGACCTTGCCTGCGGCAGCAGTCGTGTAGCCGTGGGCCTGAAAATGCTCAGGCAGCGTCATTTTGCCCTTCACCTGCACGCTGCGTCGCCAATCCTGCTCATTGCCATGCACCCCGCTAGACCAGGGCATCATGCCCGTCAGCAGATTGGCCCGCGAAGGATTGCATAGGGCGTAGGTGCAGTGGGCGTTGGTGAAGCGCATGCCCATCTTCGCCAGGCGATCCAAGTTCGGCGTTTTCGCCTGTGGATGGCCCCCCATCCAGCTCACGTAGTCGCGCAGGTCATCGGCGATGATGAAGAGCACATTGGGCTTACCCGCAGGTGCACGTTTGAGCTTGCTGGCCGCCATCAACAACCCCGGATGCAGCAGCACGACAGCGGCCAAGAGGAAAAAACCACGACTCCAAAACATAGGCCGACAATGAGCACCCAGAACGTGGAATTCCAGCTTCTGCTTTTGAAAAACATGCGCACTATGACCACGCGTGACCTTTGCCACCCAGATCACTATTTTTCGCATCCTGCTCATTCCCGTCTTCATCGGGCTCGCCGTGTATTATGGCCAGAGCGTGACCACCGGTCTGCCAAATGAATCCTTGCGCGGGTGGACCATCGCGACCTTCGCCCTCGCCGCGATCAGTGACGCGGTGGATGGCTTCATCGCTCGTCACTTCAACCAAGCCAGCCGCCTGGGCGCCATCCTGGACCCGCTGGCGGATAAACTGATGCTGCTTTCTGCCATCATCACGCTCAGTTTCACCGGTTGGCGGCAGCATTTTCCCCTCTGGTTCCCGACGCTTGTCATCTTCCGTGATCTGGCCAGCATCGGCGCAGCCTTCCTCATCGACCACCTCGTGGGACGCTGTGAAATCAAGCCTCACTGGACCGGCAAGATCGCCACCTTTGCGCAATTCGCGGCCGTACTTTGGCTCATGCT
>CANNQP010000050.1 GCA_947507875.1 Verrucomicrobiaceae bacterium | reverse complement strand
CGTCGTCGCAGCCTTCACCCGCCAGGAACTCGTCGGCTAAGTAAGCTCACAAGAGCTGCTGCTGCGCTTTCTCAGACAGGGCATTCCAGGAGGTAGTCATCCATGACAAAGCCGCTGCCGATGTCCGTACAGATATCCTCGACAAAGACAAAACCCACTCGGCAGTAGGCACGGATCGCAGAGGCGTTTGCCTTGTTCACGCGCAACTGAAGACGCTTGCACCCCATCTGCCGTGCAGCTTCGCACGTCCACGCCAGCGCCGCAGCACCGAGACCGTAACCCTGCCACTCGGGCAGCAGGTAGAGTTTGTTGATGAAGCACACACCCTCGGCGTGCGGCTCCACCGAGACATAGCCCACAGGCCCCTGGTCAGTGATCTCGATCAGGGCAAACCAAGTGCCACGCTGTTCCATCTCACGTGCCATGCCCGAGGTCGCATAATAGACCGTCAGCATGTAATCGATTTGGGCAGCACTGATGAGGCGAGGGTAAACGACGGGCCATATCTGACGGGCGAGCTTTTCCACCACCGGTAGCTCCTCGGAGCCGATGCGGCGGATGCGGTGCGCCACTGCACACTTGGCGGTATGCCCCAGCTCTACGCGCAGCCAGTCCAGAGCAGCCTGCCATCGTGCCAAGTCATCCGCAGGGGAGAGATCGGCGAGGTGTTTGGCGATGTCCGAACGCCGGGGCTCGCAGATACCTTCCTGGCGGATCTGCCGAAGGTCGGGCGGAAAGTCCGCCTCAGGCAGCACTTCTTTGGCCAAGTACCAACAAGCCCAAGCACGCCAGGTGCGCAGCTCCGCATGCGGTGGCACCATCCGCGTGGCTAAGTGCTGCCAATGACGTCGCGGATTGCCCAAAAAAAACTCAGCCGCTGGGCGATGAACCAGCATCCAGGCGAGGGGTAAATAGGGCAGCGGCAGGCGCTGCAGCACGGGTTCTCTCGCGGACAAAACGCAACTGAGGGCACGATTCAGCGCGAGGATCGATTGGGCAGGAAAACCTTGCCGCCACAGCGACTGAGCGCGGTGGTGGCACGTCTCGTAAAAGGCCGCATCGCGCTGCTTGCCATGAGCGAGCAGTTCCTGTGCCTCGCAGGGCTGGGAAACCTCCGGCAGCAGAGGGTGCGATGCCAGGACGAAGGACATGGCAGCAGATCAGGCCTCGTCATCCTCTTCCCACTCGCGCATCAACCGAGCGAGCTTGCTTTTTAGCGTGACCTTGGCGGTCGCAGACATACGGTCGATAAAAAGCACGCCGTTCAGGTGGTCGATCTCATGCTGAAAGGCACGGGCCAGCAACCCGTCGGTCTCCCAAGTCTCGGTACTGCCATCGAGCTTTTGGAAGGTCACCTTGACGTCCGCGCTGCGGCGAATCTGACCCCGAAGACGAGGAAAACTAAGGCATCCTTCCTCATCGCTTTCCTTGTCCTTACCGAGTTCCAGCTTGGGGTTCAGGAAGATAACCGGCATGTGGGCCAGCATGTCCGCTTCCTGCCCATTGATGCGGAGGTAGCTGATGCACTGGGGATTGTGGGAAACATCAATCACGGCCAGCTGAACATCTTGAGCGACCTGAGGCGCTGCCAAGCCGACACCGTTGGCATCTCGCATGGTCTCGATCATGTCCTGCGCGAACTGGCGAACCTCCGGGGTGACCTCTGTCACGGGACGGCCTTGGGCGCGGAGCACTGGGGTAGGATAGCGGACGATTTTCAAAACCATGGTCGTGGGATCATGGGCATACTCTGCTTTCGCGCTCCTGCCAGCCGAATGTCATGAACAAGCATTCAGAGTCTCGTTTTAGCCTCACGCAAGATGCCCTGGCTTCCGTCCTCGATGAGATCAAGCACATGCTCGAAACCTTCAGGGCCGCCGTAGTAGGGGTCAGGCACTTCCTGCTCGTCATGCTCAGTGCAGAATTCGCAAAACAGCCGCACTTTATCAGTGAACTGCTGACGACGATCCAGGGCGAGGATGTTGCGCTGGTTCTCACGATCCATGGCAAGGATAAGATCATAATGCGCGAGATCTACCGCCTGGATCTGGCGTGCTGGATGGTCGAGTATGTAGCCTCGAGCCTGGCCTGCACGGCGCATGCGATCATCCGGTAGCCTGCCCGCATGCCAGCCCGCAGTTCCGGCTGAGTCGATCTCGATGTGTGCACTGAGGCCTGCCTTTTCCACAACGGAGCGCATGACGGCATGAGCGGCGGGAGATCGGCAAATGTTTCCCAGGCAAACGAAGAGGAGGCGAAAAGGCGCGCTTGGCATGGCGCACGTTCATGCCGCACCTAGTATGAAATGCAAGACCATGGGACGAACCGTGACTTGGGGAGGGGGCTACAAAAACGAAGGCTTGGTCGTCCACCGCAATCTGCGCTGAGGCCACTTTGGCGAAGGCCTGCTGGAATTCCGCTAGGCAGAAGGCGGACCCAAGGCTGCGATTTCGCTCACCGTGAGTTCACGCCAGCTTCCCTTGGCCAGTGGGCCGAGCGGCAGCGAACCGATGGCAACGCGGATGAGCCGCAACACCTCCCATCCCTGCGCTTCCATGACTCGCCGAATGTGGCGATTGCGCCCCTCATCCAGGGTAATCTCCAGCCAGGTGTTTTTGCTGCCCTGACGCAAAAGGCTAACGTGCTGAAGACGCAATCTTTCCCCTCGATCGACAACGCCCGTTTGGAGCTGAGGCAAAAAAGACGCTTCCACCTGGGAAGCGACCTGGACGTGATAGGTCTTCGGCAAATGGCTTTCCGGCGCAGTGACGTGGTTGGCCCAGGCGTTGTCGTTGGTCAGCAGCAGCAACCCTTCGCTGGCTTTATCCAGCCTGCCCACGGGCGACAGGTGCTTGGGCTGAAGCTCGGTCAGGCAGTCGAAAATGGTGCCGCGTCCGTGCTCGTCCCTCGCTGTGGTGACCAGCCCGCGTGGTTTGTTGAGCATCAGGTAAATGCGCACCTCCTCAGCGACGGTTGCACCCGCGACTTCGATGGCATCGTGGCCAAGGTGCACTGGAGCCTCGGGATCACGGCAAATGCGGCCTCGCAGGCAGACACGACCCGCCCGGATCATTTCGGCAGCCTGACTGCGGGAGCAATATCCCAATTTGGAAAGGGCACGCGCAAGTCCAGTTCGGGGGGGCATGGCACTTTCAGGCGGAGGTTTCAGTCCACAAAAAAACGGGCTCGGCAAACCGAGCCCGTCGAGAGTGATGATCCATCAAATCGATTAGGCCTGAAGCGCAGCCTCATCGACGTTCACACGGCGACCATCTTGGTCGAAGCGGACGCGGCCTTCCACCAAAGAGAAGATGGTGTGGTCTTTACCGATGCCGACATTGCGACCGGGGGTCCATTTGGTGCCACGCTGGCGGATGATGATGTTGCCAGCAATGACGGCCTCACCGCCATACTTTTTCACGCCGAGGCGCTTGCTGTTGCTATCGCGGCCGTTTTTGACGGAACCTTGACCTTTTTTGTGAGCCATGAGTGTGTCCTCCTGAGAGTGCGGTTGGGGGGTTGAACAGAAAAAATTAGGCCTTGATGGCAGTCACTTGAACACGCGTCAGGGGCTGACGATGACCTTTGGTCTTGTGGTAGCCTTTGCGCTTCTTGAATTTGAAGGCAGTGACCTTCTCACCCTTGAATTGGCTGATGACTTTGGCTTCGACGGTAGCACCCGCGAGGGTTGGAGCACCGACTTTCAGTTCAGCGCCTTCGCCAGCCGCCAAAACTTGGTCGAAAGATGCGGTTTCACCCTCAGCTACTTCGAGCTTCTCGACGTTGAGCTTGTCGCCCACGGAGACTTTGTACTGCTTGCCGCCGGTTTTGATGATTGCGTATGCCATAAACTGTGACTTCTGAGGGGAATGAGAAGAGCCGCAGAGCATGTAGAACAAGTGCCCGGGCGGCAGGGGTCGTGATGTTGGCACCTTTCGCCAATCCAGCAACCAGTTTTTTACCCTTCCTGCTTGGAAAGCATCTACGGACTTCCAGCTTCCCCAGCGTCTCAGTCAGGTGCAGGGTCGTTTCACTCATCACACTTCCCCCATGCGCATCGAATTAGTCAATACCGGCGACGAGCTTTTGCTCGGCGATACCATCAACACCAACGCCGCCTGGCTGGGACAGCAAATCGCGGCTCTGGGCCTTGTCGTTTCCCGCCACCTGGTGGTGTCTGATGGGTCGGTGATCAAAGATGCCATGGCCGAGGCAGCCTCACGCTCAGACGTGGTTCTGGTCTCGGGGGGACTCGGACCGACCAATGACGATTTGACCCGCGATTCCATCGCTGAACTCCTCGGATTGCCGATGGAACTGAATGAAAGTCTGAAGGCAGACTTGGAGGCGTTTTTTGCCAAACGCAATCGCGTGATGTCCGCCTCCAACCTGAGGCAAGCGATGGTGCCACGGGGCGCGCTGGTGATGGACAATCCCTTCGGCACGGCACCCGGCCTCTATTTCCCCGCAGAGCTGAGCCATGCACGCGGGTGGAACACGCACTTTTTCCTCATGCCAGGACCTCCACGGGAGCTGAAGCCGATGATGGAAACGCATGTGGAGCCACGCCTGAGGTCTCTACTGCCTGATGGTGCCAGCCGCACGATCCGCTACTTCAAGGTCACTGGCCTGGGCGAGTCTGACATCGTCGAGCGTGTGGAAAAGAAACTGGAAGCCGTGCCCGGTCTGATTTTGGGTTACTGCATCCGCCAGGGAGATGTGGACGTGCGCCTGTCTGGCCAACCTGGCCCTGTGGCTAAGGGTGAAGCGATCGTGCGCGAGCACTTGGGAGAGCACATCGTCTCCACCGATCGCCGACTGATCGAACAAGTCGTGGTGCAGACCCTAGCTGAACGCGGGCAGTGGCTGGCCACGGCGGAGTCTTGTACGGGAGGTTTCTTGGCCAGTCGCATCACCGATGTCAGCGGCTCCTCCGGGGTGTTCGGGCACGGCTTTGTGACTTATGCGAATGAAGCCAAACAAAAGCACCTGGGCGTGCCTGCCGAATGGATTGAGCAACACGGAGCGGTGAGTGAACCCGTGGCCCAGGCGATGGCGGAAGGCGCTCTCCAGGTGTCTGGTGCCCATCATGCCCTGGCGCTGACTGGCATCGCTGGGCCTTCCGGCGGCAGCGAAGCCAAGCCAGTGGGCACCGTTTTCATCGGCCTCGCCTCCCAAGGAGCAAAGACGGTGGTGAAGCGCTTCTTTTACCCTGGCACGCGTGATCGCTTCAAGCTGCTGGCCAGCCAAGCTGCACTCGACCTGCTGCGGCGGCGGCTGATGGGACTATCTTTGTAAAAAAACACGGGGGCAGGCGCGCCTGATCTTCCATCAGGCTGCCTTCATGAAGCCGAGGTCAGCATCGAAATTCACGATATTCGGGAACACCTCTCGGATCTGCGTATTGCTGAGCCCGAACCACTTCGCCAGGGTGGCCGCGTATTGATCCACGCTCGTGGTCGGGATCCAGTTGCCACGCCCAGTGTTCAGCGGGTGGCCAGGGAGATTGATGTCAGGATCAGGGAAGGCACCATAAACACGCTGCCCATTCAGCGCACCCCCCATGACGAGATGATGGCTGCCCCAACCGTGATCGGAGCCGCGACCATTGCTGTCACCGGTGCGATTGAAGTCGCTGGCCGTGAAGGTGGTCACCTTGTCTCCCATGCCGATGGTCTCCAATGCATCTTGGAAGCCCTTCATCGCCGTGCTGACGCCATTGAGCAAATTCGCATGATCGGCGAGCTGAGGTCCGTGCGTGTCAAAGCCACCTGTGGCGACAAAGAAGATCTGGCGGGTGATGCCCAGCGCCCCCTGCGCCTGGATCAGCTTCGCCACGGTGCGCAGTTGCTCACCCAAGCCACTGTTGGGAATGGTGGGGAAAGTGCCCGTGCCACGCAGGGCCTCATTGATCGTGTCCGCCTCAATGATCGACTTGTTGGAAAGATCGGCAAAAGCGTCCTCCATCAGGTTCGCATAGTCAGCGTTCAGGATGTTGCGGAAAGCCGTGTAGCGCGTGACATCTTGGGTGCTGCTGCCCTGCCCCAGCCGGAACACAGGCGTGCCTCCAGGACCTGGACGGAAAGGAAACATGGTGCGCCCGACTTGGAAGAAGTTCGTGCCACTCAGGCTGACCAACATCGACACACTGGTGCGCTGTTGACCTGCGACCAAGGCCTCTGCCATGCGTGCCCCCCAGCCGGTCTGGGTGTAGGCCGCATTCATCGTGGCCGCGCTCGTTTGCCACTGCATCTGCTGGTCACTGTGGCTGTAAAGATTATCCGGGATGGCAGCAGTGCGATTGCGATAGTCCGTCATCGTGGCCGGAGCGATCAGCGTGCCCACATTCACCAGTAGGGCTGCTTTGCCGACGTTGTAAAGGTCTCTCATGCCCGTCATGGAAGGATGCAGACCCAGCTGCAAACCATCGTCATTCAGCGTACTTAGCCCCAGCAGATTGGCCTGCGGCAAGGTCAGCACTGTGCGGCTGCTGGCGTACTTCGCGTGGGCACTGCTTTCCCTTGGCACGACGGTGTTGTTGGCATCATTGCCACCATACAGAAAGACACAGACGAGCGCTTTATAAGGCGTGCCGGGAGTGAGCACATCAGCCGCCTGGGCATTCAGATGACGCAGGGTCAGGATGGAATTCAGCAGACAGGTCGTAGACATCGCCGAACAAGCGCTGCGACCAAGAAAAGTGCGACGCGTCAGCAGGGTGGGCAAGTTTCCAGCATTCATGGCAGCTTGATGAAATCGTCCAGGAAAGGCGGTCGCCAAGCCTGCACATCCACAATCAAACCCCGAAAGAGAAAATGTCCAGGAACCTCCCAAAAGCCTTACAATCGTAGCACCCGCACCCGCATGAATCGCCGCAAGCCGCTGGCAGCAGGCACAGAATCACGCACGCGCAGCCGTGTCGGAGTGTTCAGCTCTACCACCAAGCCGTCCGAAGACCAGCTGGTGGGGTTGGTTAGGTCGCTAGTGGCCTCGACAATCCAACTCAGCCCGGTAGCCGTGGCACTGCGGGGTATGTCGATGCGCAAGAAGGAATCCGAGCCAATGACAACTCTATCCGTGAGAATCGGACTGGCCGTGGGGCTGCCAGGCATGAGCCCAAAAGCATACTCCATCAGGTTGCGCAGACCATCCTGGTCTGGGTCCTCTAGCAAAGCTCCTGCTGGATTCGTCAAACCACCAACGAAGGAAAGGTCGTGCCACTGATCGTAACCATTCAGGTAGCCAGCGAAGCTGAGATCTCCGAAAGTGACGCTATCGCCATCATCAGCGATGAGTCGAAGAGTATGTGCGCCACTTTGAGTCAAGGTCAGGAGTGTGTTAGTAAGGACTGGATTGGCAAAGCTGGCCGTGCCAGGGCCAGAAACGCGGGACCACTGCACTGTCACTGCACCGGGCGGCGTGGGCCTTCCATCGTCGGTAACGGTAGCATTTAGCGAAAATGGGGCCAGCACCGCCACGGTGCCAGGATTGACCACTGGCGCAGTATTCAGCGGCTCAATGCTGAGGCCAGTGAACGTGCCGATGCCCAAGTCGGTGGTGCTGGTGGTATTGCTGTCCACCAACAGGCCGACAAGCAGGGGCCCGGTGAGCGAGGCGGGCAGGTTTCCTGTGACTTGGCTCCATGTGCCAGGCACACCACTGACATGGGTGGCGCGAAAGGCCGCCACGTTATTGCCCTTGCGCACGAGCCGGATCCAATTGCCGACGCTGCCGCCGGTCTGAAGTGTACCAGAGCTACCGCCTGGACTGCTGCGCCAGTGCGCCTGAAATCCATCAATGGTGGTGTTACCATAGAAGCCGAATGCCCCGTTGTCCGTGGTATCACGAAGGGCCACGCCACTCTGCGCGCCACGTGTGGCACCGCTGTGGCTCGTCAGGCGGGCAGTGACAATGCAGTCCCCCCAGATCTGTTGATAACGGAAGTGGCTACCAGTCCCGTCATGGTTGCCGACGGCAGTGATGGTGACAGTGCCACCCGACTCGCTGGAGCTACCTGCCGTGGTGTAATTCCCGAGATCTTCGGAGTGCAGGGCCGCACCGGTGAAGGCGGGCGTTACTGTGAGATTATCAAACTGCGCTGTGGCTGTAGCTGAGGTATTGGCGCCTGCACTTACCACCATGCCGACGGTCACGTTAGCCCCCATGCTAACAGCCGTGCTGGCCCCAAGTTGTGTCCAAGCGCCCGGGCTGCCTCCCACATCCGGCGCACTGCTAGCGGTAATGCTGGTGCCGACTCGTTCTAGTCTGAGCCACATGGGTTGAGAGAAACTGGTAGCGGTGGTAGCCACATCCGCAGCATTCGCCGTGGAACGGACGCGAAACTGAAGCGTGCCACCTCCATCCACCACCAAGTTCGCCCGACGCGCCCCCTTCCAGGATGTATCTCGAATGGTGATCCCAGCTAGCCGTGTTGCCGTGCCTGCGAGGCTCATGAGCCGCACCGTGATGGTACAATCCCCGGTGCCACCCAAGAGCTGGCGGAACATCATGTGGCCACTGTCATTGATATCACTGTAACCAGTGCCACTGCCGATGAGAGTAAAAACGCCACCGCTCGACTGGCCACTGATGCCACGCACTCCAGGTGGCCCCTGATCAATACCCACCCAGTTTGCATAAGCAAAACCTCCAGCCTGAACGATAAGGCTGTCACTCGCAGTGAACTGACCATCACTGACAGTGATACGCAGTCCATACACACCCGGCGCAGAAAACGAAGCGCTGGTGCCATCGCTCATCGGACTACCAAAAGCAATTGTTCCAGGCCCAAAGAGCTGACTCCAAGCATAAGTCAAAGGACTGGGCAACCCGTCATCCGCCCCGGTAGCCTGGAGCATGAGACCGTTGTTTGCTGAAATGATCGTGCTTTTCCCAGCAGGGCTACTGATAAAAACGCTCGGCGGCAGATCATCATCGACGAGGCTGATATTTGCCACTGCCGAACTGCCAAGCGCATAGCTACTACTTGGGGTCAGCGATAGCACCACTTCCTCATTGCCTTCCGTTAGCAAATCTTGGCTAGGACTGACGGGGATGCTTATGCTGGAAACGCCAACACCAAAGGTGCGACTACCCGTGATGCTGGTGTAATCCGTACCGTTCGTGGCTGTACCGGTCAGCGTAAAGTTCACGGTCAAGCTCGCTGACAAAGGACCGCTTCTCGACACAAGAAACTCGCCTGCATCTCCAGCCTCCGTAGCAAAGGCGTCCGTGGCGATTATCGTGATGGTATTCACATCATCATCCGCAATCGTCACATTCGCGGAACTGGGCGTGCCAATCACATAACCAGCACCTGCCGCGAGCGTGAGAATGACGGTTTCATCCACCTCTGGAGCAGTGTTTTGGATAGGAGTTACCATTAAATCCACGCTAGCCTGTCCAGCGGGAAAGGTGATGCTACCTGGCGTGGCAATAGCCGTGTAGTCTGAGCCACTTGTGGCTGTGCCTGAACGGGTGAAATTCACCGTCAACGCCGCGGTAGCATCTCCCGTTCGCGTGAAGGTAAAGGCCCCAGCCTGGCCGCTTTCCTGCGCGAGTGGCTGACCCGTTGCGAAACTAACCACAGGGGTGTCGTCATCCTGAAGGGTGAACGTGTGAAGCGGGGTGGTGCTGAGCACTGCATTCGATGGCGCCGAAAGTGTCAGCAACACGGTCTCCGCAGACTCGGCCAGGGTATCATTGCTCAAAGGAAGCTGTAGATTTTTCAACACCTCCCCAGGGGCAAAGGTGAGTGTACCACTAATCTCGGTAAAATCCACTCCGCCACCCACAGCCGAGCCGCCCGTGACGGCGTAGTCCACCGCCACAGGAACACTGGACGGCGCACTCAGCAAAACAGGAATCAGCGCCGGGCTGGTCGCCTCAGGACCATTAGAAGCAGCCCCCGTAAAGCCAATAACTGGCAGAAAAGCCTCGGGTGCATCATCGTCCAAGATAGCATGCGTGTAGGTGCTGAGCGAGCCCATCAGCGCGCCATACGGATAGCGCAGCAGGATGGTGGCAGACTCAATAGGTTCGGGAATGGTGTCATTGGTGATGTTTAGCGTGATGTTCTTCGTCTGCTCCCCGATACCAAAGGTGAGCGTTCCGGGAACCAAATGATAGTCCACGGTCATGCCCTCCCCTGAGCTAGTGGCAGAGAGGCGGGCTCGAAACTCCGGCGCGCTCGTGCCACTGCCAGTGAGCCCAAACCAAAGTGCGCGGGCTCGGTAATTCGAGGTCTCCCGAACCATGAAACCAGCCTGAGCGCTGGCATTGCCACCCGTGAGACTGGCCAATCGAGCTGTCAGGGAAAAGTCACCCGAGAGGGTTGCCGCGGCCATATGCCCCTCATCTTCTGTAGAAGTAAGGCTAGGCATGAAACCCGCGCCGGAGGCGGTGACGGTCCAGAGGCCACCACCCAGAGTGTCGCTGCCGGGTTGATCCACGAAGCCAATGGCACGTCCAGTGAAAGCATCCCCACTGCTGAGGGTAACATTGTCAAAAACTGCCTGCGTGACCAGACCATCCTGCCGTGCAGAGGCAGCCAAACCCACGAGGCTAAGCGAACCCATTGGAACAGCAGGTGCCACCCCCGTCACTGCCCAGCTGCTGCCATCAGCAGAAATGGAGGCTGTAAAAACTCCCGCATTGCGTTCCAGACGTAGCCAGCGCGGCTTGGCATAGGTGGCTTGCGCGGCAGAATTTGCTGCGTTCCCAGCAGCCGTGAGTCGGTAGATCGCGCGCCGCTGAGCAACAGCCGTATCTGTCATCATGCTCATGTGGCGCGTGTTATTGGCAGTGCTTTCACGGATACAAACCCCCGCTTTCATGGAGCTGCCGCTGCCAGTGAAACTCAAGACACGCGCGGTAACCGTGCAGTTAGCAGATCCAGTGATGGGAACATACACCATGCGTCCGCTATCCGTAGTGCTCGTAGCGCTTAAATCAGGACCGCCACAGAGAATGTTGTAGAGATTTCCAGCTTGAGTAAAACCGCCTGCAGGGCTTTCCGTCCCGATGGCTGTACTAAGCACAGACCCAGCACTGCCACCCGCCTCCAATTCACTGACGGAAAAGCTGTCCACCTGGATGTTAGCCAGAGTACCACTAGCGCCGGAAGTCACGTAAATGCCAGCCAAATAGCCTGTTGTCGCCATACCATTGATGGATTGGGTTGCACCTTGTTGGGTGAAATTGATGCCATCATAGGAATGCCAAGCAGAGAAGCTGTTTCCGGTTCGAATCACCCTCACCCACATGCCCGACAGCATTGAGGGCGTGCGCGGCCCACTCTCCAACAAGTAATCCACGGTCAATGGCGAGGCCGCGGGCGCAGACAAAGTGACGGGAATGTCCACACGGGTCACGGCTTCTGAAGAACTGCCACCGCTAGAAGCGAAACTGACCGTCTGCGCTCCCGCGTCATCATCCTGGATGTAGATCGTCGCATCGGGACCACGGGCGTAGCTACCTGCACTCAATCGCACCGTAATTGTTTCGGTCCCTTCAAACACGCTGTCACTGATCGTATTGAAACTCACGTCTGCGCCAGGCGCGCCTGCGGGGATCGTCACGGAACCGCTTAGATTGCCATGATCAACACCGTTCGTCGCTGTGCCGACAAGAGTGTAATTCACCGTCAGCGCGTTGGTCGTGCTTCCAGTGCGGGAAAAATAAAAATCCAGCGTCGTCGCAGTGCTACCCTCTGAGACCGAATGCCCATTACCCGTGGCAATCTGTGGATCCACAAAGACCGTCGGCTGATCATCATCCCGCAACAGATGCGTAGCTTTGCTGCTCTGATCCCATAGGGCATAGTCCGCACTAGGCGTCAGCGTGAGTACGATGTTCTCCAAATCTTCCAAGAGAGCATCATTGATGACTGTGACCGTGACATTTTGCGTCACCGTGCCACCGTTCAGCGTGATCGTGGTGCTGCCAACCAACGTGCTCGTATTCAGCCCGCTCATGCTGTAGTCTGCTCCAGCGGTGGCCGTGCCACTGAGGGTATAATTCACTGTCAGTGTTCCGCTACCACCACGGGCAGTGAGACGAAACTGGCCATGGGTTGAAGGCTCTGCCGCGATTCCACCGCTAGCCATCACCTCCACCAGCGGCTTGTCTCCTGCATGGTCTTGGATCGTCACTGTGCCACTGCTGGCGCTTGAGGAGGAGCGATAGGCATCGTTGCCATCCGCAATGGAGAGCAGCACCGTCTCCGATCCCTCACCGAATCCATCGTAACGCGGCATAATCGACACGGCGCGCTGCGCCTGTCCACTCGGGAAAGTCACAGAGCCGAGCAGCGCATCGTAGTCCGTGCCATGCAGAGCAGTTCCAGCCACGCTGTAATAGACGGTGAGCGGCGCGCTGATATCACCCGCACGCGTCAGCAGGAAGACGCCAGGATCAGGCACGATCCCGGATTGAGCTCGGTCAACCTCCCTTCCGACTGCATCGGGCACAGTCACCGTGATGACCTGAGCATCATCATCCACGATGTTCAGCACCAGTGCATTTGCCGCCGCATCCGCGATAAAAGCCGCACTGGTGAGGATAGAGAGTCTTATGCTTTCGGTAGCTTCTGGCAGACTTTCGTCCAAAGGTGTCAGCAGAAAAGTAGCCTTGGATGCCCCGATAGGGATTGTCACCGTGCCGCCAAGCGCCTGGTAATCTGTCCCGCCTGCAGCAGTGCTGGTGGCAGCTATCGTGTAGGGCACGCTCAAGGCAGCCGTGGTGCCTCCCGTTCGAGTGACTGTGCAGGTGATCGACTGCCCTGCACCCTCCACGACCTGAGTCACATTCGATGTTAGGGAGACACGTGGCAGCGAGGTATCATCATCTTGAAGAGTCACCGATGCACTCGCGGGACTGCCATTGACGTAACCAGAGTCCATACCCAAGATCAATTCCACCGTTTCATTACCTTCGGCAGCCGCATCATTCACCGGGTTGACCAAGATATCTAGCGCACTGCTATCCGCAGGGATCGTGAAGGCATAGTAAGGTGTGTTACTGACCGCAGTATAGTCCGGGGAAAAAGTATAGTCTGTGCCCTTCACCGCCGTGCCACGAACCACCAGGGAATAAACCGTCAACGGCAGAGCAGTGGAACCCGTGCGCGTTAGGCGAAAGCGACCAGCCACTGGACTTGCAGCCTCTTGCGCCACGGCCCCAGGAGCACTCACAGACACAACAGGAAGAAGATCTATCGTAAAATCAGCATTATTGAAGCTAGGACCAACCGTAACACTATTGTTGAATAACTCGTTGAACTGCCAGCCATGACCTGCTGGAGTCACTGTGTAAGTACCGGCAGCTAGATTGGAGATGGCGTAGTAACCATCGCTGTCGGTAAGCGTGCCGTTCGTGCCACTAGTGGTCACATTGATGCCGGGAAGACCAGCTCCATCTAAGGTAATGCGACCACGGATAACAAAACGACTATTGCCATTGCCAACCGTGATCACCGCATTGCGCACAGCGATGCTGCCCTTCATATCGGAAACCACACAGCTTAAGGTGTAAACACCCGCTGTGCTAAAACTACGTGTGACCACGGAGCTATTCGGAGAAACCACGGCATCCTGCCAGCGCCAAGAATAAGAAAGCGTATCACCATCAGGATCGCTTGCCGTGGCGATGAAGGTGACATTCGTGTTCGTGGGCACCACGGGACTAGCCGGACTCAGGCTTAACACTGGCGCCTGGTTGTCGGGAAAGTCCCCTAGATTTACCTGCACATCCAAGCTGGGTGGCGAGCTGTTCGAATTGACCGCCAAGGTGGTGATGTGGATACCACTTTCCGCATCAGAAAAAGTACTCCCAGGCGCAATAGGGCAGTCCGTCTTCCCATTTGCGGAGCCAGGTGTCGTGTCCAGCAGTTGAATGTTTCCGCCAGCGTTCAATGGCCATTTCCAGCCAAGGATCATTCCATTCGAAGCCCAAACGTTGGATGGAAACAACGTGCGGAACTCCCCCCAGTAAGTGCGTTCAGTATCCTTGCGCACCTGGAGCCCGTAAATCTGACCTGGCACAAGACGAGGAGTGTCAAAAGCGGAAATACGGTACTGACCACTGGCCGTGACAAGCGGAGCAAACTCAGGCGGCATCCAGCGAACTTGGTTTTTCGCCTGAGCATTGTAGTGACCTGACGGAGGCGAGGTACTGCCCATGTTATCAAAGATGTCGCCATATTCCTCATTACCACCAGGTCCTGCTACACTAGCACCGTTGGTTAGCCAGAAGTTCGCGTGGGCAAGACCAAACGCATGTCCTATTTCATGGGCAATCGTGCTGACGTTGTCATTGCGCATCCATACATTACCGCCACCGCCGTAACTTGTTGGAGCACGGGCACCCCCATTGGCTCGAACGCAAAAGCAGTGATAATCCTGCCAATCGTAGCCCGCAGCCCTGGCAGCCTGCTTGGCATGATCGACTTCCGCGCCCAGTCCATCTATTTCTTTGATGAAGCCACTCGTGGTGTCCTTGCCCACATACCAAGCTTGATTTCTGGGCAGACGCACCGGAGGCGTCACTGTGGCAACGAGTGTCAGCCTGCCATAGGACTGTGCTTGGTAAAACTCAGCGACCTGCCTCATGCCGTCCATCATGGTCGCTTCACTGGAAGGTATCTGTCCTTGATCAGCAAACATCGCTGGAACATACAGCACCTTCACGACACCCACAGAAGGCACAGAAGCTGCCGGCATTGGCCCCATAAATCCCTGAGCCCCGCCTGTGCCAGCCTCCGCCATGATCAGACCGTTTACATAAGGCAGAAAATGTGCGCCATCGCACAAGTAAACCACCTCATCTCCCGTCTCCACCACAGCCACTGCCTCTGGAACAACTTGGCTTGCTAAAGCAGCCTCACGCTCCGTGTTCATGCCAGAGACAGGGCAGACCTCCACCTGCTTTTTGTCTGAAGGCGGCATCTCTCCTGACTCTAGCCGTCGCGCAGGTTCTTCACTCAACGCCATCTCACCTTCCATCGCCACCCCCATCAAATGAGCATTCTGAAGCCATCGAAAATCATGTTCACGGCGACCATAAACATAAGCTTCATAGACCCTCCCATGCTGGGTTTCTGCATATCGAAGGTAGGGTTTTTCTCCGCGTTCTCTGCTATCGGGAGCGGCCGCATAAACGCGCAACGCTCCCTTGGCTGCCACCCGTTCTTCCAGCAATGCCACAATCTCACTTGGCAGCTTCTGCCGTGTCACCATCGGCACAGCCCGACTCAGAGCCGCTCTCGGATCCGATTGAATCAGCTGCCGAAACGCAGACCGCCTCTCACGAGCCAGCTTTTTGCCTTCTTTCAACTGGCTCGCTTGAGGACTCTTTAAGTATTCGGCTAGCCATTCATCAAAGACAGTTAAAGCATCCACTGAAGAGGTCTGACTGAGAGCACCCTTGGAACTTACGCGACTTACACCATCGGCACTGGACGATATGACTTTTGGAGAATCATTCGATGAATCAGCCAACTTCTTTTCAAGATCAGAGCTAGGCATAAACAGCCAAAGCACGACCAGAGCCGTCGCTGAAATAAAGACGCCAAGCAGAAGTCGCGTGCGCATGATGGGTTGGTTGGGTAAGGCCATGAACGCACAGAAACGACACCTGTTAGTAGTTTGGCGTTTTTTGCTAGCTTGGCTGCGAATTTGTAAAATAACAAAAACGGCGACCCAACGTCAATCTAGCCGATTCAAAAGTATGACAAAAAACCGGGAACACACAAAGATGTCAGCTTTTACCAACCACCTACCTTTCAATAACAAATTCGGGAGAAGCTGTCAGCAATTGAAGCATCACACGCACTCCCGTGTTCGGATTGGTGGGATACAGAGCGTGAATGCTCATTAGGCTGCTGCGCAGGCTGGTGGACATCGGACGCGCAAGCAGAAGCGTCTCCATCTTTGACAGAACAGCTGTTGGCGCGGACCAAAGCTGCGTCAACGGCGCGAAGTCGAGCATGATGCGGCTGCTTGCATTTGTATAAAAACCATTGGTGACTCCTTCAAAAAAGTAATTCGCTGTATCCGTTGCCGTGAGTTCGGTAGTAATTTCAAATTCGGGAGCCACGATGCCAGCCTGTAAGATGGGGCCGGCCGGGGCATAGTTCGGCGTGAAGAAGTTAAAGACCGTAGGTGCCTGCATGGGCCATTGACCAATCTCATCCAAAGCATTCCACATGAAGTAGCGGCCCAGGAGGGGCGGATTGCTGCTCGGGGGGAGAGCAAAAGCACGCATGATGCGTGCGAGGCGGAGCATCGGTTCGCTCATTTTGCCATCTTTCATCCTCGTGCCCAAGGTACGCGCCTCACGGTCGAGCAGGATGGCTTTCACCACCGCGCCGATATCTCCACGCACGCCACGACCATTGTCATCCCAAGTCCGTGAAACACGGAAGATGTAAGCTGGACTTGGATTGCTCATCACCAGACGCTGAATCAAACGCTTGGCAATGAAGGGTCCGACGTTCGGATGCGCAGCAAGCACATCCACGCAGCGCAAGACATCTTGAATCGCTGTCTGACCCGCTGGCACGGTCGCACCTCCAACGATGACTTTCTGGCCACGGTCGTGTTGATCTTCAAAAGCCATCATCGGGTTCACTTCATCCGGACTGTTCGTCCAAGTGAAACTGCGCGAATTCGCGTATGTCCAACCCGTGAAGGCGCGAGAAAGCTCCCGAATCTCTTCCTGACCGTAAGTCGGAATCGTGTTGCCCGAAGCGTTGCGTTTGAAGGTTCCATCTTTGTTCAGGTGCTCCAGACCGATGCTGAACAGCTGCATGATCTCACGGGCATAGTTTTCATCAGGCTTCGCTTTGGAGCTGCGCACCAGGGTCAGCCAGGTACCCATCATCGGGTTCAGGGTCACTTCTTCCAGCAGCTGACGGTAGGTTTTGCCTGCACCGATGCCTTTCACGAGAAGGTCATAAAAGTTCGTGCAGCCGCGTGGATAGTTGCGCAAAGCAGAACCTGAACGGTCGGAGATCACGATGATCTCACTCAAGGCGAGAGCCACACGCTGACGCAGTTGGTCAGGCGAATTCATGGCGAGAGTCCACCAACTGTAGAGGCGGTCCTCTGTATTCACGGGCGTGCGCACCAGAGGCATCATCGCTCCGGGCAGGCCGAGGGTATTGGCCTCACGAGCGAGTGCTAGCAACTTCTCCTGGGCGTTTTCGTAAAGAGCGATGCGATCCAGGTGATCCAGGTGGCTGCTGGCTGGCAGCGCGAGCTGCTCGTCAATCCAACGAGAGAAGCCCAGCTGCTTCACACGTGCGATTTCACTCTCAGTCGGGCCAAAGCTTGCCTGCATGAGGAAACGCGCCGCTTCATGGTCCGTGATCGTCGCAGGCGGTGTCCATGCGGTGATGGGATGTGCGGCGCTCGTGTCTGCGGGATAGGTCGGCGCAGTTCCCGCAGCCACCGCGACGGTTACGCGCCGCACCGCGGCCACACTTTCATTGCCAGCACGATCGGCGACAATGTAGCGCAGCACATAAGTGCCCGGGGTTGAACTGTCCACGATGCCTTCGACACGCACGGAACCCGAGAGGTCACCATCCGCGCCATCGACAGCACTGAAACCAGGATCGGTGAAAGTGCCACCTACCTGCAGTGTCACATCGCCACCGGTTAAGGTTACCACAGGAGCGGTACGATCAGCGAGCTGAAATGGGGCCAGGAAAGGCCCATCCACGACCTCAAAGGCTGTCTTTCCAGGCTGCAACCAAGCGAGAGCCAAGTGATCCCGCCAGCCACTCTCTTTGTAGCGAATCTCGATGTAATAACTCTGGCCTTTCACCAACGAGACCGGACGGCTGAGCTGGTAGTCGGGGAAGCGACGCCATTCATAGAAATCGGTCGCAGAAGGCACAAAGCAGAGCATTTCCTTTTTCTCCGGCGTGCGATCCGTGCTCAGGTAAGCCTCACTCCAATCATCCGAGGCGAGATTGAAACGATACACCCCGGTGGTAGGAGGGAAAAGGTAGCCACGAATGAGCATGCCGTAGTTGTCACCACGATTCGAAGAAATCTCGACTGAACGCAGCTGGAATCGAGCGTCTGGGCTGCCTGGGAACTTGGCATTCCGCGTGAGATCGGTAACCCAAGATCCGGTGATGCCGTTGAAGACTTCCGCCAAAATGGACCCTGTGCCCGTCCCTAGCGCGGGCAGCACCGTGATCGAAGTCGTCGCCATGCGTGTGTTCCGGCCATCGGTCACCGTGAGCAGGAACTGATAGGCGCCTGCCATGGGAAGCTCCACCGAAGTCGAGGGCGCTGTGGGAGAATCAAACAGCGTGCGTGTCGCTGCCCCGGAAGGTCCCGTTTGCAAAGTCCAGCGATAAGCCAGCGCCTGGGGGCCAGGGGTATAATCAAGCGCAGATCCCGTGAGCGTGTAGCGTGCCTTGGGCCAATAGCTGGTCTGGGGTTCGCCAGCACTCACGGTCATCTCGCCATCCAGCGCCGTCGCATTCACCCCATCCGGCGGGCTCAGCAGCACTCCAGGAATGACCTGAGCCTCGGCATCCGTCTGTGTAGCGAGCCGATAAGCCACGGCCAAATAATCATCGCCTCCGCCTTCTTTTTGCAAAGCCTGAATGTAATAGCGCCGACCGGGCACCAACCGAATCGCTGCTGACTTTTGCGCAGCGTTCGCGGTCCAGTTGTAGCGACCTGTCGCCCATGGCGCTGAGCAGATCCTAACAGCTCCCGCAGCGGTTTCACCGTTCGCGTTGAGCCAGAGTTCGCTTTGGTCATCGCTAGCAATCAAGAAAACATAATCCCCTGCCACAGGCACCTGAAAGAAACCTGAGAGACGCTGGCCATAGTTGTCTCCCCAATTCGTTGGTGTTTCCAGATTGGGCACGATGTCGCTAAAGTTCGGTCTTCCTGCATAAGCCGAAGCACTGGTCAGATTGATGATGGAAGAACCAGCAATGCCCGTCCAAACTTCGCGGAGCAGCCCACCGGCACGTGGCATGATCGGCGACTGCACGGTGACCAGCAAGGTGTCGCTCGACGTGTTCTGTCCATCCGTGGCGGTGAGAATGATCTCGTACAAACCCGGTCCGCTGAAGGTGGCTACCGCGACTGGACCTGTGCTGTTGTCAAAGCTAACCGCACGAGAACTGCTGCGCCATTGATAGGTCAATGGGCGCGGTCCATCTTTGAGATCATAAACCAGAGCTGCCACCGCCAGCTGACTTTGTGGCCAGAGCAGCGTGCGATCACGCCCCAGGGTGACGGTGATTTCAGGATTGAAGGCAGGCGCATTGCGCTCCGGCTTCAGGAAGGCATTCGACACCACTTCACGACCATTCGTGGCAGGACCACTCATGGCCAATGACACGTGATCGATCCCCGTGCGCTCTTTGTGCAAGATTTGGATAGGATAGGCCACATTCGCCTGCAATTGCACTGCCACGGATTTCTGCGTCGTGTGGTCATCCCAAGCCCGAGGCTGATGCCCTTCATGATCCAGGAAAGCCAGACGACGCAGGCCCAACCCATCCTTGAGATCGATCTGGAAGTCGGACGCGTGATCGGAAGCAACCCAAAACGTGTAGGCTCCGCCGACAGGCACCGTCAGCGTGCCCTGGAGACGCTGGCCATAATAGTCAGCCCAGTTCACAGGCGGTTCCACCCCGGGCAGCAGGTCTTCAAAATGCGGATAAGCCAACTGCGGGTCGTAGGCGGTCAGATCCGCCAAAGTGCCACCTTCCACATCTAGCCACACCGAGCGCGTGAGAGCCCCTGAACCTGTCGTGAAAGACCGATTCACCACGACACTGACCGTGTCACGATGTGTGCGGGTGCCTGCCGTGGCCGTGAGTTCAAAGACATAGGTTCCGACTGCCGTCAGCACAGCCTCCGAGGTAGGGCTGGCCGGATTTGCAAGACGTGCGGTAGGTCCAGAAACTTGTCTCCAAAGCGTCTCAATCGGCTCCAGGCTGGTCTGGCGCAGGAGCATCAACCCCTGCAGCTGAATGCGATCATGAGGCCACCAGTAGGTCCGGTCACGACCTGCATTGGCAAAGAAAATCTGCGTTCGGTCAAAGGCAGGCGCACGGCTGGCAGGCTCGACCAGACTACCTTCGAGCAGGTAGCGACGCTTGTCCCCCTGACGCGTGTACGACACGGCAAAATGATCTGCGCCCCAGGTGGCCTTGTGGACGAGTTCGATGAAGTAGCGCTGCCCAGGCCTAAGCAAAATCGGATCTGAAGTCTGAGAGGCATCCCGTGTCCATTCTTCTCGGCCTGTGAAGCGTGTGGTGAAGCAAACCTTGCGCAAGTTCACGGCGGTGGCGTCTGTGCTGATCGAAAATTCCGCCTCGTCATCCCCCAACACGGAGAACACATAAGCCACTGGCGCCGTTCCGCCGGCTGGTATGTTCAAAATGCCTGTGACACGTGTGCCGTAGAGATCCGCCCAATCGTCAGTCTGGCGCAGATCAGGAATCACATCTGTGATATCAGGCGAGTTCGGAAAGGTAGGGTCTGCACGGAAATCTGCCAAAGTGTTGTAATTCCGATTCCACCAGACTTGCCGGGTCAGACCACCGACATTCGGATTGATCGGATTCAGCACGCGCACGGTCAGCTCATCCGTGCTGGCATTGTTCACGGTGGTGACGGTGTAGCGCAGCACGTACGTGCCCACAGCGGGAAAGGTGGCTAAACTCTGTGCACTATCGGCTGAGGAAAAAAGCACTGCACCTGGACCACTGACCATGGACCAGCGCCGCGATGGCGTGTCACTGCCCCAGATGCGGCGAGATTCAAAAGCGGACAGATTCAGTGTATTGCGCGGCCAGTAGAGTGTGGCATCACGCCCAGCGTTCAGGTTGTAGTCCTGGGTTAGCCTGTATTCTTGAGCAATCGCAGTTACAGCGGTGCTATCGGCAGGCGGTGCCAGAAACTCACCCGTGATCTCGTTCATGTAGTCCTGCCCTGGTTGCTGCCACATGAGCATGCAGTGGTCCGCGTTCCACAGCTCTTTGTGCAGGATTTCAAACGCATAGCGCTGACCTGCGGTGAGCGTAACAGCTTCACTCGCCTGCGTGGCTTCATTGGCGAAATTATCCACACCTGTCGGGGTCGTGACAGCGGCCAGTCTGCGTAACCCATCGGCGCTAGCGTTTGTACTCAGGCGAAATTCAGCCGTCTCATCGGCAGACAAAAAGAACCGATAACTGCCGGTCGTCGGCACCAGCAAGAACCCACGGATGCGCTCACCGTAATGCTCCGCGATGGAGACCCTGCCGCTGAGCGTGGTCAACATCCGATAGGCATGAGGAAAGGCAGGGTAATCCACGCTATCGGTCAGCGATGCCACCGATGTTCCATTCACGCCGAACCAATACTCCGCCAAGGCACGACCTGCGTCTGCTGCCAGCGCTGGAGCAATGGTCACCGTGATGTCATCGGAGCCTGAAGTGGCACCTGCCGTGGCCGTGGCACGGAACACATAAGTACCCGCCGCTGGCAGGGTGATGCGCGTGGCAGAAAGCTCTGGCGTGGCAATCACCGCCGTACGTCCGCTGACTTGGGTCCACTGCACCGTGGGTGGAGTGCCAGGTTGATTCAGATTCAGTGCCTGCGCCTGCACTTGGATCTCGAGATTCGGTGCGTGTTGAATCACGGATCGGCCAGCCTCCACCACGATCCCTGTTGGTGCGGGTCCAGGGATCTCAAACGGGGTCAAATTGGCTCCTGGAATGACCTGTGGCGCAGCATTGGGAGAGGCCGCCCATCCCACCGCGAGATGATCACCGCCGTAACCTTCTTTCATTAACGCCTCGATGTAGTAGCGCTGACCTGCCACCAAGGAAACTTGTTCCGAGCGCTGCTCCGTAAACCTGTTCCACTGCAGGACATTCGTCCACCCGGGCACCGAAGCGATGCGCGCCTTGCGCGCGGGCGTGGCATCGGCACTTAGCCAGAGTTCGCAGTTGTCATCACCACTGATCCAAAAGGTATAGTTGCCTGTCGTGCTAGGAGTCAGCAGAGCACGCATCCGAACACCATAGCGTTCTGACCAGTTGGATGGCGCGGCAAAAGAGGCATCCACTAAACGCAGAACCGGATGACTAGGGAAGTCGCTAGAAAGTGTCAGATCTGACGTGGTGGTACCGTCTAGGTTAGTCCAGACCTCGCGCAGGACACCAGTGACTTGAGATTGTGCCACAGACGTCAGTGCCAGGAAGCAGATGGCGCAGAAGGAAATGATTTTAGCCATGCCGGTTTAGGGTGAATCTCCGAAAGCTAACTACTTTTTGAGAAAGCGGCAAAGTCCGACCTGTAAAATTCAGTTCAGGAACTGAGGCTCAAAACATCGCCATTCAGCGGCGCTGCAGGCGCAAAAAAAGCGCCGCGTGATCACTCCCCGTTAGCCGCCACAGCTTCTGCACATCCACGATTCTCCAGTCCAAACCGACCCAAGCCTGATCTAGACTGAGTAGGGGAAGACCGCAGGGCCAAGTCTCGTGCAGCTGTCCAGCGCGACTCTCCAGCGCGTTTTGAAAATGCAGGCGCCAAGCGTCGAAATGCACCGACTCCAGCGGAGTATTCAGGTCACCGACAATGATGGCGTCGGCCCCATCCTGGGCTTGATGAAGCAGCTCGCGCAGCTGCCGTGTGCGGGGGCGTAAAAGATCGGGATGGACATCCCCAACGACCATGGAAAACGGCTTACCCACCCCCGTAACTTCAAAGCGCGCATAGGCACCCGTACCATCCAGCTTCCCTCGATCTCGGTAGCGGGAAGGCAACTTGGACAGCCAAAGGATGCCGCGAGGCATCCAAGCGACCTGATAGCCGGGCAAGCGTGCCTCATATTCATGCAGCAGTTGCCCAACGCCTGAACCCGGTTCGACAAAGGCAGCGATGTCAGGCTTCAGCTCTTGCACCATGGCAATGGCCTGTGCGTCCAGCCCGCTAGGGCGACAGAGATTCCAAAACAGCAGACTAAACTCGGGCGCGGCTTTTCCTTCATGATGATGACCTGCCGATGCCTCGACCGGAAAAAGACGCGGCGGCCAGGAAGACTTGAGCCACTGCACAGCGATGGCCACGGTGAACCCTAAGGCCAGGACACGGCCTACGCGGCTGACTCTGGGAAAAAAGGCGAGTACCAAGGCCAGCGCGACCAAGCAAGGCCGAGGCATGGCATAAAAAAGTAGCGCACCGATGGGATGATGATCACGAAGGAGCCCGTGGAGCAAGCAACCTAGCCCGAGAAGAGCCCAGCCAAACATCCAGCAAACACGCGCAAGCATGGCAGTACATCAACCGGCAGGGGTCAGCACAACCTTTTGTACATCCAAAATCGCAGACTTCACCTTGTTCACCGGGGCGATGATCAAACGCTGCGGACCCGCTTTAGAGATTTCAATCTCACCCAAGCTCACATCCTGCCATGTTTGGAATCCCCCCGTGTCCTGCGTGGTCCATTTCAGTGTCTGACCCTTTACCTTCAGTTCCACCTCGCTGCCATGATTGCCGCCGCCGCAGCCGTAGCTCACCGTCACCGTGTAGCGACCTGCTTTCTGAGGCTGAAACTCCCATTCAGCGAAGTCATTCTCATCCGTCCAGTAGCCCAGGCAGTTCTTTTCAGGCTGGGGCTCATAGCGCATGGTTTCGGACCAAGTTGTCGCACTACTGGCAGGCAGTGTGATTTTACCATCTTCGCCCTGGGCAGGCAGGGGACCTTCAGGAGCAGGAATCAGCGCCACCTCGAGAACTTTGAAGCCGCCATCTTCCGTCGGTGGCGTCAACATCATAAAGGGCACTTCACCCGCCTGCGGCACATAAACCTCGCCCAGATAAACCTTGCGAGCGTTCGGAGAGGACTTCAGTGAGCGCTTTTCGGTCAGATCCCCCATGCGGAACTGAATGCCCAGTGCGGCACGGCGTAGCATGTAGGTCAGACGCACCTGGTAACGTCCTGGACGCTTCGCTTTGAACTCCGTCCAAGTGTAGGTTTCCCAGTGGGCTTGGTTAGCGTGCTGATAGCTCTCAGGGCCAAAACGAATGACCCCGCGATCTGGCATGTCAGGCCGATCCAGAGGCTCCAAGCTGCCAAATTCACTCATGTCCACCAGTTGCGTGGGGTCAGGCTTAGCAGACGCTGCGGATTTTTCCTTTACAGACTCCACTGGAGCAGAAATGGCAGCCGTTTTGTTCGCGTCCACCAATGGAGCTTGAGGTGAAAGTTTCCCGTCAGGTTTGGGATCACAGGCGGAAAGACAGAGCGCCAGGAGCAGGATGGCCGGGGACGAGAGCAAGCGAATCATGAGATGAAAAAAGAAATGAGACTGGCAGGATGCCGTGCGGACGGCAAGACAGAACGGCTTGAGGACGGCATCGTTAGGATTCTTTACCATCATCCGGCCATGCTTTTGCATAAATCGCATGAACAACCCAGCGCGACACACGTCCGAAACGCATACGTCCTTTTTTGCCATGAACCTGCATCCCCTCCTCCTGCTCCTGATCGCACTGCTGCCTGCGTGCAAACCCGACCCTGAGACCCCACGGCTAGAGATGGAAAAAGCCCGTGCCGCCTATGAGCAACAAGCCGCTGACATGCAGCGCCGCAGCGAGGACCTTCAGTGCCAACTGACCGATCTCGAACGTGCCATGCGTGACCAAGAAAACGCCGAACTGCGTGCCCGGTTGGAGGCGATCGAAAAAGAAAATACCAAGCTCATGGCCGAGGCCGCCGAGGCCAGGCGCAAAAGCCAGTCTCTGCGCGATGAGCTCGCTAGCCAGCCCGTACCCAGGGCCACCCCCTACGTGCCACCGGCACCCATCCCCACTCCTGTGCCTAGATTTGAGCAGCCATGGTCAGACCCGGCAGCTGACTACTCCATGTTTTACGACTCACTGCGCCCGCATGGTCGCTGGCTTGAGATCAGCGGTTACGGCTATGCCTTCCGCCCTAGCCAGGCCGACCGCACCAACTGGCGGCCATATGTCGATGGCCGTTGGGTCTGGACCGATCGTGGCTGGACTTGGTCCTCTCAGGAGCCCTTTGGCTGGGCCTGCTATCACTATGGACGCTGGACACGCGTTTCGCGTCACGGCTGGATTTGGATTCCTGGACGCGAATGGGCTCCTGCCTGGGTCTCCTGGCGCCACGGTCAGGAAGTCGTCGGCTGGGCACCCTTGCCCCCAGGCGCCAGCGGCGGCATCGGCCACGACTGCGATGCACGCTACCGCTTGGCACCGACCTCCTACACTTTCATCAGCGCAACCGACTTCGGCCGCAGCAGCTACATAAACTGTAGCCTACCGACCACACGCATCACCACTGCATTTCAGCAGACCGTGAATGTCACCAACATCGTGTATGTGGCCCAGCAGAGCACCTGCATCCAGCGCGGCGGCCCTGCCATCGATTGGGTGGAAAAGCAGTGCCGCACGCGCGTGCCGCGTGGCACCGTACGACTGGCCAATCACCCTACACCAACCGGTCCACGTCCCGACCGCAGCCAGCCTAGCTTTGTCGCCGCACCCGTGCCTCTGGCCGTGAAAGATGGCCCCCGCCACACACCGGTCATTGCCGAGCGCATTCAGCAGCCGGTGCTTCTGGATGGCTGGAAGGATGTGCCCAAGGATCAGCAAGCTGGCCTGCGTGAAATCATCGAGCGCCAGTCACGTGAGCCCGCCCCTCAGCTGATCCTGGCAGAGACCCCTGCCCTGCCCTCACCGAAACAGCCAACCGATCCGCTCACAAGCCCCCCACCTGCCCTCGTGGGTCAGCCAACCGGACCTACTCCAGAGCTTTCTGGCAACCGACCTGCCCCCAACGCAGTCAACACCCCCACCATTAGCAGCGACGATGGCAAAGCCGCAGAACTGGAGCATCAGCTCGTAGCCCGGAAAGAAGAGCTCGCCCGCCAGCAAGCCGAAGCTGAAACCATGCAGAAGAAAATGCTCGCTGGGCAGGAAAAACGCGAAGCTGAGTCACAAGAAAAACAAGCCGCCGAAATGAGCGCCAAAGAAGCGGCTGCCGCGCGTGAGAAACAAGAGGCCGAGATGATCGCCCAACAGCAAGAACTGGCCCGCAAGCAAGCTGAAGCCGAGGCCATGCGTCAACAAATCGAAGAACAAGAAAAGCAAGCCGCTGCCATGCGCGCTGCCCAAGAAGCCGAAGCTGCCAAAGCCGCTGAAACGGCTGCTACCCAGCAACGCGAGGCTCAAATGCGAGCTGAACAAGAAGCCGCCGAACGCCAAGCCATGGCAGAAGCTCAGCAACGCGAAGCCGCCATGCGTGCTCAACAGGAAGCCGAGATGCGCGCACGCCAAGAAGAAGCCGAACGCCAGCGCCAGATGGAAATGCAGCGCCAGCAGCAAGAAGCCGCCATGCGTGCTCAACAGGAAGCCGAAATGCGCGCACGCCAAGAAGAAGCCGAACGCCAGCGCCAAATGGAAATGCAGCGCCAGCAGCAAGAAGCCGCCATGCGTGCCCAGCAGGAAGCCGAAATGCGCGCACGCCAAGAAGAAGCCGAACGCCAGCAGCAAGAAGCCGCCATGCGTGCCCAGCAGGAAGCCGAAATGCGCGCG
>CANNQP010000049.1 GCA_947507875.1 Verrucomicrobiaceae bacterium | reverse complement strand
TGTCTCGGGCGCGTTGCTTGGACGCCTCATGGACTCGGCGTCGCCATGATGAACAATGCGTCCTTTGTCAATGAACAGCAGGCTATCGCACATTTCACCGAGTTCGCTGAGGATGTGCGAGCTGATGAGGATGGTTTTGCCTTCTTCTGCTAAGATCCGAATCAGCCGTTTTAGCTCCACACGTGCTTGTGGGTCCAGGCCTGCAGCAGGTTCATCCATGATGAGAATCTGGGGATCATGGAGCAATGTGCGACCGAGGCATAGGCGTTGAGTTTGCCCTTTGGACATCTTGTTGCTCAGTCGATCCGCTAACGGCGTCAGCTCGGTGAAGTCCATGACTTCTTCCACGCGGCGCAAACGCTCATGACGCCCGTAGCCAAGTGCACGTGCATAAAAGTCGAGGTACTCGATCACGGTCATGTGCTCGTAGGTGCCAAAGGCATCCGGCATCCAGCCAAGCAATTGGCGGACTTGGCTGGGATAATTCATGACGTCGTAACCACCGATGCGCGCTGTTCCACTGCTGGCATGTTCCAGTGTCGCTAAGATGCGCATGGTGGTGGTTTTTCCCGCCCCATTGGCTCCGACAAAACCAACCACATGCCCATGGTCGATGGAGAAAGAGACGCCATCCACGGCCTGCAACGTACCAAACTGGCGGCGCAAGTCTTCAACGACGATGGCAGGTTGGCTGGGGTCAAAGGTCATGGAGCAAGGCGTCTTGGAGGCAGGATTACGGGTGAAGGACAGGCCCCAGAAAAAGAGCGTAGCTTTTTTGCCATTCGATGGATGGCAGTGACTCGAGTGTGAACTCTGCTGGAGGTGCTTGGCTAGTGGCGATGAAGGTGCCTGGAACTAGATCCAGATGCAGTAGCTCGGCCAAAAAGCGGCGCTGCAGATGACCGCCGGCTTGGTCGGTGATGTCTTTTAGCTTGCTCCGCAGGTCGGACATGCTGCACTTTTTCAGCTTCACGGATTGTCCTGTGCGCAGTGGCTGAGTAGAGCACCATAGCTGTCCTGCCGCATCAGCGCAAAAGACCTGCTCCAGGTCACCTTTCAGCGTGGAGATGAGTTCCGGTGCCGCATCGGCCGCGAGTCCAGCTTTCCATTCCACACGCGCGCGCGTGGGCACCGCTGCACGCAGCAAGTGGGCTTGTTCGCTGCGGCTCTGAAAGTAGGTGCCACTGCTTTGTTTGCCCTCTTGATTCAGGGTCATCTTGCCGGTGCGGGTGTCCTGGGTCAGTCGAACCCACGCGCTCGGAGGCAAGGCCACGGGTTCGAGGATCATCGGCTGAAGAGACTCGAAACTCGAGTGGGTCAGCACGCCAGTCCGGCAGATCTGCTCCTGCGTGACATAGGCAGTCGCTTCTTCTGGCTGTAGATTGACCAAAGCAAATCGCAGGCCGCGACCACCGACGCCATCCTGCAACAAAATGATAAGGCACAGCAACGCTGTCGCCAAAGCGGAAATCAGAGGTGTCGTGATCAGTAGTCGGTGGCGTCGATGACTAGGTGCCAGCACAAAAAGATTCACGGGGCCGACCAGAATGCCGAAGATGACCAGGAACAGCATAACTTGCCAAGCTCCGTCATGGGCTTGACCGAGCTGCTGCCTTAGCGGCCAGTCCATGTTTTTTTGAGCGTAGGCGGTTTTGAGAATCTCGCTGTGCCGACTGTAGGGCCTTGCATCTGCGTATCGCCGCACGGTGCTGATGGGTTCTAGACCCATGCCATTCCAGGGGAAAAAGCGAACCTCACCGAGCGAGAGTGTGTGTTTGCCATTTTGCTCGATCGTCGGTAACTGCGCGGCTGCCGGATTGAGGGGGGGGGGTTGGTAAAGGTCCAGCACTCTGCCCAACCGCGCCCACTGCACGACGGCCAAACGCTGCGCGGGGCGTAGGCTTAGCCACTCTGGAACGGTCATCATCAGAAAGTCGAAGCCGCTCAGCCCACGCCAATCTTCGGGTAAATCGCTGAGGGAAAACTCACTGCCAAAACCATCATGGCTGCCTTTGAGGGAGGGGATGGATTTGTGCGCTACCTTCAGCTTTGCATGGCTGGTCAGGGCCAGGGCTGGACTGATGGCGATGCACGGTAGCTTCATGATGGATCGCTCATGCACGGGGTATTCCCGGTTGGCGATTCCTGGCACCTCCGCGATCATCCTGAACTCATGATGATAAGACAAGCCACTAGTGTGAGAGGCCCCGTAGGCAACGGAGAGCGGCACCAGGAAGGTGGCCGATTGCTTTTGACCTGCAGGTGATTCTATGGTGAAGCGACTTTGGTGTTCGTGTTGCTTCGGGTAGAGCAGGGATTTGGAGTGAAACGAAAAGTGCCAGCGCACGTCCTGCGGTCGCTCATTGCTCACGGAGACCTTCACCGGCACCATCCCTGAATTCGGCAGAGGATCAAAGACAGAGCTCAGGTCGAGGGTGAGCCCACTGTCGATTTCCATCATGCCCGTGGCGATGCTGCGTTGGCCATAGCCGGATCCGGCGAGGGTGAGCAGCAACAGGCAAAGGGACGCGTGCAGGCGGGTGTTCATCGAGCTTCCTCCTTCAGCGTTTTGGGTAGTACGAGGGCATGGGCGGGCACCTCGGCCAGCAGCGCACGCACCACATCGGCGGTCGTGCGCCCATCCATCTTGGCGGTATAGTCCAGCAACACACGATGTCGCAGCACCGGGCCAGCCAGAGCCTGCACATCTTCGAAGCTCGCGTTCGGCCGTGTCTGCATCAGAGCGCGGGCTTTGGCCGCTGCGGCCAGACTCAGCGCCGCACGTGGGCTAGCCCCATGGCGCACTCCCTCAGCTGCGCGCGACATGCCTGGATGCGTCGCCTCGACCAGCCTCGCGATGTAGTCCGCCACCACCTCCGGCAGGTAGATGCGTCGTGCGAGCGCCTGGATGCTGGCAAAAGATTCCCTCGTCAGGATGGCGGGCACCTCAGGCTCCACGCCTAGCTCACGATGCGTGATGATTCGTGCCAGGGTCGAGGCATCGCTGCGCTTCACGTCTAGTTTGAAAAGAAAGCGGTCCACCTGCGCTTCCGGCAGCGGATAAGTACCTTCGAGCTCGATGGGATTTTGCGTCGCCAGCACAAAGAAGGGATCCGGCAGCGCATGGGTTTGTCCCAGCACCGTCACCCGACGCTCCTGCATGGCCTCCAGCAGCGCGGACTGCGTCTTGGGGGAGGCGCGGTTGATCTCATCGGCTAGCAGTAGATTCGTGAAGACGGGCCCGGGTTGGAAGACAAACTCCCGGCGGCCATCCACCTCTTGCAGCACCGGATTCCCCGTGATGTCTCCCGGAAGCAAATCCGGGGTAAATTGCACTCGCCGCGTTGTCAGGCCGATGGCCTTCGATAGCCCCTTGACCAGCTCGGTTTTTCCCATGCCTGGCAGCCCCTCCAGCAGCACGTGCCCTCGGGCGATGACCCCGCAGATCGTCAGGTCGATCAGCTCGGGCTGACCGAAGAGCACTTCGTTCAAGGCATGCCTGAGCGCCGAGATCGGTTGGGCAGCGGCGAGCAGCTCAGATTCAGAGGCAAACGAGTCAGCGGACATCGGATAGGACTTAAGCAGGCCCCTCGCCTTGCCGTCGAGAGGAAAAGCAAGTTCTCCGGGGCTTTCCCACGATCTTTGTTCTCGCCTCTTCGCCGCCTCGACGGATAGCCTGTCGGCATGATCGAGATCGAAATCTACGCGCCGGGCCTCCGCCGTGAGGACAGCCTCCTGCACTTCCGCAGCCAGATGGACCTGCTGCCCCACGTCCGCTACAAGGTCGATACGCATCACGACGTCGTGTATTACGAGATCGACGACCCCACGACCGTCACGCCCGAGGCCCTGATGGAACCCTTCACCGTCGCCAACCTCCAGCCCCGCCTCATCGGCCAACTCCCCGAGGCCTGGTACAGGCATGCTGAATGAGGTGGGCTGATCCGCCGTGGATGGTGGTCATTGACTCTAGCCTCCGTAGACATGGCGCATCCAGCAAACGCCAAGCTCGTGAAAAACTAGAAAGCGCTCAAGCGAGTCTTTTTTGAACATACCCTTTACGGGCTGCTTTACCTGATCTTCGTTTCAATCCAAATGCGTGACTCAGGCGGTCAGCTTGGCGTTTGCGGGCAATTCCATAAAGCGTAAATGCCGTGTGCAGCTCTTTTCGTGCTGGTCATGCGACGCAGCCTGACGATGCAATCAGCCTGACCTCCCTGGGTGACTTTAATCGGGGCATTCTTGCCGCGAAAACGTCGGTATCTGGGGGCAGCGGAGAGAAAGTCGGCGGCCTGCTACAGGTATGCCGAAAGCATGTGCTTTGCCCTATGAAAAGGCGGCTGGGAGTGCCAGCCGCCTTTCAAGAGCGTTTTTCTCATTTGCTGTCGCTTCGCTCCACCCTTCGGGCAGCCTTTGGCTGGCTATCTCCCTTCGATCGGTTCGCGGAGCGAGATGGCTACTTTAGCCGATCACCTCGGGCCATTCCGTGTGGAAGAACTGGCCTTCGGGTTTGTCCAGGCGCTCGTAGGTGTGGGCACCGAAGAAGTCGCGTTGGGCTTGGAGGAGGTTGGCGGGGAGGCGTTCGGCGCGGTAGCTGTCGTAGTAGCCGAGGGAGGCCGAGAACGCGGGAACCGGGATGCCGTTGAGGGTGGCGATGCTCACCACTTCGCGCCAGCTCTGCTGGGTCTTGCTGAGCACGTCCTTGAAGAACGGGTCGAGCATGAGGTTCGCGAGCTGCGGGTTGGTGCGGTAGGCATCGGTGATGCGGTTGAGGAAGCGGGCGCGGATGATGCAACCGCCACGCCAGATGGCGGCGATGCGGCCGAGGTCGAGGCCCCAGTTCTTCTTCTCGCCCATGGTTTTGATTAGGTCGAGACCCTGGGCGTAGCTGATGATCTTGGAGGCGTAGAGGGCGTCGTGCACCTTCTTGACGAGCTCCTTCTTGTCGGTGGTGATGTTGACGGTCGGGCCGGTGAGCTGGGTGCTGGCGGCGACGCGCTGCTTCTTCTGGCTGGAGAGGATGCGGGCCTCCACGGCGGCGTTGATGGTGCTGATGACGACGGCGTTTTCGGCGGCGTTGAGCAGGGTCCATTGGCCGGTGCCTTTTTGACCGGCTTTATCGACGATGAGTTCGACGACGGGCTTGCCGGTTTCGGGGTCTTTTTGCTCCAAGGCCTTGCCAGAGATCTGGATGAGGTAGCTGAGGAGGTCGCCCTCGTTCCACTCGTTGAAGATGGCCGCCATCTCGTCGGTGGTGAAGCCGGCGTGCTTGAAGATGTTGTAGGCTTCGCAGATGAGCTGCATGTCGCCGTATTCGATGCCGTTGTGGATCATCTTCACGTAGTGACCGGCACCGCCGGGGCCGATGTGGATGACGCAGGGCTCACCATCGACCTTGGCGGCGATGGATTCAAAGATGGGCTTCATCACTTCCCAGGTGGAAGCAGGGCCGCCGGGCATGATGGAGGGGCCTTTGCGGGCGCCTTCTTCACCGCCGGAGACGCCGGCACCGATGAAGCGCAGGCCTTTTTCAGCGAGATAGACGTCACGACGCTCGGTGGTTTGGTAGAAGCTGTTGCCGCCGTCGATGACGATGTCGTCTTTGTCGAGGAGGGGGATGAGCTGCTCGATGACGGCGTCCACGGCGTCGCGGTCGGTGTCCTTCACGGCGGTGGATTTCACCATGATGTGGATTTTGCGCGGGGTGGCGAGGGACTGGACGAAGTCTTCCAGCGTGTGGCAGCCGACGAGGGCCTTCCCGGGGTGCTTGGCGACGAATTCGTCGGTGACGCTGGTGGTGCGATTGTAGACGCTGACTTGGAAGCCGCGGCTTTCGACATTGAGAACGAGGTTTTGGCCCATCACGGCGAGGCCGATCAGACCGAAGTCACTTTTTTTGCTCATAGTTTGGGGCCCGGTCCATACCTGCCCGACTGGTCTTGGCAAAGGGGATTTTGCTCATGACGGTGATGAGAAAAAGGCATTCAAGCTGCGGGGGCAGGTTGCAAGCTTCGTGGGGGTTCCGTTGGACAAGGGTTTTCTACTGGATACACATCCGCCCCGCGCTACTCAGTTGGCCTCCCTTCGTCCCCGTAGTTCAATGGATAGAACGAGGGTTTCCTAAACTCTAAATACAGGTTCGATTCCTGTCGGGGATACCAGGTTGGTTTTCAACGTTTTATGAACAAACAAGGCAAAAGTAAGAACATAATTAAGAACAAGTTTGCTCGCGTTTGCCGAGGTCTTTCAGTCACTTTGAATCGTGGTGGCCCCATGCTTTTTTGGTGAGAATCCCGGCCATTTGCACAGACGGAGCGAGATCCCCCTAAAGGACAAATGGCCGCCTGAGCACATTGGAGCACAACGCACGAGCCACCAAGGGCAAGGCTACGAAACGGCGGAGAGGGTCCCGGGACCTTGCCCTGTTCCAGGTAGAGTCTTCCGACAAGCACGCCGACCGCATCGAACTGGACGGTTTCGAAAGTGCCACTCCGCTATTTTTGACCCGATTTGGCCTCGATGACGATCATCTCTGTTCCTGCTTTAACTACCAAGTCAAAACGGCCCCAATCTCTGGTAATCAGCTCCGCTGGTTCCTGATCCCTCATGAGTAGCCTTTGTTTCCATTGGTCTGGATTGACTCTTCCGTGAAGCAGCTGCTCCCTGTAGTTGCGATTCACTTCAGGCAAAGCATTCAAGAGTCGAATGATTTGATCGCGCAGAAGAGCCAACACAAAGGGTAGCCTCCCTGATTCTGCTGCAGCAAGAAAAAGTCGATCCAATGTGTCCCTGACTTCATCAATCCCTTCCAAAGTCTGAGCGCTAGGGTCTTGGTGCTTGGCAAAGCTCTCCCTGCTATAAGGCTGGCCGGAACAGTCGAGAAGCTCTGTCTCCTCTAAAAAGCAGTCAGGATGGACCCCATAACGCACAATGATCATCCACGCCAATTTTGGAGGCATTGCTTGCTGACCCGCTCTCAATTGATGTGCGTACGATTTTGAGATGCCCAAATCCTGCGCAATGCCCTCTAAGCTGAGGGTTAAGACGTCAGACAATCTGCGAAGAACTGTAGGACTAGGTACACTGCAAGTTTTTTCATTCATCCTGAACTCATTACGTGATCCTTGTGAAGAAGCAATCCGAAATTTCGGACTTATTTTCGTTTTTTTCCTTGAATGTATAAAAAGCTAGGTTAAAGGCCTCGTCGACGGTTGCTTGCTGCTCCCTGAGCCCGCCCAACATGGCGAAGGGCAAGCCTGCCAGTCTTTAAGACACCCATGAACCATAGCACTGACACATCCATCGCCTCCTTTATCCGTATTCCACGGCCAGGGAAGCGATGCCCGGTGACACAGTTAAGCAGAAGCACTATATATGAATTGATAACCCCCCGCGCGGCCAACAACTACAAGCCGCCCGTGGTCTCCCACCTCATGAAAACCTCGCGTTATTCAAAACGCGGGGCAAGATTGATTGACCGTGAATCCCTCCTCTCCTACATCAAAGATGGGGATGGCTCATCCGGATCGAAAGCAACCCGTAACCTTGTTGAAACGGCGTGATGCAGATCGCCCGCCATTTCAATTTTAAATTTTCGACGGCCTGCCCGTCGCGAATAGTAGAGCCGCAGTCGGAAATAGTCCGACCAATTGTGCCACTGCTGAATAAGCCGACCATGATGTCGGCAGGTAATAATTTAGAGCCCATTAATTTCTGTGGCTCAGTGAGTGTCAAGGCTTGGAGCAACAGCCGCGTAATGCGGTCGCTTCGGGTCGTGTCCTATAATAGAAATAGTAAAGTCGCCCCCAATATCGGAGGTGCGGCACTTGTTGTAGTCGATACGAGCCCCAAGCCAAGGAGGATCTGCATGACAGCGTAGCGATAGCCACGCATTTCTGAACCTCTAACGGTTGGGCCATCGACAATATCTGATTGGCTCAAAACTCAAACTGCCACGGCATGTGCTGCCTGCACGGGAGCACTTGTGGTTCATGCACTGCTTCATGCCGTGGCCCCATGAAAACACCATGAAAACTAATCATACCCGTAAACTCACCGATTGTGCCGCTCAGAATCATGCGGCTCAGAATACAGAAACCTCTAAATTCAGAGGTGATGTAGCTATTATTTGTTTTGATAAGTATATCCCAGGCTTAGCTCCTGCGGAAGTTATTCAATATATACCTGACGATTTCGAAGATCGCGTGCTAGCCATTGAACAGGAATTTGGCAGTAGCATTGTGATTTACAGGTCGTTCAAACCCGTGATTGACCATGCGCGCATTGCCAGTCTCGGTGTGAATGAGGTTATCGGGGTTGTTGGTGAAGGCTCGCTATGCGGCCGTGATTATATCTGCTGGCTAAATACCAAAGGTTTTCATCCCCAAAATCTGCCAGTGCTATGCGAAATCGAGGAGGCATACTTGCTCTCAAGCTTGCGTATCATGGCCAAATCCAAGGGATTTATAACTACCTAATGACACAGGTGCCGGGGGCCAGAAGCCCTCGGCACCACCCCTTAAATCTTCAAAGAAACAAATTTAATGACCACATTTCCAACAGACAGCAGCCCTGCTGCAAAGAATTTTTTTGCCCTTCAGGGCATTAACCTGGCAACTGTTCAACATGCCAATTTCCGGCATGTGGACGCCAGCGCTGCCCTCGAATTAAGAGGCACAGAACAGCCCGGCCTGCTCATCCCTTACCGCACCATTGATGGTGCGACGGTTATGGATGGCCAAACTCGTTCTGCCTCCTCTGTCTCAATAACGCACGTACCCAACCAATCTCAAAGTATGACTCCCTCAGTTCTCCAAACACCAATCGCACAACATCAGCCACCGTCTTCACAAACACTCTCATTCAAGCGGCTATTCGTTCATCGTAAAAACGTCGCTGAAGAGGCTCTTGCCGCCTTCGGTGAGATAGATTGGCATGATGACACCACCGGTTACCTTAGCTGCCCGGGGAAGCACCTCCATACCGCCAAAGATGGACATCGTGATTGCTGGGTAAAAATGGACGGAACTCCCACAGTTTATTGCCAGCACCAGAGCTGTAAAAGTTTTATTGAGGGTACCAACCGTGATCTTCGCGGGCTAATCACTACCTATCAGAAGCTTGGCCTCCTGACTGAAGATCAGGCCAGTTACACACCGAAAATTCATGTGAAAGAATATCCACGCATCGAGGTCTTCGGTGCGAAAATTTTGCAGGAGGTCAGAAAACAGAGGCATGAAGGTGCCTTGGAAGTGCTTCGCAGGACATCACCGGTTCAAATTCCCGATGACATCGTTGAGCAGCTTAAATTGTTCCTGTCCCTGCTGCCACGCCAAGATCTTATCTGGATAGGGAACAAGGAAGACAGTGGGCTAACCCGTCACGCGCAAAATTTTAAATCTGCGGAGACCTGGGCATCACAAGGAGCGCCAAAGTATCCTCTCATCTGCACCTCCAGCTTTAAATCGGGCAGTTTTTCGCGCTCTAAAGACAATGTAGCCCAGCGAAACTTCATCGTCTTCGAATGCGATAAGGTGGATCTGACACTGGCTAGTAAGCTCGCCTCCAAGGAGATGCCCGATGATGGCGACAAGCGGAGAAACAAAGAAATGTCGGTGGCACTAATAAGACGCCTGCAAAATGATCTGGGTCTGAAGCTGGTTGCTGTCGTCGACTCCGGCAATAAGTCCCTGCATGCCTACTTTCGTTACCCCGGCGATGCCATACTCGCCGAATTGAAATATCTTTTCCCAGTGATGGGCGGAGATCCAATGGTTCTAGGATCAGCATCCGCAAGCCGCTTGCCGGGTTACCAAGATCACGAGCGCAAACAGACTCTCTTATATTTTGACAACACGCCGGATAACTCAGAACCCAAGCTACCAAGCTCGCTCCTGCCCGCGCAGGTCTTCGAGCAATTTGGCCAAAAAGACCTGACTTCGTTAAACTCGTGTTCCACTTCGTCTTCATTGACGAGACTCCCAACGGCAAGTTCGTTGAATTCGTATCATGCAGCTACTTCGTTGATGGAAGCCCACCCAGTGAGTTCGTTGAATTCGTCCACTGACGTGTTGCCGCACCAATCTGTATCACGGGTGACCAGGACACAGAAGAGGCTAAAGAAGGTTGCCAGCAATATGCCACGCCCGCTGGGTGACATTGCATACCACGGTGTGGCGGGCAGAATCGTGCGGAAAATCGAGCCGCACACGGAGGCTAGTCCTGCTGCTCTTTTAATGACCCTGTTGACCTTCACTGGAAATATGATCGGCAAAGGCGCTTACTTCGAGACAGATGGAGCACATCAATGCGTGAACCTTTTCACCCTGATCATTGGTTCAAGCTCGAAAGCGAGGAAAGGGACCAGCCTGGCAAACATCGAAAGACTTCTACGCTTGGTTGACTTGGAATTCATGAGAGAAAACACCGCCAGCGGTTTGTCGACTGGTGAAGGGGTAATTGCTGCTGTGAAAGACTCCGTCACGAAGCAAGCCATAAACAAAAAAACCGGTCAGTTGGAAGTAAAAGTGCTTGAACATGGCGTTGACGATAAAAGATTGATAGTAGCCGAAGGCGAGTTCGCCAATGCCTTGAAAGTCGCCAAGCGTGAAGGGAACATTTTATCCGGCATCCTTCGTAATGCTTGGGATGGGAGGAATTTAAGAACCATGACTCGCAAGGACCCTCTCAGGAGCACAGGACCTCACATCAGCATACTGGCTCACATAACCAGAGAAGAACTGCTCAAAGAGATGTCGGACGTCGACACCGTCAATGGTTTCGCCAATCGCTTCCTGTTCGTGGCCAGCCAGCGGCAGCAATTACTGCCTGATGGGGGCAAAATTGATTCCGTGAACTTTCAAGCTGAAATACTTGAGCTAAGCCAAGCTATTTATCGCGGTCAAAGCGCGGGAAAAATGACCAGATCAGAAGAGGCATCTAAGCTTTGGCGAAGCACTTATGAGATGCTGGCAAAGGAACGCCCTGGACTGATCGGTTGCATAACATCCCGTAGTGAAGCCCAGGTGACACGGCTTAGCGCACTTTATGCCCTCCTTGATGGCTCCAGCGTCATCGAACCGATCCATCATCAAGCTGCATTGGAGGTATGGCGTTACTGTGAAGACTCCGCGCGTTGGATTTTTGGTATGAAAACCGGCCAAAAGCTTTCTGATAAAATACTCGATGCCCTACAACGGATGGCTCCTGACGTGATGTCGCGCACGGAAATTTTCACCAAAGTCATGGCCAAAAACGGCACAGCTTACGACCTCGACAACGCACTGCGGCAGCTCCTTGAATACGAACTGATCGAATGCTGGGAGGAAAAAGCCACTGATGGCAGGGTAACGGAGTTCTTCCGGTATGCGGAAAGTACGAATTCAACGAATTCATCAACAGGGGAACCGCCATCAGAGGAAACTGCGGAGAGTAAAACCACCCATTCACAAGCCGACTTCGTTCAATTCGTCGGCTTTAAGGATGAAAACGCGATTGTTACCGGTGCATCAAAGCTGAACACTCCTGCTGAAACCCATACAGCCAGCAGTAGCTTTTTTTCCACCCCCTACGTGAATTCAGATACCAAAGTGAAATTTGAAGACATGTGTGAAGAAGAGCGAGAGCATTGGGATTATTATCATGCTTACGGCGAGCAGGAAGCACATACTATCCCAGCTTGGTTATTAAGGCAGATGCCAAGATGATATCCCTCAATGGGCAGAAAAGTGAAGTGATACTGGCGACTTGGTCTTGACCCATCCGGACGGGGCCAAGTCGCGGTTATCATCGACTGCTGAAGCGATCATAGGCATCAATTCACATGTGCATGATCCGGCAGATACGAAAGCAGGTCCAAAACAAAATATTTTGAGCGTTTGCTGCTAAAACCAGAAGAGTGATGAGCCATGCAGTATTTCTTTAAATGAATGCACGCATGTCTTGTTCCGGTGACCTTCCTGCAAGGATTCGCGTGCTGCTTTTTTGAGACAGCAGGCTGGATTCAAGTACCCTTGGATTTTATTCGCCCCATCTCGCGTGAGGTTGCCCGACTGGGCTGGTCGAAAGGCCAGCCCAGTTTTCTTTTTCCCGTGCGTCCGTGCGTGCCCCATTGTTTGGCGTGCCTCAGGAAAAATATTTCCGGCTCCACCAAGGCCCAGGGATGTCCAGGACCCGTCAATCAAGTAGCCGTTCTTCCAAGCCCAAGACTCCACACGAGCCCCTGACCGGCAAGATCACCGCCTTTGCCCATTTCTGATCCCGGCAGCCGAATTGAACCCTTCCATCACCGGGTCAACAGCCTTGTCATCTCCCATTACCTCCATCATCAGGATCATTCCCCTCCAACACCGTTGGCGCGTCATGAGAAAAGGTCATTCAAACTCATAACCAGCCATCCTCTAGAATTATCGTGCGTCCGTACGTGCACCCCATGTTTCATCTGGTCAGAAAAAACATTTTCCCTCCGTCCAATCCTCCTTCATCTTTTTTCATCCATCGCGTCATGATTTACAAATCGCATCGCGAAGGTTGATGAGGGGATGAAGGGTTCAGGGAATGGTGAGGATGAAATATGTACTTATCTTTTCTTTTCTGATAGGTAGCAAAAATTGTTTTTCTAGGCAGCAAAAGGATAGGGGGCACGTTCGGACGCACGATAATTTCAATGATTTAGTGCTTTTTCCCGGTTTTGTTTCCGGAAAGGATGGGGTTGGGGATGGGCAATGACTGGACCGGTTGATGGAGTGCAAAGAAGATCGCGACAGTGAATGCCCGGTCAGGCCGGGGGTGAGATTTTGGAAGCTCTCCTGCGAACTCGTCCCACTAGGGAGTGGACGGCCCGATACCTCTGGAGTTCACCTGGAGCAAAGAAAAAGTCGGGGATAAAGCAGCGGATGATCCAACAATCAGCCCTTATGGTGCGTTTGCGGTGATTGAATTTTCATTTGCTTTTACGCGTTAAAATAAACAACCCAAGAAAGAGTATCAGACCCGGGACTGCTAAATATCCAATTGCAAAACCTATATTAAATTTTGAATTGCTCGAAATAATATTTAGAGCAAACTTCAGGAACAACACTCCACCGATGAGAGTGAACACAGAGCCAATTAATTTTTGAATCATGCAGTGCTAAAAATCACTAGATGACAATTTACGGTCAAGAAAAATTTCCATCGGGCTTGCAACTCTCGCACGTCTTGTAAAAAATCGACAAAAATCAAATCTGGTCCAACAATCGCCCCGGATGATGCGTTCTTTGGCGCAATGTGGTTCGTGACACTGCCTAGGTTGACTCGAGATCACCGGCATGTGCTCGGTGAGCTGGAGGGGCTTGGCTTTTGGAGTGATGCCATGTCTCAAGTTCAAGTGTGGCTGCGACCTTTTGCTGCCGGGTGTTTCGGCTGGCAGGACTACGGTTCCACCGGTGACATCCACGTGCCAGCCGTGGCAGGACCTCGTATCCTGGCCAAATTCGGTTTTATTGAGGGCTGCTCCCTTCGGCAACTCCTTCGCCATGAGTGGGCGCATGCCCTTGCCCATCATCATCATGAACTCGTGGCCAACCGGGATTTTCGCCAATCGTTTGATGGTTCGCACGACTGCGGTCGTGCTGTGCGATCCTACTGCCCCACCTGGCATATCAGTCCCTATGCATCGACGGAACCCATGGAGGACTTTGCTCAAAACTTCATGCACTATGTGAGACACAAAGGCCACATAGCCGGTCACTGGAGAACAAAATTTATTCAAAAAAGGCTGGGATTTTATACGTTCACTACGTCTGAAGCAGCATGGCACTTAAACCATCTCAGTTTTTCCGGAGGTCTTTAAAGCAAGTCTTCAAAACACTTCTGGCAAAGATTATTTCATTCAAGATTCCTTCACGTGGTGGCAACTCATCTACAGAGGGGATTCAACCTAATGTGTCTGCAAAGTCTGCACGTTCAATAAGTGATGGTGAGCCTGCTGGACGAACCGCCAAAGGCAGCCTGATGGAGATAAGTCCGGAGCTTCAGAATCATGAACACATTCTGAACGACCTTCATCAGTTACTATGCGGTTTAGCAGATCTCCATGATGAACTTGCGCTCGAGGGTAAGGATGATCAGATTAGTGAAAGGATAAGGGCAAAGCTTCGAGACAAAATGGAATTGTCTGGTGCAGAACTTATACAGTGCCCGAAGTGGGACAGTTCACAACAGCGGGCTGTTAAGGTTCAGGAGCAATCCTTGAGTGAAATCAGATTAATCCGCTCCTTGCGCACAGGGGTAGCCTACAGGGGAAAGATCATCCGGAAAGAAGAAGTCGAAATCAGCAAATAGCACCTCACCAACATGAATTACATAGGAGATCCTGACTACCAAACTGAACACTGGGAACCACAGACAGCGAATGACACATGCGCGGTGGTGGCTCAGTCAACGATACTATCTCAGTTTGGCGTTGATATTTCAGAAGAGCAGGCCGCTTACATCGCAACTGAGAATGGGTGGTATTCTCCAGGCTTTGGAACCAGCCAGGAAGATCTTGGCAACATTTTGGAAGCCTGTGGGGTGTCAGTGCATCATGTGCATGACGCCAGCATTTTTGACCTCGCGACTGAAATGCAAAAGGGGCATCGAATCCTAGTGGGCTTGAACAGTGACGAACTCTGGGACCAGGGACCTCAGGGTGAGTTTTGGAACTGGTTCATTGAAAAGCTGGGCCTCGACAAAGCTGAATTTGAACCAGCAGATCATGCCGTGTGCGTTACCGGCATTGACACTACAGACCCCAAAAACCCATGTGTGATCCTCAATGATCCTGGTCATCCAGCAGGCGCGGGGGCACGCTATCCCTTGGAACGTTTTATGGATGCGTGGGAAAACAGCGGCTTTCACTACGTGGCCACTGATGTGGCTCCCGGCGAAAGTGCGACCCCTTCGTTCGATATTGGTGATTTCCTGGGGCTGGGAACAACGCTTGCGGTAGCTGCCTTTACCGGAGATGTGCTAGCGGCCTCGGAAGCTGGACACTTCGTGGACGAACTCTGCGATCAGGTTGATTGGGACAGCATTTTGCGAGCGGTTTAATTAAATTTGGAGGATTTTGTGATGAATAATGTGACCATTAATTTGAAAGCGGTGGCCTCCGCGATGGCAAGGGTAGCAGCACTGGAAAAAGCAGTTGGTGGAAGTCCGGCCGACTCAGAATTTCAAAGCGCCATCACAACCACAGGCCTGGGATTGTTCAGGCTGGTTGTGATGGGGGAGATCAAGAAGGGAAAGTCCTCCTTCATCAATGCCTTATGTGGCAAGACTGGACTCGTGCCCGTCCACTCGGACGTGGCAACCTCAACGGTCTTCAAAATCCATTATGGACCTGAGGTGAAATACTCCGTCTTTTTTCAAGATCTTGATGAAGGCGGGAAGCCAAGAAAGCTTGTTATCCCTGAATCAGCGGTCAATGACTATGGAACCGAGAGCGGTAATCCTGAGAATATCAAGAAAGTGGATTTCATTTCAGTCGAAGCACCTTCTGAAATTTTGAAGGATGGTCTCATCATTGTGGACACGCCAGGAGTTGGTGGTCTGTTCAAAAAGCATCGTGACATCACCTATCGTCATGCACCAAAGGCAGATGCGATTTTCTTTGTCACAGACAGCATCGAATCGCCAATCGGTGCTGATGAGGTGAAGTTTCTCAAGGAACTCCGCCGAATTACGGGATTGGTGTATTTTGTTCAGACTAAAGCGGCCCAGGTGGATTCAGAGGCGCGCCGTCGCAGGATGGAGAACAACCTGTCCATTCTTGAAAATGAGGTGGGCATTCCCAAGTCTGAAATCAGATACTTTGTTCTGGATTCCCGGTTGAAAAGCGAAGGTGATGCAAATCATGATCTGGATGACCTCAATGACAGCGGATATCCTGCTCTGACCGCCTATATCCATCGAAAGCTAAAGCCTAGCAAGGACAGGAACATAGCCACCCTTGCGATCCGGCGGTGTCGAGCAAAAATGGCATGTATCCAGGAGAATTTAAAGAGTCGCAGAAGCATTTTTGAGTCTGACAGCGATGAGAAGATCAGGGCCCTGGATGCCCAGCTGGAATCTGTGAGCAACGGCCTGCAAGAATGGGAGGCGGACAAAGCTCGTGAATTGATACAGGAATTTCAGTTAGAGATGAATGCGACCAATGCGGACGCGCAGGCTCAACTAGGCTTGGAATTAAGGCCAGGAGGCAGAATTTCAGAGCTGGCTCACAGTCATCTCATCGCAATAAGCGGCGAAAAGTCAGTTAGTGATATTTATGGTTCAGCCGCGCCGATGCTTCAGGAGGTAAGAGCGCAGTGTTCGGAGGCTCTTCTTCGATGCTCCGAAGCACTTCGTTCCAAGGCAGAAAGCCTGGTGGCCGCTTTGGCTGAAAAAGCAGGATCACAGCTCACCAGAAAACTTTCCATTGAGCTCGTTGGTAGACCTCTCGAGAGCACGGGAGATAGCTCTTTACGCCTCCTGGCCGAAAAAGCACAAAACACCACGTATTTTGCCACCGTCACAACGGCAATGAAGGGAGGTGGAGTTGGGGTGGGAGTTGCGAGTATTATAGGGGGTGCCATTGGCTCAATTGTGCCCGTCTTTGGCACAATCGTGGGCAGCACGGCAGGAGTCTTGTTGGCTGGTGTCTGGGGAAGCATCATAGCCTGTGCAGATCAGGAGAGAAGAGACAAGGAAATGGCCCGAAGAGAAGTTCTGGCGCTGGTTGATCGAGAGCTTGGAAACATGCTTTCGCTGGCCACTTCCGAACTAAACAAGGCCACCTTCATTCTTCGCACCAAAGCGGACGATTTCATGCGTGAGATTATTTCTCAGGTGAAGAGCAATCTGGCCCGTCAAAAATCCGAGCTTCAGAAGCGCAAAATGTTGGACCAGACTCAGCTGGCTGAAGAGAAAACAAAACTGGAAGCACTGGAGAAAGAGCTACAAGCGGTTGGAAAACTGCTGCAGTCCTTCGAGTTGGAACTGAATGTCTGATCAGATCGATGACAGAAGCTGCCAATTTCGAGTCATTCCTCAGATGGACCGCCGGCATCCTGGGTGATTTCGCTGAGTGCAAAAAAGCTGCCGGTGATCTTACCAGCCTTGCCGAATCGCTGAATGCTCCGTTCAGCCTTGCGGTTTGTGGCAGGATGAAGGCCGGTAAGTCCACATTGATCAATAGCATCATCGGCCGCAGTCTGGCTGTCAGTGATGTGGAGGAGGCTACAGCCACGCTTAATTGGATCTGCTACGGCGTTGGAGAACAGACACGGCAAATGATTGTGCACTGGAAGGATGGTCGCAGTGAACCGCTGCCGCTCAACCAGATTTCCGATTGGACGGGCAAGAGTGCCGAGGTCAGGGAACGGATTCAGAAGACGTCACATCTGACTTTTTTCGCAGAGGATGAGTCCCTGCAACGCGTGCAGATTGTCGATACCCCGGGCACCGGCAGTGCTGTGGAAGAACATGAAGTGGCAAGGGAGTTCTTGAACCCAGATGCAATTGCCGGATCAGTTTCTGCAGGCAGTCGCGCGGATGCCATTCTTTACGTTGTTCCTCCGGTTGGAAGGGAGAGCGACATTGAGATGCTCGAACTGTTCAGATCTGGGTGCATGCCCAATTCAGGTCCTTACAACAGTGTGTGTGTTCTGCATAAGTGGGATGGCATTGAAGTGGCTGCATCAGAAGACTCTCGGGCAGCAGCGATGGCCAAGGCTGGGAGATTATTTGACCAGATAGGCGACAACGTCATGGCGGTTATTCCTGTGAGCGCCCCATTGGCATTGGCGGCCAAAGCAGCCCCCGATGTTTTTTTTGACGGCCTGTTGAAAATCATCTCAACCCTGAGCGAGGCTGACTTTCAGCGTGTGATCAAAACGGATGAAAGATGGGATCGTGATGCATCACGCGCGGCTACGAGGAAGATTTACGGCCTGCCGTGGGCGAGTTTCAGGCTACTCTCTCAGCTAATATGCAAACATAAACCTGATTGTTGCAAGGCGGCACGCAGGATCTGCCTGGATTATAGCGGACTGCCAAAGCTGGACGATTTCCTGCACAGCCGGATTTTTTCACGAACCTTTATCATCAAACAATTCCAGGCTCTCCAACGTGCCAAAGCAGTTCTTGAGCCCGTCATTCTGAAACTTCAGGCGCATTGCCAGGCCTTGGCTAAAGATGCTGTGAAAGCTGGAGAAGCGGCTGAAGCCCTGCAGGCTGGTAACCCGTTGCTGGCAGCGTGGGTGTCGGCCAAGGAATCAGGTTTCCGAAAGCAATCCGAGGAACTGCATGCCAAACTGCTGGAAATTGATTATGCGTGGAAGAGCCAGCAAGATCATTTGGAGGACCTGAGCCTGGATTTAGAGTTGTGCCAAAGCATGGATGATCTTCACGAAATCCTGCCAGAACACCGGAGAATCATTGAGGCGATTTGCAACCATCTGGCGGATGTGGGGAGAAGGGCCCAGCTTGGTTCAGCAAACCTGGCATCACTGCGGCAGATCACAGATCTCCTGAATTACTACCAATCCCAAGCGAACAGGGCTTCAAGGAAGCATCAGAAATACTACGAACATATTGTCAAAAGGTTGGAGCAAGCCTGGACTTGGCACGAACAGATGTCTTTAGGAGCTTAATAGATGAACATTCTTGGAATTGATTTCGGCACAACCAAAACCCTGGCCGCCCGCTGGGATGAGCGGGCAAAAACTGCACGGACCATAAGGTTAGGTCGAAGCGGTGATGCCATCCCCACGACCATCTATGCAGACAAGGCGGGAAGCTTTCACTTTGGCGATGAGGCTGACGATATGCGTGCGATTGATTTCGCGGGCTGGAAAGGACGAATCAAGCGTGACCTCGGCAAGAGGTCTTCAGTCATCCTTAACGGCTGCCGTTATCCGGTGGTGGATCTGATCGCCAAATTTCTGGAATACGTCCTTCATCGCGTGGAAGAGGAAGTGTTTTATGGGAAAGTGGATCGGACGGTGATCACGGTTCCAGCCCTTTACGGTCCTGCGGAGAGGGACGAACTCAAGCAGGCTGCGCTCAAGGCCGGCTTCAAAAACCTCGAACTCCTTGAAGAACCTGTGGCAGCAGGGTTGGCGTTTTTGCATGAGAAAGCAGGTACCGAACTTGGCGATCACATCCTTGTCTTTGACTGGGGTGGAGGAACCTTGGACCTTGCGCTGGTCAATCATCAAAAGGGTGAGTTCAGCCTCAATCACGAGTGGATCGGAGGCGACAAAAACCTGGGCGGAGAGGATATTGATGATTCGGTGATTGATGGGGTGGATTCTATGTGTGCTGAAAATCATGGACGTATAGACGCCCAAGAAGACCATCGAAGGCTGCACATTCGACGTAATCTCAAAGACGGCAAAGAACTGCTCTCGCGCCGCACTGAACACACTTTTCGCCTCCCTTTTGAGCAGCCTGTCGAATTCAACTGGAGCAGGAACGATTTTGAAAATTATACTGCTTTCACCATCAGTCGAGCCCTTGCCTGTCTGGAAGCGCAGCTTCGCAAATTAGCGGAAGCAGGTCTCAAGCCCCAGCAATTGCTTTTGGTTGGGGGATCAAGCAGCATGCCTGTGGTGAAGCGCAGAATCGAACAGGATTTTGGCATCAAAGCACTCCTATGGGAAAACTCACAGACTGCCGTTGCCCTCGGAGCGGCTATTTCAAGCCACGGACTTAGTCCAATTCAAAGTCCTAAAACTAATATCACGTTTCAAGAAATTAGAAAATCATCATCAAGTTCTTCAGAAGTCGCGCACAAGCCTATCCCAGAATCTAGGCATGTAACCCAGGCGGGCGGGATGTCCACAAGCGCGGCGGAGCGCAAGCCTCATCTGGAATTGAGGAATAAACCTCCGTCTATTCCAAAGCAATATGCAAAAGAAAGAGTCGGCCTGAAAAAAGTAGCGCCTGCATCGACTGTCAATTTGCACTCAACTGACACGCTGCCACCTAACGCATCATCCACTAACCAAATAAAAGGCAAAAGCGGCCACTTGCATCAGGATGATAAGTCAAAAGTGGATGAGCCATGGGACCGTCAAAATCAGAATTCATCAGAAACATTCCGTTGGTTGTATATTGGCGGTGGCATTGCCCTGATCATTCTCGGGATTGCGGGTGTCAGCTTTGGTGGCTTTCCCGCAGCAATGTTGTGTATTTGGGGATTTAAACTTCTTGGTGAGGCTGGAAAAAACTAGGCATTGTTTTTCGAGTCTTTTGCTTGTGATCTCCTCCACAAGAACCGAGTCCAGTGCCATGAAAGTCTGGGACTAAAAGTCACGCATAGCACCGTTCATGGAGAGTCATACCCTTGGCGGCTCGCGTGACTGTGGACGGCCCGTTCGTTCTTACTGTCTTCCGCCGAACCAGTGCTGTCATAACCTCTGTGACCCATTAATTCCTTTTCGGGCCTTCATAGCTGCTAAAAAATGAGCGTCTTATCCGCCGTTTTCATCCGCGTCGAAAACCATCACCCACCTGGAACTAGAATCACACCGCGAGAGGAAGAAGAACCGCAGAGACTACCTTTCTCAGCTCATATCTACGGTGTTTCCATGGATTCTGGATCCACTCAGAAACCGGAAGGCAGGCTAAAAAGGGAAGGCAAACCATTCCCCAGGTTCGGGGGCCACCATTTTCAGCCAACCATCGTTAGCCTTAATTTAGGGTCCGAACCTTTGAACCGCTGATCCGTTAGCGGTGCGCCGACTGCCATCGGTCTAAGCTTGCCTTTTGGTTTCGACAACTATGACGCTTTCCGCTGACAGTCTCCTGATAAACTTCGGTGGCTGCATAAAGATGCCCGGAATTACTACATTTTGAGCGTTTGCTGCTAAAACCAGAAGAGTGATGAGCCATGCAGCATTAATTCGATTCGATGAATGCAAGTCTTAGCTGGGCGAGTTTCCTGCAAGAATATGGCGCACCTTAGTTTGATACAAAATTTGAATCGATTTTTCTTGATCCTTGTATCGCCACATCTCGTGCAAAGCACGTTTTAGGGCATTAAACGGTGAAGAAAAAAATCATCTGAAAATTCCTTTTTGAAACAAAACTCAAAGACTTTACTTTTAAGGGCCCATGTGGTTTGTGACTTTAAGCAGACTGAATCGTGCTCACCACCATGTGCTTGGTGAGCTGGAGGCGCTTGGCTTATGGAGTGATTCGATGGCCGAGGTGCAAGTTTGGTTGCAGCCCTTTGCGATCGGATGCTTTGGATGGCAGGACTACGGCTCATCAGGGGACATTCACATCCCAGCCGTGGCGACACCTCGTATCTTGGCTAAATTCGGTTTTAACGAGGGGTGCTCCCTTCGGCAACTCCTTCGCCATGAGTGGGCACATGCCCTTGCCCATCACCACCATGACCTGGTGGCTAACCGGGATTTTCGCCAAGCGTTTGATGGTTCGCACGACTGCGGTCGTGCTGTGCGATCCTACTGCCCCACCCGGCACATCAGCCCGTATGCCTCCACCCAGCCCATGGAGGACTTTGCCGAGAACTTCATGCACTTCGTGAAGCACCGTGGTGTGCCACCTGCCAAGTGGCGAAACCGACACATCGAAAGGAGGTGGGCATTTATCAGAAATTTGCCAAATCTCTTCAATTGATTATTCTCAACATATTATTTCACATGAAATTAAGTTACCAATATCGTGCCCATTTCAAACTCTGCCTACAGTTCTTAATGGGGATTTGCATGGCCACTATTTTTGTTTCTGGCCAAGCAAAAGCCGACGGGGTAATCCTAATTAAAAGCCACCCATCTCAAAGTCCACAGTACTGGCGTGTATTTGTTTTTCGAGAGAGTGAAGCTTCCTCCTTTAATTACACAGTCACATTGTTAAATGGCCTGAAGCAGAACTTTTTTAGAAATGAAGTGGGCGCGATGATTGAAGAACCCAAATGGGATGAAATGATCGTTGTTACCGATGCCAACTGGCAGAAATTAGAGCAACAGAAAGCACAGTTAATCAGTTCTGTTGCTCAATATCCTCAATTGAAGGAATGGATAAATAAAATCATCGCCAAGTTCGATGAATTGCTCAACAGTAGGTCCTCTTCCAATGTTCTCTATAGAGGCAGACTCATCGCCAAGGAGGAGTTTGATAAGCTGAGTGGCAACACATCTTCACCCCCTTCCTCTTCAAACGCCACACTGACTGTGGGTGGAAAGCAATTTACGAATGTGAAAATTCTTTCCATCAAATCTGGAAGATTAGGCTTTTCTCACGATGGAGGCATGGGTGGCGTCCAAATGTCAGCTCTTGATGCGAAACAAATCGAATGGGTGAAGCTAACTTCACCAGCTTTATTCGAAGCTCACTTAAAAGAACTGAGCATGACTAGTGGTGAAGCAAACCAGCCGAGTGTTTCGCAAAGTAATGCAGGAGCGAAAATGAATTCACCTTCCGGTTCTGCGTCCGAAAGTATTACACATGCCCAAGCATCCACTCTAGCAGGCAATAAAAAAGATATACTTAGTAAAATTAGTAAATTAACAAAAGAAATTTCTGATAAGTTTGGTCTGGAAGATACAATTCAATCCACACAGTTCCCGGAAAAACTTTTCAACGAAGTCAAAACCTTTGGGGAGGATATTGCCAACGGCGAATTGTGCGACATTACTTTTACTGTGAAAGGGAAACTAAGCCCCACCAAATTTCCCAACCTCTATGCAGCGCCAGTTGGATTGCCAGACTGGCGTGCTGTTTATGAAATAATTGAGCATGGAGCGGTAGATAAGACCGCCATTCTTCGAGTCAAAAATTCTGATATGAAGAATATGCCCAACCTTGAGCAAGGCCTCCTCTACCAAGGATTTTACAAATTGTTCATGACCGAAGAGATAGAGATGAAAAGCGGATATGTTGAAGAGATTAATTTTTATCATATTCCAAAATTACCCCAGGACCTCATTATTAAGAATGTGGAGATGTATCAAGAGTTGGAAAAGCTTAAATCTCTTTATGATAAACTAAAAGATTTATAGCGCGTCATATTATAAAATAATTTCAAGAAGACTACGAGCTTTGTTATTTCGGTCACTTGAGCCCGACGTGGATGTTGATCCTGCGTATCTGGGCTTCATAGTCCCATAGCACAGAGTTTCAGTTGCCGGTTAGAATTACATCGGTGGGACAGTGCAATGCCGGCTTGATCTGTGTTATCTAATCATGCTAGGCTGAAGCTTCGCTGTTCTAACCAAACTTCTAGAGCTTCAGCCAGGCGCACCGCCAACCACATACCAACCCGGCCCGGCCTGAACAGTCAGATCGGGCCGTTCTGTTGGGTCAAACACCTCAAACTTATTCAACATGCCAAGGCCGAAACACTACTCGCCTGCCATCTCCAGGTTTGTCGTGTCCATCCTTTACCATGAAGCCCGGCACCGCAGGATTCCGATGACCCAGCTCACGGATGAACTGCTTCAGAAGGCGCTTCGTGGCACCCATGGATGGCACATCGCCACCCACCTGCGGATTGCGGGAACACCTGCACTCCACACCACGGCTCCCGCAACCGCGCAAGCGGCCTAGGAGCCATCCTCCATCACCACGGCAAGCCCATGGGCCTGAGAAGGTTCATGGGCTTTTTCGTGCCCACACCCCACACAAACCAACACCCACCCACGCTCATGGCCATCAAGCTCAGCGCCAACTACAGCAAAAAGCTCGGTCTGCCCCAATACAGCAGCCACAGCTTTTCCGCCTCCATCGAAACCGAACTCTCCGACATCACCCAGGCGGAGACCGAGATCCAGAAGCTCTACCATCTCCTGCAGCAATCCGTTGACCAGGAAATCCAGAACCCCGGCTACATGCCTGAGGGAACAGGAGCATCCAACTTCAACGGCCAACCCCATGCTCCAAACGGTCGCACGAGCCGAACTAACGGTTCTGCATATCGTCCCGCAGCCAAACCTGCCAGCGACCACTGGAACTGCACCGAAGGGCAGCGCGGTTTCATCCTGCGCATCGTTCATGAAAATCAGCTCCCCAAACAGGAGGCAGAAGATCTGGCACGCCAGCTCTTTGGTCTCGGCGTCAGGGATCTCAACAAAATGCAGGCCAGCCAGCTCATCGAGGATCTCCTCGTCAAAGTGGGCAAGCCGGTGACACGGCAAACCCGCTGGCCGCAACGCCAACCCACCCTCGAAGCCGCATGAACCCGCTCATCAGCACTCCATCCACCCCGGAGCCCGCTGAGAAGGACATCCTCAACGACCTGCAACGAACCGTCTCCGCCTCACGGCTGGGGCTGTTCCTGCAGTGTCGTTTGAAGTTTTACTTCCGCCATGTGCTCCGTGTCGCAAAACCCCGCACGCCAGCTCTTCATGTGGGCAGCGCGGTTCACGCTGTGCTTAACGCATGGAACAAGGCACGCTGGCTGGAACAACCGCTCACGCTCAAACAAGCTCATGATGCCTTTATGTCATCCTGGGCGGACCAGCCGGAAGGACCGATCCCCTGGGAAGCCGGGGAGGAGGAAACCGAAAAGACCACCGGCTGGCGTCTGGTCGACACCTACCTGCGGGAATCTCATGTGCCCGCCGGTTTGAAGCCGGATGCCGTTGAAGTCCCGGTGCAGACAGACCTCAGCTCGCAAGGGCTGCCGGTCCTCATCGGAGTCCTCGACCTGGTTCAGCGCGGTGAAATCATCGACTACAAAACCAGCTCCACCACACCCAACCCCGACAAGGTCATCCACTCGACCGAAATTCAGACCAGCGCTTATGCTCTCCTCTACCGGCACAACACCGGTAAGCAGGAAAACGGCATTCAACTGCACCACCTGGTCAAGCTCAAGAACCCCAAGGTGGTCATCAACACATTGCCTCCCATGAGCCTGCAGCAGGAACTCCGCCTGATGCGGCAGATGGAGGCTTATCTCAACGGACTCCAGAGCGGCCGCTTCGTCCCCTCTCCGGGGATGCACTGTTCGAGCTGCGAGTTCTTCAAAGAGTGCCGTCAATGGCACTGACCTCATCAACCCTTCACCTCCTTTCATCACCATGTTCCAATCCATCATCATCACCCTCTTTGACATCATTGGCACCACCATCTGGACCATCTGCGCCGTCATCGCCCGAATCGCCCAGTGCCTCATGAAATAAAGGCAATAAACACACAACTCAAAACCAAAGAGCCGGATGATCCCTCACAGGATGGTCCGGCTGTTTTCATTTTGAATCCCCTACCCTCGCCCAACATGAAACCCATCAAACTGCCTGTCGCCGAACTCAAACCCGCCCTCACCGGCCTGGGCAAAGTCCACCATGGACGCACCACCCTCGCCATCCTCAACCAAATCAAAATCGAACGCACCCACGATGGCTGGATCGCGCTTACATGCACCGATCTCGACCGCTGGATCACCCTGCGACTGGAACATCCAGATGAAGGCTGCCCCAGCAGCTTGCTTCTCCCTTTTGACCAGCTTTCACAAATCGTGAAAAGCTGCGGCAAAAGTGAATGCATCGAGGTTGCGGCCTCCGCCGATCACAACCTGATCCGCTTCCCGCTGGGTGACACCCTTGGCGAATCCAAGGTGCCCAGGCTGTCTCCGGATGAGTTCCCACCAACTCCCCGGCTCAAATGCGATGCCATCCCCTTGTCCTCCAGCCTCCGGGAATCTCTTCTCGAAGCGATGGAGTGCGCGAGCGAGGACAGCACCCGCCTAGTTCTCAACGGCACCTTGATTGATGCCCAAGACAGCAAGGCCAACTACGTCGTCGCCACCGATGGCAGGCATCTGTATTCGGCCAATTCGTTCACCCTCCCGCTCAAGGAATCCGTCATCATCCCGACGCACAAGTTCCTGGAGTGGAAGGAGTTCGCCACCGACGGTGAATGGCAGATGCGCGTGGGCACTGAGCACCTACAGCTCAGCTCCCGCCGCTGGCGCTTCATCAGCAAGACGATTGAGGGCACCTACCCCAACTGGCGTGCTCCCATTCCCAAACCCGATGAGGCTGTGACGGTCATCACCTTCGACCCGACCAAGCTGGAAACGCTCATCAAGCTCATCCAGCGCATGCCGTGTCACGAGGATCGTTTTCAAACCCTCGGGTTGGAATGGAAAGGCGGCCAGCTCATGCTTCTTGGAAAAGATAATCATCAGGAGCCATGGTTGCGTGTCCCAGTGCCGGATATTCAGGGGCAAGGCCCTGACATGACCGTGTTCCTGGACCGCCGATACCTCGTCAAAGGTCTCGGTTTTGAGCTGAACACCCTCAGCCTCATCAACCCTGAATCGCCCATCCGTCTGCACCAAGGCGGCAAGCAGCTCATCATCATGCCCGTACGCAGCAACGATTCTGATCCTGCCCAAAGCCCACACTCGACGACCGCCGTCAGCACGACGGCCAAGGCACCACCCCAACCCACATCCACCACGGATCAACCCACCCCGAAACAAGCCATGCAAACTCAACCGCATCCCACAAACCAGCCCACCGAAAAACCGGAACCCAAGTCCCCTCTCGAAGCTGCCCTTCTGCAAGTCGAAGGCATCAAAGCCGGATACCGTGAGACCCTCAATCACTTAACCCGCATTGGAGATTCCATCCGCGCGGCCATGCGAGAGCAGAAGGCCAGTGAGAAGGAAATCCAAGGTGTCCGTCAGACGCTTCGCTCGCTTCAAAGCGTGCGCATCTGACCGGTCATATCCTCACCCACAACACCACCCTCAAGGCTCGGGCCTGCACCTCCTCGTGACGTGCAGGCCCGTCTTGTTGGGAGACCTCCCATCCTCAAACCCACTTCAAAACCATGATTGCCGAACTTGAACTCCAAGCCCCCGTCATCCCTCCACGTCGAACCCCAAACCTGATCCTGCACTGTGGCGCTCATCACGTCGATTTGCAGGAGGTCCGCCAGGTTCCGACACCTCACCCAACCTCCACCTGGTGCCCCATCCCTCATCACCAGCTCATCTCCACGGTCCAACAAACCCTCAAAACCACCCGTCTGCGCATCGGCACCCAAGCTCATAGCCTGACCCATGATGGAATGCGGTATTTTGGCCTCATGGAAATCCATGCCCAGAAAGCCAGTGACGACTATTGCTGGGTTCTTGGACTTCGGAACAGCCACGACAAGCAGTTCCCCGCAGGTATCGTTGCCGGTGCCAGTGTGTTCGTATGCGACAACCTCTCCTTTAGTGGTGAGATCAAATTCGCCCGCAAACACACCCGGTTCATTGTCCGCGACCTCCCCCAGCTCGTCAGCCGCTCCATTGGCCTCCTGCTCGCCAAATGGCACGATCAAGACAAACGCATCGCGGCCTACAAAGAGGCGGAGATCACCGACACGGAAGCCCACGACCTGATCATCCGGGCGACCGATGTCAGCGTGTGCTCCAACCGCTTGATCCCCGA
>CANNQP010000048.1 GCA_947507875.1 Verrucomicrobiaceae bacterium | reverse complement strand
GAGCGGTTTGCCGCTGCGGATGACTTTCTGGTCGTCGTCGCGATACGCTTTCGCGACATCGGGCGGGAAGAATTTCTCATCCATCGCACCGACGAGCTCGCGCTCGCTCTTGATGCCGAAACGCTCAAAAGTGGCGCTGTTCGCCGCGATGTGCCGCCCCTGGTCGTCCTTCATGAAAAAGAACACGCCGGGCATGTGCTCGAAAATCGCCCGCACGCTCTGCGGATCGGCGATCCGGGCGAAAAAGTCGGCTTGGAGACGTGGCAGCGGCATGGCGGGATAGTGATGCAGAAAAACCGCCTGTCGCACGGAAAGACCGACGGGCTTGGCGTGATCTCAATAGGCTACCACCGCTGAAAGTTCGATTGTAGGGAGTGGTCCCAAAACAGGCTCAATCACGAACCAAAAAATAAATTGTCCATGTTTCGCACGTTCACCGGACAGTTCTGCGCATGTTCCTTAAATCCGAAGCCATCCAGCATGCCGCTGCCGAGTTTATCCGTGAGCGGCACCGGCTCAGCGCCTTTGTGGGCGGTCTGCTGCGGGATGCGCATGCGGCGGAGGATGTGATCCAAGAAGTGTGGGTGCGGCTGGCGGCGGAAGTGGAGAGAGGCACGCAGCTGAACAATCAGGCAGGGTGGTGTCGTGGCGTTGCGCGCAATCTCATCCGCCAACACTGGGACCGGCAGCAATCGGCCAAGGTGGTGGCGGACAGCGCGGTGCTAGAGTGCTTTCTCGACCGCGTGGAAATGGCCTTTACCGAGGTGACTGAAGACGCCGCGGCCTGGGCCACCCGCCAGCAGGCGCTTGATGAATGTGTCGCCGCATTGCCCGATCGTTCCCGTCAGATGCTTACGCTGCGGTATGAATCGCGTGCCCCGATGGATGAGGTCGCCCGCGCGATGGGCCAGACCTTTGAGAGCGTGACAAAGGCGCTCTACCGCGTTCGCCGTATGCTGCTGGAATGTGTGGAGCGCAAACTTTCCCGAATCTAAACCCATGAACACACACCTAGACGAACTCATCAGCCGCTGGCGAGAAGACAATCTCTCCGACGAGGAAATGCGCCTTCTCACCGAGGCGCTGGACACAGCGGAAGGCCGAGCCGCCTTGCGTGGCGATTGGTTCTTAGAAGCCGCCCTTCCCAAGGCCCTGAGCGCCTCGGCTATGCTAGAAGCTACGGAATCCCTACCGACGAGAAAATGGGCGGCCTGGCTCTCCTGGCGTTCGCTTGCCTCGGCAGCAGCCATCGTCTTGCTGTGGGTGGTGACATTCTGGAGGCAGGAAAAGATGCCCGCCGTCCCAGTGGCCACGCTTCTCCGCGCGGAGGACGCCGTGTGGGCCGGGGAGGCTCCGCTGGAGGGGGGTAGATTGTCCACGGGGCCGGTCCGGCTGCGCGGGGGCCATGCGATGCTACGACTCGATGGCGGAGCGGAACTGCTGCTGCGCGGCGTGGTGGATCTGCGGCTCGATGATGGCGGCAGTGTGACGCTGCTGGCAGGGGAAGTTCGTGCCGAGGTGCCTGAAGCAGCGGTGGGGTTCACGATCCACACACCCGGAGGCAAAGTGGTGGACCTCGGCACCGAGTTCATTACTAGCGTGAACCGCGATGGAGAGACGGAGGTCAGCGTCGTGAAGGGCGAGGTGGAGGTGCCAGATGGCGATGGTGTGGTGCATCGGCTCACCAGCGGCAATGCACTGGCTCTCAACCGCCAAGGAATAACGCACCCGATCACCGCGCGTATAGCGGACAAATCGTGGCAGCCGTGGGCGAAGGACGGGAAGGATGCAATGCGAGCGGGGAAACTGCTGCTGCACGAGACCTTTGACTACCCGGCGGGTGATCATGATCCCGCCACTCTCACGGGCGGCAGCGGCTGGGCAGGGCCGTGGACGATTTTTCAAGGCAAGCATGCCGACCAGCCATGGTCGGCCAAAATGCATCAGATGGAGATGAGCACGTTCGAGGAGCGCAAGGCTTGGATTTCTCCTGTCGGGAAGACCCGGTGCCAGCGGATGCTCGCCCAGCCATTGTCGATGAAAGAAGATGCGGTGCGCTATGTCAGCCTGAGTTGGTTTGAGGAAGCGCTCCCTCCCGAACAGCGTGTCTTCGATTTCTGGCCGATGGCTAACCTCATGATTGATCTGCGCGGCGCAAGCGACTCCGGGCCGGGGCAGCGAGTCGGCCTACGCACAAACTATCTCATGCATCCCATTATCGAATCCGGTGCCGGGCAGGGTTTCGAGAGCCGAGTTCGGGTGGCGGAAGGCCGATGTCTGATGATGGTAGGAAAGATTCTTTCCCGGCGCGAGGGCGAGGACGAGGTGTTCCTGCGGGTCTTTGACGTCGGCGAACCACCAGGTCCGGTCGAGCCGGATTCCTGGGATGTCGTCACACGAGGACTGCGCTTGGATGCGGTTCTCGACAGAGTTGTCCTAGAATCCATTGGCCCCAAACCGCGCCGCATCGAGGAAATCCGCATCGGCACCACCTGGCGCGACGTCGTGGCCGACTGGGATGCGGGAATGAACCTTCACCCATGACTCCACCCATGAAATGGCCTGCCACCCTAATGCTATCCACCGCCTTCGCCACTGGCGCGGAGGATATGGCCTTCTTTGAAAACAAGATCCGGCCCGTGCTGGTGGAGCATTGTTATTCCTGTCACAGTCCAGAGGCAAAAAAGATCAAAGGCGGCTTGCTGCTCGACACCCGCGAGGGCATCCGCCGCGGTGGGGACACGGGTCCGGCCGTGGTGCCGTGGGATGCGTCCCAAAGCCTGCTCATCAAGGCCATCCGCTACGAGGACCCCGACCTTGAGATGCCGCCGAAGAAGAAGCTGCCTGCAGAAGTGATCGCCGATTTCGAGAAGTGGATCGCCATGGGTGCGCCTGATCCGCGCGAAGGGAAGGCCGGTGCAGTCTCTACCATCGACCTCGATGAAGGGCGCAAACACTGGTCCTTCCAGCCGCTCTCCAATCCGCCTGTGCCGGAGGTGAAGGATAAGTCGTGGCCGCGCACGGACATCGACCGTTTCATCCTCGCCGCGCTGGAGGCCAAGGGACTGCGCCCAGTGGCGGATGCCGCGCCGCACGACCTGCGGCGGCGGCTTCATTATGATCTCACCGGCCTGCCGCCTGATTCTTCGGAGGGCACGGACGCGGTGGATGTGTCCGGCTTGCTCGATAGCCCACGCTTTGGCGAACGCTGGGCGCGGCACTGGCTGGACATCGCAGGCTACAGCGAATCGACCGGCGGCGGGCAGAACATGGTGCTGCCCGTGAATTTTCGTTACCGCGACTATGTCATCGCCGCTTTCAATGCCGACAAGCCTTACGACCAGTTCCTGCGCGAGCAGATCGCCGGCGATCTCATGCCCGCGAAGGATGCCGCGCAGCGCGACGAGCAGCTGATCGCCACCGGTTTCCTCAGTATCGGCACCAAGAACACCCTCGATGAAAACGATCCGCGCTACATCACGACGGTGGTCGATGAGCAGATCGACAGCATGGGCCGCTCCGTGCTCGGCCTGACTCTCGCCTGCGCCCGTTGTCATGATCACAAGTTCGATCCCATCTCCACGCGGGACTATTATGCCCTCGCCGGCATTCTGCGCAGTTCGGAGCCGCTGGCCGGAGCCTGGCGCCGCTACTTCCTGAAATGGTCCCAGGCTCTGCAGCCGCTCTCGACCGCTCCAGACGTCTTGTCCGATGCCGAGCTCACCGAGCAGTTGAACTCGGCCAAGACCCGCATGGATCTCAATGGGAAGCGCTACAAGGTCCAGCGGGCCGCTCTCCAGGAGGCGGGCCTCACCAAAGCCTCCACTGCCGAGCAGGAAGCGTTTTACAAGACACGCCCCGAGGTGATGGAGGTGATCAACGAGATGGACCGGCTCCAGAAGATCGTGGATCGGCACAACGACAAGCTCAACAAGCTCCTGCCTTTCCTGACCTCCGCGATGAAGGACGCGGCAAAGCCCGCCGACTGTGCCGTCCGCATCCGCGGCGAGGAATCGCAGCTGGGCGAGGTGGTGCCGCGTGGCTTTCCTGTGGTATTCACCACACCCACCACGCCGAAAGTGAACCGCAGCCAGAGCGGGCGTCTCGAACTCGCCGCTTGGATCACCAGCAAGGACAACCCGCTCACGGCCCGCGTCATGGTGAACCGCATCTGGCAGCACCTCATGGGTGCCGGCATCGTCGAATCCTGCGACGACTTTGGAAAGACCGGCCAGACACCGGCGAACGCCGCCCTGCTGGATCACCTCGCGCAGCGTTTCATCGCCAGTGGCTGGTCGGTGAAACAGCTCATTCGCGATATCACCAGCAGCCGGGTTTACCAGCTCGGCACGGCGCACGATGCGAAGGCCTACGAGGCCGATCCCGCCAATCGGCTGAACTGGAGGGCCAACCGCCGCCGCCTCGATGCCAATGCCCTGCGCGACTCCCTGCTGGCTGTCAGCGGACGTCTCGTCCTGACGCCGCCGCCTCTCGAGTCCCAGATCCATCTTCGCGTCGAGGATAGCCGCACCAAATCCACCGACATCGCGAAGGTCCTCGCGCCCACCGAGCGGCATCGCACGATCTTCCGGCCGATCATGCACGAGAACGTGCCCGCCGACCTGACCGTCTTTGACTTCCCCGAGCCGGAAATGGTCACCGGCCGCCGCAGTGTCACCACCGTGCCCACGCAGGCGCTCTTCTTGATGAACAGCCCCCTCATCGTCGAGCACGCCCGCCACACTGCGCGGCGTGTGAATGGTCTCGGCAAGGATACCTCCTCGCGCATCGAGGCCGCCTACCAGCTCATCCTCGCCCGCCACCCCACAGATGGCGAGCGTGGCGACGCGGCCGCCTTTCTCACGGGCTTCCCCGGCGACAAGGAAGACGAAGCCCTCGCCGCGTATTGCCAAACGCTCTTCGCCTCCGCCGAGTTCCGCTATCTCTACTGATCATGAACGCCCCCATCCTCCATTCCCGCCGCCACCTGCTGCGCACCGCGCTCAACGGCTTCGGCTATGCCGCCTTTGCCGGATTGAGCACCCAAGCCACGCACGCCGCAGGCAGGCTACCGCATTTCCCCGCCAGAGCCAAGCGCGTCATCATGATCTTCATGCAGGGCGGCGTCTCGCATGTGGACACCTTTGATCACAAGCCAAAGCTGACCGCGGATGCCGGCAAGCCTTTTGGCTCGAAAGGCACGTCCAAGCTCATGGGCAGCATGTGGAAGACCGCCCAGCACGGCCAGAGCGGGCACTGGGTCAGCGAACTCTATCCCCACGTCGCGAAGCACGCGGACCAACTCTGTATGCTCCACGCCATGCACACCGACCAGCAGGCGCACGAGACCGCCGTGCCGTTCTTCCACACGGGCATCGCCTCCCAGGCGCGACCCTCCACCGGAGCCTGGAGCGTTTATGGCCTTGGCTCCGAGACCGAGGACCTGCCCGGTTACATCGCCATGAACTCCCTGAACTCCTTCGGCGGCAACAACCACGGCAGCGCCTTCCTGCCCGCCGCCTGCCAGGCCACCATGGTCAGCCCCGGATCGTCGAATGACGCGCCTGGGAAGCTGCCCGTGCCCGACCTTATTCCCGCGCATCTCAGCTCCGCGCAGCAGCGGGCGCAGCTCGACCTGCTGCGAAAGATCAACCAGCGCCGTCTCGGGATCGATGAGGTGAACCCGGAGCTCGAGGGCGTCATCGCATCCTACGAGATGGCCTTCCGCATGCAGTCGGCAGTGCCCTCGCTGCTCGATGTGAGCAAGGAATCCGCCGAGACCCGCCAGCTCTACGGCATCGGCCAGTCGCCCACGGACGGCTTTGGCCGCCAGTGCCTCTTCGCACGCAAGTTCGCCGAGGCCGGTGTTCGCTACATCGAGATCGGAACCAGCGGATGGGATCATCACTACGACATCAAAAACCTCCTGCCCGCCAGCTGCGCCGCCACGGACAAGCCCATCGCCGGCCTGCTCACCGATCTGCGGCAGCGCGGCCTTCTCGATGACACACTCGTCATCTTTGGCACCGAGTTCGGCCGCACCCCTTCGGCCCAGAGTGACGGTCGGGACCATAACAACCGCGCCTTCACGATTTGGATGGCCGGCGGTGGCGTGAAGCCCGGCTACCGTCACGGCGAAAGCGATGACTACGGCGCCGAGGGCGTCGATGGCAAGGTCCACATCCACGACCTCCACGCCACCATGCTGCACCTCCTCGGCCTCGACCACGAAAGGCTCACGTATCGCTACAGTGGCCGCGATTTCCGCCTCACCGATGTGAAAGGCAAGGTGGTGAAGGAGATCTTGGCGTGAGCAGCTTGCCACGACACACGACACACGATGGCGGAGAAGATTCGCCAGTTTCTGCTGCGCCCATGACTCCAAGACTCCCCCACTCCATACACGCCTTTCAAAACAGCTTAGTAGGCTGTCTGCCGAGGCGCTTGCAGCAACTCAGAGAAGGATGGCTTTGAGCAACGTCCGCCCTGGATCGCGAGCCTGGCCTCCGCCGGGAATCCATCGGCAGGATCGAGTGTGGTGTGAGGAAAGCCAAAAATAATTTGTCTCCATTTCGCCGTTTCATCGGACGACTTAGCGACACATGTCCACCGAATCCCATGCCATCCAGCAAGCTGCTGCCGAGTTCATCCGCGACCGGCATCTGCTGGGAGCGTTTGTGACGGGTCTGCTGCGGGATGTTCATGCGGCGGAGGATGTGTTGCAGGAGGTGTGGGTGCTGCTGTCCGCAGAACTGGAGAAAGGCACTGGAATCGAGAAGCAGGCGGCATGGTGTCGAGGCGTGGCGCGGAATCTCATTCGACGGCATTGGGAGAAGCGGCAGACTGCAAAAGTGGTGGCTGACAGTGAAGCACTGGAAGCATTCATGGACCATGTGGAGCAGTGCTTTGCTTGGGCAGACACGCAGGAGCATTTTGCCACAGCGCGACTCGCGGCACTCGATGAATGCGTGGCCTCACTGCCGGACCGGTCGCGCCGACTTTTGTCGCTCAAATACACGCAACGCGCCGCGATGGACCGCATCGCCGAGGAGACCGGCCAGTCATTTGAAGCCGTGAAGAAGGCGCTCATCCGCCTGCGTGCCGCGTTGCTGGAGTGCGTGCGCAGCAAGCTATCTCAGGAGGAATGGAACACATGACGACCGACGAACTACTGCAACGCTGGAGCGATGGCTCTATCACCGCCGATGAACTCCGCGAGCTAACTGCGAAGCTCGCCAAGCCTGAACATCAAAGCGCCTTGCTGGACGACTGGTTGCTCGAAAGCAGCCTGCCTGACAGACTGCCGGGTGCAGTGGTGGCGGGGCTTCAAGAATCAGCGATGAACCACAGAATTGAGCGAATTGCTCCCGTGCGGGCGAAGCAATGGGCTGGCTGGCTCTCTTGGCGTCCGCTCACTGCGGCGGTGGCGGGGATTGTGTTTGGCATGTTTTGCACGTCCTTGGTGTTCGCGTATGTCGCGCCTTCATTGGGAAAGGCGTTCACACTTTTTCACGAAGGCTTTGAGCGCTCGCCGCAGCTTGTTCACCAAGCCTTCCCCACGGCGGTCGGCCAGTGGAGTGTGGATACGGGAGCCGTCGTTGGTCCAGTGCGGGGTGCTTCGCCCAAAGAGGGCGGGCACATGCTCCGGCTGGAGCCGAAGGCTGACGATAAGTTCACCCGCGCCCACTATGTCGTGAACCTTCGTCAGATTCCGGCGTTTTCGAGAAGCGGCCCGCGCCAAGCGCAGTTCAGGGTCTCGTTTCGGCCTGCCCTCGTCGGCAAGACCGACCGCTATGTGCTCCGCGCCGCCACGTTCTCAGGTGGGCTGGCACAAATCGAACCGGAATGGATGAAGGGTGGTTGGGCGGAGGTCCAAGATCGCGCCCTCTCGTATGCGGCCCAAGGCGGTGGTGTCTCGAAAGGGACGGAGGATTGGATCACGATGACGCTTTCCATCAACGTGCCAGCGGAAGCGAACCTCATGGTATTGTCGTTGTGGGCGGCGTCGATGGAGGAGAAGCGTGAAGACCGGGGTGCCCACTATGTGGATGACGTCACTTTGTCTTTCCCCACTTCCGAGCCTTTGCCGTGAGCTTCACGATTTGCTGCAAGTTTTCACACTCCTATGGATACCCACAAACCCACATCTGAATTCACCCGCTGGGCGAGCGCCCTGTTTCTCATCATCGTCGCCTTCCAATTGGCTAATGCCGCCGATCCCGCCAAGCCGGGCGACAATTGGATCGAGCCTTTCAACGGCCGCGACCTCATTGACTGGGATGGTGCGCCAAGTTTCTGGCGGGTGGAAGGCGGCGTGCTCGTCGGTGAGACGACTCCCGAGCACAAGGTGGATCATCATAGCTACCTCATCTGGCGCGGGGGCGAGGTGCGGGACTTTGAGTTGCGCGTGAAATTCCGCATCGCTGGCAAGAGCGCCAACTCCGGCGTGCAGTATCGCAGCAAGGACCTCGGCAACCATGAGGTGGCGGGTTATCAGTGCAACATCGAGCCGAGCCGGGTTGGCTTCACGGCGGTGCTGGAGGAAATGAAGGATCGTGAAGGCAAACGCCGCCACGGGCATCTCGCGGAGGTAGGCGAGGTGGTTCGATTCGCGGCAAACGGGGAACGCAAAGTAGCGGGAACAACCGGCAAACCGGCGGAGGTTAACGCGGGATTGATGAAGGATGATTGGAACGACCTGACCATTCTCGCCGAAGGCCCGCGCCTTCGGCATTGGCTCAACGGAAAGCTCGTGGTGGATGTCACCGATGAAGATGCGCACCTCAGCGCCCGCAACGGTTTGCTCGCTCTGCAACTTCACCTCGGGCCGCCGATGAAGGTGGAGTTCAAAGACATGCGGCTCAGGAGTATCGGCGCTGCGACCACGACGAATGCAGGAGGAGCAGCCACGTTCACTGAGCCCAAAGTGGTCACCTTCACTGCTCAAGGAAAGCCAGCGACTCAGACGGTGTATCGCACCGCCGAATTCCGAGGGCTGGAGATTCGGATGATGCAGGGCGAGACGCGTTCGCTGGGGAAGGACAAGGCGGACAATGCATTCGTGCGTGCGCATGAAAAGGGAGCGTTGGAGTTTATCGGGCGCGATACGCAGATGGGTGAACGGCCTGAGGATCGCGACCGACTGCCGCTGCAGGTTTGCGCGGCCTTGCGGGGTTATCCGGCCATCATCACGGGCAATGATTTGTTTGCGCCTTCGGTCATCCGTTTTGAACTCAGCAAACCGGCGCGGGTGTATGCTTGGATCGATGCGGAGAACTCCGTGCTGCGCCAACCTGCGGGCGAGGCTGCGCGTTGGCAGCGATTCCTCGTGGAGCCGCAGTCGCGGCACACGCTTTACTTTCGCGACTTCGCGGCGGGTGCGAATGAGCTGAGGCTGGGGCCGGGGCACTTCTGCGGCGCGGGTGTGTGTCCGCTCGATTCGCTCAGTAATGCCGAGAAAATCATCGCCACCGCCGATGGCGCGAGCACGCCGCCGATGCTGCGCGTGCGCAACGAGCATGCTGATTCTCAGAAGATCAGCATCAGTTATGCGTGGCGTGATCCCGCGCAAAGCGCCGCAGCACCAGTCACCGAGAAGGAACTTACGTTGCAACCGGGCATGAACGAGTTCGCGCTGCCTGCTGGCGTTGTCAGTGATGGCATCGTGTATTGGCTGGATGCCACTTTGAGCAGCGCGGACGCAACCTGGAAAGTCACCGCACCGCATGGACATCTCCCTGCGCTTCCTGCCGATGCCTCGGTGCAGCAGCCCATCGTGCCCTATGGCGCTTATTTGAAACTGGAATGCAACGATGATGACGCCGTGCTCGGCACGCTGCTGCGCGCCACGTTTCATCAATTGCGCAAGCTGCACATGAACACCGTGGTGCTCATGCGCACGGACTCGCCTGCATCGCAGCTCGACCTCGTGCGGGAATACGGAATGAAGGCCGTCGTGCGGCTGCATCGCATCGGCGGCGCGGAGCAGGAATCCATGATGAAGCATCCCGCCGTGCTCACTTACATGATCGGTGATGAACCCAAGATCGGCCCCAAGCTAGATGCCCACATCGCCATGTTTGCGGAGGTCACGAAAAAGTATCCGCAGTTCAAGCCCGTCACCTGCACCATCTTCGACGACTGGGGCACGGGCAGCGAGGCCGACCCCGACCGCATTTACAACGACCACCTCACCGGCTTCGACCTCATCCGGCTCGGTCGTTTGTATAGCTTTCAAAAGCTCGACTATGGCGTGGGCAAACCCATCGCCTACAAGCCGCGTCTCGATGCCACGAGCATCTTCCTCGGCATTGAGGCCGATGCGAAACGCGACTGGTGGTTGGTGCCCGCCTTCTTTGGTCAACCGGCTGGAGCGCCAGCCGCCGCGCAGTATTGGCGCACGCCGACTGGCTTTGAGATGGCGAACTTCATGCACCTCGCGCTCTCGCATCGCTGCACCGGCATTCTTGGTTGGGGGACCCACAGCCATCAGTCTGGCATCGTGCAGGGCATGTTGTTCGATGGCCGCACCATGCAGGTCGCGAACAAGGAAACCTTCGCCGCCATGCAGGTCTTTGGTGAGCAGTTCACCCGCATCAAGCCCGTGCTCCGAGCCTTCACACCCGCACTCATCCCGGTGCACCGCACGCGGCCCTTCGCGCTCGACGTGCAGGCCCGCTGGCTGAAGACCGGTCAGATGGCTGTGTATGCGGTGAATCGAGATTTGGAAAACGAAGCCAACACCGACTTGCTCGTCCTCATCGCGGATCGCCTCGTCGCCAAATACAAGAAGCAGGAGATCCAGCCCCAAGCCTTCGTGGCCGAGATCGACAGCGTCAAAGACGCCTTCACCGGCAATGCCGCCGACTGGAAAACAGAGACCCAGCACAACCGCTTCGATTACCTGCACCTTACCGACAAACTCGCCCCCGGCGAAGCGAGGCTCTATCTCGTCTCCGGCAAAGACCAAGGTCGCTTCAGCGAAAAAGCCGTGCCGCCAGGTGCCCGCGAGCAGTTCTACGACAAGGACTTCGCTCCGATTGATTGAGTCCTGCGCAACCAAATCTAGCTATCACTTACCTTTATGACCTCACTCACTTCCTCCCGTCGTCAATTCCTTCGTTCCACTCTTGCCACCGCCAGCATCAGCGCCTTGCCTGCCTGGGCAAAGCCCTTGGGGGCCAATGCGGATGTGCGCGTGGCAGTCATCGGATTTCGCGGACGTGGCGCGGGACATATCAAGCAACTGCTGGAGACTCCCGGCGTGCGCGTGGTGGCCTTGTGCGATGTGGATGGTGACGTCATCGACAAGAAGGTGGCCGAACTGACGAAGCAAAACATCGTGGTGAAAGCCTATCGCGACTTCCGCGAGTGCTGCGCGGACAAGGACGTGGATGCGGTGACGATCGCCACACCGAACCACAGCCATGTGCTCATCGCCTTGACCGCTCTGGCCAACGGCAAGCACGTCTATGTGGAGAAGCCCGTTTGCCATAATCTTATCGAAGGCACTCGACTCATGGCTGCGGCGGTGAAGGCGGAACAAAAGGGACTCGTCTTGCAGCATGGCATGCAGCGTCGATCCGATCTCGGCTGGGCGGCGGCGATGGAGTGGGTGAACGAAGGCCACATCGGCAAGGTGACGCTCTCCCGGGCGCTCGTTTATGACGTGCGCGAGAGCATAGGCAAAGTCAGCGCCGCACAGACGCCACCAGCCTCGGTAGATTACAAGCTCTGGTCGGCACCCCGCCCAGAGATGCCCATGATGCGGACGAAGCTGCACTACGACTGGCACTGGCAGTGGCCTTATGGGAACGGGGACATCGGCAACCAAGGGCCGCATCAGTATGATGTGGCGCGTTGGGCGCTCGGTGATCCCGATCAACTTCCCAAGCGGGTGATGAGCCTCGGTGGACGCTGGGCATGGGGAGATGATGGTCAGACCGCGAACTGCCAGATCGCCTTCCATCCTTATGAGCCCGCACCGCTGCTCATGGACCTGCGAAACCTTCCAATGCGCGACATGAACCCCAAGCTCGGTGCCGCCGTTTTTCGAGGCACTCGCACGGGCAACGTCATCCACTGCGAAGGCGGTTACGTGGCCGAATCGAAGGCCTACGACAACGACGGCAAGACGCTCACCAAGTTTGAGAACTTTCTCACCGGCCCCGACCACATGAAGAACTTCATCGAGTCCGTGCGCGCAGGCCGCATCCTCAAGGACGTGTTGCACATCCGCCACGGCTGCCATGCTGCCGCACTCTCGCAGACCGCGAACGTATCGTATCGCCTCGGCAAGAAGCTCAGCCCAGGCGAGATCAAGGAACGCCTCGGCTCCGACAAGACCGCGCAGGAAACCTTTGAGTCATTGCAGCAGTTCCTCATCGGCAACCGCATCGACATCAACGCCGATCAAGTCATTGCCGGACCCTGGCTTAACTTCGATCCCCTCACTCACCAGTTCACCGGAGAGTTCGCCACGGAGGCGAACAAGCTTTGCGAAGAAGAATACGCCGCTGGCTTTGAACTGCCTGAGATCGCTTAACTCGCTCGCCAATCACCCATGAAACACAGTCTCATCACCACCATCTTCGCCCTCACCGCAGCGTCTCTGCACGCGGCTGACAGTGGCTTTACTCTCGAAAAGAATGACCACGGCATCAGCGTCAGCGTGAATGGCAAGGCTTTTGCCAGCTACGTCATCGACCAGGCCAACAAGCCTTACCTCTGGCCGATCTATGGACCTACAGGTAGGGCGATGACCCGCGCCTATCCGATGCAGGATGTATCGAGCGAGCCCAAAGAGCAGCGCGATCACCCACATCATCGCGGCATCACCTTCGGCCATGAAAGCATCGGCGGCGGCACTTGGAAGTTCCCAGACACCAAAGAGGAATGGAGCGCCATCACCGGCGAGGAGAAGCACAGCGGCGGCGGCGACACCTGGCATGAGCGGATGACTTTCGAGGAGTTCATGCAGAACCCCAAGCTCGCTTTGCGAGGTAAACAACGCCTGCCCATGGTCGCCAGCATCCGGCACCGCGAGTTCACCGAGGCGAAGGCCGATGCGGAGAAGGCCACCATCGTTGAGCTGTGCGATTATCTTGACCCAAGCGGCAAGCGCTTCCTCACTGAAGAGCGTCGCCTCACCTTCCGCGTCATCAGCGAGATGCGAGCCATTGACGTGGACCAAACCTTCATCGCCACCGATGGCGAAGTGCGCTTTGCCGACCGCAAGGACGCCGGACTATCCATACGCATCCCCTCCAGCATGGCGGTGGACAGCAAACAGGGCGGCCAGATCATCAACAGTGACGGTCTCACCGACAAAGACGCCTGGGGCAAGCCCGCCAAGTGGTGCGACTACCATGGCCCTGTGGAAGGTGAGCACCTCGGCATTGCCTTTCTTAACCACCCCGCAAGCTATCGCTATCCCACGCGCTGGCACGTTCGCACCTACGGCCTGTTCACTGCGAATCCCTTCGCCCAGCATGACTACGGCTCCACCTTGCCCGATGGCACCACCATGCTGAAACCTGGCGAACATCTGAAGCTCCACCATCGCTTCCTCTTCCACACCGGCGATGCCGCCAAGACCAAGATCGAAGCTGCGTGGCAGCAGTATGCGAAGGAGACGAAGTAGAAGCAGGAACTCGGCAAAATCGAGAGTGTCAAAGCCAATCCGACATTACCAACAAGCACCCAACTCATCCGCCAACTCGATTCAGACCCATCCCCAACACTCCTAGACCAATCTCTGAACGACGGCTCCCTTTCTCCCGCAAGCCTCGTCAAACGCCTCCGGAGCTCCGCGCATGAAGACTAGACCCTGTAGCGGCATGGCCGAATTTTAACAAAGATTGGCAGTCTGTCACCAAAGGAGCCGCAAGCGGCGAAAGTATTGATCGTGATCTTTTTTCAGCCCCGTCATGAAACTCCGCCCTCTCGCCCTTGTCACTGCCCTCTCACTCGGTCGCTTGCTGGCCGATGATGCCACCGACTTCCCGCCGAAGCCGCCGGTGAAGGCGCTGACGGCGGCGGAGGAACAAAAGACCTTCCAATTGCCGCCGGGGTATCGCATGGAGCTGATCCTGAGCGAGCCGGACATCACGGAACCGGTTTGCCTAGCCTTTGATGGCAATGGCAGGCTCTACGTCGCGGAGATGAGCAGCTACATGCGCGACATCGATGGCACGGACGAGTTGGTGAGCACGAGTCGCGTGTCGGTGCATTGGTCGAGCAAGGGCGATGGCAAATACGACATGCATCGCGTCTTTGCGGACAAGTTGAAACTGCCGCGCCTGCTGCTGCCGCTGGCCGATGGCGTGCTGATCGGCGAGACGGACACGAACGACATCTACCTTTATAAAGACACGAACGGCGACGGCGTGAGCGATGAAAAGAAGCCGGTGTATCAAGGCGGACCACGTGGCGGCAATCTGGAGCATCAGCCCAGCGGCATGACGTGGGCGCTCGACAACTGGATCTACACCGCGGTGAACAACTACCGCCTGCGCTGGAAGGACGGCCAGCTCATCAAGCAGGACATTCCCGGCAATGGCGGCCAGTGGGGCGCGACGCAGGATGATGAAGGCAAGTTCTGGGTGGTGAACGCGGGCGGCGAGAAAGGCCCGCTCAATTTCCAAAACCACATTCTCTATGGTCAATCGCTCGCCCGCGGGCAGTTCGAGCCCGGCTTTGAAGTCGTGTGGCCGGCGATGGGTCTGCGTGATTATCAGGGTGGTCCCGGCAAGTCACGCGATGACGACACGCTGAACCATTTCACCGCGACCTGCGGTGGCGAGATCTTCCGAGGCGACCAATTGCCCGCCGAGCTGCGCGGCAATCTCTTCTTTGGCGAGCCCGTGGGCCGTCTCGTGCGCCGCACGAGCATCGAGGTGAAGGACGGCATCACCATTCTGCACAATCCGCATCCGCAGAGCGAGTTCCTCCGCAGCACGGACGCGTGCTTCCGCCCCGTCGATATGAAAACCGCGCCGGATGGCACGCTCTTCATCTGCGACATGTATCGCGGCATCATCCAGGAGGGAAATTGGACGAAGGAAGGCAGCTACCTGCGCAAAGTGATCCTGCAGCATAGCATGGACAAGATCATCAATCGCGGCCGCGTGTGGCGTCTCGTGCATGACACGACGAAGCCCGTGCCCGCACCGAAATGGCTCGATGCCACGCCCGCGCAACTCGTCGAGGCCCTCGCGCATCCGAACGGCTGGCATCGCGACACCGCGCAGAAGCTGCTCGTGTTGAAGCAGGACAAAAACGTCTCACCCGCGCTCATCGCGATGCTTCAGAAAAACGGCAGCGACCTCGCCCGCATCCACGCGCTGTGGACGCTCGAAGGTCTCGGCGCCCTCACCAGCGATCTCGTTCGTGCCGCTTTGAAGGACGCATCACCCGTGCTGCGCCGTGCGGCCATCCGCGCCAGCGAATCGCTCGCCGATGAGACGCTCGTCGCTGACGTCACCACTTTGTCGAAGGACAGCGATCCCACCGTCGTCATCCAGGCGCTGCTCACCGCGAAACAGATGAAGTGGAAGGACCACGCAAAACTCATCAACCTCACCGCGCTTAGCACGCCTTCGAAGGGCGTCAAAGAAATGGCCGGGCAGATGCTCAACGGCCAGATCAGCTTCCCACGTGAGTTCAGCAATGCGCAGAAAGATCAGATGCGTCGAGGCCAGGCCATTTACCAGGAGTTGTGCTTCACCTGCCACGGCCTCGATGGCAAAGGCACCGCTATCGACGGACTCGCACCCGGCATGACGCTCGCCCCGGCGCTTGCAGGCTCCAAAACAGTCGTGAACGGCGATCAAGTCCTCCGCGTGCTCCTCCATGGCCTCAGCGGCCCCGTGAACGGCAAAACGTATCAGGCGCAGATGATCCCGATGGCGAACAACCCCGACGAATGGCTCGCCGACATCGCCAGCTACGTGCGCAAGAGCTTTGGCAACAACGGCCGCTTCATCACGAAGGAGGATGTCGCCAAACTGCGCAAAGAACTCGCCACGCGCACCACGCCGTGGACCATCAAAGAACTCAAGCGCACCGGCCCGCAGCTCCCGCTGGAAAATCGCAGCGCCTGGAAGCTCACCGCCAGCCACAACGCCAAGGATCTCGCCCGCGCCATCGACGGCAATCCCGAGACCCGCTGGGACACGCACACCTCGCAGACGCCCGGCATGTGGGTGCAGATCGAACTGCCGCAACCCACCAACATCGCCGGTCTCACGCTCGACACCGCCACCTCCCGCGGCGACTGGCCGCGCGGCTGGAAGATCGAACTTTCTCAAGACGGCCAAACCTGGGACAAACCCATCCTCGAAGGCCAGAGCGAAAAAGTCAGCACCACCGACTTCCTCTTTCCCAAGTCCGCCAAAGCCAAATTCATCCGCATCACCGACACCGGCAGCACCCAAGGCACTTACTGGTCCATCCACGAGCTCGATGTGCTGGAGCCCGCGCCGAAGGTGGCGGGAAAATAGCTGGTTCGCGACAATGATGGTAAGTATTCTACCTGAGCTGCTTTTTTGAACTCTGATGAACATGCACTCCCCCCTCATTCTCCACATGATCTCAGTGTTGTTTCTGATTTCATTTGTGCCGCTTCAGTCGGCCGATACGCCGATTCCATCAAAAATCGAGTTTAACCGCGATGTGCGTCCCATATTGTCAGACAATTGTTTCTACTGTCACGGCAATGATGCGAGCCATCGCAAAGCGAAGCTAAGGCTCGATGTGCGTGAAGATGCACTGAAGCAAGAGGCTTTCGTGCCGGGTAAGGTCGATGAGAGTGCCTTGATTGAGCGTATTGTCACTGGGGATGAGGATGAGCTCATGCCTCCGCCCGATTCACACAAGAAGCTCACCGCCGAGCAGAAGGAAATTCTAAAGCGTTGGATCGCGCAGGGGGCGGAGTATCAGCAGCATTGGGCGTATGAAAAACCGGTAAAGGCTGCCATTCCTGTGGGACAAAACGGGGTGGATGTGCTCGTGCGACAGCGGCTCGCGCAAGTGGGGTTGAACGCTTCGCTAGAGGCAGATCGCCGAACGCTGATTCGTCGTCTTTATGCAGATCTTCTCGGCCTGCCACCCAGGCCCGAGGAGGTGGATGCTTTTGTGAAAGATAGCAGGTCAGATGCCTACGCGCAGCTTCTCGAACGCGTGTTGCAGAGCCCGCATTACGGTGAGCGCATGGCCATCGGGTGGCTGGATGTGGTGCGCTATGCGGACACGATCGGCTATCATAGCGACAATCCTAGAAACGTCTGGCCTTACCGTGATTGGGTCATCCAGAGTTTTAATGCCAATAAGCGCTTTGATCGTTTCACCATCGAACAAGTCGCGGGTGATCTCATGCCGGGTGCCAACCAGGAGACTCGGGTTGGCTCTGCTTTCAATCGCCTACTGCTATCCACGGAGGAGGGCGGAGCTCAGGCCAAAGATTACGAGCAGCGCATGCTGACCGATCGTGTCCGAGCGATTGGGGCAGCCTGGCTTGGGCAAACCACGGGGTGCGCTCAATGCCACGATCATAAGTTTGATCCTTTCACCCAACGCGATTTCTATGCACTCGGTGCTTTCTTTGCTGACATCAAAGAGCCCATCGTTGGGCGTCGCGAAGATGGAATGGTGGTAGCGCCATCGGAGGTGGAAATGAAGCTTCGTGAACTCGATGCAGCGCTTGTGGTGACTCAAAAGAAATTCGATGCCATTGTGCCTCAATTGAATTTGGCCCAGGAACAGTGGGAGGACGACGTGCTCTCCTATGAAGTGATCCTGCCGGAACTTCGTCCTGGATCCAAGGCCAGTGGGGAAGAGAAACAGACTGCGCAGCGGGTTGCGGCGCTCTTAAAGAAGCCGGCAAAGGACCGCAAGGGACAAGAGCCCGTGCTCGTGCAGAACTATTTTCGAGGTCGGGTCACCAAGCTTTTTAAGGCTGAACGGGATGCCTTTGCTGCTGCTCAGAAAGCACGCGACGATTTCTACAATCCACTTCCGAAATGCCTCGTGAGCATGAGCACGCCGCAGAAGCGCACGGTGCGCCTATTGCCGCGTGGGGATTGGATGAATGAAAGCGGTGAGATCATCCTGCCTGCCTTACCTCACTACTTGCCGCAACCAGCCAGTAAGGGCCGCGAGCTAACTCGGCTCGATCTCGCGGAATGGCTTGTGTCACGCGACAATCCGTTGACTGCGCGAACGGTCATGAATCGTTTGTGGAAGCAATTCTTCGGCATGGGCCTCAGCAAAGTGCTCGATGACTTGGGTGCGCAAGGGGAGCCGCCGCCGAATCAAGCTTTGCTCGACTGGTTGGCCTGCGAGTTCATGGATAGTGGCTGGGACATGAAACACATGGTGCGCCTCATTACCTCCAGCGCCACGTACAGGCAAATCGCCAAGCCGACCCCTCAGCAACTTTCTGTGGATCCCTATAACCGCGAGCATGCACGGCAAAGCCCATTTCGCCTTGATGCCGAATTGGTGCGTGACCAAGCCCTGGCCATTGCAGGATTGCTCGTGCCAAAGATGGGTGGTCCCAGCGTCAAGCCATATCAACCTGATGGCTACTGGGAGAATCTGAATTTTCCCGTCCGCAGCTACGACGCTGATCTGGGCGAGAGCCAATACCGCCGAGGTCTCTACACGTGGTGGCAGCGTAGTTTTTTACATCCAAGCATGCTAGCTTTTGATGCGCCGAGTCGTGAGGAATGCACTGCCGAGCGCAACCGCTCCAACATACCACAGCAGGCCCTGGTCTTGCTCAACGATCCGACCTACGTTGAAGCTGCCCGCGCCTTCGCTGCTCGCATACTTACTGATTGCAAAGGAGACAACGTGGCGCGCATCCAATGGGGTTGGCAACAGGCACTGCAACGTGCTCCCGAGGCGAATGAACTTAAGATCATCATGCCATTGTTCAATGAGCGCCTCGCCGCCTATCGTGCCGATGCGAAAGCTACGGAATCCCTGCTTAAAGTAGGCCATGCACCCGTGCCATCGGCTCTCGATAAAGCTGAACTTGCTGCATGGACCCATATCGCCCGTGTGTTGCTGAATCTTCACGAAACGATTACCCGCGCCTGAGTCATGAATCCCATTACCCCTTCTCAACTCTCCCGACGCGCCTTCCTCGGAACCAACTCGCAGGGGCTTGGTGCTGTCGCTCTCGCCTCGCTGCTGAATCCCCGCCTACTGCAATCCGCGCCGTCTCATGGCTTATTGCAAAACTTGCCGCTGCCGCAGAAAGCTAAGCGCGTCATTTGGCTCACCATGGCCGGTGGCCCCTCGCATTTGGAAACCTTCGATCCCAAGCCGAAACTTGCCGAAATGAATGGCAAGCCCATGCCTGAGAGCTTCACCAAAGGTCAGCAGCTCGCTCAGTTGCAGGGGCGGCCGCTGACCTGCTTCGGTCCGCAGCACCCCTTTGCCAAGTTTGGCAAGAACCAGGTCGAGATATGTGCACTCTTTCCGCAGCTTGGCAGTGTCATCGACGATATTTGCCTCATCCGCAGCATGACCACGGACGCCATCAACCATGACCCGGCGCATATGTTCATGAACACTGGCTCCCAAATTGCTGGACGTCCGAGCATGGGTGCCTGGGTCACCTATGGGCTCGGTAGCGAAGCTGAGGATCTGCCTGGATTTGTGGTGCTCACCTCCTTGGGTAAAGGTGGGCAGAATCAACCCATTGCCGTGCGCCAGTGGAGCAGCGGATTCCTGCCTTCGAAATATCAAGGCGTGCAGCTTCGCTCCAAAGGCGATCCTGTTCTTTACCTAACCAATCCTCCTGGTATCACACGCCAACTTCAGGGTGGCGATGTCGCTGCGATCAATGAGCTCAACCGCCAGCGTGACCTTCTGTTAGCCGATTCGGAGATCGCCACTCGTGTCGCTCAATACGAGATGGCCTTTAAGATGCAGGCCAGTGTGCCTGAGCTCATGGACCTGTCGGGTGAAGGGGCGAAGATCCTCGAACTTTATGGCTGCCAGCCTGGTGACGGCTCTTTTGCCTCGAATTGTCTGCTCGCTCGGAGGCTTGCTGAACGCGGCACTCGCTTTATCCAGCTGTATCACAAAGACTGGGACCACCATGGTGGAGTCAAGGAAGGCATTCAGTTCAAGGCGCAGGAAATCGATCGCGCGTGCATGGCGCTGATCACAGACTTAAAACAACGCGGCATGTTTGATGATACGCTTATCGTGTGGGCCGGTGAGTTTGGCCGAACCCCGATGTCGCAAGGCGGAAGCGGGCGCGATCATCATAATAAAGCGATGTCTATCTGGCTAGCGGGTGCAGGCGTCAAACGAGGTGTGGTTCACGGTGCGACTGACGAACTCGGCTATGCCGCCGTGGAGAACGTCACCAGTGTCCATGATCTGCACGCCACCATGCTTCACCAGCTTGGCATCCAACACGAGGCTTTCAGCTTCAAATTTCAAGGCCTCGACGCCCGTCTTACCGGCGTCGAAGGTGCTCGGGTGATCAAGGATATCCTTAGCTGATCTTCAGGCTGTCTCTCTAAGCCATCGAGGAGCTGATCTACCACAGAGACGCTAAGATGGATCCGTTCAAGCCAAGGCACAAGGTCTGCCAGACCCAACCGAGCATTTCTGTTTCACTCGGGGGTGCGCTCAACAACGCGCGTGCAAGCCAGCTATCCCAAGCCCGCCAGAGCCCAATTCATTGGCATCAACGAAATCGGCAACATCAAAGGCATCTACGGATTTATTCACGAACTGGATGTGCGGGCTCGCACTGAAGTTGGCTGGGCTAGCGAAATGAAGGCAAAGAGCCTTGTTGTTTAACTCAGTTTGCTGTCGATGGAGCGGGCGATGGCAGCGGGGCAGGGGAGGGCGGAGCGGCAGTGGCAGCGGCAGGGGCAGCGGTCGTGGGGCTTGCTGATGTTCTGGGGGCTGCCGTGGCAGGGGTGCCTGGGGCTGGGGTGGGCACGCCGGCGGGCTGCACCACGGGGGCTGGCTCTGGCTTTTGGAAGGGATCCTCCCAGCGATGCAGCTCGTGCCCGGCTCCCATGCCGCCCAGGTCATTGAGGTAGGTTTGGCAGCGCTCGTGCCAGCGGTCCAGGTTCGGTGGTTGGTTGGGTTTCTCTGCCGTGCCGGGAAAGATCAGGTAGGTGACCTTCAGGTCGCTTTCGGGACGGCGATACGGCGTGGCCTGGTCATTGATCGTCTTGGCCATGAAGAGCGATGCCTCGCCCATTTTCAGCGTTGGGCCATAGTCTCCGCAGATAGCTGGGTAAGCTTTGTTGCCATGAATCACCACTGCGTAGTCACCGATCTGCGGCGTGTAGGCATTCTGGCTGGCGTAGCCCCGGAAGAGTAGGGAGATGACGATGAAGGGATCCTTTTCCGCGATGAGGCTGCTACGTGCCTTCATGTCCTGAATTTCCAGTTTGAGTTGATCCATCAGCGCCTTCAGCTCTCGGTTCTTTTCCGCAGGCAGTCCCTTCGTGCTGAACTGCTCCGTGGCCTTCTTGAGTCGAGCCTCCCAACGAGCGAGCAGGGGATTCGGCGTCTTGGTTTTCTTCGCCCACGCATAGCTGGTGAAGGGTTGGTAGTAGTCCGACATGTGGATGTACTCATCTAGAGTTGCCATGCGGTCCCCATCAGAGCCATCGCACACCACATCCATCTCGGACTGGATGAGCAGAGAGCGCCGCTTGGTTTTCGGATGCGTCAGCTCCAGGATCGTCTCGCAGTCGAAGAAATTGTGCCGATCTAGGACCTTGTTCAACCGCGTCAGGTCACGTTGAATGGCGTTTGTCTTGTTCTCATAGAGCTTGTGGTAAAAGCCAGATACCTTTGCCTGCGGTAGCATCGACCTCAGGTCCGGTAGCAAACTGGGCAGCGCTGGGTTGATTCTCGATAACTCTTCCACCGTTTGATTGGCCTTCGGCACCCGCACGCTCAGCTGGAACTCGGCCTTGTAGGCATCTGGGGAAAGACGCTCAAGGCTCGCGTAAGTGCCCTGCTCGGTCAGCAGCTTCGTCTGGATGGTGATCCCATTGAAGAAAGTGGCCACCTCCGCTTCTTTACGTGGAATGAAAGAGTCCGGTAGCGGCGGCTGCACGAGCACTTCCTTGATCACTTCTTTCACCACCTCGCGCGGTACTTCTACCCGCTTTTCCACAGGCACCTCTCGGGTCACGACTCGCGTTTTTCCAGCTCTGGCGGCGATTAGATCCTGCAGTCCACGTTTGATCTTGCCCGCCAGCGGCGTGAACGGAATCACCAACAGCAGCGCGATGATGGTGAGCACCAGCAACCGCACCAGATGGCCCACGACTCCACGAGTTTGGCGGTTTTCCGAGTAGGCAGGGCCATGGCGGTCAGACGGGGGGGGCGTTTTTTTTGAGAGACGTGGCGGCATGAATTCAGATTTCACATACTGCCCTGACCCGTTCGCCTGCGCAAGATCAGGCGAAGTAATGCACGTGGCATCAGGCGGAAGAGCCTCGCTGCCACCTTTACCCCCTTGCCAGGGAACACACAGGCCCTTCCTGCAGCTAGGCCCGCCAGGGCTTCCGCCACCACCTGATGGGGAGAGATGCGTAGCAGTGCTTGGCCATCGCGATTTGTGTCTGTGCCGTCCTCGCGCTTTGCCGTTCGGCTAAAGTTGGTTGGTGTTGGACCAGGGCATACACAGGTCACCGTGATGTCACGCGGCATGAGCTCGATCGCCAGTGCTTCGGAAAAGCTAGTCACGTAGGCCTTGGTCGCAGCATACACTGCTAGCTCCGGCATGGGTAGCGTGCTGGCTAGCGATGAAACATTGAGAATGCCCGAACCAGCCTCCAGATTAGGCAGCATCCTACGTGTGATTAGGGTTAGCGCCGCCACATTCACCTCCAGCATGAGCTGCAACTTCTCCACCGGCGCACTCACCAGAGGCCCGTAGTCGCCCAGGCCCGCGTTGTTGATCAGCAGATTGGGACGCAGTCCTCGCGCCTCTATCTCAGCCAGCAGTCCTTGCCGACCTGCCTCTGTGCCCAGGTCCGCCACCACGCATTCCACCTGACCTGCCCCCCTGGGTAGTCCTCGTCTTACCTCCTCCAGTGCCTCAGCCCGTCGCGCCACCAGCACTAAGAGATCCGCCTGAGGGGCAAGCTGCCTCGCAAATTCCGCTCCCAGGCCCGAGGACGCGCCTGTGATTACCGCCCTAACCTTGTGAAAAGAAAAACCATTCGCCATAACTTCCTGCAGACCTACCACAGTACCCGCATGACCATCAACTCGCTTTCCCAGCAGAAACCCTTCACCACCAAGGACGGCAGCACCATCCGCAGCCTTCTCGACCGCACGAACGCTCCCGTGCAACACCAAAGCCTCGCCGAGGCCACCGTCCCCGTCGGCCGTCCCACTGAGCGCCACTACCACAAGCTCAGCGAGGAGTTTTATCTTATCCTGGAAGGTCAAGGCACCATGGAGATCGATGGCGAAGAGCGCCTCATCTCTCCCGGCGATGCCATCTTGATCCCACCCGGAGCTTGGCATCAAATCACCGCCTCACAAACGCTGCGCTTCCTCTGCTGCTGTGCTCCGCCTTACTCACATGAGGATATATATTTTTAGGATATTGGCGAATTGTGACGGGGCAGGTCAATGAGATCCGCGAGGCAGAGCGGGGTAAGAGAGTGAGTCATGATGTTTAAAGAACGGTCATGAAGGTCATATCATCACACTGCGCTTTCATGAGTGGGGCGCTTTTGATGGGGCGCACGGTGAGCTGATGGTCGCCTACTAAGATTGGTGTGCTGCATTGACCGTCTTTGATGTCGAGCGGTTTGCCATCAAGCCAGGCGGCTTCGATGCCGGTGAAGATCAGCGGCTTCGTCGTGGGTTTGGATGCAGTGAAGCTGGCGGTGGCGTAGGGTTTGTCGGGACGGTCTTCGACGCGGAGGTCGCCGCTGATGAGAGTCATGGCATAGGTGGCGGAGTCCTGCGCTGGTGGCGCACCGGGAGCCAGGCTGGTGAACTTCCACATGCGGGCGACGTTCAGCTTGCTGGCGTCAAACGGGCCCGGACGACCGATCTGGCTGAGGAACGCAAAGAGGTTGCGCTTTTCGTTAGGTTTGAGCGCGTCGATCAGGCCCTGTGGCATGAGGCTGCCGATGTTTTCCTTTTTGATGAGGTTGGCTTTGGCCAGCGGCAGCTCAGCTCCTGGGCCGATCTTGATGATGACATCGGTCGCTGTTTCGCGGGCGGGGATGCCGCTCATGACGGTGCCGTCCTTCATGGTGAAGGCAAAGCCGTGATAGCCTTCCTTCACCTTCGCAGCCGGATTGAGCGTGCTTTCGATGATGTAATCGAGTGGGGCACTGGCACCAATGCTGGAGAAATCGGGGCCGTAGTTTCCGCCGACTCCGCCAATGGCATGACAGGCGACGCAGCCGATGCGACGATAGACGAGTTCGCCATCGGCGCTGTTGCCGCCTTCAGGCACGGACTTCATGAGCGCTGCGATTTCAGCGGGGTAATCACGCGGTGCGGACTGCACTCCGACGAGGGGTTGCAGTGCTGCGGCGAGCGCATTGCCGCCGCGGCCCATGCCTTTGGCAATTTGCAGGGCATCTGCATACGCGGAGGCTGGCAGGTCTTTTGGCACGGCGCTGGCGAACTGATTGGCAAAGGGCGCGTGTTGGAAAAGCTGACGCCACAGGGCCTGCGCGGCGTTTTGATCCGTCGTTTGCTTCAAGACGGATGGCAATGCAGCGAGCGCATCGCCACGTCCGTGCATGGCCAGTGGAATGAGTGCCCCACGACGCACCTCTGCTGGCTGATTTTCAGCCACAAGCTTCTTGAGCTCCTTCACGGTTTCACTGCCGCCAATGAGGCGGAGCGCAGCAAGGGCTTCACCTCGTAAGGAACCGTCTTTTTCAGAGGCGGCAAACTCAGCGAGTGTGGCGATGAGTTTTCCCTGCTGCCACTCACCCGCGAGACGGATGGCAGCGAACTGCATGTCACGCGCGGTCGATTTCAAAAGCGGGGCGATAACGCTGAGGTCACCCTGTGGACGAACCCGACGTTGTTTCGCTGCCTCGGCAAGGGCACGCGCAGCGCGAAGGCGTGCGGCTGGCTGGAGCTTGCCTTCCTCGATGAAGGTGGTGTAAAGCGTGTTCACCTCAGCTTGGCCACCGGATTTGCCGATGAGTTCGATCCACGGGCCGCTTCCTGCAGCATCAATGCTGCGTCCGGCAAAGAGGCGCTGCATGTAAGGCGCGGCGATAACGGGATCGACCATGTCTGCGAGTGTGGTGAGCTGTTTTTCACGACCTGCGACCTTCTCGGGATGAACGGCGAGCTCGGCAAGCCAGGGGCGCGCGAGTTCGTTCACCGTCGTCCAGGCGGCGAAGTCGAGGAAGCTGTCGCTGGCATCGGAGGGCATGTTTTTGAGGACCAGATCGGCACTTTCAAAGGTGCTGATGCGACCCAGCGCACGGAAGGCCTCCAGGCGTGTGCGCGGATCCTTCCCGGCCTCCACCCAGGTGGCGATGGCGCTGATGTCAGTGATGCCACGGTTGCCGTAAGCTTTGCCGATCTCACGCAGGGCGACCTGAACGCTCGTGTCGTCTTGACCAGACTTCAGCATGGCGAGCAGATGTGAGACATCGGCGCTGCGACCACTGAGCAACCACGCTGCGTGACGACGAGTGGCTTCATCATTAACCCAAACGGCGAGCGCCTTTTGCAAGTCAGCGAGTGACGTCTTTGCGAGTTCACGGCGAGCTTGTTCAAACTCCCAGCGATTCGGCGAGAGCAGTTTGTTGAGCAGCGCATCGACTGGCAGGCCTACAACGGGTTCCCAGGCGATCGGTTTGCTGCCCTGCGGTGCGATGCGCCAGATGCGGCCATGCTGTTTGTCACGGCGTGGATCGCGGAAATCAACTTCACCGTGATTGATGATCGGATTGGTCCAGTCCGCGACATACAGGCCGCCATCGGGCCCCATGGCGAGGGCGATAGGGCGGAAAGCCGCATCGCTGGTGCGGGCGACATCGGCCTGCGTTTGCGTGATGTAGCCGGACTTTGGCGCAGCCTTGTCCGCCGTGAAGTCGGTGAAGTTAAACCGCACGATGCGATGAGCGCGGAAGTCATTGGTGATGGCGCTACCCTGCCATTCCGGGCCAAAGAGCGGGCTATTCACGAGCTCGAGACCGCAGAACTTTGGATACGATCCTGGGCTCACGCTCTGGATGTAACGGCGTGCGCCTTCGCTCGGTGGCAGCACGGCACCGGGGAAGCTCCAACTGATGCCATTGCCATCTGCACCGGATGTGAGGAACGTTTGGCCATTGAGATCTTCCTGTTGGCCCCAGCAGTTCACGAGGCCCTTGGAATGGACTTCTAACCGCTCGGTGTTCGGATCATAAGCAAAGGCCACGCCGCTGTTGGCTCGAACCAGGCCCCACGGCGTCTCGATGTGCGAGTGTATGTAAATGGTTTGCTGGAAATAGAGCCGTCCATCAATGCCCCAATGCAGGCCGTGGATAATGTGATGGGTGTCCTCTGTGCCGAAGCCGCTGAGCACGATGCGGCGCTCGCTAAGCAAGCCATCTGCACCGGGTTGGCTGAGATGCACGAGTTCCGTGCTGGCTCCGACAAAGCAGCCACCGTTGTTGTCTGGTGCAACGCCCGCAGGGATGAGCAACTTGTCCGCGACGATGCGTGAGACATCTGCCACGCCATCGCGGTTCGTGTCTTCCATCACGATGATGCGGTCATTCCCGGTTGATGGACCAAATTTGGCACTGTTGCCTTCCATCTGCGCGCCGAGGTCATCAGGGTTCACCTGGGGGTAAGTGTTCGATGTCGCGACCCACAAACGGCCCGCTGTATCCCAGTTCATGCCGACCGGTTTTTCCAGCAGCGGATTCTCCGCGAAGAGCGTCATCGCAAGACCATCGTCGAGCGTGAACTCAGGCTTTGGCAAAGAAGCCAGCACGGGCAGCTTCGTCTCGCTCGGCAGCTCGGGCGGCAGTGTGCTCGGCCTACCCGCAGCGATGCCGATCACATTCGCCTCGGCTTTTTCGATGAGAGGATCAAACTTCGGAATCTCCACCGCATTGCGCCCCTGCTCCTGTTTGCGGAAGCCGAAGATGTAGGTGTAGTTCGCCGGACGACTGCGATGGAAGAAGAGCGAGTTCTTGCGCAGGATTGCCTCCCGCAAGGAGCGCTGTTCGGCGGTCTCAGCATCCCACTTGGCAGCATCCGTTTTCCAGCCGAGCTGGGCTGCAAAACTTTCGCTCAGTGCCTGAAGGCCACGCGGATTCAAATGAATGCCGTTGTCCGTGCCCTGTGCCAGATCAATACCCGCCGCCTTCTGCCATTCACCCCGCACAAACGGCGACTGCTTCTCCGCTGCGAGCTGTTTCATCACCTTTTCATACTCAATGAGCAACGCATTGTGCTCCGCAGGATCAGGCAAGCCGGGCCGTGTCGCACGCAGGTCCTCATGCTTGATCGGCCCCACAAATACAAAGCGCACTTTGCCCTCAGGACTCGCCGCCGTGATCAGATCCATCAGCGCGAGCAACTCCGTGCGGAACTTCGTCGGACTGTGATCCACGCCATAACGAACAGGGTCGGGATTCAGCACGGGATCATTCTTTCGATAGGTCAGATCATCCAGACTCGCCGCCATGCCATAGCCCAGGATCGCTACCGTCGGCTTCACCACGGCGAGCTGTTCTTTCAGTGCATCCACACCCTTTTCCACCGGATCAAAACTCGCCCGTGAAGCTCCCAACGGACTGTCACCGCTATAACCCAGATTGCGCACGGCAAAACTCTTGCCCGCAAACTCCCGCCGCATCTTTGATTCGATGTAGCCATAGTTGTTCTCTCGCTCGACAAGCACGTCGCCAATGAGCAATACGCGGTCGCCATCGTTGATTTCGAGTTTGCGTTCAGCAGCGCCCGCGATGGAGGCGAGGACGAGTAGAGAGAAGAAGTGTCGGAGCATTGAGGTTGGGGTGGGGAATAACAGAGAGAAAAGCGTATGTGGGCACGAGATCACTCGGCAACAGTTGTGTCGCATTCAGCAATCGAGTATGCTAGCGGCGCGAGCAGCAGGGTGGTGAGGGGTTTGAGTGTGAGCTTCATTGGATATGGTTCCTTATTTCCACAGGGGTTCCATTTGTTCGGCGTTCCACTTGTCCCAGAGCGCTGACAGTTGCTGTAGGCGGGCGGGTTCTTGGGCGGCGAGGTTCCGGGTCTCGCTGAGGTCATGCGTGAGATCGTAGAGTTGCCACTCCTTGCCATCGCGAATGAGTTTCCAGTCGCCAAGACGCAGGGCGTTCTTTTTGCCCACTCGCCAGAACAAGGGACGTTCGGGTAGCTGCGTTGCCTTGCCCGTGAGGAGGGGCATGAGGTTGATGCCGTCCAAGGTGGCTTCGGCTTTGGTCGAAGGTTCTGTAGCTGAAGCTCCAGCCACGTTCAACGCGGTCGCGGTGGCGTCGACGGACACCACTGGAGCCTCCACCACCTGACCGGCGGTGATGTGATTCTTCCACGACGCAATGAAGGGCACGCGAATGCCACCATCCCAGAGTTCGCCTTTGCCACCGCGCAGCGGAGCATTGCTGGAGGTGAGTTCTTGGGTGGGGCCGCCGTTGTCGCTGAGGAAAACGATGAGCGTGTTCTCTTCGATGCCGCTGTCACGGAGTTGAGCGAGCACCTTGCCCACACTGTCATCGAGATGCGCGAGCATGGCGGCGAAGATACG
>CANNQP010000047.1 GCA_947507875.1 Verrucomicrobiaceae bacterium | reverse complement strand
TGGTCGCGGATCAGTTCACCAGCAAGGCGCACGCGTGGCCCACGGGCGAGCAGGCGGTTCTCAGGATCCTTGGACAAAAGCTCAGGCGTGAGCTGCGACTGCTGCCGATAGGTGGCACTGGTGACGATGAGCTTCATGAGATGCTTCACATCCCAGCCGCTGCGGATGAACTCGCCAGCCAGCCAGTCGAGCAACTCGGGATGACTCGGTGACTCTCCCTGAGCGCCGAAGTCCTCGCTCGTCTTGACGAGTCCGGTGCCAAAAAGCTGCTGCCAGAAGCGATTCACCACGACACGAGCGGTGAGCGGGTTTTCGGCACTCACCAGCCACTTCGCGAGGCCGAGTCGATTGCGCGGCAAATCAGCCGTCATCGCAGGAAGCACGGCAGGCGTGGCGGCAGTGACTTTTTCACCCGGCTTATCATAGGCACCGCGCACGAGGATGAAGGTGTCACGCGGCTTGGCCATCTCCTCCATGACCATGCTGGCGGGATACAAGAGTTCGAGATCATCCAACTCTTGTTTGATACCAAGCAGCGCATCATCCAGCGCACGCACCTCGGACAGAGTTGAAACATGGGCTGCCCTCAAGCTGAGAACTTCCTCCGGTGTCCGGTCGCGTGCGGGCTTGCGAGCAACGGCGTGAATCGTCAGAGGCGCCAGCAGATCGGCATCATCTGCCGTCACTTCGAGATGCCAGCGAACGAGGCCGGTGTTCCCTCTGGCACCGATCGTGACGAGTAAATGCGCGGATGGATCAGCGGATTGGGGCTGGGTAAGGCGAAAGACTGCGCTCTGGGGATTCGAGCTTTTCAGCCGGAGGTTCTCGGGCTGGCGATTTCCAGGCTTCAACCAAGGCTGGAGGGTTGCCAAGGGCATCGAAGCCTCATCCTCCGCGGCCCGTAGCTCCAGCGGGGCGGTTTGCCCATTCCTGATGATGGAAACGGCGACCTCATTGATGCGAAAGACCGCGTCTTCACTCACTGCCTCACCGACAAGGCGGATGGCGGTGACTTGATGCGTGAGTGGAAGGCTGGTCGCCTGGAACTTCCAAAAGTTATCTCCAATTTGGATGCCTGTTCGAACGGCACCTGCTTCGAGCTCGGAGGGCAGGCCGTCGCCTTTGACGGTCGCAAACGCCAGGCGGTGCCACCGAACCTTGCTCCGGCCGAGACGCTGAATCCATGAATCGAGTCCAGGCTGAGATTTCGAGAGGTGCGTAGCACGTTCCGCACGGAGAACGCGCTGCTTGTTCTCTAGCTCGGTCTTTCTTGCGTCGAGTCTGGCGTCAGGGACGGTCAGCACGGGAGGCGAGCTGGCATTGGGCTTGGCCTTGCGATTGCCCACGCCCTGCTCGGGCACGTTGTGGAAGAAGGCCTTCAGCGAATAAAAGTCCTTCGCGGTGAAGGGGTCGTATTTGTGATCGTGGCAACGGCAGCAGTTGAAGGTCTGGCCGAGCCAAACCGCCGCCGTGGTCTCCACACGATCCGCCGTGTATTCCGCGAGGAACTCCTCGGGGATGATGCCGCCCTCCTCGTTGATCATGTGATTGCGATTGAAGCCGGTGGCCAGTCGCTGTTGTAGTGTGGCGTTCGGCAAAAGATCGCCCGCGAGCTGTTCGATGGTGAATTGATCAAACGGCATGTTGGCGTTGAACGCGGACACGACCCAGTCACGCCACGGCCACATCTCACGGTCACGATCCACCTGATAGCCATTGCTGTCGGCGTAACGGGCGGCATCCAGCCAATCGAGCCCCATGCGTTCGCCGTAGTGTTGCGACTTCAGCAGACGATCGACGACCTTTTCAAAAGCCTGCGCGGAGGTGTCGGCGACAAAGGCATCGACCTCCGCCAGCGTCGGCGGCAGGCCGGTCAGATCAAGAGAGACACGTCGGATGAGATTTTCCTTCGTCGCCTCCGCTGAGGGCTTCAGGCCTTCGCTTTCAAGTCGGGCGATGATGAAGCGATCGAGGTCATTCTTGGCCCAAGACGCCGTTTTGACTTCCGGTGGCCGCACAACAGCCAAAGGCATGAAGGACCAGTGCTTCTCATACTTCGCCCCCGACTCGATCCAGCGCTTCAGCGTGTCTTTTTGCGCCGCCGTCAGCGTCTTGTGCGACTTCGGCGGCGGCATGATCTCGTCTTCATCGTCCGTGATGATGCGGCTCCAGACTTCCGACTCCGCGATATTGCCCGGAACGATCGCACCGTCACTCGTCGCGCCTTCAAACGTATCGAGCCGCAGATCCGCCTTGCGGTTCTTGGGATCGAAGCCATGGCAGGCGAAGCAGTTGTCCGAGAGGATCGGCCGCACATCGCGATTGTAGGAGATCTCCACCGCTCTCACGGAGGCGACGGATAGGAGCAGGATAGTGATCGCTTTCATGCCAGCACCCCCTTCACCAGTTCGCCATGCACATCGGTAAGGCGGTAGTCACGGCCCTGGTGGCGATACGTCAGCCGCGTGTGCTCCATGCCCATGAGATGCAGCGCCGTGGCGTTGAGGTCATGGATGTGCACCGGATTTTTGACGATGTTGTAGCTGAACTCATCCGTCTCGCCAAAGACATGCCCTTTCTTCACGCCCGCGCCCGCCATCCAGACGGAGAAACAGCGCGGGTGGTGATCGCGGCCATAATTGTCCTGAGTCAGCGTGCCCTGCGAGTAGGTCGTGCGGCCAAACTCACCGCCCCAAATGACCAGGGTGTCCTCCAGCAGGCCCCGTTGCTTCAAGTCAGCCAGCAGCGCCGCCGTGGGCTGATCCGTGTCGTAGCACTGGCTGCGGATGTCGCGCGGTAGATTGCCATGCTGATCCCAGCCGCGATGGTAGAGCTGGATGAAACGCACCCCGCGCTCGGCGAGACGACGTGCCATCAGGCAGTTCGCCGCATAGGTGCCCGGCTTGCGTGATTCAGGGCCGTAGAGATCAAACACGCTGGTCGGCTCCTGCGACAAGTCCGCCAGCTCAGGCACCGCCGCCTGCATTCGGAAAGCCATCTCGAACTGATCGATGCGGTTCTGCGTCTCCGGATCTTGGTATTCGGATAGCGTGAGCCGATTCAGTTCCCCGAGATCATTCAGCATCTCACGCCGCCGCGGCCGACTGATGCCCGCTGGATCGCTGAGATACAACACGGGATCTTTGCCCGGTGTGAAGCGCACGCCTTGATACTTCGCCGGAAGAAAGCCCGCGCCCCACATGCGCTCATGCAGCGGCTGTGAGTTCACATTTCCCGATGGCGTGGACACCAGCGCGACAAAGGCAGGCAGGTTCTCATTCTCCGTGCCGAGCCCATACGAGACCCATGCGCCAAACGAAGGCCGGCCACCGATCTGATGCCCCGTTTGCAGCAAGGTCATCGCCGGATCGTGATTGATCGCCTCCGTGTGCATCGAGCGAATCACACAAATCTCATCCGCCCATGCTGAGGTGTAGGGAAGCAACTCGCTCAGCCACAAACCACTTTGGCCGTGTTGCGAAAACTTGAAGAGACTGGGGGCGATGGGGAAACGCTTCTGCCCCGAAGTCATGCCCGTGAGCCGTTGCTCGCCGCGCACCGAGGCCGGCAAATCCTTGTCGAACAGGCCAGCGAGACCCGGTTTGTAATCAAACAAATCGAGCTGCGACGGCGCGCCACTTTGCGTGAGCCAAATGATGCGCTTTGCCTTCGGCGCAAAGTGTGAGCCGTGCGGTGCTGATGCTGTAAGCACCCGTGGATTTAGCAACGACGCCAGCGCCGCGCTCCCCACCCCAATGCTGGCGCGGCTGACGAACGTGCGGCGACTGAGATGTGCAGAAAACAGGTCCATGGCAGACAAGCGTTCGACATTAACCTTCGCTAAACGGCCCCGCATTCTGCTGCGCGAGCGTTTCACGCACTTTCACCCCATCCAGCGTGCCGACTTCGCTCTTCGCCTTCATCGCGAGCGCGGCGGCAGCTCCGGCGGCCTCGCCAAGCGCCATGGCGGTGGCGGTGACGCGACTGGAAGCGCTGGCTTCGCTGCTGGCGCTGTGGCAGCGACCGGCGACGAGGAGATTGCTCACTTTTTGCGGCACCAGCGTGCGATACGAGATGTCGTAAGGCTTCGGTTGAAAGCCGGAACCGGTGAAGGGTTTATCGACGGAGACCTCGGGCGGATGGATGTCGAGGAACCAGCAGCCCGTGGCGACCGCGTCGTCGTGGCGCGTAGTCTTTTGCAGGTCTTCGAGCGTAAGCACGTTCAGCCCGACGATGCGACGCGTGTCGCGCACGCCGATGTAAGGGCCGCTCATGATGTAGTAGCTGTTTTCAAAGCCAGGCACCTTTGCCTTCCATTCGTTGAAGATGGTCCACGCGTCCTTGCGGCCCTGAATCTCCGCGCGGGTGAAATCGGCGGCATTCGTCGCATCGGCGGGCACGCGGGTGGCGTGGACATAGCACTCGTCCTTCGCGAAGGCAAACATCAGCCCGGGGCCGTAAAAGTTCACGAGACGGCCTTCCTTGTGGGCCTCGATGAGCACTTTCTTCGCCGCTGGTTTGGTCTCCGGCGTCGGCACGACGTTTCCGATGCGGAAATGCATCGTCAGCGGCATGAGCGGCTTCGACGAGATGGTCGGGCAGCCCGCCCAATGCGCGATGTCGCCATCGCCAGTGCAATCAATGACCTGTTTTGCTTCCACCCGCGTGAGTCCGTCCTTGTTGGCGATAATCACCGCGGCCACGCGACCTTCCTTCACCTCCACATCGCACGCCACGCTGTGGTAGAGCACTTTCAGCTTCTCCGAGTGCTCGAGGATCAGTTCATCCGTCAGCACCTTGAAGTGCTCCACATTCGGAATCCACATGCTGCCCCAATACTTCGTCACCAGCTCAGGCGGCAGGTCGTCGATGTGCTTCGCCCCTGGCTTAGCCACGCCTAGTTTTTCGAGCAACTCCAATGCGATGCCTTTCACGACAAAACGTCCACTCGGCTTGTCGATCAAACCGTCAAAGTAAGGCAGTCCCACCGTCGTGATGATGCCGCCGGAAAATCCGGCACGTTCAATCAGCAACGTCTGCGCTCCCTTTCGAGCAGACGACAGGGCCGCAGCGATTCCTGCACAGCCGCCGCCACAGACAAGAACATCGGTTTGGATGGTTTTCATAACGGATCAAGTTAACGAAACGAAACACTCACTCACCACGACAAAGACTGTATGAAATACGACGAATCTTATCAGCCAGGAATGGTGCTTGTGTCTTTCGGAGGATTTCTTCCCAAAAAAGGATGCTGCTCCAGATCGAACACCTGTCCGCTAATCGGACCGCTTTCATCCGAAAGAAGCCAAGCAGCGCATGAAGCTATCTCTTCAGGCCAAAGAATGCGTCCAGCTGGCGCATAGACGTTGGGCAGATCTTTATACCAATCTTCCTTCAACCCATGTTCACGTTTTCGCTTTGCTTCATTTTCAGTGAGAACCCAGCCCGGATTGATTTGGTTCACACGCACTCCATTCTCACGCATCAGCGTATCCCCGAGATTTCGAGTGAGGGTCATGAGGGCTCCTTTGGAAACGCTGTAAGGCATCAAATTGGGCTCTCCACTCCATGCATTCACGCTGCCAATGTTCACCACACTCCCCCTTGTGCTCGTGAGATGAGGCAAGGCTGCACGAATCAAGAGGTAGGGCACCACACAATTGATCTCCAACATGCGCCGAAACCAAGCCGCATCGGTGTTGTGTATGTTTCCCTGCCCCACTTGCGCTGCATTGTTCACGATTGCATCAAGCTGGCCGTAGTGATCCACAGCTTTCTGGATGAGATTTTCGGCAGCATTTTCCTCAGCCAAATCTTGCAGAAGAAGCACCGCTTGGCCGGTCTCGAATTCTGCTAAAGTTTCAGCACCCAGGTCGGGCTCTAACCCATGCAACACCACACGCGCTCCCTCAGCTGCACAGCGTTTGGCAATCGCTTTACCGATGCCAGTGACGCTGCCCGTAACGAATACCACTTTGTCTTTGAGACGATTCATAGAAATCCATTTTAGCGGCTTCGGGTCGTCATGCACCACGACAAAAATGACAAGAAATGCGTCAGCGCACGAAAAGGAGGTGCTCTTCCATTCAGGAAAGCATGGCCTTGGTCACCTTCACTTCGCCGGCACTTCCAGCACCTGCTTGTCCGCGAGAAGGCGCTCGCGCAGTTGGACATAGCTCACGCTTTGCACTGGCGTATTCGCAGTCATGGCCATCACGGCGGCGGTGGCAGCGGATTGAGCGGCGACCATGAAGGTGAACTCGATGCGATACGCGCCGTAGGCCACGTAGCTCGATGACGGGCACGTCGGGCTGAGGAGATTGGTGCATTCGGCGGCCTTGGGCACGAGGCAGCGATAGGGGATGCCGCAGGGGATCCAGTCGGCTTCTTTGGATTCGTCAAACACCGCGCCTTCATTCCACACGCGACCGTCTCGGGCGATGCGGCGCGCGTGATGCAGGTCGGGCGGCCACCAGATCAGGCCGACGCTGTCCTCGATGGGCTCGGGATTCGCTTTGCGCACGTGTGCCTCGGTCAAAACGAAATCGCCGATCATGCGGCGACCGTTGCGCACATAAAAAGCACGCGGCCAGCCGTCATTGTCGGTGAACTCATCTTGGCACAGGCCCCACGCGGCCCAGGCCTCGCGTTGTTTGGCAGGCACGGCCTCGTCATGCGCCATGAACCAATACACGCCCTGGATGTAGTCGCGGCTCGTGCGCAGCATCGCCTCGCGCTCCGCGTAGCTGGCGATGGGATAGCGGTGGTTCCAGCCGGTGAAATTGCCCGCGAGATGATGCCATGAACCCGGGTCCGTCTTGCCATTCGGCAGCGATGCGCCAGGCGGGGAGATCACGCCGCCTGCCGCGAGGTAGCGCCGATGCAGCTCATAGTGCGCGGGTTCGTAGTTCGTAGGTTTTGAGATGGCGATTCGATTCGCCGGGTTCTTCGTCAGGCACAGGCGGAAGCAGTAGCCCTGGATGCTTTCGTCGGGCTCGCCTTGGGTGCCCAGCGGCGTGTCCTGCACCCCAAAGATCACGCCGCTCGTCGCATCGTCCGGCAAGCGATACGGGTCGATGCGTTTGTCGAACTGCCCATGCTTCGTGTCCGTGCGAATGCCGTTTTTCGTTTCGCCATACATTGCGTTGCCCTCGCGCCCCACCGCAAAACGGACGCCCGCCAACGCCAGCAGATCGCCCTCGTAAGTCGCGTCGATGAACATTTGAGCCCGCACCTCGGCTCCATTTTCGAAATGCAGCGCTGTGATGCGCTCGCCGTCTTTCGTCACGCCATTACGCTCCTTCAAACGATGCCCGCGCAGCACGGTGATCCTCATTTCCTTCACCCACGCCTCCCAAACCGCCTCTGCCACATGCGGCTCGAAGCGCCAGAGCGCGCTTTGCTTGGCCCGCGTGCGCACCATCTCGTCAAAAGCTGCCGTCTTTCCATAGTGGGCGCTCACGCGTCGATAAAACTCCAGCGCCAGCCCGCCCACGGCCGGGCTGTTTTGAAATTCCTTGTGGTTGTCGATGTCCGTGCCGCCGAGCCCCTCCACGCTCATGCCACCGAGATGCTGCCCCGCTTCGACGAGCACCACCTTTTTCCCCATCGTCGCCGCCTGCACCGCCGCGATCACCCCCGCGCTGGTGCCGCCGTAGATGCAGAGATCGGTTTCAAGCGGAGCCGCGGAGGCCGAAAGCGTGAAGCAGGTGAGGAGAGCGAGGTGGAGAGACTTCATGACTGAGCTGAAAAGGTCGCAAAACGTCCGAGTTGGACAGCGAAGACCTACTTACCCCGTGTTTTCGCCCGAGCAGGCACATCCGGCAGCTTTCGTCCATCCAGCGTGATCTCCTTCGTCGCTTCGAGCCCGAGCACAAGACTGCCGCTGACGGCATCGCGCTGCGTGTGATTTTCGGGATCGTTTAGCGTGTTGGCTTTCACGGTCACGCCGCGGCTGTGGGTGAGCATGATGGCCTGGCGGTCGGTTTCATCCTGCGGCTTGGCGATGATGGAGGCGCGGACGGGTGAGTCGATGACGTTGCGCTCGATGAGCGAGTCTTGGAGGCCGATGAGGCGCAGCGCGGGGCCGCCGCTGCGGGTGAAGGTGTTGCCAGTGATGCGGAGTCGCTCGATGGCCGGGATGCCGGATCCGCCTTGTGCATTGTGGGCATGCGCCTCGATGGCGGGTTGATGCGGTCGCGTGCTGACGTCGGTGAAGACATTGTCGGCGATGGTGATGTCGCTGGGGATGCCGCCGACGAGGCCCATGCCGGTGTTGAGGCTGATGTTGCTGCCCATGCGGATGAAGGTGCAGCCGCGCACGAGACCGGGGCCGGACATGATGAGCAGGCGCTGGAAATTGTCCTCCCAGCGGCAGTTTTGCACCACCCAGCCCGCGCATTCGTGATCGAGCCACTGCGCCTGCGCCTCGGCAAAGGGCGTGGCGTCTTGATCGAGCGTGAGCTGATACTCCTCATGCGACACGAGCCTCGCCTCGCCGAGGAGGTGACCTTGCTTCCGATGGATGAAGCGCAACCGGTCGCCGGGCCGGGCATTGCGCAGTGTGGGAAGCAGCGCGCCATTCGTCTCCAGCGTGACCTGCTTGCCAGACACGGATTTCACCTTGCCCCAGATGCCGTGGAAGTTCTGCAAATCATCGGCGGTGTGGCGGATGGTGACGTTGTCCATCACGCAGCCGTAGCGTGTGGAGCGACACAGAAAGCCGTCCGCGCCCTTCCACTGGCTGGTGCCGGGTCGCGGGCCGAAGTAGCAATCCTTCCAAAGATGCGCGCCATCGCCGCCGCTCTCGCTGGGGCCGCCTTTGGCCACATACACGCTCACGCCGTGCAGGGTGATGTTCGCCGAGTCTTCGAGCACAATGGCTCCCGCGCCGGTGTAAAGACACGAGAGGCCATCGCCCACGCATACCACGCCGAGCTCGCCGTACGCACGCTGCCAGTTCGCATCGTGAAGGCGCTCCATGAGCTTCGGTTCGAGCATGTTCACCCAATAACGACCGCCCTCGGAGGGCGTGATGTCCTTGTAGCACAGCTTTCGCACACCGGCCTGCATGTCGTAAAGCGGCACGCAGAAGCGGCCGTCGCTTTTGAAAGGAAACAAGCGCTGCTCATCGTGTCCCTTGTAGCTCGTGGGCACCACGACGCCGGGTGAGGGCTGGATCTCAAAGCGATTCCCCTCGCGATCAATGCGCGTGATGCGGCCCTCGATGCAGCCGCGCGTGCCGCGGTCGATGATCGCACCGCGCAGCACGATGTTGCGGCAGTTGCGAAAACCCACGCAACGATGCCCCGGCGGCATCTGCTGGTCATTGAGATCGAACCAAAACGTCGCGCCGCTCGCGTCGATCACGAAAGGATGCGCCGCATCGCGCTGCATGGCTTCAAACCCCAGCGGATAGATGACCTTCGCGCCCTGCCAGCGCTCCTGCCCGAAGCGATAATCCCCCGGCGGGATGCGCACCTCTGCCGCGCCGCTTTCTAAGGCTTTCATCACTATCGGCATCACCTCGCGACCACGCGCTCGCTGCGCGTCTTTCTCGGCTTCTGTGAATTGCGGTCCCGCCGGCAGATCAAAGCCGAAACGATACTCCTCCTCCGCTCGCGACTTCGAGTCCAGGATCGCCCGCTGATGCGGCGAGAGATGATCAAACTCCGCGCCGCTCAAAAACGGAGTGACCAGAGAAGCGAAGGGAAAAAAGAAAACGAAAAAATGCCTCATGGATGAGTGCCTCATTGGCCTCATCACTTCCACCACTTCCCAGCCAGAATGAAGCGGATTTTGAGTTCCTATTTCACCAGCACCTCATGCGCACCAGGCACTAAAAGCCAGGTGTCAGGAGTGAGTGATGCGCGAATCGCCACAGGCAAAATGCTCACACAGCCCCCTGTCAACCCACCCTTGATTTGACCGATGAATCCTCTCCTCCAAGCTAACGCCACATCCACCTCACTCCAGCAACTGACCGCAGCACCTGGGGCTGCATTGGGTGGTCCCGACTCAGGGTGGAGATGGAGTTTGAGTCCTAGCAACCCAGATCAGCCTAACCCAGGTCATCGGAATAAATGACGATCCGATTGGGTTTCAATGCACACAACAAGGACAAAACGGCGAAGAATCACCGAGCAAGAAGCCCGTGACAATTCCTCAGGGCGTCTCGATCTCCTGCCGCGTCGCGATGGGCACGTAGCCGATCTCGAAGCCCTTCGGAGGGCTGAGGATGAGCGCGGGATCAATGTCCGCCAGCTTGCCAAGATCGGGCAGGGCGAGGTAATCGCGATCTTTGGTCCAGGCGCGATGCAGTTTTTCCACACGTTGCTGCACTTGCTCTCGTTCTTCGGGCGTGAGGTCGGCGTTGAGCATCGCGGGCTGGTCGGCGAAGCGATACCAGGAGTAGGTGACCGTGCTGCCATCGCCGAGCTTGGCTTTGAAGGGACCGGCGACGGGGCCGGGCTTTTTCCAGCAACTGTTCGCGTCATCGGGTGTCGTGCGTGGCTCCTGCGGCTTTTCTTGAGGCGTTGCAAAGCGGTGCTGGGTGAGTTTGGCGTCGGCAGGTGCTTGTTTGGCATCCATCACCTGCCATTGCGGCTTGCCGCGAGGATTGGTGCCGAGTTGGAAATACTCGGGTAGAACGACGAGCGAGCCCTCACGGCGGGTGAGCTGCGCGTTCCATTGATAGCCGAAGGTGATGGGATTCGGCGTGAAGGACGTGGCGAAGGCATTCCAGGCGAGCGGGGTCTTGTCCTCGCGCTTCGTGCCGGGCGGGTAGATGCTCCAGTTCGAGCCGCCACCGCTGCGGAAGGTGTGAATCGCCGCAGCCTCGGGCTTGATCTTGCCATCTGCTGCCGCGCCGCCGTCGAACCAACGCTGCACGTCATCCCACAGTGCTTCTTTTTTATACGCGGTGAGTCGATGCAGCACCGTGGAGGTGCCGTCCGCGCCAATAGGGAAGCGTGTGGGCGCGACGCGGGCCTGGTTGTCGGTCAAAATGGCCGGCACATGCTGTGTCTCCATTTGGATCGGCTTGTTCGGGCCCGCGGGGCAGGAGTCGAGCAGCTTGCCGGTCCACTCGGGATGCTCGATGAGCGCCTGCGACCAGAAAAACGGCGTGAAGAAGGCCACGGGGCCTTTGAAGTTGCCGGTGCTCAAAAACAGCGTCCAGCCCTGGTTTCCGGTCGGCACGTTTTTGCCTGCGGTGGTGCTCTTCTTGTTCGTGAGCGGCAGCGGCAGATAGCCATAGCCGAAAAGCTCACCGCTGGTGCCTTGCTTGAGGTTCAGGCCATCGAGCGGCATCAGCAGCCACGGGCTGAGCTGCGCCACGCCATACTGCCCGTGCGGCTTTTCCCACGTGCCCGCGCCGTAGCCGGGACCGTTCGCGATGACGGAGAAGTTCGGCCCCACGCCGCCCATGATGAACTTCGGCGTGATCGTCGGAAAATGCGTGTCACGCCACCAGCCGAGACCGCCCTCAATGTCGGTGTAGCATTTTTCCTTCGGCTTCTCCGCCTCCGACCACTGCGGATGCATCCAGGTCCCGCAAAGCCCCGTCTGAAACCGATGCCCCGGATACGTGCCCACCAGCGGCCAAGCCGCCGCATAGAGCGAGAAACCGCCATTGAACTCCTCCGGCACTTTCTCGGCCGGTGCGAAAAGATATCCAGCCATCTCGCCTTCTTTCGCTTCGGCAACCGCAGAAGTCGGCTGACGCAGCAGCGCCTCCGCGAAGGCCTTGCCCATCAGCGCGAAGGTCTTGGCGCAGCCGAGGTAGTGATAGCCGGCATTCGAGGCGCCACGCTTCCAAAGCGCTTCCTCGGCGGGCGAGATGAGCTTTGCTTCGTATTGCCTCAAATACTCGCGCTTCTCGGCCTCGGTCATGTGACCGTCGGCGTTGGTGTGGTCTTTGTGCTTCGAGTTGAGGTAATGGCCCATCTGGCGGACCTGGGCGCGTTTGTCGTCGATGGCACCCAGTTCCTCCGACCAGAACGGCGCGGTGGGCACGGCGAAGACATTGCCTTTGAACTCCGGCATCAAAGCAGGCGCGGTCATGGCCTCGCGGAAGGCGACGGTGTCCTTCTCGGCCTTCAAACCGCCGACGCCCATGACGCCGATGACGAAGGGCATCTTCGGTGCGTTGAGGTCCTTGCGCACATCGCGGATGAAGTGGGCGAGCAGGTCGCTGTAGAGCGCAAAACGGCCCGGCTTGCCGCGATCGGGATACGTGTGGCCGTCCACCATGTCGTTGAAGCCTTGGAGCCACACGAAGCCAGCGATCTCGTAGCCGTCTTTGGCCTCGTAGGCCGGGCAGACCCGCTTGGGATCCGCGAGCACGTGCTTCACATGCTCGACCATGTAGCGATAAAAGCGGCCCGTTTCACGCTTCTTCTCTTCAAGCCACTGATTCATGTCCTTCGGCACGCCATGGCCGGGAGGGCCGTAGTAGAGCTTCTTTTGGTAGTCGTTGAGTTCATACGGCCCCGCGCTCGGCGGACGAAACTCCGTGTTCAGGCTCCTGCCGCCCCAAGCGGTCTTGATGATGAGAATCGGCTCCTTCAGCGCCGCATCCATCGTGAGGCCAAAAGTGAACTCAGGGCCGATCTTGCCATTCGACTTCGTCGCATCGTCTCGAGCTCCATAACCCGCCGTGAGCTTCCCCGTGCCCTCGCCATTCGCGCTGCCGTCGTATTTGCCGGTGAAGTAGGAGATCCAGGTGTGATCGCACACACGCGGCTCGCCCTTCTCATCCCGCATCATCTTCAACAGCGGCGCGGTCGCCGGATCATCGCCGATGTAATCAAAGGTCTCGATCTTCGCATGACCCTCCATGTTCGACTGCCCGGCGAGGATGAAGACTTTCAATGGCGCGGCCTGGAGTGATGCCGCGAGGAGAAGGGAGGCGAGGATGGGTTTCATGCTTTCGATGGGTGGACAGGCGCGATGCTCTTCGGAGCAAACAAACGCATCTCAGCGAGTTTTGATGCATGCTCGGGCTTCGTGGCGAGGTTGGTCCATTCATGGGGATCGGTTTCGAGGTCGTAGAGTTCCTCTTCGTCGCCTGCGTAGTGGATGTAGCGCCAGCGCTGGGTGCTGATGGCGTAGTTCTCGGGCTTGTCGAGCTGGGTGAGGGCGGCATGCGGCCATTTGGCCTGCGGGTTGCGCAGGAGCGGCGCGAGGCTGCGGCTTTCGATGTCCGGTTTCGGCGGCAGGCCGCTGAAGATCACCGTGCGCGATGGATTGCACGAAGCCGCCGCTGTGTAGGCATTCCGAAACAACACCCCGCTCGCCGCCAGCCGATCCAGATTCGGCGTCCTCGTCTGCGGATGCCCGCCAAGGCAGCCAATCCAGTCATTGAGGTCATCCAGCGCGATGAAGAGCACGTTCGGCCTGCTCTCCGCCGCCAAAGCATGGCCGCCAAAGAGCGCCGAGATCGCCAAGAGTGTCAGAACCGATTTCACCAGCCTCATTCTGCCGCGTCCAGCCCGCCACGTCTTGGCAGGATTGTCAGCGCAAGGCGAGCAAACGGGCACAGGGAGCAATGTGGTGCAGCCGTCTCGGCTGCTCCGTGGGCCAGATTGAGGCACAATGGTGAATCGAATGCCCAGAAACCGCTTCACCAATGCAGCAAGGTGTAGTTCCTGGGTGTCTAGGCATGGTTCAACACTCCCGGTTTTAATCCCGTCGAATTCAACGGGATTAGAATGCCGAACGGCCCGAAATTCATCGTTCCCACCCCGAAGCAGCGGGTTGAACAAAGGTGGGCTAAAGGATGCACTCAAGTGCTGGCCGCTTAGGCCGCACCTCCGATCACAGGGGCCTGACTATCGGGTCCGGTTTCCCGGTCTGCCGCGCTGCTTGATCATCTCATCAGATCGTTTATAAAATGCAGTCCGTGACCAAGCCAAAATCAAGCCGCAGTCAGTTTAGAGTAGCTCGCCGCAAGGTTGCGGCGGTCGATTTGTTTTGTGGAGCTGGAGGTTTGACGCGTGGTTTGCTGGACGCCGGAATCAAGGTGGTCGCTGGCTACGATAACGACCCTGCATGTCATCATGCCTATGCAGCCAACAATCACGGTGCTGAATTCTGCCTCAAGAGTGTGTCCGACCTGGAAGCGGCCGAACTCGCAAAGCACTATCCCAAGGGGTATTTGCGGGTGCTTGTGGGGTGCGCTCCATGCCAGCCGTTTTCCAAATATACGCAAGGTCAGGCAACGGAGCAGGACGCCAAATGGGGTCTGCTGCGGGAGTTCGGAAGACTGGTGAGCGATGTCAGGCCCGAGATTGTGAGCATGGAGAATGTGCCAGAGATGCAGCGGCACAGCGTCTTTTCGGAGTTTCTCGATCATCTGCGCTCTCTCGGTTATCACACAAGCTATTGCGAGGCTTTCTGTCCCGACTACGGAGTGCCGCAGCAAAGACGTCGGCTTGTGCTTCTTGCCTCATTGCTGGGACCCATTGAATTGGTTCGCCCCAAGAAAATTCGACCAGTGAGTGTCCGGGCTGCAATAGGTCATTTGCCAGAACTTGGAGCTGGCGAGGCTTCCGAGGATCCGATGCACAGGGCTTGCCGTCTTTCGCCACTGAACCTCAAGCGTATCCAGGCTTCACGCCCTGGCGGTTGTTGGAGAGACTGGCCGAAGTCATTGGTCGCGAAATGCCACCGCACCGAAATGGGAAAGAACTACCCAAGTGTGTATGGCCGCATGGGATGGGATGCGCCTTCGCCAACAATCACAACTCAGTTCTTTGGCTTCGGCAATGGCCGCTTTGGACACCCCGAACAAGATCGAGCCATCACCCTTCGTGAAGGTGCCATTCTCCAGTCCTTTCCCGAAGACTATGAGTTTATAGCTCCGGGCTCTGAACCATCATTTGCCACCCTCGGCAGGCTGATTGGCAACGCGGTTCCGGTAAGACTTGGTGAAGCTATCGGACGCTCGATTCGCCGACACCTTGAAAAGCACGCCTGAATTCAACATAGACAACGCCATGCCCGACGAGTTGCCGATCTCCATTACCCAAGACCAACGCGATGAGGCTGAAGGGCAAATCGCCGCTCACCACAAAATCATCGACTTCGACACACGGGAGTATCCGGTGGAGGTCATTGTCTCAAAGTATCTCGACCGACTTGAAGAAGACGATAATGACTTCTTTGTCCCAGACTACCAACGTGAGCTTGTGTGGCCCGACGAGCATCAATCCAGGTTTATCGAGTCTGTGTTGATGGGGCTGCCCATACCGCTGCTCTTCGTTGCTGATGTGAAAGGGCAAGAAGGACGCGTTGAGATTGTCGATGGATCGCAGCGCGTTCGGACACTGGCGAGATTCATGAAGAACGAGTTGCGGCTGATTGGCCTAAAACGGCTGACAAAGCTCAACGGTTTTACCTTTGCTGACTTACCTCCAGTGAGACAGCGACGCTTCGGGCGGCATACGATGCGTATGATCGAGCTGAGGGAGGGAGCAGACGAAGAAGTCAGACGTGACATCTTCAATCGCATCAACACAGGCAGCTTACGCCTCAATGACATGGAAGTTCGCTGGGGTGTAAAAGATGGGCCGTTCCTTAAATTCGTGAGGACCTGTTCGGAGCAGCCACTATTCCGTGAACTCGCCCCACTCAGCCGGGGTGCCATTGATCGGCGCGAAGGACAGGAGTTTGTCCTGCGCTTCTTCGCTTACCTGCACAATTACACGAAGTTCGACAGGAGCGTGGTCGGCTTCTTGAACGACTATCTCGAATCCGTTCAGGAATTCGGTGATGATACGCGAGACGCCTTTCAAGCCGAGTGGGACCGGATGCTCGCATTTGTCAAAACGCATATCCCAAATGGGTTCAGCAAGGGCAAGGGACATGTCCGCACACCAAGAATTCGCTTTGAGGCCATATCTGTGGGCACGGCGCTCGCGCTACGGCAACAACCAGATCTTGTCCCAGCGTCGGTAGACTGGCTGGAATCAGAGGCCTTCAAAGCTCACATGCGCTCTGATGCCAGCAATTCTCGTCCCAAGGTCGTCGCGCGAATCGAATTTGTGCGAGACAATCTCTTGTCTGCATAGCCATGACCACCGTCCAGCAGGATTTTCAGAGCCGCGTGGCAGAGATTGAGGCGTATTTTGACTTCGTCGCACGAGTCGATGTAGGAGACACACTACTTGTTGCCAGCGCGGACGGACAACCGGCTTACTCGGCGTCAGCCCGAGATGACTTGCTGAGAACATTCCGGGCCAGCGCTATTCTGCTGCTCTACAACCTGATGGAATCGACGGTGACCAACGCCGTGGAGGCAATTTTCGACGAACTCAGCAGCCAGGGCATACACTTCAATGATTGTCGGGCGGAGGTGCGCCGAGTTGTGCTCACAAATTTGAAACAGCATAATCCTGGGGACATCCTCCCAGAACTTCAGCAGCTGAGCACAGACATCATCATCAAGACGTTCAAGAAAGACAAGATCGTCTCGGGCAATGTTGATGCACGGCGAATCAAAGAACTCTCGGATGAGTATGGCATCAATCGCCCCGCCGCCGATGGCAATGATCTGCTTACCGTGAAGACGAGCCGCAACGACCTAGCACATGGGAGCAAGTCTTTCGCTGAAGTTGGGCGAACCTTCACAATCGCGGACATTGTCCGCATGAAGGACAAAGTGATCGCCTATCTTTCTGCGATGCTGGCAAATGTCGCTGCTTACATTCAACAGCAGCACTACCGAACGAGCGCAGCCAATCCGTAGCGTCATTCTGACCGTCATGAGATTAGCGGTTTTTGGCTGATTATTTAGCCGATTATAGCCGATTCGGAGCGGGCGGAGGCAGCCGGGACGGCTGCACCACCTTGCTCAACTGGCCTCTAAGGCCGACTGCGACCGGTGGTTTTCGATTGTTCGAGAAGCGCCTGAAGCTCCTTCACGATTTCGGGCTTCTTCGAGTAGAGATTCGTCGTCTCGCCGGGATCATTCGCGAGGTCGTAGAGTTGGACGGGGGCTTCGGGATCGGTGTCGGGCAGGGCGAAGGGCTTGAGTTCGCCTTTGTCGTAGTTGTTTCCGCCGGAACCGCGGTGGGCGATGTATTTCCACTGGCCGCGACGAATCGAAAGCGTGCGCGGACCGGCAAAGGCTTGGGTGAGCAGATAAGGCCGGATCGGAGCGGTTGCGCTGCCTTCGAGGGCGGGGAGCAGGTTGAAGCTGTCTTCGGCGGCATCGTGTGGCAATTCGGTGCCGGTGATGGCCGCGACGGTGGCGAGAATGTCGGTGAGGCAGAGGGTTTGATCGCTGGTGGTGCCTGCTTTGACCTTTCCAGGCCAGCGCACGATGAAGGGCACGCGGTGGCCGCCTTCCCAGGCATCGCGTTTGATGCCGCGCCAGGGTTTGGCGCCATCGTGAGAATGATGCGCACGCATGTGGACGACGCTCGCGACTTCGGGGCCGTTGTCGCTGCTGAGAATGACGAGTGTGTTGTCGGCGAGGCCGTGCGTTTCGAGTTCGCGCATCAATTCGCCGACGATGTGGTCGAACTCGGCGATGAAGTCGCCATGCGGTCCAGCCTTCGATTTTCCTTGGAACTCAGGCGCGGCGAACGACGGCAAATGCACGGCCTGTGTGGCATGGTAGAGGAAGAAAGGCTGCTTCGGCGAGGTGCGTGCGTGCTGCGCGATGAACTCGCGGCTCTTCTTCAAGAACACGAGATCCACCTCCTCCATCGGGAAGTCGGGCGCGATGAAGCCAGCGCGGCAATCGTTGGCATACGGATGCTTCGGGAGCTTCGATTTGTCGATGGGACTGGTGGGCGGCACAGGGATGTGATCGCCGTCGATGAAGGCGTAAAGCCATTCGGTGGTGGGGCAGCAGGCGGTGCCGAAAAACTGGTCAAAGCCGTGATCGAGCGGTCCGCCCTCGATGCGGCGCGAGTAATCGATGCGCTGCACAGCGGCGCGTTCGCCCGAGTGGATCGCCTCACCGGCCTGATCGCGAAACGTGAGCCCGATGTGCCATTTGCCAACCGCGGCGGTGGCGTAGCCTTGCTTCTTCAACATCCCCGGCAGCGTGAGCTTTCCCGGGGCGATCAACGACGGCCCGCCCGTGCCCTGAAACACCGTGCCGCCATTTTGCACGCGAAACGCCATCTGGCCCGTCATGAGGCTGTAGCGCGACGGCGTGCAAACCGTGGCCGGACTGTGAGCATCGGTGAAGCGCATGCCTTCGTCAGCGAGCTTGTCGATGTTTGGTGTCGGGATCTTCGAGTCGGCGTTGTAGCAACGCACATCGCCATAGCCGAGGTCATCGGCGAGGATGACGAGGATGTTCGGTAAAGTGGCTGCGGCTTTAGCCGCATTCTTTTCGGTTCCCCAGAGCTTCGTGAGCAACGCAAACATCTCGGGGTCGTGTTTTTGGAGCTCTTCTTTCGTGAAGGGGTAGAAGTCGTTTTTCGTGAAGAAGGCCTCGGAGCATTCGGCGAAGTATTCTTTGCCGTTGGTCATGGCGTAGGCGCGGTCGAGGCGTTTGCGGCCTTCGCTGTCTTGACGCTGCACGCGCTCGTAGAGACCCGCAGCCTTCGCTTTTTGATAGGCGGCTTCGATTTGCGGATGCTCGACGCCGAGCACGCGATCGTGAAACGCGTGCGCTAGCTCGTGGAGGGCAAAGTTGGGCATGCGGCGGGTTTCGGCCTCAAAGATGCGCACGTTGGTGAACTCAATGCCTTTCGCCATGGTGGGATCGCGACCGTTGTCCTTCAACCAACCGGCACCGGGATGGTATTCGGCGCGAGGCGGCACCTTCGGATATTCGGGATTGATCCACAGCGGGACTTTTTGCAGTTCGGCGACGGCTTGGGCAGGCACGACACGCACGATCTCCTCCAACTGAGCCTGCAGCAGTGGCAGGGCTTTGTTCAGCGCGGCGGCGTCGATCTTCGGGCTGATGTGCAGCGTCCAGCCGACGAGTTTTTTGGTTTCATGCGCTGTGTTGGCAGCATCGGATCTCGCGCGGGCTTTGGCGCGGATGAGTTCGCGGGCTTTTTCCAGGCGTGGTGGCCACATGAACTTCGGCGCTTGTTTGGGATCGTAGCCTTGGAGATGGCCGGTGAGGCGAGTTTGAGGCTTGGTGTATTTGAGAACGGTGTCGCCGAAGACCTCGCGACACAGCGCGGCGAGACCGGGATCGTAGTCGAGCAACTCGGCGCGAGTGTTGACGTGGTTGTGGTCGTGATCGGGCTCGCGGTTGTTGTCGAACCAGCTCTGCACGCCCTCGGCGAAGTATTCGTGATGGTTCACGCTGGCGTATTTGCCTTTCCAAAGGCCCGCCTTCATCGCGGCGTCGTAGCTGGCCTTCACGCTTGAATCAAAAGTCGCGTCCACATTGATCATGCCGCGCAGGTGGATGTTGTGCGCAAGCTCATGAATGAGGATGTTTTCCGTGCTGTAGGGATCGCCTTCGTAGGCGAGCAGATTTTCCTCCGCGCAGGAGCAGTGGGGATCGGTGAGGCTGCCGCCCATGCCACGAGCACGGGCATCGCGAAAATCACGAGCACTGAGATTCTCAAAGCCCTTCTCCTTTTCCTCCGCGAGCCAGGCCCACTCCGGTTGATCGCAGGTGAACTCGTTGTGCGCAAGGATGCTGAGCCGAGCGCCGCTTTTCACCATCGCCTCGCGCACGTCGGGTCGCTTCGAGAGCATCATGTCGATGATGTAAACGGCCTCCTTCAGCGCATACGGACTCACTTTGCCCGACGCGACGACCGGAAAGCCACCCGCGCTGGCCTGTTGCGTGTAAAACGTCGGCAAACCGCCCACGCGAAAGGCCTGCACGCGCACCTCGGCCGTCACGAGGCTCTCCTTTTTGTCGTCTTGACCCACCACGGCAAAACGATGCCCGAGCGAGGTGCTCACGATGGTGTCTTTGCCCGGCGGCACGCTGCCGTTCGGCACGCGCTTGCCTTGGTCATTGATCGAAAACACGTCCACGACCTGCGTGCTGCCATTGATGATCTGGAGCTTTGGCCGGTTCTCAAAAGCTCCCTGCACCATGGCTATTGATTGCAGCATGAACCAACTCAAGGTCAACAGCAGTGACCGCGATGGGCGTGCATGAGGGATAAAGGCACTAATTCTGTTTTTTGACTTCGAGTTCAATGGAGTACAGGCAATCATAAGGATGAACCAAGTTCATGAATCGTGTCTTGCAGCAGATGGGCACCAATTTTGAGCTCATCGCACCAAGTTGAGGCCAAATCGGGAATTTCCTGGGATGATCATCTTCTTGTCATCACACGGGTTGACCCCAGGCATCTCCCCTCATCGTGAATGAGAATGAATCTCTCGCCAGCAGCTCGTTCAATTCATGCCATTGATTTCGTTACGCCAATGCCACCCCATGCATTTGTATCTGGGTTAACTTGCCGTCAAATGCATTGCCGAATGATCAACGATAAACAAACCGGGCCATCGCTCTACAATTCGAGCTCGCCTTCACACGCAGCCAGTGAGCAGCATAGCCTTTTGGAAACTCATGCACGAAGGGCTTGCCGGGATCAACAGTGAAGCGCTGGTAGTCGTGCCATTGGCCGTCGGCGTAGAAGTCCACTTGGAGAGTGAACTCGACGGGGTATTTGGCATCGTGGGACAGGGTGAGAGTCTTCTGGTCATAGCCGGTGAAGAGATAGGGGTCGCTGGGTTCGTTGGCCTTCACTACGGTGTCTTTCCACGGTCCGCCTTGGCCCTTGGGCTTGCCCATTTTCCAAAGGTCGTCGATGGCTCCGAACCAGAGCTTGGCCTCGGGGTTGCCGAAGATGTGACCGTCACTCGCGGCGTCAGGCTTCACGCTGCTGAGGACGAGCATGCCCCGCCAAGAGCAGAAGTCCGTGATGGGTTTATTGTGCGTGACGACGGGCTTCATGCGCTGGAAGTCGGGCATGTGGCGCTGGCCGGAGGGTGAGGTGCCACCACGCGGGACTTCGTAAAAGGTGCCGTGGTAGTTGGCGAGATAGCGCTCCTGGATGCACTCGCGAATGCTGCGGGAGACGGGGGCATGGCTGAGTGCGGCATCGCCCTTCGGCAGACGGAAGCGCTGACCATCGTAACGCGTGACGACGATAGACGCGGCGTCCTCGGTGAACTCGTTTTTCAAGGCGTGCGTGTCTTGCAGCTTGGCGGCTTCGGCTGGTGCATCGGTGGCGTGGAAGGCGAGTTTTTCATCGACCTCGAAGTAGCGGCCATCGCGGGTGAGGAACTGCAAGTTCGTCGTCGGGAATCCGGCGCGGATGATGCCACTGATGCTGGTAGAAGCTTCGGCAGCGCTGGCAAGGCCATTGAAGATTTGAGCTTCATCACGTGATGGGTGCCGAGGCGATGAAACATGCAAATAAGCGGTGGCCAGGCAGTCGGTGTCAGCCTTCAAGCGCAACCATGGAGCTTTGAGATCCGTCGGCAGGATGACCGGCGAATAGCCTTGGCGTGGCAGATGGCGGGTGATGAGTTCTTTCCACTGGCCGCTGCCTTCGGGGTCAATCTCAAGCGTCAAGGTGACGGTGGCATCGCTGTGATTCACGAGATGCAGACAGCGCTGCTCGTAGCCACCAATGAGGATGGCGTCGCTTGGCGTATTGGCTTTCACCGGGTCCTCTACCCACACGCCGCCGCGAGCTTCGGCCGGCCCCCACGAAGGCAAATCGCTGCGTTGAAGGAACTGCATGTTCGAGTGCGGCTGGCCGGGCACGAAGAACGGGATGCCGTGCACCGAGGTCGCCTGCTGGCTGAAGACGAGTTGATTATTCCATTTCGCCATGTCGGTGACGGTGACGAGCGTGGACGCGATGTGTCGCAAGCCATCGCTGTGACCGTCGCGGAAGCCAGCGGGCAGTTCGTAGAGGCCGTTGTGCAGGAACATCAAGCGTGGTCCATCGCTCACGTCGCAGATGCGCGGCCACTCGGTGTTCGAGCCATGCACGCCATCGGACGTGTAGCTGGATTTCGGCAGGCGATAGGTCGTCCAGGTGCCGGACTTCTCGCGGACTTTGATAAAAGCCGAGCGCAGGTCCCAGCCGAGTGCCCAGACCGGTTCGTCATCGCTCGTTGCGCCCATGAGTCCACCGGGGCCGGTGATGTCAAGATGCTGACGTCGCGAGAGGATGCGCCACGTCTTGCCATCCCACTCGCCGAGATTGCCGATGTCCTCGCTGATGTTCTTCCACAACGTCTGCCCGGCTTTGCGTGGCGTAGCGAGAGGCAGATACGGCGTTTGCAGATGCTGCCACGTCAGCTTCTCCGTCTCGAACTTCGTCTCCATGCTGGTGTAATCGACTTTCCAAAAGGGCGAAGGCGCGGGCTCCTCACCATTCGCCGAGATGAAGAAGCGTCCCTGAGCTGTCCACGCGCCTTTGTAGTGCCAGCCGGGCAGCGGCTTCTTGAAAAGCTCCGTCACCGCGAGCGAATGCACATCCACCTCATACACCGCGCCTTCTTGCGTGAGGTAGAGCACCTTGTTCTCCGGGTCGGTGAGGTGACGCGCCAGGGCGGTAAGCCGTCCGGGCAGCTTGTCACGTGGGATGACGCGCACCTTGCCCGCTTCATCAATCGCATACGAAGCGATGAACAACTGCCGCGACTCGCGATGAATCATCCGGCAGGCACTCGTGCCGCCCACGCTCTCGGGCCGGATCTCCAGCGACATGTCTGGCAGGATGGCGAAGAGCTTGTCATTACCGCGCCCGAGGTCGTGGGACGTGTAGGTCGTGCTCCACAGCTTCCCCGCCCACGGCACGGCGGCTCCGAGCCCACACTCCATGGACGGCTTCTCACGCTTCGGATCGGAGTTGAAGACCGTGAGATGCGGATAGATGCCGGAGACACTGAGCGGCTCGGCGGCGTGGGTGCAGACGGTGAGCAAAAGAGAGGCGGCCAACGTGTTTTTCATCGGACGATCATCTTGCCAAGCGAGCGGCCATTTTGCCATGTCTCCAGACGACTGATCTTTAGTCTGAATCCGACCCGCGTTCACGCGGCGGCCCGCGAGGCATACTCGCCTGGCGTGCATTGCATGAGACGCTTGAAGACCTTGCCAAAATGAGCCGCGTCTGCAAAGCCCACGCGCAGAGCGATCTCGCCCACCGAGTAGCGACCGCTCTCCAGCATGCGGCAGGCATGATTCACGCGGACACGACCGAGAAAATCGGCCAACGTTCCCTCCGTGTGCTGGCGGAAGAGTCGGCCCAGATGATCCGCGTTCACCTTCAGGGACTCGGCCACGCCAGCGAGAGTCATCGGTTCGGCATAATGACGCTGCACGAGTTCCATGGCACGTCGCAGCATCACGGGAAACTCCATCGCAGAAATCCATGGCAACCCGCCGCGACGAGGCAGGTCATTCTCCAACGGCACACCCCAGGCCTCCGCCAATCGCGCCGCCATCTGTGCCACCAAGCGCAACCGGGCGCGACGCGGTTCGATGTCCGCCGAGTCAACGCGTGCCGCCTTTTCCATCTGCTCCAAAAACGGCCCCGCAGGCACTCCACGGCGCTGTGCATATCGCCGGATGCGCCGCTCCGCCTCCGCTTCGGTGCCGCGCACAATCACCGATCCATAATAGAAAGCCCCGAGCACACGACCTTTCACAACCAGCGGCTCCACCATGTCCGTGAGCCCAAGATGACACTGCCCGACAAACCCCGCACCGCGCCGGATCAGCACCCGATTGACCGCATGCTTGTTGTTAAGGCATCCACGCAGCGTGGCTCCCGTCTTGGCGAACACGCAAAAATCACAGCGATGAATCTTCCACTCCTCCGGCAAAGCCAGATCCGGCACCCGCCGTGCCAGCCCAGCCAGATCTGAAAAGCTGATGCGCCACGGCCCCTCGTCTTCGACGAGTGCCAGGAGTTGTTCGAGGAGCGAGGGTGGCATGTGATCTTCAGCGTTGTTCATTCAACTCATCCATCAAAAAAGCCCGCACCGCCGTATGCTCCGTCAGGCCGATCGCACGCTGGTAGGCGATGTTTGATTCCTCACGCTTTCCCATCTGCCGTAGCAAATGCCCGCGAGCCGCCCAGTAGGGCTGATGGCAAAGAACCAGGGCCTCTGGCAGCGCATCCAGTTCAGCGAGGGCGGCTGGCGAACCTCGCACCTGGGCCATCGCAACGGCATGACCTATGCGGGCGCCGATGGCGGTGGTGAAGGTTCTCAGCACCTGATAAAAGCCTTCGATCACCGGCCAGTTGATGCTGCCCGAAGTTGCCCGCTCAGCGTGAACGGACTGAATCGCGGCTTCGATTTGAAACCGGCCTGGACGCGCAAAGCTGGAGGCACGGCGCAGCAACAACTCGGCCTCCGCAATGAGCGATGGCGACCATCGTTGAGCGTCCTGTCGTGTCAGGGGAATGAACTTCCCCGACTCGAAGAAGCGTGCGTGCTGGCGTGCGTGCACATGAAGCATGAGTGAAAGCAGACCCAGGATCTCCGGTTCATCCGGCACCAGGGCGATCAGCGCCCTCGCCAGGTAGATCGCCTCCTTGGCCAGATCATCGTGCCCGGCATCTTCCTGCCCGACGGTCTCCCAGCCCGCGTTGAAGGCGGCATAGATGGCATCGAGCACGAAGGCCAAGCGCTCCGGCCATTCTTCTGCGGCTGGCACCTGAAAAGGAATGCGGGCGGCATGAATCTTGGCCTTCGCCCGGACGAGGCGCTGTGCCATGGCGGCAGGAGCGATCAAGAAGGCCGAGGCGATGTCCTGTGCCTCAAGGCCGAGGACGACTTGCAGCATCAAGGGAGTGCGAGCAGCTTCATCAATGGCCGGGTGGGCGCAGACAAAGAGCAGCTTGAGTCGCTCATCCGGAAAGGTTTCCTCACGATCGGCTGTGGCCGAGGCCAGCTCGATGGCTTGGCGAAGAGGCTCTGCAAAGCGCTCGCGGACGTGGTGCTTGCGTTGCTCGTCCATCAGGCGACGACGTGCCACCTGGAGCAGCCAGGCTTCCGGTTTTTGTGGAATGCCATTCACGGGCCATTGCTGCATGGCGGCGAGCACCGCCTCGCTCAAGGCATCCTCTGCGGCTGAGAGATCGCCACCACTGCGAGAGGCCAGATACCCGAGAACCGAGGCACGCGAATCACGCACAGCGGCTACGAATCTCTCCTCAGTGGCAGCGATCATGAGGCGCAGGAATCAGCTATTCATCGGTGGGAGGGCAGGACGCACCTCGACACACCCACTCTCGGCAGAAGGCGAGCGTGCCGCCCATTCCAGCGCGGTATCCAGATCCGGCACATTGATGACGAAGAATCCGCCGAGCATCTCCTTGGCCTCAGCATAGGGGCCGTCATGCAGGACGCGTTTGCCATCGCGGATGCGCACCGTGGTGGCGGTGTCCGGTGGCTGGAGGCCCAGGCCGCTGACCATGATGCCAGACTCCGCGATTGCTTTGACGTAGGCTGCCCAGGCTCCGAAGTAGGCGGGTGCTTGATTGGGGTCATTCCGCTTGGCGAAGTCCGCTGCGGTTTCGGTCATGATGAGCATGTATTCCATAGGTATGTGTTTTTGGGTTTGAGGGTTGAAAGGTGCGGCGTCATCGCCGCAACACCCAATCGTCGTTTGAGCAAACCCCGGATCGACATTTGGGAAAACTTTTTTCCGAAGAGTTAAATCAAATGAAATGATGTGCCTCCTTCCCCAACTGGATGCGCACCTCACGTCAAGCAGCCGCCCTACCGAGTGAAGTTGGATCAGGGGCAACTGTGTCATGCTTCTGAAGGACCAAGCTGGGCTCATACCATCGCAAACGCCCGCACCGGAAAGGTGCCGAATGCCTTGATCTTCGGCGGCACGGCGAAGAAGCGAAAACCAGCTTCGGGAAGCTGCTCCAGGCCTGTCATGTGCTCGACGATGGGGATCTCCGCGCCCAGAAGCGTGCTGTGCACCGGACGCGTTTTGCCGCGCGTGTCGTCGATGTTGTAGGAGTCGATGCCGACGAGCTTCACGCCGCTTTGTTTGAGAAACAGCGCCGCGTCTTCGGTGAGGAACGGATGTCCTTCAAAGTAGGCATCGGTGCGCCAAAGCTGATCCCAGTTGGTCTGCACCAGCACGGCTTTGTTTTGCAGATCGAGGCCCTCGAACACCTCCCGAGTGATCGCCATGGCATCACAGCGCACGACCACGCCCTCCAGCCCTGCAAGCGAGGTCAGCGGCAGCTCGGACAAGTCCTTCCCGTCGGCATAACGATGAAACGGCGAGTCCAGATAGGTCCCTGTGTTCGCCACCATGTCGATGCGGCCGATGTGAAACTCCGTGCCCTCCGTGTAGAGATTTCGCGAAGCCTCGCGGCTGAGGTAATCACAGATCAGCGGTGCCGGCAGCCCCCGATAGGTGATCATGCCGTGCTCGATGGTGTGGCTGAGGTCGATGGGGGTCATGGTTTTCAGCGAATCAGTTCGTTGCCCGTGAGGGTGATCGTGTGAGCACGAGCGGCAGCTTGGTGTCCGACTGATGCCACTCGCCCTTCAGCTCGTCCTTGGAGCCATTCCACTGGCCCTCAAAGCGGGCGGCCATGTCGTCGATCTCCAGGCGCACCTGGCCTTCTCGCTGGCCGACACGGGAGAGACCGATCTTGGCGTTGCCTTGATCGAGGCTGGTGAGCGTGCCTTCCATCTTCTCTCCCTGGTCCTGGATCGAAAAGCGCACGCGCAGTTTTTTGCTACCGACGGCGAGCGTTCCTTGCCACTCGCCGACGAGCGCCGGGTCTGGCTTCTGCAGCACGATGGGCGGCGGTTCCTTGGCCGCACGCGTTTGCGAGGACAGCGTCATGCCTTGAGCACGGCTGCCTTCGCGGAGAGCGATGAGGGAGTGCCGTGTGCGATAGATCAGCGTGCCGTCGCTGATCGCTGGAGTCGCCATGCAGGTCTCCGGCAGTGGATGCATGCCGATGACTCGCAGCTTGGCTTCCGCAGCCACGACAAAGACATTGCCCACCTCGCTGGTGAAGTAGAGATGCCGTCCGTCGGAAACCGGTGATGCCGTGAAGCCCTGGCCACGCTGCGAGAGACGCTCGCTGAAATGAATCGTGCCGCTTTTGGCGTCGAAGCAAGTGAGGATGCCCAGATCGTTGCAGGCGAAAAGAAGATCACCCACCACGATGGGCGTTTGCATGTAGTTGCCCTTGCGACCGTGCGCCCAGGCGATGTGCGCGTTCGTGCTTCCGGGATCTTCGGACGTGATGTCACCGGTGGCCTCCGGCCGGATCGCACGGATGGGCCGCCAACTGCCATGCGCACTGGTCAGATAAAGGAGCCCATGCGCAAAGATCGGTGTCGGCACCGGGATGTCGCCACCTCCATCAAGGGTCCAAAGCTTTGCGCCAGTCGCGAAATCATAACTGGCGGTCTCATGCCAGCCGTTCACGACGAGTTGAGTTCGTTGCTGGGTCTCCACCAGCGTGGGCGTGCCCCATGTCGGCACGTCCTTGCGTCCAGCACGCCACAGCTCATGACCATCCAACACATCGAAAGCCGCGATGAACGAGTCCTTTTGGACATCACACAGCACGATGACATTCCCCTCATGCAGGATCGGAGAACTGCCAAAACCCCACTGCGCCGTGGGCGAGGCAAAGTAGCCCGAGTCCATGGGGCCGAGGTCTTTTCTCCAGAGCAGCTTTCCCTCCGTGTCGAAGCAAAACAGTCCCTCGCTTCCAAAGATGGCCACGATGTGCCGTCCATCCGTCGCCGGGGTCGAGTTGCAATGGCTCGCCTTCGTGTGTCGCCGCACCTTCGGGACAGCCTTGAGGGCGAGCTGATTCCAAAGGACAGCCCCAGAGTTCTTGTCGAGAGCAAGCAACCGCCACTCTTGCGCCTCGTCATCGTTCGCCGAGCCGATGTCCCCATAGAGACCGACCTTCAGCTCCGCCTCCTTGGAGGCGATGGCCGTCGCCACATAGATCCGATCCCCGGCGATGACGGGGCTGGAATGGGCGAGCCCCGGAATCGGCGTGTGCCAGCGCACATTCTCCCCCGTCTCCACATTCCACGAGGAGGGCAAGCCTGCCCCGGACGCCACCCCGCTCGCCGACGGACCCCGGTATTGAGGCCAGTCGGCACGGGCATCCAAAGGGTTCATGCTGCAAATGAGCATGGCGGCAAGAAGGAGAGAGGGCTGGTTCATTTCAGAAGGAGGTGTCTTCAGCGGTGTGAATTGAAGAATGATTCGGCTAAAGCCGAAACCACTTTGCTATTCCTGCCTCTGCAAGTCGAGGCTGAGATCGTAACAGCCATCGGCGGCGACAGCATCGGCTTGAAGGCCGAGAGAGAGCGTGGAATTGTTCGAGTTGCCGATGGAGATGCTGGCTTGCTGGCCTGGGAGGCTCAGTACGGTGGGCATGGAGAGCATATCGACTCCGCGAGTTTTTTGCAGAGACGTTTGCAGCTCACTCAACCGTTCGGGACCGATGGCACTGTAGTTCTCGAAGTCAAAGATGTCGGGAAACAAATCATGCGCCTCCGCATCCGAAACGGCGGCATCGGAAAGGTGCAGGAGCTTGGCGGACATCTTCACATGACCTTCCGGCGTCGTCTCCGGCGTCACGATGGCCATGCCGTTCATGCCCGGTGCGATCTCCCAATAGCCCAGCACGGCCGATTCACCCGGCTTGAGCCGCACTTTTCCTTTCGAGGCGATTTTGAGCGGTTTTCGAGCTGCAGGGGCCTTTTCAGCTTTCGGCGGCGTTGGAGTCGAAAGGCTCGTGGTAGCCGTGGAGGCGACTTGAGGCATCGAAACAGGCTTTTTCGTCTCTTTCGGCTCCCAAGCCGTGCGTATGAGCCAGAACGCGATGAGGCACAAGACGAGGCAGAGAAGGATGATGGAGCGGCGCATAAAGAAATCGGTTT
>CANNQP010000046.1 GCA_947507875.1 Verrucomicrobiaceae bacterium | reverse complement strand
TCCCACCAGTCGCCCTCGTCTGCGACCACCACGCCGATCCTTTTCCCCGCCTGCATGGCACGCAGAAAGACCGGGATGACAGACTCCACCTTTCCCGGTGTTAGCCATTGGTGAAACTCGGGGCTGCACGCGTAAATGCCGGTGAAAAGGTGCGTGCCTGGATTTCCCGTGCCGAGCATCCCCCGGATGTCGGTGAGCAGGCCTTTTTCCAGATCGCAGGCGATGTGCGGGGCAGGCCCCTGGCTCCGCAGGACCAGGGTCACTAGATTTTCACCCCGCGCATGCTCACGGATCAGAGGCTCCAGCGGCAGATCGGTCAGGATATCGCCGTTGTAGACCAAGAAGGGCTCGTCCCCTAGCAGGTCGCGCACGTTCGCGATGCCACCCGCCGTCTCCAGACGCACCGGAGTTTCCTCGCGGAATTGGATCGAAGCGCCTCGGTAATGTTGGTCTGGAAAAGCCTGTGCATACTGCCCCGGCAGATGATGCGTGTTCACCACAAAGCGCTGAACCCCGACGCGCAGCAAGTGATCGAAAGCCTTGGTCATCAGAGGCTTATGAAAAAAGGGAATGAGAGGCTTCGGCAGTTGGTCTGTCAGCGGCCGCAGCCGCTCGCCCAACCCCGCCCCGAGGACGAAAGCTTGGTTCACCCCGCCGCTGTAAGCTGCTGGCGGGTCATGAGCAAGCGAGGAAGCCCGTGGGTTACCCGGGCAAGACCATCTTGATCCCGATTCCCCAGTCGCCTGATTTGGCTGACATGCCCCAAGTGACGGGAACTCGGAAATCCAGACGAAAAAAGCACATCCAGCGCTTGCCCCTGCCGCGTTTGCTGTCATGAGATATTAGAATCATTCTAATTCTAATTCAAAATGTCCAACGCCTCTTCACGCTCCACCCCCTCGCCGACAGGCCTTCAGTGCCGCATGGCTCTGCTGGGCGCGGATGTGCGCCTCACGCCCCATCGGCGCGAGGTCTTTGAGGTTCTCGCCTCCTCCACTGACCATCCCACCGCAACGGACGTTTTTGACCGTGCTAAGGTCCGCTCTCCCGGCATCTCCCTGGCCACCGTTTACAACTGCCTCGAGCACCTCACCTCCGCCGGGCTCATCAAGCAGGTCCACCTTGAGCGCGGCCAATCCCGCTACTGCGCTAACCTCCACGAGCACGTCCACTTCCACTGCGAGACCTGCGGCAAGGTCATTGACGCTCACCCTGCCGCCGATTTCGACCCCGCCAAGTTCTGGAACCTCCCCAAAGGCACCAAAGTCACCCGCATGGACATCGCCATCCACGGCACCTGCGATGCCTGCGCCCAGAAGGATTTATGATTTACGATTTATGATTCTTGATTTGCCCAAATCAAGAATCGGCGTCGCCACCTCTCCCTAAATCATAAGTCAAAAATCATAAATCATAAATTCCCCCGCAAACACCCACGACATGTCACTCGAGATCAAAGACCTCCACGCCCAGATCCCCGGCCGCGAAATCCTCAAAGGCCTGAACCTCACCATCAAGCCCGGTGAAGTCCACGCCATCATGGGCCCGAACGGCTCCGGCAAGAGCACGCTGAGCAAGGTCCTCTGCGGCCACGAAGACTACGAAGTCACCAGCGGCGAGGTCCTCCTCGATGGCGAAAACATCCTGGACATGGCCGTCGATGCCCGCAGCCGGGCCGGGCTCTTTTTGGCCTTCCAGTATCCGCACGAGATCCCCGGCGTCAGCAACGCCAACTTCCTCCGCGCCGCGCTCAAGGCCCGCCTGCCGAAGGGCGAGGACATCGACGCCGTGAAATTTTATAAACAGCTCTACGCCCGCATGGACCAGCTCGAGATGGACCGCAGCTTCACCAGCCGCAGCGTGAATGAAGGCTTCTCCGGCGGTGAAAAGAAGCGCAACGAGATCCTCCAGCTCATGATGCTGGAGCCGAAATACGCCATCCTCGACGAAACCGACTCCGGCCTCGACATCGACGCCCTCAAGATCGTCTCCCGCGGCGTGAACGCCATGCGCAGCGAGAACCGCGGCTTCCTCGTCATCACCCACTACCAGCGCCTTCTTAATTACATCCAGCCCGACATCGTCCACGTCCTCAAAGACGGTCGCATCGTCAAAACCGGCGGCAAAGAGCTCTCCCTCGAACTCGAAGAACGCGGCTACGACTGGGTGACTGAGGAGCCTTTGGCCGCTGCCGCATAAGTGCCCTGAAACCCGCTAAACTTTATCATTATGGTCTCCGCCCCAGAAACCACCCTCGAACCCGAAGTGACCGCCGCCGCGTCGGACATCTCCGACATCCGCGTCGATAGCGTCGGCGACTTCACCTTCCCGGAGCGCAACAAGTTCGACTCCGGCTTCGGCATCACCGAAAAGACCATCGACTACATCGCCGATGTGAAGGGCGATCCCGATTGGATCCGCGAGTTCCGGCACAAAGCCTTGAAGGTCTTCCAGGAAAAGCCCATGCCCACGCATTGGGCCACGAAGGACCTCGAAAACATCAAGTTCGACGAATTCCGCTACTACCTCAGCGACGGCCAGAAGCCGAAGCGCTCCTGGGACGAGGTGCCCGAGGACGTGAAGAAGACGTTTGATCGCCTCGGCATTCCCGAGCAAGAAAGAAAGTTCCTCGCCGGTGTCGAGGCGCAGTATGACAGCGAGGCCGCCTACTCGAACATCAAAGCCGCCGTCGAAGAGCAGGGCGTCATCTTCGTCAACAGCACCGAAGGCCTGCACAAATACCCCGAGATCTTCAAGAAGTGGTTCGGAAAGGTCATCCCCACCGGCGACAACAAATTCTCCGCGCTCAACAGCGCCGTCTTCAGCGGTGGCTCGTTCATCTACGTGCCGCCCGGCGTGAAGGTGAAGCATCCGCTGCAGGCCTACTTCCGCATCAACAGCGAGCAGTTCGGCCAGTTCGAGCGCACGCTCATCATCGCCGATGAAGGCGCGGAAGTCATGTACATGGAAGGCTGCACCGCGCCGAAGTTTGAGACCGCCACGCTGCACAGCGCCGTCGTCGAGCTCGTCGCCATGAAAGGCGCGAAGATCCAGTATGTCACCGTGCAAAACTGGAGCAGCAATGTCTTCAACCTCGTCACCAAGCGCGGCATCGCCCACGAAGACGCCGAAGTGCGCTGGATCGACTGCAACATCGGCAGTCGCCTCACCATGAAATACCCCGGCGTCATCATGAAAGGCAAACGCGCCCGTGGCGAGGTCATCAGCATCGCCTTGGCCAACAGCGGCCAGCATCAGGACACCGGCGCCAAGATGGTCCACGCCGCCGACGAGACCACCAGCAACGTCATCAGCAAATCCATCAGCATCGGCGAAGGCCGCAGCACCTACCGCGGCCTCGTGCACATCCCGAAGCACCTCAAAGGCTGCAAAAACAACACCGAGTGCGACGCGCTGCTCATCAACCCCAACAGCCGCACCGACACCTACCCCGCCATCAGCGTCCGCGGCAACCAGCACGCCACCCAGCATGAAGCCAGCGTCAGCCAGGTCAGCGCCGACCAAATCTTCTACCTCATGCAACGCGGCCTCACCGAAGCCGAAGCCATGAGCCTCAGCGTCAACGGCTTCATCAACGACCTCGTGAAGGAATTCCCCATGGAATACAGCGTCGAGCTGAAGCGGCTCATCGACCTCGAAATGGAAGGCAGCGTTGGCTGAGGCCAATCGAGAACCCAACATGTTCCCGACCACTTCAGCTCAGTACATCGAACGAATCAATTCAGCGCGCCCCCATGACGCCCGACTGAAATGGTTAATCTACGGAAGTCTGTCCATCTGGCTGGCTTTGTCAGTATGGTCATACTTCAATGGCGACGCTGGATTTGGGATTCGCATGGTTGGAATGGTGTTCATGGCACCTATGTTATGGGCGATTCGAAAACAGCAGCAGCTTCACCGAGATCTTGGAATCTCATGCCCTCATTGCGGTCGTCCAAACAACAGTGGAATGGCGTTGAACTCGCTACTTTCTTCAGGCCGCTGCTATGGATGCGGAACTGTTTTCTTGAAGATGGAGGACAGCGAAAAGCATTTGAAATGAAATCAGCCATCCAGCTCTTGTCAGCACTACTCGCCATCGCAAAGCGGTGTCGCGCTTCGCTTCCCACACGCAATCCAAAACGCTCTCGCGCATCCGAGAGGCAGCAGCTTGTCACGCACTCAAATCTTCCACGGATTCACCAGCGCCAAGGTCTTCGGGAAGTCCTTCTCGTTGCGCGTCACCATGGTCAGCCCATGCAGTTCGGCCGTCGCGGCGAGGATCGTGTCCACGAAGGGCGGCTTGCGCTTCGTCAGCCGTTCTTCGCGGCTGTAAACCGGACCCCAGAAACTCATGAGCGTCCGATCCACCGGCAGGATGCGGCCTGCCTTCTCCATGCCATGTGCGATGGTGTTGAACCACGCCATCAATCGATGCTTTCGGTTGCTGTCCTTCATCTTGGTGATGCCTCGTTCCACCTCGCCGAGCGTCAGAACGGACACCGCGCACTCATGGCGGTGAAGCGAGAACCAGTGAATGACGTTCGCGTCCTGTTTCCGCTTCGTCGGCTCACTCAGAACCATCGTGTCGATCAGGTATTTCATGAGAAATCGACGTCACGAGGCACGCCTGGCGTGCGGAAGATGCGCTTGTGCAATGTTTTGTCAGGGCAGGCCAGCAGGTGCTCCAAAAGGTCAAATTCCTCCTCCTTCGCTGGAGCCAGTTTCCGAAACTCCTCCTGGGACATCACCACCACGACAGGTTTCCCATGGCGGGTGATCGTTTGGGTTCCGTCCGTGATGGCACGGTTCACCACCTCGCTGAAACGGTTCTTCGCCGTCTGGAGCTGCCACTCGGATTTTTTCGCTGCTTTCATGCCACCAAGACTAACCGCCCCGTTCTAGCCAGTCTAGCCAGATTTTTTCTCCCCCCATGCCCTCCGACACTTCCACCGGCCTTCTTGCCCTCGCTCCTGCCCGCAGCACAAACATGCCTGATTGGTTCCGCACTCGCTCAGACGCTGCCTGGACCGAATTCCAGTCCCTGCCGCTTCCGGGCCTCAAAGACGAGCACTGGCGCTACTCGAACGCGAAGAAGATCGAGCTGGCCGACCACGCGCCGGCCAAAGCACCGTCTGCCGAGCAGTCCAAAGCCGCGCTCGCGGCCACCGAAGGACTCAAAGAACGCGCGGCACGCTTTGTCTTCGTGAATGACATGCTCGTCGAGTCCGACACGAGCGGCCTTCCCGCCGGTGTGGTGTGCGTGAGCTTCGAAGAAGCCCTCCAATCGCACGAATCCGTCCTTCAGCAGCATTTCATGAAGGGCGAACAAGCGCTGGGCTCGAATAAATTCGCCGCGCTGCATCTGGCGCATGTCAAAGCGGGCACCGTCATCATCGTGCCGAAGAACGTCGTCATCGAAAAGCCGGTCGAAATCTTCCACTGGGTCGTCGGCGACCACGCGGCCATCTTCCCGCACACACTCGTCGTCACCGGCGACCACGCGCAGGTCAGCGTCGTCGATCATTACCGCAGTCTCGAAGGTGAAGGTGGCCTCAGCATCGCCATCGCCGATCTCGTCGGCGGCAGCGGCAGCCAGATCACCTACGCCGCCTGCCAGGAGCTCGCCGATGACGCCCAGGCGCTGCATCTTTCCAGCATCACCGCCGGACGCGATGCCAGCGTGAAAAGCTTCCAGGTGCAGCTCGGCGCCGCCTTCAGCCGCAGCGAGAGCGTCAGCGATCTCGTCGGCCAGGGTGCCCGCAGCGACATGCTCAGCGTCTCTTTGCCCATCGGCGATCAGATCGTCGATCAGCGCACGCTTCAACGTCACAAAGCCCCGCACGCCACCAGCGACCTGCTCTACAAAAACGCCCTCTACGGCAAATCGCGCACCGTCTTCAGCGGCCTCATCATCGTCGATGAAGGCGCGCACTACACCGACGCCTATCAGACCTGCCGCAACCTGCTCAACAGCAACGAAGCCGAGGCCAACAGCCTCCCCGGCCTCGAAATCAACGCCGACCAGGTCAAATGCAGCCACGGCAGCACCAGCGGCCCCATCGCCGATGAAGAGCTCTTCTACCTCAAGGCCCGTGGCATTCCTGATCAGGAGTCCCGCAAGCTCATCGTCGAAGGGTTTCTGGCAGATGTGATTGAGCGCTTTGGCAACAGCGAAGTGCTCGATACCCTGGTGTCACGCATTGACGACAAGCTTGAACGCGCAGCGTCCTTGTAGTCAACACGATCTGACCGATCATCGATTGCCAACTCATGGTGCGAGCGCGGCGTGTTCCTCGGCGTCGATGCCGCATGATTCGATGGTGGGCTGGTTGAGCCGTGTCAAAGCAGCAACGTGGTGTCTTTCTTGGAGAATTTTTAGTTTTTCCGCGTTAGTTCAGGCCTTCATGCGCAAGCGTACTTTCGTTTTTATCAGCCTCTGTCTCTGTTCGCTGAGCCTCCGAGCGGCTGATCCCCTGCCCGGTCATTCCCTGCATGGCGAGGCCTTCAACGAAGGTCCGCGCCAGGCTGCCAGGCTGATCCCTGGCTGCGGGAAGGTGAGCTTCCCCATCACGCACACGAAACCAGACGCGCAGGCTTTTTTCAATCAAGGTGTCGGCCAGTTGCATGGCTTTTGGTACCTGGAAGCGGAGCGCTCTTTCCGCCAAGTGGCGGCGATCGAACCCGATTGCGCGATGGCCTACTGGGGCATGGCCATGGCGAATGTGAACCAAGACAAACGCGCGCGGCTGTTCCTGAAAAAGGCCACCGAACGCAAAGATAAAGCCAGCGCCAAGGAGAAGCTGTGGATCGCTAGCTTGGAGAGCTTTTACAAAGAAGACCCGAATGACAAACGCGACAAACGCCAGCGCGCGCTGGACTACATCCGCGACCTGGAAACGATCGTCCAAGAGCACCCCGACGATGTGGAGGCAAAGGCCTTCCTAGCGTGGAAAACCTGGCACGCGAATGGAGATGCCCCCATCACCAGCTACCAAGCGGTGAATGCCCTGCTGGATCAGGTCTTTGCCGCGAATCCAGAGCATCCTGCGCATCATTACCGCATCCATCTCTGGGATCAGCGAAAGCCCGCCCTCGCGCTGAAATCCGCCGCCATGAATGGACCCGCCGCGCCCGCCATCGCCCACATGTGGCACATGCCAGGGCACACCTACTCGAAGCTGAAGCGCTACGACGATGCCATCTGGCAGCAAGAGGCCAGCACACGCGTGGATCACGCCTACATGAGCCGGAACTGGATTCACCCCGACCAGATCCACAACTACGCGCACAACGAAGAGTGGCTGATTCGGAACTATCATGAGTTAGGCCGCGCGCGGGATGCCATCGCCCTAGCCACCACGTTGATTCAGCATCCCCAGCATCCCGCCAACAACACCCTGGACAAGGACAGCACCAGCGCCAGCTACGGACGCACACGGCTGCTGGAGACCCTGCTGCGCTATGAGCTGTGGGACCAGGTGCTGGAGGTCACCCGCGGGCCGCTTTTCCCCACCGTGACTCAGACGGCGCATGAGGCACGCCGCCTGCATGCCCAGGGGCACGCTTTCTTTGCGAAAAAAGACGCGGACTCTCTGGCGACGACCATGAAAGACCTGGAGGCCCTGATCGCCCAAGAAGCCGCGAAGAAAAAAGAGCCCCCCGCCGCCAAGCCCAAGGCTGGAGAAAGCGGCAAGGCCGAGGCCAAGAAGGACAACGCCAAAACACAGGACCCAGCGAAGCCTGAAAAACCCAAGCCTACGCTGGCCGAGAAGCTACTCGCCGAGCTACGCGCCCTAGAGGCGGTGCTAACCAAGCGCCCGGACGCTGCCGAACTGATCCGCAAAGCGACCGAGCTGCCCAAGCCGCTGGCAGGAAGCCTTTGGCTCACTTTGGGAGACAAGACCCAGGCCAAGGAGCTACTGAAAAACTACCCGCAGGATCTCAGCGGCCTCGCGGCGAAGACCGAGATGGTGGACGCGCTGGGCCAAAGCGATGAAGCCCAAAAAACCTTCGCGGAAGTACGCAAAGCCGCCTTTGCCATGGATGCAGATCTGCCGGTCAAAAAGCGCCTGGATGCCCTCGCGACTCGCTACGGCGTGAAGGGTGACTGGCGGGACAAGCCCCCGGTGCGCACCGACATCGGCCAACGCCCGGCACTCGACACCCTCGGGCCGATGCAGGCGTCTCTGCCTCTGGCTCCCGCCTGGCAGGCCTTCACGCTCGAGGGCGGCACCTTTCAGAGCCAGGCGCTGGCCGGAAAACCACACGTGTTGCTGTTTTACCTCGGCTCCACCTGCACCCACTGCATGGAGCAGGTGAATGCCTTTGCCCAAGCGGCCGCGGATTATGAAAAAGCAGGATTCCAGATCTTGGCCATCACGCGGGAGCCGCTTTCCCTGGCGGGGCGTGTCGCGGAGCAGATGTCATCGAAGAAGCTGCCACCCTTCCCGATCCTGAGCGATCCTTCGCTCGAGGCCTTCAAGGCTTTCCGCGCTTACGATGACTTTGAGCAAGAGGCACTGCACGCGACGCTCTTCATCGATGCCCGTGGCCGACTGCGCTGGATCGACATCAGCTGGCAGCCCTTCACCAACACGGCCTTCCTGCTGCGCGAGGCTCAGCGCCTGCTCAGCCTCGACAAGGTGCGCTGATTCAAGGTTCCGCCAATGCCTCGCGGGCCATCACGGGATCATCGGTGGTGATGCCATCGACACCAAGACGGGCGAAGCGCTGCACGGCCTCCGGCTGGTTGACCGTCCAGACGTAGAGCCCGAAGCCCGCCGCGCGGATTTGATTCACCATGGCCTCGTCCCAGGCAAAATCTGCTTGGCTGAGGTCGAGGCCATCGAGCCCATCGGCCTGCGTGTCAGCGATCAGCTGGGTGAGGTCGGTGGGCGTATGCTGCTTGGTCTTGCCCGAGGCGAGACGATAGACCTGGATCCAGGGCAGAGCTTTCTTGGACTCCGCCGCAGCCTCACGCTTGAAGGCGATGATGGCCAGCTGGTCGGCATGAGCTTTCCTGGGCTCGAGGAGGCGTTTCAGCTCCGGCACGATCTCCGCGCCACACTTCAGCTCGATGAAAAAGCGCTTCTTGCCCTTCGGCAGCGTTGCCAGAGCCTGCTCCAGGGTCGGTATTTTTTCCTTGATCCAGGCGGGGTCCTTCCAGGCCCCTGCCCCCAGCGCCGTGAGTTGCGCCTGGGTGGACTTGGCCACCTCCAGCGCCTTGCCCGTGGTGCGCTGGGTGGTTTTGTCGTGGATGACGGCCGTTTTGCCATCAGCGGTGAGATAGACATCCAGCTCGCACGCATCGGTACCGTTTTCCCAGGCAAGCTGAAAGGCACCCAGGGTGTTTTCCGGGGCTCGGGCGGAGAAGCCGCGGTGCGCGATGATTTCGACAGCCTGGGCTGATAAGGCGGTGAGCAGGAAAAGGAGAGCTTTCATCTTGAAAGAAGCAGCCTAGGGGAAGGGCAGGCCGATGAGCAAGCCCTGTCTTGGCGCGGAAAGACGCTGGGGAAAAACACCTTGCCGCAGGGGGCAAAGCGTGTTCTCTCACGTGTCCAATCCCACCCAAAAACTACGCAATCATGAGCGAGCGTCGCATCGTCGTCACAGGCATCGGAGTCGTTTCCCCCGTCGGAAACAACAAGGATGACTTCTGGAAAAACCTCACCGCCGGCAAGAGCGGCATCCGCCGCATCCAAAGCATGGACACGACGGCCTACGACTGCAAAATCGCAGGTGAGGTGGTGGACTTTGACCCAACGCCTTTCTTCAACAATCACAAGGAAGCTCGCCGTGCGGACCGCTTTTTCCAACTGGCCATGGCTGCCTCCAAAATGGCGGTGAAGGACAGTGGGCTGAACCCGGATAGCCTCGATCCCTGGCGCGTGGGCGTCATGGTCGGCTCTGGCATCGGCGGCCTGAGCACCATCGAGACGCAATATGAGATCCTGCTGAACAAGGGGCCCGGTCGTGTTTCGCCCTTCCTGATCCCGATGATGATCACCAACATCGCCTCGGGCATGATCGCCACGGAATACGGCTTCATGGGGCCGAACATGTGCATCACCACCGCTTGTGCGACTTCGAACAACAACATTGGCGAGGCCTGGCGCATCATGAAATTCGGCGATGCGGATGTGATGATCTGCGGTGGGGCAGAGGCCTCCATCCGTCCCTGTGGCCTATCAGGCTTCGGCAACATGAAGGCGCTGTCCATGCGCAACGATGAACCCGAGCGTGCATCCCGCCCCTGGGATGTGGCGCGCGATGGCTTCGTGATGGGCGAAGGCGCAGGCGTCGTCGTTCTGGAAGAGTATGAACACGCCAAGAAGCGCGGTGCCACGATCTACGCTGAACTGGCCGGCTATGGCGTCACCGCCGATGCCTACCACCTGACCTCTCCACATCCAGAAGGTCTCGGCGCGGCCAAGTGCATGGAGATGGCCCTGCGTCACGCCAAGATGAACGCGAATGAGATCAGCTACGTGAACGCCCATGCCACCTCGACCCCCGTGGGTGACCTGTGCGAGCTACGTGCCATCAAACGCACCTTTGGCGAGCATGCCCAAAAGGGCCTGCTGGTCTCGGGCACGAAGTCCATGACCGGCCACCTGCTCGGCGCCGCGGGCGGCATCGAGCTGGCCGCGAGCATCCTGGCCATCCGTGACCAGATCGTGCCGCCGACCATCAATGTAGAAAACCTAGACCCTGAGGTGGATGTGGACGTGGTGCCGAACACCGCGCGCCCCGCGAAAGTGACGGCTGCGCTGAGCAACAGCTTCGGCTTCGGTGGTCACAACAGCTCCGTTCTGGTACGGAAGATGGACTGAGGCTACAGACGCCGAAATCTCTACAGACCCAGATCCTTGCCGATCCTCAAAGCTCGGGCAGTCAACAATCCCCGCGCATCAGACGATGCGTGATTAGGCTGTTTGCCTCTTGGCTGCCGAGCTTGCTTTTGCTTTGAATCTTTCTGTTATAGGGGCTCGATGGCGCTAGGCCAGCCTCTGGCAAACGATGAACGGGCTGAAGAGATTGCTCTCTCCAGCCCGCTCGTTGGGGGTTTCGGGTTTTTTATTCTTAGCCTTCCGTGCCAGCTCCCGGTAGGCGCGGCGGCCTTGAACAAAAAGGCTTACGTGGTTGGGAATGGCCTGGGTGCGATTGCGCACACCCAAGCCGCCGAATGAGAACACGCTCAGGTGTTCTTCGTTCAGATTACATCATGCCACCGTGGTCGTGGCTGTGACCGGCGTCTGCCTTCTCCTCTTTCGGGATGTCGGCGATGAGGCACTCGGTGGTCAGCAAGAGACCGGAGATGGAAGCGGCGTGCTGCAGGGCGCTGCGAGTCACTTTGGCAGGATCGACGACGCCAGCCTTGATCAGGTCGGTGTATTCGCCAGTGGCCACGTTGTAACCTTCATTGCCTTTGCCCTTCTTCACCTGAGACACCACAAGGGCGCCTTCGACACCGGCGTTGGCAGCCAGCTGGCGGAGAGGAGCTTCGATGGCGCGCTTCACGATATCAGCACCCGTGGCTTCGTCGCCAGTCAGACCCAGGTCGCCCAGGGCTGCGGTCGCACGGATGAGAGCGACACCACCGCCAGGGACGATGCCTTCTTCCACTGCAGCACGAGTGGCGTGCAGGGCATCTTCCACGCGGGCTTTCTTTTCCTTCATCTCGGTTTCGGTCGCAGCACCGACGTTGATGACGGCAACGCCGCCAGCCAACTTCGCGAGGCGCTCCTGGAGCTTCTCACGATCATAATCGCTGGTGGTTTCCGCGATCTGATTCTTGATCTGTTGCACGCGTCCGGCGATCGCGTCGGAGGAGCCTTCGCCCTCGACGATGACAGTGTTTTCCTTGCCGATGGTCAGGCGCTTCGCACGGCCGAGGTCGGTGAGCTCGATGTTTTCAAGCTTGATGCCGAGGTCCTCGGTGATGCAGCGGCCACCGGTGAGGATGGCGATGTCTTCCAGCATGGCCTTGCGGCGGTCGCCGAAGCCAGGGGCCTTCACGGCCACGATGTTCAGGGTGCCACGCAGCTTGTTCACCACGAGGGTGGCCAGGGCTTCACCTTCCACGTCTTCTGCAATGATGAGTAGAGGCTTGCCGGAGCGAGCCACTTTCTCCAGAAGAGGCAGCATGTCTTTCAGGCTGCTGATCTTCTTCTCATGGATGAGGATGTAAGCGTTCTCGAGATTCGCTTCCATCGTCTCAGGGTTGGTGACGAAGTAAGGGGAAAGGTAGCCCTTGTCGAACTGCATGCCTTCCACGACTTCCAGCGTCGTTTCGATGCTCTTGGCTTCTTCGACGGTGATGGTGCCTTCCTTGCCGACTTTGTCCATGGCTTCGGCGATGATGCTGCCGATGCTGGCATCCCAGTTGGCAGACACGGTCGCGACCTGGGCCACTTCCTTGCTGTCCTTCACTGGGGTCGCGATTTCCTTCAGTTTCGCCACGATAGCCTCGGTGGCCTTCAGAATGCCGCGCTGCAGAGATGTTGGATTGGCACCTGCAGTGACGTTGCGAAGACCTTCGCTGTAGATGGACTCTGCCAGCACCGTCGCCGTGGTGGTACCGTCGCCAGCGATGTCGGAGGTCTTGGAGGACACTTCCTTGATCAGCTGGGCGCCCATGTTTTCATAGGGATCGGGAAGCTCGATTTCTTTGGCCACGGTGACACCGTCCTTGGTGATGGTGGGGGAACCGAATTTCTTCTCGAGGATGACGTTGCGACCGGCAGGGCCGAGCGTGGCCTTGACGGCCTTGGCGAGTTTAGTGACGCCGCGCAGGAGGGCCTGGCGGGCGGATTCGTCGAAGTTGAGTTGTTTAGCCATAACTGGATTTGAAATTGGAAATTAAAGATTTGAAATGCGTGAAGCGGATTAGCCAATGATGCCGAGGATATCGGTCTCGTTGATGATGAGGACATCCTCACCATTCACTTTGACTTCGGTGCCACCGTACTTGGAGATCAGCACCTTGTTGCCGACCTTCACGGTGAACAGCGTGCTGACGTCTCTGCCTTCGTCATCCTTGCCGGTGCCAAGGGCGAGCACTTCAGCTTCCTGGGGTTTCTCTTTTGCGGTGTCGGGGAGGAAGATGCCGCCAGCGGTTTTTTCTTCGCTGGAGGAACGCTTCACAAGGACGCGACGACCGAGCGGGGTGATGGAGGTAGCCATATTGGTCTGGTTTTTGCTAACTAGGGTTGTGGTTCTGGTTTGGTTTGGTTCATCTGCCCGGCCTGCTGTCCCATGGGGATGGGCCGGCTGGCCGGGCGGAAATTCATTGGGGATGGGGGGGTGGCGTCTCCTTGATCGCCACACCATTGCTCGCTCGCTGAGCACCCCCGTAGGTCAGCTCAGGAGTCGCCTCACCGATCTCTTCCGTCAGGAAGCGTACGATTTGCTTGGGGTCTTCGGACATCACGACTTGAAGCATGCGCAGCTTGCGGTTGCGGTCGTAGCCCTTGATGTCCAGATCGAGACCCACGCTGCCGGGCTCGCCCGAGAGGCCTTTCATTTTTGCCGCCAGAGCGACGCTGTTGTTGATCTGCTCTTGGAGTTTCTTGTTTTGGCCAAGCTTCGTTAAACCCGCTTTCAATGCCTCGTTGACCTCAGGCACGTTCAGCAGATCAGCCGCATTCTTGTTCGGGTACTTGGCCAAAAGGTCTTCGGCTTGCGCTTCGAGTCCAGCTTGGACATCAGATGTCGTTGGCGCGGAAGGCTCCAGAGGCTTCAAAGCCTCCGCGATGGCTGCATCGATCTTTGCCTCTGAGACAGCTGCAGATGGGGAAACCACTGCGGCTGTCTTCGAAGCTTCCTTCTGACCGCAAGAGGCTAGACCAAGACACAGTGTGAGCATCGTCGAGAGAGTCGGCCCGTAAGCCGACACTCCTGAAGATGTGTGCGCTGTGTTTGCGTGCTGCATGGGTTGTCTCGGGTAGGATTACTTGTCCTTGTCCACGACTTCGAAGTCGGCATCGACGACCTTGCCTTTGTCCTGGGACTTTGGTTCAGCAGCGGCAACATCGGGGCCTGCGGCACCCATGTCGGGCATGCCGCCAGCGCCCGGGGCTCCGGCACCTGCGGCGGCAGCGGCTTGATAAGCGGCGGCGAAGAGTTTTTCGATCTCCTCGGTCTCGCTCTTCATCTTGTCGGTGTCGTTGGCTTCGATGGCGGACTTCAGCGTGGCGAGCTTGTCCTTGATGGGCGTGAGCTGCTCGGCGGGGACCTTGCCTTCCCACTCCTTCAGGGTCTTCTCGATCTCGTAGCTGAGGCTGTCGGCCTTGTTCTTGACCTCGACGCCTTCCTTGCGCTTGCGGTCTTCCTCGGCGTGCTCCTCGGCATCGCGCTTGGCTTTCTCGATCTCGTCCTGGCTGAGGCCGGAGCTGCCCTGGATGGAGATTTTCTGCTCCTTGCCGGTGGTTTTCTCCTTCGCGGAGACGTGGAGGATGCCGTTCGCGTCGATGTCAAAGGTGACCTCGATCTGCGGCACGCCGCGCGGCATCGGCGGGATGCCGTCGAGCTTGAAGGTGCCGAGCGTTTTGTTGTCGCGGGACATCGGGCGCTCGCCCTGGAGGACGACGATTTCGACGCCGGGCTGCTGGTCGGCGTAGGTGGAGAAGATTTGGGAGTGCTTCTTCGGGATGGTCGTGTTGCGGGCGATCATCGGTGTGGCGACACCGCCAGCGGTCTCGATGGCAAGCGTGAGCGGCGTCACGTCGAGCAGGAGCACGTCCTTCACATCGCCCTTCAACACCCCGCCCTGAATGGCCGCGCCGATGGCGACGACTTCGTCCGGGTTCACGCCCTGATGCGGATCTTTGCCAGCGAGCTTCTTCGCGGTCTCGACGACCTTTGGCATGCGGGTCATGCCGCCAACGAGGACGAGTTCGTCAATTTTCGAAGCGTCCAGTTTGGCTGCGGCGAGGCAATCACGCACAGGCTTCATGGTGCGCTCAAACAGGCTGTCGCAGAGCTGCTCCATCTTCGCACGCGTGAGCGTCTTCATGATATGCTTCGGCCCGGTGGCGTCGGCGGTGATGAAGGGCAGGTTGATGTCGTAGCTCTGGCTGGAGCTGAGGGCGATCTTCGCCTTCTCCGCCTCTTCCTTGATGCGCTGAAGCGCGTCCGGCTGGCCGCTGAGGTCGATGCCACTGTCGGATTTGAACTCGTTCACGATCCAGGTGATGAGCGTGTTGTCCCAGTCGTCGCCGCCAAGGTGCGTGTCGCCATCCGTGGCAAGCACTTCGAAGACGCCGTCGCCGATTTCGAGCACGCTGATGTCAAAGGTGCCGCCGCCGAGGTCATACACGGCGATCTTTTCGTCGCTCTTCGATTCGAGGCCGTAGGCCAAAGACGCCGCGGTGGGCTCATTGATGATGCGGCGCACGTTCAGGCCAGCGATCTCGCCTGCGGCTTTCGTGGCATTGCGCTGGCTGTCGTTGAAGTAAGCCGGCACGGTGATGACGGCCTCAGTGATCGTTTCGCCGAGCTTGGCTTCCGCATCGGCCTTCAGCTTCGAGAGGATCATCGCGCTGACTTCCTGCGGAGAATAGGTCTTCGTTTCGCCGCCGACCTCGACCTGCACATGGGCGTCGCCATTCGCAGCGGGAACGATCTTGTAAGGCATGCGCTTGTCCGCCTCGGTGAGCTCCGCGAACTTGCGGCCCATGAGTCGCTTCACGGAGAAAACGGTATTGCGCGGGTTTGTCACGGCTTGGCGCTTCGCGGCCTGACCGACGACACGCTCGCCACCCTTGGTAAAGGCAACGATGGAAGGTGTCGTGCGTGCGCCTTCGCTGTTTTCAAGCACCGTGGCTTTGCCGCCTTCGAGGACGGCCATGCAGGAGTTCGTGGTGCCGAGGTCAATGCCGAGGATTTTGCTCATGGTGGGGGTTGGGGAAAAGAGTGAATGGAACCGATCTGCCAAACCTCTTGGCACACAGCGTGCCAGCCCGTAGGATTGATTTACAAACCTTTGATTATCAAAGAACTAAATTATTTTCGACACCGAGAAGAGAGCTTTGATCACGCTCAATTGTGCCATTTTGGCGTCTTTGACCCGAAAGTGCCACGGCACTTGGCACTTCATCTGACACTTCTAGCCTTCCAATCTCATGACCTTCTCCATTCAGGTCCATTCAGGTGGCACCATCCTTGCTAGTTATCCCTCCGTATTCCGACAACCTCTCCATCGCGCTTGCCTCGATTCAGCTTGGCGGTGGGGCTTCCCAACCCCCCATGAAACACCCTTTTTACGATCTGGACATCCCCAATGAAGGATCCCTGCACCGCATGGATTTGGAACGTGACGCCTGTGGCGTCGGTTTCGTGGCCAGCGTGGAAGGCAAGCGTAGTCGGCAAATCCTCGACATGGCCATCTGCGGCGTGTGCAGTGTGCAACACCGTGGTGCCGTGGATGCTGACCGGGTGACGGGCGATGGTGCCGGCGTACTGACGCAGATCCCCCACAAGATTTTCCAGCCCTTCATCGACGAGATGCATTTCGATCTGGAGCACCCGATGGACCTCGCGGTGGGTGTGTTTTTCATGCCACAAGACCCCACGGAAAGGATGCGCATCCACCTGCTGGCTGAGGGGCTACTACGAAACCGAGAAATCCAGGTCATCGGCTGGCGTGATGTGCCCGTGAACCCGAACGAACTCGGTCACAAAGCCCGCCTGACCATGCCTTTTATCCAGCACCTGCTCGTGGCCCGACCTGAGGGCATGGACGATGCGCCTTTCGAGCGACAGCTGTATCTGGTGCGACGCGAGATGCGCCTGAAGGCCCGCATTCATAAACTAGCTGAGTTTTACATCGCCTCGTTCTCGCATCGCACCATGGTTTACAAGGCGTTGCTGCTGCCCTCCTCCCTGGAAAAATTCTACACCGATCTGCAGAGTGACGATTTCGAGACCGCGTTGGCCGTCTTCCACCAGCGCTTCAGCACCAATACCTTTCCGACCTGGGCGCTGAGCCATCCTTTCCGCACGCTGGCGCACAATGGTGAAATCAACACCGTACGCGGCAACCGCAACTGGTTGAACAGCCGTGCGAGTGACTTCGAAAACCCAGTTTGGGAAGGCGAAGAACAGCTGCTGAAAGAGCTGATCGCCAAAGGACAAAGCGACAGCGCCAGCCTAGATGCGGCGCTGGATCTGCTGATGCAAAGCGGGCGCGATCCGGTTCATGCCATGGCCATGCTCGTGCCGAGCGCCTATGGCATCGACCCCACGACATCGCCAGAACTGAAGGCCTTTTACGAATACCACGAGTGCTTCAGTGAACCTTGGGATGGCCCTGCGGCCATGGTTTTGACCAATGGTCTGAGCGTTGTCGCTAGCCTAGATCGCAATGGCCTGCGCCCGAGCCGATGGAAGCTGACGACCGATGGCATCTTCGCTCTCGGGTCAGAGGTTGGCATCGTCCACATCGATGACGCACGCGTGCGCTGGAAAGGCCGTCTCGCCCCCGGAGAAATGCTGGAGATCGATCTGCTGAAAAAGCGCATCCGCTTCAATGATGAAATCAAGGCTGACCTCGCCAGCCGTCAGCCCTACGGCGAGTGGTTGAAGAATCGCACCAGCCTTACCGCCCAAGCACCGGAGCTTCCCACCGGCGAATTGGACGTGCTGACGCTTTCGCAAAAACAAGCTGCTTTTGGCTTCACCAAAGAAGAAGTCGAGATGTCACTGACGCCCTCCCTCGCGAAGGGCGAAGAAGCCATCTACTCCATGGGCGATGACGTGGCGCTCAGCGTGCTTTCCACGCGCCCACGCCTGCTCAGCAGCTATTTCCGCCAACTCTTCGCTCAGGTCACGAACCCACCGATCGATCCGATCCGTGAACGTGCCGTGATGAGCTTGGATGTCGTTCTGGGTCCGCAACGGAATTGGCTAGGCCAAACGCCTGAACATGCCAAGGTGGTTCATCTCAGCTCCCCCTTCCTTTTTGAAAACGAGCTCGCCTCCTTGAAAGCGCTGCAAGACTATCCGCACCGGGTGCTGGACATCACGTGGCCGATCAGTGAAGGCCCCGACGGCATGAAGCGCGCTCTGGATCACCTCTGCGCTGACGCGGAAAAAGCCGCTCGCGAGCGCGTGCAAATTTTGATCCTGAGCGACCGTGCCGTGGATCACACGCGCGCCACCATCCCTGCCCTGCTGGCCACGGGCGCGGTGCATCATCACCTGAACCGCCGGAAGATTCGCATGAGGCTTAGCCTCGTCATCGACACCGGTGAGGCGCGCGACACGCATCAGATGGCATGTTTGTTCGGCTTTGGGGCCAGCGCGGTCTGCCCCTACATGGCCTTTGAGACCATCCGCGAGGTCGTGGAGTCAGACAAAACCGCCCGCAAGCCACAGCTCGATGGCATGAGCTATGAAAAGGCCGCGCTGAACTACCGCAAGGCTCTGGAAAAAGGCGTGCTGAAGATCATGAGCAAAATGGGCATCTCCGTGCTCAGCAGCTACATCGGCGCGCAGATCTTTGAGGCGGTCGGCATGGGTGAAGAAGTCATGCAGTTCGCCTTCACCGGCACGCCCAGCCAGATCAGCGGCATCGGCTTCCCTGAAATCGCAGCTGAAGCTTTGGCCCGCCATCACGCAGGTTTCGGTGTCGCTGTTCCCGAAGGCCTGAGCAGCATTGACCTCGGTGACCCCGGCTACTACCGCCCGCGTCAAAAGGGGGAAATGCACGCTGTCACCGGCCCGGTGATCAAAAACTTCCACACCTTCGTGAAGTCGGGCAAAGCCGAAGACTACCAAAACTACGTCAAGGCCTCGCTGGAAAACACGCCGACGGCCCTGAAGGATCTCTTTGAGTTCGTGCCCCGTAGCGAAGGCCCCCTCTCGATTGATGAAGTCGAGCCCATCGAAGACATCCGCGTGCGTTTCACCACCGCGGCCATGTCACTAGGAGCCATCTCACCGGAAGCCCACGAGGCACTGGCCATCGCCATGAACCGCATCGGCGGCAAATCCGACAGCGGCGAAGGCGGCGAAGATCCAAAACGCTTCAAGCCCTACGAAAACGGCGATTGGGCCAACTCGAAAATCAAGCAGGTGGCCAGCGGCCGCTTTGGCGTCACCGCCGAATACTTGGCGAATGCCTGGGAACTGGAGATCAAAATGGCGCAAGGAGCCAAGCCGGGTGAAGGCGGCCAGCTCCCTGCCATGAAGGTGAACCGCATGATCGCGCGTCTGCGGCACACCACGCCAGGCGTCACCCTGATCAGCCCGCCACCGCACCATGACATCTATTCCATTGAGGATCTGGCGCAGCTCATTCACGACCTGAAGGAAGCCAACCCACGCGCGCGTGTCTGCGTGAAGCTGGTGGCAGAAACCGGCGTCGGCACCATCGCCGCTGGTGTGGCGAAGGCGAACGCCGACATCATCCTCATCTCCGGCCACGATGGCGGCACTGGTGCCAGCCCGCTCAGCTCCATCAAGCACGCCGGTCTGCCCTGGGAACTCGGTTTGGCCGAAGCCCAGCAGGTGCTCATGCTCAATGGCCTGCGCGAACGCGTGACGCTGCGCACCGATGGCGGTCTGCGCAACGGCCGCGACATCGCCATGGCAGCTATCCTCGGTGCGGAAGAATTCAACTTTGGCACCATCGCCCTCATCGCGCTTGGCTGCGTTTACGTGCGCCAGTGCCATCTGAACAACTGCCCCGTCGGCGTGGCCACCACCGATCCAAAGTTCCGCGCCAAATTCAAAGGCAACCCGGACATGATCGTGAACTTCTTCAATGCCGTCGCCCAAGAAGTCCGCGAAATCATGGCTAGCCTTGGCGTGCGCACCCTAGACGAAATGATAGGGCGCCCCGAATTCCTCCGTCAGCGCGAAGTTCCCGGCCATCCCAAGGCCAACCTGATCAAGCTCGACCGCATCCTGCGCGACGTGGGTCAGGACCTCGGCCAAGACGCCGCGCGCACCTGCCAGATGAATCGCAATGACGGTCTGGACCAGCACCCACTGGACGACCGCATCATCCAGGAGGCGCAGTTTGCCATCAGCGACAAGATGAAGGTCCGCCCGCTGCGCTACAAGGTGAAGAACACCTTCCGCAACATCGGCACAAAACTCAGCGGCCAGATCGCCTTCCACCACGGCAATCATGGGCTCGCCCCCGGAACTGTCGATGTCACGCTGGAAGGCAGCGCTGGTCAAAGCTTCGCCGCCTTTGCCTGTGGCGGCGTGAAACTCACGCTCATCGGCGAAGCCAACGACTATGTTGGCAAAGGCCTCTGCGGCGCGGAGATCATCCTGAAGCCTAGCTCCCGCGTGAACGCCGACTACAAGACCTGGGAGAACAGCATCCTTGGCAACACCGTCATGTATGGAGCCACCAGCGGCAGTCTCTACGCTGCTGGACGTGCTGGCGAGCGCTTCTGCGTGCGCAATTCCGGAGCCACTGCCGTCGTCGAAGGCATCGGCGACCATGGCTGCGAATACATGACCGGCGGCGTGGTGGCGGTCTTAGGTAGCTTTGGCAAAAACTTCGGCGCAGGCATGAGCGGCGGCGTGGCCTACCTGCTGGATGAAGCCGGCATGTTTGCCAAGCTGCACAATCCCGAGATGATCAAAGGCGAGCCCGTGACCGATCCTGAGGATGTGAATCAGCTCAAGAAACTGATCTACGACCACCTGGACAAAACCGACAGTGGCCGCGCCAAGACGATCCTGGAAAACTGGACCGAGTACCAGCCCAAGTTCGTCAAGGTCATGAGCAAAGCCGAGCCCGTCGCCGTGCCTCCCGAAGAAGAAACCCCCGCTGCAAAACCTGAAGTGGCCGCGGCTTAACGATCCTGGCACAACCCTGAAGGTTCAATGACTGTAACACGGAAAGCTTAGCATAAGATAAGGATTCGATTCTATCCTTGAACCCTCAAGCCTGATGCTGCTGAATGAGCAGGCTGGCGGCTTGATCGAGGGCGAGGGGAGCTTTTTCGGAACCTGAATTCGTGCAGGCGATGACTGCAAAACCCTTCTCAGGCGCAAGCCACGCGACACTGTGGTTCATGGTGTTGCTGCCACCGTGATGGAGCACGCGGCCACCCCACTTGCGCTCCAAAGAGATCCAACCGTAGGCGTAGGGCTCTGGCGGCTGCGTGGCGGTGTGCAGGTGTTCGTAAGCGGCTTGGCTGGAAAGCAGCCTCCCCTTCCCGGCGCGACCCGCGAGATGCTCCGCGATGAAGCGGCCCCAATCCTGCATCGCTAGGTGGACCGTACCTGCGGGGCCTAGCACGGCAGGATTGTCCACCAGGGGACCATTGTTAGGCATCGGCTCACCTTTGCCATTGTGCGGCCAAGGCTGGTCGTTTTGACCTGGTGTTCCCAGACCGCCAAAACCAGCCCGCTGAATGCCCAGGGGCTGAAACAAGCGTCGCTGCATCAGCTCCTCCCAAGATGCATCCCAGACGGTTTCGAGCATGTGCCCGGCAAGCACGTAGCCCCAGTTCGAGTATTCATGCCGCGAGCCAGGTTGGGGCAGATCCGAAGTGCGCGCCGCGAGCTCCAAGACGCTGGCCCGCTGCGCTCGCAGATCGTTTTTGCCACTGAGCCCAAACAACCCCCACATGGCATTCGCAGGCAAGCCAGACCAGTGACTCAAGAGGTGGGTGAGCGTCGCTGCCACTAGCGGAGATTTTTGGAGATCCTTCTGCCTTGGGAACACCTGGCCCAAGGTGCTGTCCCAGCGCAGCTTTTTCTCCTGAACGGCCAGCGCGGCCAAGGTGGCGGTCATGGCTTTGGTGTTCGAGCCGAGATGCCATTCATCCTGTGGGGTGATCGGCTCTGAAGCAGCCTTTTTCCGAACACCCGTCACGGCCAGTGAAGTGACGCCCGTCGGACCCACGAGAGCAGCGGCCAACCCTGGCAGATCGTGCTGAGTGCGGATGCGGTCCAGCCTATCCCCCCAAGATGCCTGCGCGATCTCGGCAGCCCAGGCCCGTGGGAAAAGCATCGTGGAAGCTACTCGAAGGCCATGGCGGCGAGTGAAGTTCATGCCATGAGCTGACACGAAAAGCCTTCCGCGTGGCAAGCTTCTTTTGAGCCTGCCTCAGGGCATAGCGACTTCGGCATCCACGCCGCGAGCATCTCCGCCAGCGCCTTGCGAGCACGATAAAGACGCATCTCGACCACCTTGGGTGTGGTTTCCATGACATCGGCGATGTCCGCGTGGGACATGCCTTCATACATGGAAAGGATGAGTGTTTCTTTTTGTTCGGCGGGCAACGAGAGGATGGCCTGACGAACCGCGCGGGCACGCTCATCCTTCTCTAGCTGGCTCACGGGTGAACCTTCTGCACTTTCATGATCCAGGTGTTGCAGATCTTCGTGCTCCAGGAGGGTGATGGGATGCCGCCTCTGCCAGCGAGCATGGTTGCGGGCCAGATTCGTGGCGATCGCAAATAGCCACGTCGAAAACTTCTGCGAACTGCGAAAGCGGTGGCGGTGCTTGTAAACCCTAACGAACGATTCCTGTGCCAAATCACAAGCCGTGGCGTGGCTACCAGACAGGCGCTCGAGATAGGAGATAAGACGCGCACTCCAGCGGCGCATCACCATGTTCAAGGCGGTATCATTTCCGCTGGCGAGGGCGAACATGAGATCATTGTCCTCGTCGTCCGGATGGGCAATCATTGAGGAGGGGGGACCGCGACTTCAAGCTCTTTGAGCTCTCGCGGATGGGTCAATTCAGGGAGGATCTCTTGGAGAAAGCGCTTCCCTTCGGGCGCAGGCATGAGCCGAGCGACATCTTGCAGATGCTGCACCATGGTACTCAGACAGCGTTCGCAGAGTGCTTTTTGGCGTTTTTTTTCACCGAGTTCAGGAGGTGCTTCCGCGGCGACGGAAGGCACGGTCTTTTTCTCTGCGGCTTGATAGCGTAGACTTGCCCGCAGGATACGAGGTCGAGCGGAACTGACCATCTCCGCACACATGAGGTCACACTTCTTGAAGTATTCCTGGTGCAGAGCCTCGATCTCACGGAAGCGATCCTCAGGGATACCGTATTCATCGCGAAGCCAAACCAAGCCACGCTCCTGCATGCTCGCAGGCTTCGGGCGAAGGTGGTAAACGATCTCGTGAGAAGCGACCCCAAGGCCTGCCATGGCTAAAAGCGCGCCAAACAACTTCCAGCGAAGAGTCATGATGTTAATGAGAGGCAAGATGCACAGAGGCAAACGGACTCACGGCTTGCACATAGGCATCGTGGGGCGCCTGCGAGGAAGGTTGCGTCTCCAAAATGGCGACCGCAGCACCAATAGCGACCGCGACGACGGCGGCAAAGCTGAGGCTTACTGGTCGCAGCAGAGTGAGGGAGAACCGCTCCCACCAAGCGAGATCCGCCTCGCCTGCTGAGATACGGTTCCACACCTCTCTCTGAAATCCCACAGGGGTCTCCCCACGCACCTCCCAAGTGCCGAGCAGCGCGTGAAGCGGATCGTCATCAGGAGTTTTCATGGTTAGATAATGCGAAGGGATGGGTGGGTAAAACAACTTAAGCCTCAGCGGGCATACGTGACCTGTAGGCCCGTCTTGCTCGCAATCGGACTTGGAGAGTGATGATACACAGCACGGCCGGCCGGAACCCTATCACCCGAGGTTGCACGCGTTTCCACAAAGGTCAGGCCAGTCTTGCTCTGAATGGGCAGAGGTGACATCGAGTAACGACGCCCGGTCGAGTCGGTTCCCAAGTTCGAACAGCTGACGTTGAATAGCGCGGTAGCAGTCAGGGTAGTGGCGATGACGAGTTTTTTCATGGTTGGGTTGTGAGTTGGGTTCGTGTTTGTGGGTTGGTTGGATTTGCCACTCCTTCGAGCAGCGTCATCGGGTGCTACCCCGCCGGTGAATGCATCCCTCAAAAAAAAGGAAAAAATCGTCGTGCGCATGAGCCGGCTTCCGCGCACCAAGTTTCTCTACCCTCGAAAAACCTTTCAGCACAGGCCTCGGCTCACCACGACCAGCCTCAACAACATCACCATCTGGGGCGCTTCTTGCTTCACAAGACTGAGCTGTTGTTGTGCCAATCCGCCATGGATACTGGTGAGGTGAAGATTCACCTGCATCTGCGGCAAGCATCCTTTTTCTTGCTGAATCGAGCCAAAACTAAAGCCGTGTTGTTTCTTGCATAGGACTCCATGTCACTAAACCCTCACGAGCTGGATGAACACCGACTTGGCCTGATTTTACACTCCAAAACCACCTAACCAATCATGAAGAATCTTTTTCTCTCTCTCCTAGCTTTCACACTGCTCGCCAATTGTGCCCAGACCTTGCCCACGAAGTCTCTTGAAGGAGTGAAGTCCGTGGCTGTAGCAAACAGCGTCCAGGACTTCCGGCGCTTTCATCAGGGCATCACCGCTTTTGACAGTGTCGTCAGGGATGAAAAAATTCCAGAGTTAGATCAGGCTCTCGTTTCCAGCGTTGAGCAAGCGTTGAAAAGCCGATTTCAGGTGCGCCAAGCCACGGTCCCTGCGGTTTACCTGAAGCGGCGCACGATTTACACCATGGGCACCGTCTATCCTGCGGTGGCTGGAGTGGATGCCGTCATGGTCATCAAACCCGCCCTTCTTGGGACTAGTGAGCCCGCTATCGCCATGCAGGGCTACGGTGTGCAGACAGCCAGGATTGGCTCCGGTGCATCCTCTTTCGCTAACCTCGAGCTGGAGCTGGTCGATGCCAGCAACGGGGCGATCTTGAAAACATGGATCTACTCTGGAGGTGAGCCCATCGCCGGGGTTGACTGGCGCTCGGAATGGTCCGCCTACACCCCAGCGGAGAAAGCAGCAATCATCCGTAGCTTGAAATCTCTTTTTGAAAAAACCGGGATGAGATTGGCAGAAAAAATGGCAGCTCCCTGATGATAAAAAGGGGGCCGTTGTAGATGCTGCTTTTGGCCTCCATCAGAGAGACCCATGCTTCCGTCATGAAAACGTTACTTCCCCTCCTGCTGCTTCCCTTCATCCTTCATGCCAATGGCGGCGGCTACATCACCGGCGTCAAATCCACGGGGGCCTTCCAACCCATCGGCATTGAGCAGGTGGAGATGCTTTCAGAGCGTCTGGAGATCGACCTCCACATCGAATACGCTGACATCCGCATTGAATATGTGCTGCACAATCCGGGCAAGAAGGTGAAGGTCGAAGCAGGGTTTCCCAGCGCGATCGTGAGGAATACAGACGGTAGGTTTGACAAGGGCGGTGCAGTTCTCAAAGACGCTCCAAAGCTTGAAGATTTCAGCCTCACGGTGGATGGCAAGGCCGCAAAGGTAGTTCAAACCGACGACCAACTCGATCTGAGCAAAGCCGACATGTATATGTTTAGCGGCAAGTTGGTGAATTCCTGGCATCGCGTGAAGATGGATTTCGCTGAGGGGCAAACGCGGAAAGTGGCTGTGCGTTATCGCAATCCCTATTTCTACTCGACCTTCGATGTCTCTGACCATGGATCGACCGACGCCCTTAGTCTGACCTATCTCTTTTCAGCAGCAGGTGCTTGGAAAGGTCCGATTGGACATGGCATCGTGACAGTGAAGAACATCTCGATTCCAGAAAGTCAGATCAGCTTCAGTCATCCCAGACGATTCGTGAAATCGGACAACGTTTGGACCTGGAGCTTTACCGATTTCGAACCCACCTTGGAGGACGATCTAACTATCGTGACACGTCCACATTTCGCCTTCCAACCTGCCGTAAAGACAACTTCGGAAGACACCACCTACATTGGTTATTATCGTGGCTATGGTGCAAGGCAAGATTCAAGAACGGGTCAGAATATAGGAGGCCGCTGGGAGTTTCATCGTGATGACTTCACGGCCACAGCTTCCTCCAGCTTGCCAGACGCGGATGGTCAAAGCTATCAGCCATCAGCCGTTAATGATCGAGATTGGCAATCTGCTTGGACGGAAGGCGCACCTGGAGACGGCGTAGGCGAGTGGCTCCTTCTGACATTGGAGAAACCAAGCCCGGTGCATCGTCTCGGTATCGTGCCGGGTTATGCCAAATCAGCGGAGCTATATGCAGCCAATGGACGCCCTGCTGAGTTGGATGTGAGTGTCAACGGAGGCAAACCCGTGCGCGTCAAATTGCCCGACGAGCATTTAAATAACGAGACCTATATCTTCGATCTGTCGAGCAAAGGTGAGCTGGTCAAAACCATCAAGCTGACGCTCGCTAAAGTGTACCCTGGGTCAAGCTATCAGGACACGGCCATCAGCAAAATTGTCCTCATCCAGCCTTTGTCAAAAGCTCCAAAAATTGAGGCCGTAAGATGAAGCCCTGTCTGGCTGCTCTGGCGTTGTCCAGTCTGACACTGGCAGGTGAGTCAGCCGACCTGCCAGTGCATCTGGAGGAATCCCATGCGGGAGCCTTTTATCATCTGGTGGAAGCTTTGCCGCTGAATGAGCCGCACACCTTGGTGCTGATCGACGCACACAGTGATGCCAGTGGCATCGCCGATTCGGATGCCGTGCGCGCAGCCATCCGCCGCGGGCCGACGCAAGAAAAGCGTGCTAAGATGCTCAGCCAATGGCGACGTGAAGGGCGCATCCAGTGCTACGACTGGCTGGAGCCTCTGATGCCTGCGCCCCTCGCGGAGGTGATCTGGGTGCCGAAGATTCGACTGACACCTGCTGAGGTTCAGAAGCTGGAGCAGGAGGCGCGGGAATATCTCGATGGGCATCAGGAGGCGCTACCGCGTGAGGCGGGTCCACTCGCGGCGCGGTATCGCGTGATGGATCTGGAGACGTGGGAAAAAGAGACCGCCTCATGGACATCCGAGCGCCGTGTGGTGGCGAGTGTGGATCTCGACTTCTTCGCTGAGATGCCTGATGCGGAACTCGAACCTGCGCTGGATCGTGTCATGGGGGCTCTTTTGAAACAGCGTGGCTTGGTGGATGTGACAGCAGCGATTTCATCCCCCTACCTTCGTGATGCGGCTCAGGCCGAGAAGCTGATGAGTTTGTTTTTGGACATCGTCTGGAGAGTGCCGCAGGCCAGGGTCAGCTTCGAGCCCTTCGCCAAGACGGGTCGAGATCGCTCGCTCATGGCGCGTCTGCGAGAGCGGCGTGGCGAGGTTTCGCCAGCGTTCGATGTCGCCTCAGCTGGGCCATTTCTTCGCAGTCTGCTGCTGCAAAATGGCTCGCTCGAAAACATCCAACATGAACCCGCACGCGTGGGTGATCTGCTGCAAAGCTGGGCTGAAGATCCCTTTCTTCCTCGCTTGGAAGTTCATGGTGCCTTACGCCGACCCGATGGCACATGGAGTCTGGAGGCCAAGGGCGACGCCAGACTGGAAATCAAGCCAGAGCCTGTGGGAGCTAAGGTCCGCTGGCTGGCCTTGCGTGCTGAACAGGCGTCTTATCGGCTCAGTGACACGGACCTCGGTTTTGCCAGCAATGCGCCGCGGTGGTTGAAGCATCGGCTGGAGGTCATCGCGGAAGGCAGCGCCATGCAGTCGCTGCGTCAAAGTGCGCTGCTTCCACGGCTGGATGCCAATTTGCACTGCGGCACATTGGAAGTGCTGGCGGAGGTCATTCGCGATGGGCAAATCTATCGCATTCCATCCGTGACGCTCTGTGTTCGTGCCCAAGGCAGTCGCGGACTGCGGGCAGCCTGGAGTGAGCAGTTTGGCCTGCCCTATCTCTTCGATTCCCGCGTGCTGCAAAGAGACTGGCGGACAGGCCCGGAAGCTCGTTGGGGCGCAGATTGTGCCAACTTCATCACCCAAGGACTGCGTACTGAGGGCTGGTTGTTACCTTGGGGAAGCCCTGCCGATGTTTTGCCCTTTTTAGAACCCGTGGAAGCCGGTGCGATGACAGCGGAAACCCTGTTGCACATGGGTTCACACCTCGCCGCTGTGTGGGAGGATCGGCCACCTCTCGGGACATTGAATGGCGGTGACCTCTGCGTTCATCATCTGGAAGGCCTGCCCGAACTGATCAGCTATGAAAGGCTATCGACAGGTCGCCGACCAGCGAGGCACATGCGGATCAAACCGCCGCGAAAGCCGCTGAAGCTGATCTTCACCGGTGACGTGATGATGGGCCGAAGCGTGGGCGTCTCGCTGAATCAAGATGCGCAGCCTATGGCGAGACTTCGCGCTGCTTTTCAAGGTGCCGACGCCGTTTTTGGAAACCTCGAATGCACTCTCTCCAAAGAAGCCGCCAAGCACACCGAGGAACGCCTGCGCCTCGTTGCGTCGCCTGGAGCTGCCGCATACTTGGGTGGGGTCGGCTTCACTGCTGTCAGCCTAGCGAACAATCACACAAAGGACCTCGGCAAGGTCGGCTTTGAAGAAACCCAGCGAATGTGTCATGAAGCTGGACTGCGAACGCTCTCGGATCGCATGGAGCTTTTTGATCTCGGTGGACATAAGCTGGCCCTGCTAGCCTGGGATGACAGTCGGCAGCCAGAGACGAAACCGCTGCTGCAAAAAGTGCGCGAAGCTGGAGCTGTGGCGGATTTTGTCATCGTCATGCCACACTGGGGAACGGAGCACCGTCTTGAGCCAGATGAGAGGCAGCTCCGCATCGCGGAGAGTCTGTTTGAAGCAGGCGCAGATCTCATCGTGGGCTCGGGTCCGCATGTCGTTCAGCGTCTCCAGCACACACGCGCAGGCAGCGTGGCCTTCTCGCTGGGCAACACCGTTTTCGATGGCCCCGGCCCGGATGCCGAGTGGGCAAATGGAGCCTTGCTCGAAGTGACCTTGGAGACCGATGCAGAGCGTCCACAGCCAGTCCGCGCACGGCTGATTCACACCCTTTGTGACAACGAGGGCTCGGTTTCACTGCGCTGAGAAATCTGCCTTTCTGAGTATCTACAGTCATACCAAGGAGGGTGGAGCGCGTCTTTCCTTGAGGCTCCGATGATTTTCTTGATGGCGCGTCGCGAAGCCTAATCCAAAACTGCAGCCAGCAACTCCTCCACCAATCTTGGCACCTCCACCGTCGCAGGGCCGAGACGTTGCTCGGTGAATGAACCCCCGATCGCTGTGCTCTGAAGATTGACCTCTATGCGCTGTGAGCATCCTTTTTGTTCGGCCAGCCGGACCAAACCCGCCGCCGGATACACCACGCCACTCGTGCCAATGCAGACGAAGAC